>NZ_AZEZ01000103.1:0-18471 GCF_001434275.1 Companilactobacillus mindensis DSM 14500 | reverse complement strand
ACGAGCTTGAAGACAATTTTTAAATTGGCTCCAAGTCGCCTCACCACGTTCCAGCCAATCAGCTTTTGGCCGGAAGGCGGCATATTTTACCTTACCCTTTAACTTTCTCTTCAACCGATATATCAATCTCAATCGATGAATTAGTTGGAACTTGATACTCTTGACCATTGTTGATAAATTCAACCCCTTTACCAACTGCAGAAACAACCATCTTTTCATGTGTGACAACTACTTGTAACAAGCTCTTTTGCCAATTTATCTGATATTTAAGACTATCCCAAGCAGCTGGCAAATGTGGTTCGATCCGTAACTTGCCATTCATGATTCTGATCCCGCCGAAACCTTCAACGGTCATATTCCAAATTCCACCACAGGATGCCATATGAATTCCCTGAACCGACTTGCCAATATGCTTGCCTAAGTCTGTCTCACAGGCTTTTTCATAGAAATCATACGCCGTATCGCCCATTTGTAAATCACTGGCCAAAATCGCATGCGTCGATAATGATAGCGATGAATCGTGGGTCGTCTTTGGCTCGTAGTAATTCCAACTATTGCGTCTTATCTCATCATCGAAGCGGCTTTCGAATAAATGCAGCAACAGTAAAACGTCGGCTTGTTTCGTAATTTGTAATTCGTTGATTTGGGCCAAATTATAATCTTTGAAAATATTACTGAGCTGATTATTCAATTTGTATGGCTCTAGATCAATTATTGGTTTATTCAAATATTGGTCATCTTGAGGAATGACGCCCAATTCATTTGGCTGTGGCAAATAAATCTTGGTTCCTTTTTCTACCCATTCATCGTAAATGTCATTTAGATCCAATTTTTCATTCAAAGCTTCATATATATCTGGATTATCTTCCTTCAACAAATTGACCACTTGAATAGCCTTTTGAATACACCACTGAGCCATATAATTTGTAAAAGCATTATTGTCGGCGTGTTCTTTATACTCGTCAGGTCCAATTACGTCAGTGATTTCGTAGCGATCGTAGTCTTCGTTGTATTCAAGTCGACTAGCCCAGAATTTTGCCGCGTCCAAAATAATTTCATAACCCATTTCTAGGGCAAAATCTTGATCACCTGTTGCACTCAAATATTCCATAATAGCAAAAACAATATCGCTAGTAATATGTTGTTCGATAAAGCCAGACAATATCTTCATCGGTTTGCCAGTTACAATGTCAGCTGAGCCCCACAGTGGCGTCGTTTCGCCATCGCTTGGCCAGGCTGCTTCCCAAGGAAATTGAGCCCCTTTATAATTGTTAAATTCAGCCTTTTTGTGAGCACCTTCCAGCCCCAAATAACGGTACTTCAAGAGATCACGCGCTACATTCGGCATATTGAAAATATAGTATGGCAAAATAAAAATTTCTGTATCCCAGAACGTATGTCCTTTGTAGCCTTCACCGGTCAACCCTTTGGCACCAATATTCATTCGGGCATCTCGGGGCGTATTGGCAGCTAGTTGATAACGGGCAAAATTGATAGCTACTTGTGGTTTAACATCGCCGGCTTCGATCTCAACGGTATTCTTTTGCCAAATTTCTTGATTCCAAATGCGGATCGATTTCTGCAACAATTCATCATAATTAAACAAGCAGTCCCTGCGTAAAGCACTGATCGAAGTTTGCGTCAGATCGCCTTTTTCAAGGTCTTGATCGATACTCGTATAAACGCTTTTCACCTTCAATCATGTGTTGAGTCGAACTGTTAGATTGTTGACCGTCGATCCCTGATAAAATCTGAATATTGATATTATTGTTGTCAGAAGTAATTTCAACTTTTGACACCAGCAAATGTTTATCACGCATTGAAATAAACCGCGCAAATTTAAAATTAATACATTTACCATCGATGATCCAGTCAAATTTTCTGATCAATTCGCCATTGCGCATATTCAAAGCCTTGTGGTAATTTCTTACTTTGCCATCCTTCAAACAGAATTCCTGACCGTCGACCTTTATTTCCATGTTCAAAAGATCAGGCAGATTAGGCAATTCCGTTACCTCATTAGGAAAGGCATCAAAGGTCCCTGAAACGAACATATCTCGCTTCTCATTGAGTTGATGTTCTTCAGCGGCCGCTCTGATCCCGAAATAACCGTTCCCCTGAAACATTAATGTCTCGAATTTATTAATATTGGCTTGGCTGTAATCTCTAGTACCAATGTACCAACTGTTATTTTTATTAGTATCTACGCAAAATTTCATCATTCATCATCCATTCATAAATTATTTTGCCTCAATACTGGTAATGTCACTTGTTTAAACTTGTTAACCTCAGACACATTGTATATTATTTTTTTAATAAAATAAATTGAAAGACTACTTGTGCACAAAAAAACTCCACATCGAATATTCAATGTGAAGTTTTATGTAATTTTTTATATAGAAAAAGAATTATCGCCTGTTCGTTTCCTTCTTAATTCCTAATTTTGGTCATATAAAATCTTTTAATATTACCAATATAAAAAAACAAAAATGCTTAGTCTGGAATGAAACTCCGGTAGAGGCTCAGCCGTGGAAGTCCCTTAGCTGGCGTTTTTTGCCAGGTTAGGGACAGACAAGCTTCAAAACAATTCGTAGAATTGGTTCGAAGTTGCTCTCACTGCGTTCCAGCCTCTACCGGAATTTCATGGAAGACGGGAAATATAAAATAATTCGATTTCACCCGCCTGTTCTGACATAATCTTTTTAAATTCTACTATTGTTCTCTTTGAGATTTTTCAAAATCAATTCGCTGATTTCATTCAAATCGATACCATACAAATCAGATAATACGAATAACAATTCCCCATCAATGATCTTGTTCTTATCAGTTTCAATCGCACTCAAAACTGAAGTCGATGTGGAAAAATTATAATCATTTCGTACAGTATCAACAACTTGCTGTAATGTCAGTTCTTTAAAGAATCTCTTCGTCCGTAAATATCTTCCTATTGTTGTCATACGCTAAATACAGCCTATACCTTTCATATATGATATTTTAAACCGAAACACGCAATTTCTTAAAACTTTATCGAAAAATTTGTACGTCCAGTTTACCATATTATTGTTCCTAAATTAAGGAAAAACACTTGTGCAAAGGTAAAATCAAATCATGTATAACAGAATTACTTCGACCGTCCGCCGAAAAATAATGATTAGGTTTTACCCGAAAAGAAATTTGATGATCCATAATAAATACAATATTCCCAGCAAAGCATTTTTCTATGACAGTTCTGGTTTTAAGAATAACAATAATATCTTATAGAAACCTTAAAATAGAATATTTATTACTAAATAATAATAATAAATTTACCGTGATAATACAAAAGAAAGCGCTGATTATTACCAATTTTTTAAACTATTGGCTGTTGATATGCAAATATATGTCATAGACGTGTAAAAAAGTCTCAATATTCGTATTTGAAAGCTCTTTCTGAAGTTTGGTTATTTTACACTTCCGTCTTCCATGAAATACCAGTATTCCAGACTAGCTTGATTGTATAAAAAAAGCCACCTATTTTTCTAGGTGACCCATGTATCTAAATATTTATATACAGTCGGATTTTAATTCTACTAACGAAAAACCAAAAAATAATTAGTCTGGAATGAAATCCCGGTGGATGCTCAGCCGTGGTAGAGTCTTAGCTGGCGTTTTCTGCCAGGTTAGACTCAGACAAGCTTAAAGACAATTCGCAGAATTGGCTCTAAGTTGCTCTCACAGCGTTCCAGCAATCCACCGAGATTTCATGGAAGACGGCAGTGACCAACTAAACTCAAGAAAGTATACCTTTTACTCTCGAGTTATTGATTGATATCTTGACGCAATTGATCTATCTCGCCATTATTGGAAAGCTTTTGGTATTGCTCATAAGCTTGATACCATTTTCCACTACTAATAGCATTGCGCAATCCGGTATAACTGTCATTTGTAAAAATCTCTTGGGCTGCCTTTTGTGATTGTTGCTTGGAAAGCGAAGAAGAACTCTCAATCAAATTTGCCGCTTGTTTTTGATTATTGGCTGCCGACATGATCTGTGACATCTTCTTTTTACCAATTACTGATGCAGCTCGATCGATTTTTTCATCTTTGGCCGGATCACCCGTTTTTCTGGCTTTTACTTTTTTGACTAATTCAGACTTAACGACCTTATCGCTTGCAGTGTCATTTCCAGTCACATTCCGTAAAACGTTATTTAATGGAAAGAAAAATACCACGCACAAAACCAAAACTACTAAAATAGTGACGATCGTAATGATCAATGGTTTTCTATTTTTTTTGCTATGACGCATGCTACCACCTTTTTTCTATGGACATATTACCACTCTTTAGATTCTAAAACTCGTGTTTTGATAGTATGCCTGAATTAGTGATTCGATTCAATCATCTTCACTAACTAAGTTTTTATAATATAAATTTTTTCACTTATAACAGGCAATTATCGGCTCTAATCATCCGATAATTGCCTGTTTTTGGTTTGGCTTTATCGTTGTAACGTTGCACAAATCATCACCATAAATGACAAAACGTCCTTGCCATATCAATGATAATAAACTCAAAATGCTGATTTATAACGATATTATATCTTGCCAATATCGAAATATAATACAAATTGTATATTAATTAATCTTTTTAATATTTCTTTAATCTAAAGCCTTGTAAATTAGAAAAAAAGTTAATTATAATCTAAAGCAATTATTAGATATATCAATTCAAACATCTGTGTGTATGCCACTTATAGTGGTTTTGGGAGAATAAGATATAAATTAAAAATAAGGAGGAGATTTCTTGGGGTCATCTACTCAATTTTTAAACATTAAGGACGTCAGCACCGCTTTCAAAATTAATGGTAAGTATTACGATGCGATTTCTCACATTAACTTAGAAGTACACCACGATGAAATTCTTGCAATCGTTGGAGAATCCGGATGTGGTAAAAGTACTTTGGCAACAACCATTATGGGGCTGCACGATCCAGCTGAAACAAAAATCACTGGCGAGGTCGACTTTGAAGGTACCAATCTTTTGAAACTCGATGAAGCCGGATATAACAAATTCCGTGGAGCTAAAATCGGAATGATTTTCCAAGATCCACTATCAGCTTTGAATCCATTGAAACGAATCGAAGAACAGATCAGTGAAGTTATGACTTATCATACTAATTTCACCGCTGAACAAAAACACAAGCGGGTCTTAGAATTACTTGACCAAGTTGGCATTGTCAATCCAGAACGGACTGCTCGCCAATTTCCTCACGAACTATCAGGTGGTATGAGACAACGTGTTATTATCGCGATTGCCATCGCCTGCAAGCCTGATTTGATCATCGCCGACGAACCAACGACTGCTTTGGACGTTACTATTCAAGCCCAAATTCTCGATGTTCTCCGCGATATTCAAAAAGAAAATCACGCTGGTATCATTTTGATCACCCACGATTTAGGGGTCGTTGCTGAAACGGCTGACCGAGTTGCAGTTATGTACGCTGGCCAAATCGTTGAAGAAGGAACTGCTGAACAAATTTTCAACACTCCTAAACATCCCTACACTCGTTCATTATTGAGATCAATGCCACAACGTGACAACGAAAACGACGATTTATACGTTATTCAAGGAAATATTCCATCATTACAAAGAATGCCTCATGACGGTGACCGTTTTGCTCCTAGAATCCCTTGGGTTAAGGATTCTGAACACGAAGCTGAACCAACCATGCACGACATTGGCGACAACCACAAAGTTCGTTGTACTTGCTACAAGAATTTTGAATTCCCAGATGAGACAGGGAGTGTGAAATTATGAGTTTAGTTGAAATCAAAGATTTAAAAGTCCACTACCCTATCCGTTCCGGTTTTTGGAATCGAGTTACTGATTCAGTCAAAGCCGTTGACGGCATCAGTTTCAATATTGAAGCTGGTGAAACTTACGGACTCGTTGGTGAATCTGGTTCTGGTAAATCTACTACTGGTAAATCAGTCGTTGGTTTGGAAAAAGTAACTAGCAGTTCGATCATGTATAAAGGTAAAGATATTACCAAGAAAGCTAACCGCAAGAGTCTCGATTATAATCACGACGTGCAAATGATCTTCCAAGATTCACTTTCTAGTTTGAATCCTAGAAAACGAATCGAAGACATCATTGCTGAACCACTCCGTAACTTCGAAAATCTCAGTAAGGATGAAGAAAAATTAAGAGTTCTACAATTGCTTGATATCGTCGGACTTGATGCGGATGCACTTTACAAATACCCTCACCAATTCTCTGGTGGTCAAAGACAACGTATCGGTGTTGCCAGAGCCGTTGCTACTAATCCTAAATTGATCATCGCCGATGAACCGGTTTCTGCTTTGGACCTTTCCGTTCAAGCTCAAGTTTTGAACTTCATGAAGAAAATCCAACGTGAATTTGGTATCTCTTACCTCTTCATTTCTCACGATCTCGGTGTTGTCAGACATATGTGTAACAACATCGCCATCATGAACCGTGGCCGTTTAGTTGAAATTGGTACCCGTGATGATATTTACAACCATCCCCTACACATTTACACCAAACGTCTTTTAGCTGCGATTCCTGAAACTAACGTCAATGATCGTGCAAAACACCGAGCTAACCGTTTGGCCGTCGAAGAAGTTTATCGTGAACAACAAGATAAATACTACGATGACGAAGGCAAAGCTTATCCATTAGTTCAAATTTCACCAACTCATTCAGTCGCTTTACCTGAAGATGTTGCTAAAGAACTTATTCTTAAAGAAGGAGAGGTGCAAGCATAATGTGGAAAACAATTCTCCGTCGTGTTCTAATCATGATTCCTGAAATTATTATTCTTAGTATTTTAGTTTTCCTATTGGCTAAGGCTATGCCTGGTGATCCTTTCACCGGTTCCATTAATCCTAAAGCCGATCCTGCTCAACTGCACCACTTGATGAAAATCAACGGTCTGTATGATCCTTGGTATCAACAATATTGGAACTGGGTCGTCCACTTATTCCACGGTAATCTTGGTAACAGTTATCAATACCAAGAACCAGTTACTCGTCTGATCAGTAGTCGTGCTGTCAATACACTTTGGTTAGCTTTATTCACTACTATTTTGACTTACTGCTTTGCTTTACCAATGGGTCTGTACGCTGCTAAACACGAAGGTAAATTACCTGATTCAATCATCCGTGTTTACACTTACGTAACTTACTGTATTCCTTTCTTCGTTATCTTAGTTATCGGCGTTTGGATCTTTGGTTACGTACTTGGTTGGTTCCCTACGACCGGTTCAATTTCATCTACCGCTAATCCGGGGATTCAATCGATTGGTTCACGTTTCTACCACATCTTGTTACCTGGTGTGTTGGGTGCTTTGTTCGGAACCGTCAACGTTGTTCAATACCTTCGTTCAGAAGTTATCGATGCTAAACGTTCTGATTACGTTAGAACCGCTCGTTCCAAAGGTGTTCCTGAAAAGGATATTTACAAACACCACATCTTCAGAAATTCACTTCTACCAATCGCTGCTTTTGCCGGATACTCAATCACTGGTTTGTTGAACGGTTCTCTATTTACTGAAACAGTCTTCTCTTACCCAGGTATGGGACTATTGTTCATCAATTCGATCAGTTACCGTGATTACACAGTTATCACCGCATTAGTTTTGATCTATGGAATCTTAAATCTATTAGGAACTCTACTTTCCGATATTATCTTGAGTATCGTCGATCCTAGAATTCGAATTGAATAAGGAGGTCGTTAGTTATGGAAGAAAATTTAAATAAACACTCAAATATCTCTGCGGCCGACTTGGATCGACTTACAAAAGAGGCCAATGAAGAAGCTACTCCATCTTCTGCCAAAATTATCTGGAATGAATTTAAAGCCGATAAGCCAGCGATGGCTGCTTTGATCATCATCATTGCCTTTATCATCTTCGTTATGATTGCTTCACTCTTTATTGATACACCTAAGATGATGGAAACAAACATTCTCAATTACAATGCCGCTCCTGGCTCCAATGGTTTTCTACTCGGAGCTGATACGGGTGGTCGTTCAGTCGGTCAACAGTTGATCGTCGGCGCTCGTAACTCAATTGGAATCGCCATTGGTTTGACAATTATTTCTTCAACTTTTGGTATCTGCTGGGGGCTTATTTCCGGTTACTTCAACGGTTATATCGACTGGGGTATGCAACGTGTCTATGACTTCATGATGATGTTGCCTATGACCATGATGATCATCGTTTTAGTTACTATCATCAAAAACTACAATGCCGTTACTTTGACGCTTATCTTCTCGATCTTTTATTGGGAAGGTACATCCCGATTGATTCGTTCACGGACCCTTTCAGAATCTGAAAAAGATTATGTAGCCGCTTCGAAAACATCTGGTACTGGTAGTTTTAAAATTATTTTCCACGAAATCATGCCTAACATTTCATCATTGATCATCGTTGATACAACTTTATCTTTCGCTGAAAATATCGGTGTTGAAACTGGTCTTTCTTACTTGGGATTTGGTCTTCCCCTTCAAACACCATCACTTGGTACTTTGATTGCTAACGCCAATGATCCTAACAACATCACTCAATACTGGTGGACATGGTTGCCAGCCGCACTCTTGATCATCGTTTTATGTCTATCGATCAGTTATGTCGGACAAGTCGTTCGTCGGGCTGCCGATGCTTCTCAACGTCATGGTGCTGCTGATTAAGTTTATTTTTGGAATTATTTATTAATGAATTAAAAATGAGTCGTGGGCAACAGATTCTCACAGTTAGGCAAATACTCAGAATCTAACCGTTGTTCTCCACTCTCTAACTTGAAAGAAGTGATGCCTCCATCATTACAAAAGCATCTTTAGTTCTTTTCTTTATTACATTTAGCCAACTCGTCACTTAAACGGGGATTGGTTCTTAGTTTTTAGGGTACTAAATATTTAAGGGGGAAATACAATGGTTAAAACAAAAAACAAACTTGTGGTTGCTGCAGTTACACTTTTAGCTACAATCACACTTGCCGGTTGTTCTAACAGCAATAACAATGCTTCATCTTCAGACACTGAAGTTAAGCTACCTATCGCCTATAAGAACACCGCTGCAACTAATAAAAATGCTACTAAGAATGGTACATTGAAGTTGGCATTGGTCAACAATGCCCCATTCCAAGGTATTACTGATCCAGTTCTTGCTTCTAACGCTGCTGATCAACAAGCTTTCGCTCCTGATGGTTTGAACACATTGTTCAACGTTGACAAGAACTACAAGATCATCGATGGTGGTCTTGCTGATCAAAAACTAGATCGTTCTGCTAAGACAGCAACTATTACCGTTCGTAAGAACGCTAAGTGGTCAAACGGATCACCTGTTACTGCTAAGGATGTTGAGTACGCCTATGAAGTTCTTGGTAACAAGAAGTCAACTTCACAACAATACTCATCTGACTTTGAAAATATCGAAGGTATGGCTGAATATCACAAGGGAACAGCCGATACAATTTCTGGTATCACAATGCCTGATGGTGAAAATGGTAAAGTTGTCGTTATTCACTTCAAGTCAATGTCTCCAAGTATGAAGTACTCAGGTAACTCATTCATCTGGGGAGCTGTAGAACCTTACGAATACATCAAAGATGTTCCTATCGCTAAACTTGCTTCTTCAGCTCAAATCCGTAAGAACCCTATCTTTACTGGCCCTTACAAGTTAGATAAAGTTGTTGAAGGTGAATCAACATCATGGTCACCAAACAAGTACTACTACGGTAAGAAAGCCCAAATCGGCCACATTACTATCAATACTGTTTCAATGAACAATATCAATAAAGCTCTTCAATCAAAGAAATACGATTCAGTTGTTCCTAGTGCTGCTGGTCAATTAGGTGGTACTAATTACAAGAGCCTTAAGAACAACAAGGGTTACACAAATGTTGGTCAAGCTGCTTTAAGTTACAGTTACTTTGCTTTTAACTTAGGTCACTATGATACTAAGACTGGCAAGAACGTTGAAGATTCAAACAAGAAGATGGCTAACAAGAGTCTTCGTCAAGCTATGATGTATGCTCTAAACGTTGACCAAGTTTCTAAGAAATTCGGTAACGGTGTCAAATGGCGTGCTAATACTTTGATTCCACCAGTATTCTCACAATACTATGACAAGTCTGCTAAAGGTTATCCTCTAAACATCAAGAAAGCTAACAAGTTACTTGATGAAGCTGGATACAAGAAACGTAATGGCAGCAAGTGGCGTTCAGATCCAAAGGGCAAACCACTTACAATTCACTTCGGTGCTATGACAAGTAGTGCTACTACTGAAGCAACATATCAAGATTATCTACAACAATGGCACAAGATTGGTTTGAATGTTAAGTACACTAACGGTAAACCAATGGAAATGAACAGTTTCTACGATGTTCTTCAAAAACCTAACCAAAATCAAATGGATATCTGGCTAGGTGCATGGTCACTATCATCAGAACCTTCACAATCACAACTTTATGGTGATACTGCTCCATTTAACATGGGTCACTTTGCTACTGCTAAGAATACTGAATTGATCAACAAGATGAACGATTCAACAGCTTGGAACGAAAAGACACGTATCAAGACATTCAAAGAATGGCAAGAATACATGAACGAACAAGCCGGTGTCGTTGGTGAGCAATTCAACTACGCATGGCAACCAGTTAACAACCGTGTTAAAGGATTCAGCCTTAGCCCAGCTAATAACGAATTGTACAGTAACCTTACATTGACTTCTTCCAAGTTGAAGTAGTCAATGGTACCTCATTCATTATCTTTCAACTGTTCTCCCATATTACACACACATAAAAAACAGTTAAATGATTTTGAATTATAAAACCTCAAAAAAGCCGCAGATCTTGGATAATTCCCAATCCAAGACCTCGGCTTTTTGATTTGGCTAAAATTATTAAACGGTCTGCTCCACGTTGACATTTTGATTGAACAGATTAGCTGGATCATCAACAATATCTAAGATGATCTGCGCCACCGCTTTTCTAGATACAGCTGAACTATTGGTCTGTTCGGTAGTCACTCGATAGTCAACGCTTGCTTTATCATTCAAAGAGGCCACTCGCAAAATCGTATAGTCGATACCTGCCCTCTGATAAAGCTTTACTAAACTTTGATCAACCTGCCACTGCTCGTTGACGATAGAAATGAGCCTAGAAACGCTGTTTTCTTCCATCGCTTGAATTATATTAGTCGCTACTTTCAAATCCTTAGAAGACCCGGTAGTGTCGATAACGATATCTTGGTTCTCAACCGCATCCCGCAGTGAAGCTACATCATTCGTATCTCCTTCGATAATGCTTGACTGTTCGCTCAACAGATCCATAGCACGGCTCTTATTACGAAGCAGCAACGTCAATCTTTCATCGGCAAAAGCTTTGTCAGTTAAAATCTGTTCCTCAACTAATCTAGCAACGGCACCGTTGGCACCCAAAATCAATATATTCATCAACGTAGCCTCCTGACGATTTCTTAATTAATAATTAATAGGAAATTCTACCTTGATAATATCAGTCTTGGTCAAATTTTGAACCTTTTCAACACAATTTTCTTTTTCAAGTTTGGTTGTCCACTGCCGGAATTTCATTCCAAACTAAACGGTTTTTATTTGTTTTACATTAGTATTAAAATTTTAGATCAAATGGTTCGATAGTTTATTTAACCAAAATTGAAAAAGAAGCATAATGTACAAAAAAGCAAGAGTTTTCCAGTTGTGCTATGCTTAATACATCGTCAAATTTGAGGAGAGATTAAATATTTATGAATATTGAGAATGATTCATCGTATCAGAAAATGATTAACGGAGAACTATATCTAGAATCAAAGGACTTGGCTGCACTTCGTGATGACGTTCGTGACAAGTTGATGGAATACAATCGCATTTCCAACAACGACGAACGCAACACAAAAATCAAAAGCTTAATGAAATCTGTCGGCAACAGATTCTTCGTTGAACCAACGATTTACTTCAGCTATGGTGTCAACATCACTATCGGTGACCACTTCTATGCTAACCACGATGTAATGCTTTGTGACGAAGGTAAAATCACAATTGGTAATGATGTTAAGTTCGGACCTAAAGTTGGTCTCTATACTCCACAGCATCCCCTAGACCCATCAATTCGTCGAACTGAGGCTGAAACTGTTGCCCCAATCACTATCGGTAACGATGTCTGGGTCGGTGGCGGTGCTTCGATCCTTCCTGGTGTTACCTTAGGCAACAATGTCGTTGTCGGTGCCGGATCAGTTGTTACTCACTCATTCCCTGACAATGTGATCGTTGTTGGTAACCCTGCTAAAGTACTTCGTAAAAACGAACCTAAAGCTTAATTTAAAACAGTACTAAAAAATGGGTCATCCAACTGATTTTTGGATGACCCATTAGTGTATCTAAATAATTTTATGTAGCCAAACTTGAAAAATAGCTCAAACTATAAGTTACCGGTATTATTTATTTGGCTTTACGACTAATTGCTAAATTGTCGCATTTACCCATTTTGTCATTGTGGGCTAGACGAACGATAAGATCAGCTACACTGTAACGTGAAACATCGTTTTCTACATATGGAGCTCCGTTATGAACAACTTCATAATTATCAACATCTTTTCCATCGTCTAACCAACTAGGACGAATAATCGTGTAATTCAAATCTGATTTTTCAATTACATGAATAACTTCTTGATAAGGTTTCAAAATGGAAGCCTCCGTCAAATTGCCTGAAGCCCCTGCTGTAACTGGAATCTCGTTGCAAACTCCCATTGATGTTAAGAACAATAGACGTTTGACGCCTTCTTTGTCCATCGCATCAACGATTTTTTGAATCAAACGCTCTTCGTTGCTATCAAGTGATACCAATACCACATTAACGCCCTTCATCGCGTCGTCCAAAATTTGCTCATCAATAATGTCTCCTTGAAATACACGCTCACGACTCTCATCAATTGGTGATAAAAGTCCAGTATAACGTGCCATCAAAGTAATATTATCATAAGTTTTGTTTAGGAAATATTTGGTAGCAAGTTGCCCCATCGAACTAGTTGCACCAATAATTAATACATTTGCCATTTTCTCTACCTCCGATTATTTTTTACTTCTCCGTACAACTCTATCCTACATCTTTTGAGTAGCTGATATTAGGATATTGAATTGACAATCAGACAATCTAGTTAATTTCTGATTGAGCCGTCATATTATAAACACAGAATCACCATTTCTAGCTACATTTTGGGGACGATATTTCAATTTTTTTCACATCAATATCTCTGGACAGCAAAAAACCATCGCTTCACATCCTCTATGAAACGATGGCTTTTTTTAGGGGGATAAATTTCGAATCAAAATCTTAGTACAAGATTGCATTCATACTAGGATAACTCGTGTCGCCCGGCGTATAAACTACCCGACAACTGATTTTATTGATCAAGGATTTTATCAGCAATATATTATGCTCCACTGAATACGAACTACCGTCATTGAACGATACTAATGATTTAACATCCCGATTGTTTAAAGCAAAATCAATAATATTCAAGTCGTTGATCACGCGATTTTGTTCCTTAGCTGAATTTACTGAGTGTTTAATTTTTTCTATATCGGCATTTCTTTCGAAGGCAAAGTATTCTTGAATTCGGTCGGATAATTGGTTGTGTGTGAGGTTTAAAATAGATCCGTGCATAATTCCAGCGATGTATTTATCGTTATCATATGAATTTAAGTAGACGTCAAGTGCTTCGGGTAAGCCTGCCAAAATAAACGTGTACCCAATCCCCTGGTGCAGTTCCATTAACTTTTTGTCTAAATATTGATAATAGATCATTTGGTCTTTTTGTTGCTCTTCGGACTTGGTGCGGTGACCGTGATATGTCGCTGTCATACCACCATATGATCCCGAATTTAGGTTGGAATTTGCGTCAAAATCTGAATAGTAATCGGAGAATTTATCATGAATTCCAGCTAATTCAACTTCCTGCATTGTATCAACATCAAAAATATTGATACGATCACGACTAATATTGATCAAATAATCTGGTCGGTCCATCTGTTCTTCAGGTAACAACAAGTCTTGAACTAAGAACGTATTCCCGACATGTTCTTTAGCTAATACTGTGTGACTCATTTTACAAATTTCCATGGCTTCACTATTGGCAAAAATCAACAAAGCCTTATTGGAATTATTGTTCCATAAATTGCGGTCTAATGTTAACGCCTCTAGTCTATCAACCATTGTCATCCACTCCCGACGTGGATAATTGTAAGTTAGATCTTTCTTGACATCTTTGAGAAGATTCTTATAAGTCAGCAGATTACTCTCTGCTTGCGGAGTTTCCGGATGAATCGGCAAGATGATGCTGATTTTTGGTTCAATATCGGACGTTAAAAGGTTCATTAAGTTATCGTTTTGTCTGTTCATAGTTCATCTCCTTAACTAAAATCTTATGGTTATCATTAGTATATTTATATATTATCATGTTATATGTTTATGTGTCTACTAATAACTATATATAAAAAACCTGTTAACTTCCGATTATGATATTATGAAATCAAATACCTTTAGGGGGTAAAGCACATGCAACAGGGATTACTATTAGTCAATTTAGGATCACCAGCTTCACCAAGGACTAGTGATGTCAAAAAATATCTTAAAGAATTTCTCAGTGATCAAAATGTAATTGAAATGCCCAAAGTACTTTGGCAACCCATTTTACGCGGCATCATTTTGCCAACACGTTCATGGCGCTCCGCTACTTTCTATCAGCACGCTTGGTTACGTGGCGGATTGCCGCTGATTGTCTATACGCAAATGATCACCAATCAAGTACAAAAACTTCTTCCCGATTGGAACGTCAAGATGGCGATGACTTACGGACAACCGGACATTGTCGAAACTTTACAACAAATGCAAAAAGATGGCTGTTCAAACGTTATTTTATTGCCCCTTTTCCCTCAATACACCAAGAGCAGTACGCAATCAATTCTCGATCAAGCAAATCCAGCTAAGGTTCCGCTCACGATCATCGATCGTTTTTACCAAGAACCCACTTATCAAAAAATTCTAGCTGCCCAGATTCAAAAAGTTTGGGATCAAGGTAAATATGACGAACTATTTTTCAGTTATCACAGTATTCCTACTGCTATGGTCAAACATGGTGATCCCTACCAAGATGAATGTGAAGCTACAACAGCCACGGTTTCAGAATTATTAACCATTCCGAATGATAAGATCAAAACGGTTTACCAATCTAAATTTGGTCCCATGCCTTGGCTCAAGCCTTACCTCAAAAATGCTTTGATGCAAGCAGTCGAATTAGGCCATCGAAATATCTTAATTGCGACACCATCATTTGTGGCTGACTGCTTAGAGACACTTGAAGAAGATTATGTTCAAAATTATCAAACCTTTAAAACCAGTGGTGGCGACAAATTTGAATTAGTTCCTCCAATGAATGACGACCCTCGTTTCAGTCAATTCATCGCTGATTTGGCAACTAGAAATCAGGTCAAATAATGGCAGAAACTAAAAAAAGTCTTGATGAGATCAATGAAAGCGTCACGGTCCCCAGTGTCTACGAAACTTCATTTTTACAAAAATTCTTAGCTTACAGTGGTCCCGGTGCTTTAGTAGCCGTCGGCTACATGGATCCAGGAAATTGGCTGACCTCTCTATCTGGTGGCAGTCAATTTCGCTATGAACTACTGTCAGTCCTTCTATTATCAATTTTAGTAGCCATGTTCATGCAATCTCTCTCAATCAAATTGGGCGTCGTGGCCAGACTGGATCTAGCTCAAGCAATCGCAACTAAAGTTCCTCGTTCAGTCCGCTATTTTCTCTGGTTTTTGAACGAAATAGCAATGATGGCAACCGATCTGACTGGAGTTATCGGTACTGCTATTGCTTTAAGATTATTGTTCGGATTACCTTTAATTTACGGAATACTTTTAACTATTTTAGACGTTTTAATCGTTTTGTTATTTTTGAGATTCGGTATCAGAAGAATTGAATTCATTGTTTTATCAGCAATTTTAATTGTCGGTATTATCTTTGGAATTGAAGTTTTTCGCGCACACCCGCCAGTCGCTACAATCTTTGAAGGACTAGTTCCAACAGGTTCACTTTTTCAAAACCATGAGAAATTAGTCCTGAGCTTGGGGATTATGGGTGCAACGATCATGCCTCACAATATTTACCTTCATTCTTCACTGGCGCAAAGCAGACGCTACGATCACAATAATCCCGCCCAAGTCAACGAAGCCTTGCGCTTTGCAAATTGGGACTCCAACGTTCATCTAGTTGCCGCCTTTATCATCAATGCTTTGCTACTAATCTTAGGAGGAACTTTATTCTTCCATGCCACTAATCAACTGGCCAGCTTACAAGACGTCTTCAACGGCTAAAAAAACAGTGCTATCGTTGGAAACTTAGCTAATCCGTTGATGAGTTGGCTATTTGCTTTTGCGCTGCTGATAACTGGTATGATTTCTTCGATCACTAGCACCTTATCTGGACAAATTGTCATGGAAGGTTATTTAAATATTCGCTTACCGCTTTGGCAAAGACGGCTGCTAACTCGGTTCGTCACGCTAATTCCAATCCTAATTATCGGGTTCTTAGTTGGTTTCAACGAATCAGACTTCGAAGATATGATCCTCTATGCGCAAATTGTTTTGAGCATCGCTTTACCGTTCACTTTATTCCCAATGATTCTCTTAACAGCGAACAAAAAACTAATGGGCGCACACGTAAATAATAAATTAACCACCACAGTTGGTATTATCTTAGCTAGCGTCATCACGCTCTTAAATTTACAATTACTCATTTCAACTATATAGAATAGAAAAAAGCAGTCGGAAAATTTTAATAATTTTCTGACTGCTTTTTTATTGATTCCTAACCTTGAGTAGGATTGTGGAAATGTGATGGAGCCGTATCAGACATAGCGTTCAAAGTCTTCATATCATCGTCACTAATGACAAAATCTAACTTAGTATTAGCGACAATGTGTTCTTTATGAACTGCCTTTGGCAATGGCAATACATCATTTTGAATAACGAACTTAATAGCCAATTGCGGTACGCTGACATTGTACTTTTCAGCAATCTTCAACACATCTTGGTTGTGGATCAAGCCACCCGTAGCGAGTGGTGAATAAGCTTCAACCAAAATATCATTCTTTTTAGCAAATTCAGTGATCTTAGGTTCCGTAAAACCAATATAGTATTGAATTTGATCAACCATTGGTTTGACGGTCGCTGTCTTCATTACGTTTTCAAGGTCGTGAACGTTAAAGTTTGAAACCCCGATTGCTTTAACACGTCCAGATTTATAAATTTCTTCCATAGCGCGCCATACATCAATATTACCTTGATCGTAGTTAGCACCGATTTCACCCCATGGCCATGGAGCGTGAACTAGATAAAGATCCAAGTAATCCAAATCGAGATTCTTCATTGTTGTTTCAAAGTCTTGCAAGGCACCATCGTAAGTCTTTGTTTCAGCGGGCAACTTTGAAGTTACGAACAAATCTTCACGTTTAACGCCAGAATCCTTAATACCTTGTCCAACCTCAGTTTCATTTCCGTAAACCAACGCTGTATCAATATGTCTGTAGCCAGTTTCGATAGCATCCTTAACTGCTTGTCTAGCCTTGCTTGCAGGAATTTGCCAAGTTCCAAAAGCAACTTGCGGAATCTTAACGCCATTGTAAATATTAAATGTATCTGTTAATTTCGTCATAAAAAAGCTCCCTTCATTACAAGGAAAATAATACCCCTTAAAGCGAACTCTAAGTCAAACATTTTAACTCAGCTTATCGAATGGAATTACCGTCGTCATTTTATCCGTACGCGGATTCAAAGTCTTTTGTAACCAAGTCACATCCAACCAACGATTGAATTTATAACCAACTTTTTCAAAAGTTCCGACCTTTTTATAGCCGAATTTTTCATGGAACCTGATACTATTCTCATTTTCTTCGGTAACGCAAGCCATCAAATTGACGACGCCTTGCTGCTTTAAAATTGCCTCTAAATGTTGATATAGTTCAGTTCCTAATCCGTGTGCTTTATGATTACGATCAACGTATATACTAGCTTCAACCGTCCACGCGTATGCCGCACGTGGTCCATACAAGTGCGCATAGGCGTAACCAAGAATTTTGTCATTATCGTCAACCGCAACGAGATATGGGAAAGTTTTTGAAATATCTCTGATTCGTTGTTTGAAGTTTTCAATCGTCGGAATCACATCTTCAAACGTAATTGTTGTTTCCATAATATAAGGTGCGTAAATATCAATTAATGCTTGCGCATCATCTTCAGTAGCTTGTCTGAATTTAGTCATGCGATAGCCTTCCCATTCAAAAGATTTAATAACTAAATATTATAGTCTTTTTGGCATAAAAAAGAGCACAAAAAAAGGAATCGATCTCTCGATTCCTTTGCGCTTGCGTAGCGACTATCTATCCTCG
>NZ_AZEZ01000102.1:1433-55889 GCF_001434275.1 Companilactobacillus mindensis DSM 14500 | reverse complement strand
TACGGCTCACAGTGGACTTTCGCCACCAAGTTAGCGCCCATGCCGGGCGCACTACTCAAAACACCCAACAAGACAAAGATGATTCTTGTCCATGGTTTGAAACGTAATAATTCTTTACCAAAATATTTTTCTAATAATATACATCCTGCAATAATGAATATTAAAAGTACGACAACTTCAATGATCATTTTGACTGTGATCATCGATAGCAATTCTTTCATATTCGATAAGAACAGCAAATCATTTGGTAAGATTGGTTCTGTCCGATATTGAACTTTTAACATATCAGCGATTGCATAGATAGCAAAGAAAACATAAAAAACCGCTGTTGAATAGAAGAAACGGTTGATCAATCCATAAAGTGCCAAATAGATCAAAGTGAGTACTAAGACTGTTAACAAATACGGCCCAAGATAACTTTTAAAAACAATATCTGCACTGAACGCAAACGACTTAGTCTGGGCATAATCCAACATATATCCCACAAAGAAAGCCGATAGAACAATAAATACAAACTGTAACCAGTGTACTGGTTTAAATCTTTTACCTATCATTACACCCTTAATTAATAATTTTTACATACCTTTATATACTACCGCATTCAGAAATCAATGAAATAATCTTTTAAAATTAATTTGATACAAATTATTAATTGTGCAACTTGTACTTCTCTTTTCTATAAAATTCCAGACTAAACAATTTTTATTCGTTGATCTCAACTAATTCTTTACGTCCACGTTTCAGCAACAATAGTGAAAGTACCAAAACCACAATTGCCGCAATATACATGACATTATACGAACTGTGTTCGATCAACATCCCCCCGAGCATTGGTCCAATCGCTCTGGCAAAAGTTGAGGACATACTTAACAAACTTTGATAGCGACCGGCTTCAGATTTAGGTGTTGCCTCGCTGACCATAGCCGGGATTCCTGGATAAACTAGCATCTCGCCGAGGGTCAACACTACCATCCCCAAAGCAAATACCAAATACGACTTAGCTCCAATCAAAGATGCAAAAGCGGTGATAAAGAAAAATACTCCCAAAGGAATTTGAATCTTTTTAAACCAAGCTTGATTCTCACCCAAATGATTGATCAGTGGCAGAAAAACTACGATCACAATGGCATTGATCGTCCACAATAGACTGTATTTACTGACCAGAATCCCCAATTCTGTCAAATGTGCCGAAATATTACTGCTCCACTGTGAATAAGAAACCCAGGTCATTCCTAAGAACAAGGCAATCAAACCAATTCCTGGTTGTAATTTAGTCCGCTTGATCTTAATTTTGTTATCGCGTTGTTTATGGTCGTTGTTGCGATTGTTGTACCAAAAAATAACCAATATAAAGAACAGACTCAAGAAAATAAAGTTGGCGACAAATACTAACGTCATTTGAATACCAGCGATATATCCGCCCAAAGCCGTCCCAATCGCATTGCCTAAATTAGTCCCTACATAAATAGCATTGAATAATTTATATTTATCGACCTCATCGATCTGAGCCGCAAAGGAATTGATCACCGTAAAAGCACTCCCGACACCAAAACCCAAAATCGGCAACAGAATCGGATACGCTGGCCAACCGTGGTCAAATATCAAACCGACTAAAGCCAACAGCGCAATCGATGTACTAAAGATCACGGTTTTGTGACCACCGATTCGATCAAACATTTTTCCACCGGCATAATTTCCCATAAAAGTCAGTAACGAATTGAAAAACAATACCATTCCGGCAACCGCCAGTGATTTATGCAAGTAATTATGAATAAAAATCGTATTGATCGGCCAAATAAAACTAGCTCCCACCGATTCAAGAAAAGCCCCTAAAATCAATGTCTTGGCAGTAACTTTTTGCACATTGAGACCCCCTAAAAAAGAAGGCGACAAAACTCAGAAGTTGAGTTCTGCCGCACATTTATAATTTCTTTAATCTGATTAAAATTCTATCATTCTAATCAAGCTTGTCAATATAACCTATTTTACAACGGTCAATTCATGTAATGTCTTGCCATCTGGGGCTTTGAGCTGCAACCAGCTATTTGTTCCCGCAAAATATAAGAAAGTTCCAACTTCATTGACGCTTCGCAAAGTTATATCTTCTAATAAAACATCATTTTTGAGCTGCTTTTCGTGTTCTTGACGTAACCTTAAACCAAACTTACCAGCAAAACTTATCAAATCGGCTTTAGTCAAAGGAACTTTTTCGTTCAATTTAGCTCCAGCTTTGACGACAAATTCATTATTTTTGACCCAATAGACCGTCGCATGGCTACCTTGATAGTCGACCGTGAAAGGTACTTCAGCTAGTGACTTCAAAAATTTATGGCGTGGTTTTTGACGTGACTTCTTAGGAGCTACGAATCTCAAGCCAAAAGCCGCAAGTAGTGGTGAAATTTGGTCCCAATACGTTTGATAAACTTTGAGTGAAGCTTGCGAAATCTTCAACTTATAATCGACTGCCAAATTGTAACCGAATTGATCCATCTCTTTTGTCAAAAAGTAAAAGAAATCCGTGGGAATAATATTTTCAGGCATCCTAATCTCCAAATAACGTGTTGCCCGATCAAAATTATCGACGCTACCCAAACTCATTCCGATGAGCTCTTGATCTTTAATTATAAAAAACGCCGACTCGTCATTGACAATCTCAGGCTTTTCCATATAACAAATAATTTGGCCCTTGTCTCCCAGTTGAATCGTCACTTTATCATCTGAAAAATCTCCTGTAAAACTTGTCGTCATAATTTTACCTTCCATTATTTATCATCTGTAATTAATAGTTCCAGTTTACCATTGTCTGAAAAAAAGCGACTGTAATTATAAATGTTTAAGTTTCCTTAATAAAAACGCCACCCATTAAATATTTTGTTATTCTTAGTGGCGTAGGAATCAGTTGTTTTTATAAAAAAAGAACCGCTCACAGTGTGTGAACGGTTCTTTTTCTGTCTAAATGGCTTTTGATAAAACCCAGTCATTTACATCCCCATGACTCAAGTTAACATGTTTAACTGAGCGCACTGAGAAATTATTCTTTTTATAAAATTTAACATTCTTTTGAGTGTTGGTTTCAAGGATTATATTCCTATAACCAATTTTCTTAACGTAAGGACTGATATGGTTGTTGAGCATCTTACTACCAATACCTTGGCCACGCAATGACTTGTCCACTGCCAAATACTCAACTACGCATTTCTTCTTACCTTTAACTTTGTCAAAAAGATCTTCGAATTTAAAGATATCGAATGCATTGAAACCATTGAATCCGCTCTTGATGATCTCGGGGATCAACTTCAAACCATCCATTGAGAGATAATCCCAATTACTGATCTGTCGGCCTTGATTAAATTCAATTAAAGCAACTGCTCTAGGCGTACCCTTTCCGTCAGCTCCAACATAAACCAAACCTTTTTTCATGAACACATTGACCTCGAGTGCAAAATACTTACGCATTAACTTGTCGAATTTAGCACTAGAACGGAATTCTTGTTGGAACATGTTCTTAGTGGTTATGTATTCCTTAAATGATTCTACTAGTAAATTTATTATCTGGGGTTTATCACTGTTCAACCCGCTTCGAAAATCCAAAATATGACCTCCTTGTTTAGCCATACCTAACATATTAATACCTTATGTACGAAAAGTCCATTGTTAGACCCTACTTATAAAATATTTATATGCCAAACGTAATTTTACTATTAAATAATAATTAAAAAGTTCAGATAAATTATTAGACAATAAATAGGAACCATAGTATGCTTAAATTAATGTGAGATTTCAAGTTCATAAAAGCCGATATCTGGGGCATTTCCCTCAGCATATCGGTTTTCTTATAGTCAACTACTGTCTGATCCACAGATGGTAGTTTTTTTACTTGAAAAATATTGCTTTAGGGGGGAAACATGGGAAAAAATAAAAAATCAATCTATATTCTTGTAATCAGTAACTTTCTGATCTGTTTGGGTATCGGTTTAGTTATTCCGGTTACACCATTTATCAAAAATGAATTCCACTACACGACATCACAAATGGGGGTCATGACTTCCTTGTTTGCCTTTGCCCAATTTATCGCTTCACCGATTGTTGGTAAGATGTCCGATAAAGTTGGCCGTAAACCAGTTATTGTTTTAGGATTGATCGGTTACGCCATTTCAGAATTTATCTTTGCGGTCGCTACTAGCTTGCCAATCTTTAATCTTTCACGGATTATCGGTGGTCTATCAGCTGCGATGGTTGTTCCAACTTCAATGGCCTTAGGTTCTGATTTAACTTCATTAAAAGATCGGGCCAAAGTTATCGGTTGGCTGTCAGCTGCCTTCAGTGGTGGTTTGATCTTAGGACCTGGACTTGGTGGTATTTTAGCCAATATCACTTATAAGACACCATTTTATGTAGCCGGTGTCCTTGGTCTTGTCAGTGCTGTCTTCACTCAAGTATTATTGAAAGAAAATAAAGAAGTTCTTCAAGTCGAAGAGGCTGAAGCCGAGAAGAAAGCTCAAGAACAAGGTTCGATCCGTTCAATTTTAACTTTGCCAATGGTTATGCTATTCGGTATGATCTTAGTTTCATCATTTGGACTTCAAGGCTTTGAAAGTATTTACAGTATTTACGTCAACCAAGTCTTTGATTTCGGTTTGAGTACGATTGCTTTAGTTTTGACGCTTAATGGTATTATTTCGTTGATTCTACAAGTTGCAGCCTTTAATTGGATCATCAATAAAATCGGTGAAATGCGCCTGATCAGTATCGCCTTTTTATTGAGTGCAGTCTGTGTCTTCTGGATCACCCAAGCACATTCACACGTCGAAGTTATCGTTGCTACATTGATCATCTTCTCGTCATTTGACTTGTTAAGACCAGCTATCACAACACTATTGACCAAGTCGAGTCGTTCCAACCAAGGTTTGATCAATGGTATGAATATGTCCTTGACCAGTGTCGGAAATGTTATCGGGCCTTTGATGTCTGGAGCTTTGATGGATATGAATACTCACTATCCATACTTAGTCGTTACTTTTATCTTGGCCGCTTCTTACCTATTAACATTTGTCGTTAGAAGACACCCCATCGCTCAAGCAGAATAAAATCAATTACCTAGAGAGGAGAATCTATGTACGCTAATTTGCGCAATGAAAAAAATAATTCTTATATGACCGTCAAGGTTGGTTTCTCTTGGACCGAAATGTTTTTCGGCTTCTGGACGCCCGTTTTTCGTTCTGATTTTAAATGGGCCGCTGTTTTAGTTCTAGCCGAAATACTTTTTGGCTCATTTACTTGGGGTGGCGGAGCATTTTTAGTAACTGTTATTTTTGCCTTCTTTTACAATCGTCTCTATGTAAGGGATATGATAGCTCAAGGCTACCAACCTGCCGACGACGCTTCCTTAAATATATTAAGAAGTTACCGATACATTTAGAATCAACAAAAGCGAACCGTCTGATTTTTTTAGATGGTTCGCTTTTGTTATAACGAAACTATTCTTTATTAATTACTTTAAAAATCGTACTGTCTCTAAAGTACTTTTTAAATCTAGGATCTAACTCGCTATCCGTGATCAAAACATCAACTTGTTGGCAATTGGTAACAAGTTGATGTTTTTTTCGTCGTAAATTTATAATTCTGCGTCACCAAAACTATTCTTTTGCCACGTTGCACAGCCTTCTTCAAAATCGCTGCATCCGCTTTTTCCATCACGGTTATATCACCTTCATTGGTAATCCTAGATGCACCAATGAATACTCCGTCAAAGATAAAATCGCTTAAATGCGTCAACGTGTCTAGGGAGTATGTATACCGATTGATACGATTGACCGTTCCGCCTAACAATTCTACATTTGGTAACTGATTTTCCATCAAATGTTCCGCATTGTCGATAGCGTGCGTAACGATGGTCGTATCGATATCGCCTAATAAGTCGCATAATTGTAATAATGTCGTAGATGAACCTATAAAATACAATCTGCCTGGATGCACATACGTCGCTGCAATCTTAGCCATTTGAGATTTAACCGGCGAAAGGATTCTTCTCCTATTCAAAAATTCCGGAACATCATTCTCTTTGGCAGCCATGATTCCCCCATGAACTCGGATGGCTTGACCCGTTGACGTCAAGTGTAAAATATCTCGTCTAGCAGTATCAAAGGCCATTTGAAAGTGATCGGCTATTTCCTTAGTTGATAACCAATTACTTGTTTTTAGCTTATCCATAATTTGCATTTCTCTTTTTTCTCTAGGAATCATGTCCAACCATCTCTAATCTTATTAAATAGGTTATTTCTCCAAAAGTCACTCAGGACCTATTACAAATCAAATTATTTTCTTTCATCAAACGCAAAACTCGTTTGTGATTAACTAAAAAGCCCAATCTATGCAATTCTTTAGTAACGCTTCGATACCCATACTTAGGATACTTTTCTTTAATATTATTAATACTCATTAAAATCTTTTGATCACATTGACGCTTAGCACTTTCAAAGTGATTCACGGTTTCATGCTGATAAGTATCATCATCAATTGTCGTGAATGGTAAAATTTCCTGTAGCTTAAAATTATTTTCTTGCCTTAACTCTTGGATAACCTCAGCTTCTAATTCCATATTACTTGCTTTTGAGTTAAGGCTTGTATTTTTTTTAAATATTTATTTTCAATTAATAACGCTCGATTCTCCCGCTTTAATTTTTCTAATTGCACTATTTTTGATTTATTTTCAGGAATACGACTTTGCCTACTGAGTAAAACCTCTGGTCCCAAAAGATTAAACTTCTTTTGCCAGTTGGCTATTGTGCCCGGATTACTGATATCAAATTTTAGGGCCGTTTGGGAATGCGTAGCTTGATTGACTTTTTTCCATTCAAGTACTTTCAGTTTAAATTTGCCATCGTAATCATAACCTGAACTGCGGATTCGCAAACCCTCCAAACCATATTTCTCGTATCGTTCGATCCAATTGATAATACTTGAGCTATTGATCGTATATTTTTTACTCAAATCAGCGATTTTAACGCCCTGCTCATTTTCTTTTACTATTTTTAATTTAAAATCAACACTATATTTAGTCACAATAACCTCCCGAAAATAAATTGACGCTTGAAATAATAGCATTTTTTCATGCCAGATTGTTTCTTTGAAAGTTTTTATAAATATAATCTACGCGTTTTTAAGCATTCAACAATGAATTTAAGTTTAAACGCTTAAAAAAACTGATTAACTTTTTCATCATTAAACTAGAATAGACTGTCCTAACACAAAGTTCATAGCTTTGTCAGAACAGTCTATTATTTATTTCTATTTAACTTCAGCGACTTCTATTTCATGATCAACTGCGTCATTCGAATTCTTCAACAATGTAAAATCATTTACAGTATCATTAGAATTAGTGATCAAAACCATTGTCACTGGATCTTTTCCAGCTTTTTTGATTTGAGCAAAATCCGCTTTTACCAAAACAGAATTGTTATCGACTTTATCGCCAACTTTAACTAAAGTTTCAAATGGTGCCCCTTTCAAATCAACTGTATCGATCCCAATATGAATCAAAATTTCCATCTTGCCACACTGCAGACCAATAGCATGTTTAGTAGGGAAAAGTTGACTGACTTCATCTTTAACTGGACTATAAATAGCTGATTCTTCTGGAAGTACGGCGTAGCCTTTCCCCATAGCTCCACTTGAAAAGACTTCATCAGAAACATCTTTGAGATCAACCATTTTACCCTTAACTGGGGCATAAAACTTGGTTTTACTCTTAAAATTAAACAATCCCATATTAACTTTCAACTCCTAAATAATCAGAAACTTCTGGTCCAATAGTAGAAACTTTGGTTCCATAAATAACTTGTACCCCAGTACCATGAACGACGGTACCGACGGCACCAGTGGACTTTAAAACATCTTTTTTAACAATACTTGGATCCTTAACGCCGACACGTAACCTAGTAGCACAAGCCTCAAAAGTGCTGATATTATCTTTTCCACCTAAACCACTAACAATCATAGCGGGAATTCCTTCAGCATTTGCGGAAGCTCCGTTCTTTTCGGAAACATAATCTTTTTTAGTGTGCAATGTTGCAGTTTCATCGTCATCTTCACGACCCGGTGTTTTAAGATTGAACTTCTCGATTGCAAATCTAAAGACAAAGTAATACAAAGCAAAGTAGAACAGAATCAATGGTACTAAGGCTAACCAATTAGTCCGTGCTTGTCCTGGCAAAACACCATAAAGAATCATATCGAGCAATCCACCGGAGAAAGTAAAACCAACCCCGATCTTCAATAATGATACGAAAACGGCTGAGAAGGCAAACAAGACACAGTGAATACCCCAGAACAAGAATGGTGAAGCAAACAAAATAGTGAATTCCAATGGTTCAGTAATACCAGTTAAAATCGACGTCAATGATGACGAAAGCAACAACCCTTTGACATCTTTGCGTTTATTCTTTTTAGCACAGTGATACATTGCTAAAGCAGCGGCTGGGAAGCCACCGATCATTACTGGGAATTGGAAAGCAAAGTATCTAGCTGCTTCCCAAGAAATCTTTTGTCCGGCTGCCAATTGTGCAAAGACAATATTTTGAGCACCAACAATTGATTTGCCAGCAACAGTTGCCGTACCACCGACAGCAGTTTGCCAGAATGGCAAGTAGAACACGTGGTGCAAACCAAATGGAATCAAGGCACGGTAGACATAAGCATAGAAGAAGGTACCAAAGTAACCTGACTTACCTATCAAAGTACCTAAACCAGCAATACCCATGGCGATATATGGCCATAGAAAAGCCATAATAAATCCACCCACGATACCAGCTAGAGCACCAGCAATTGGACTAAAGTGAGTTCCACCGAAAAATGAAATGGCATCTGGAAATTTAATTTTATAATACTTATTGTGTAACCATACACAAATCAAACCAATAAAAATACCACCAAAAACACCAGTATTCATAGTATTAGTAAAACCAAGCATATCGGTCAATAGTCCACCGATCTTCTTTAAACGACCTAACTCTCCAAAATTGACGATGGCACTAGTCATTGTCGCATACATCATAAAGTAACCGACTAATGCGGACAATGCGGCAACACCTTTTTCACTTTTGGCTAAACCCAGAGCAACAGAAACGGCAAATAATAGACCTAAATTATTAAAAATAACACTCCCACAGTCATTAAAGATCATGAGCAAATGATTCAAAAATGTACCTGGTCCCAGAACTGACTCCAAGTGATACATCTTAATAAACGATGCACCTGTAAATGAAGCTCCAATCCCTAGGAACAATCCTGCGACAGGCAGTAATGCAATCGGAAGCATGAAAGTTTTACCAACATTTTGTAAAGCGGCAAAGGCTTTGCTTCCTCCTTTATTCTTTGACATAACTAAACCCTCTTTTATTAAGACGGCTACCGGTAGCCAATTGATTAAATATTCAATCAGCGGTTAATTAACATTTGCAATCTTAACATTATGAATAACTTGTAAACTGAATTTTCGGTAATTTCAGAAAGTAACCTGCGTACTTTTCTTTATTTACGTTTTTAAATACTGACAAACCAATATACGCACGTAATTAAGCATTTCCGTAAATTTCATTATTTTATGCAAGTTATTTTATTTTTCATTCCCTATGAAACCCGTTCGATAACGTATAGTAAAGTTGTTTCAAGAAAGGGGTACATAAAATGTTTGCATATGTTGAAATTATTGATGAACAAGGAAAAACAACTTATAATTACGTCAACTTCGAAATTTCTGATGGTCTTTTGTCAATCAAACCATTGAAAGGTATGCTACCTGTTCACCTTTCTGTTATTCCTATCAGTCAAATAAAAGACATCAGCGAAAATGAATATTACGGTTGGAATACTATTAGTTTCACCCATGGAAAGAATAAATACGTATTTACTTACAGTGGCTTTGGCGGCGAAGATTATTTGCGTGAACACTTATTAGCTGTAATGAGTGATTAAACCATTTCTTAGATTCAAATAAAAAATCCTTCTGTTGAAATCAAACGAAAACTAATTCGTCTGAAAATAACAGAAGGATATTTTTTATACTGATTTTTTAAACTAAACCTTGAGCCAACATGGCTTTAGCAACTTTTTCGAAACCAGCAATATTAGCACCGGCTTGGAAATCTTTGCCTAAATCATATTCTTTATCAGCATCAGCTGACTTTTGGTAGATATTTTCCATAATATCTTTTAATCGATTATCGACGTCTTCGAAAGTCCATGAGAGACGTTCACTGTTTTGACTCATTTCCAAAGCAGAAACGGCTACACCGCCGGCATTAGCAGCTTTGGCTGGTCCGTAGACGATCTTACTATCCTTATATACGGCAATCGCAGCGGAATTACTTGGCATATTAGCCCCTTCAGCCACATACTTCACGCCATCTTTGACCATTAATTTAGCTTGAGTTTCATCGATTTCGTTTTGAGTTGCACATGGCAAGGCGATATCGTAATCAATATCCAAGTCCCAAACGGAGCCCTCAAAGTATTTAGCTGTACTTACTCTATCGGCATATTCCTTGATACGGCCACGTTCTACTTCTTTGATCTGTTTGACAGTTGCCAAATCAATTCCGTTTGGATCATAAACGTAACCGTTGGAATCAGAAACAGTCACGACATTAGCACCGTTTTCTTGAGCTTTCTTCAAAGCATAAATGGCTACGTTACCAGCTCCGGAAATCTTAACGGTCTTGCCTTTCAAGGTGTCGCCTTGGTCTTTGATCAAAGCATTCAAGTAGTAGATCAAGCCAAAACCAGTTGCTTCGGTTCTGGCAAGGGAACCACCATATTCCAAACCTTTACCAGTTAAAATTCCACCTTGGAAGCCATTCAAACGTTTATATTGACCATATAAGAAACCAATTTCACGGCCACCAACACCAATATCACCAGCAGGCACATCCAAATCAGGTCCGATGAATTTTTGTAATTCAGTCATAAAGCTTTGACAGAAACGCATGATTTCAGAATCTGACTTACCTTTAGGATCAAAGTCTGATCCACCTTTACCACCACCGATTGGTAGGCCGGTCAAACTATTCTTCAAGATTTGCTCAAAACCTAAGAACTTGACGATACTCAGGTTAACACTTGGGTGCAATCGCAAGCCACCCTTGTAAGGTCCAATAGCAGAGTTGAATTGAACTCTGAAACCACGGTTGACATGGAAGTTTCCTTCATCATCTTGCCAAGGAACTCTAAATTGGATCACTCGCTCTGGTTCGACAAGTGAAGCCAAAATATTAGCTTTGACGTATTCTGGATGTTTCTTTAAAACAGGTTTCAAACTATCTAATACGGTAAAAACAGCTTCTTGAAATTCTGATTGATTAGGATCACGATGTGTAATTGTTTCCTTTAGATCATTAATATAAGTTTCAACATCTACCATAAAAAAACCACCTTTTTTTAAATTAAAGATTCATCCATATATTTAACGTAATACTATTAAATAACTAGATTTATTTTATTATAACTCATTATTAGATATCTTACTTTAAATTAGAAACTTTCTAAGACTTTCATTTTATTTCTTTTTGCCAGATCAATTGATACTCTTCTTCACCATTAACTTCATCGATCCCACTCGAGGCCAAATTAAAGCCATTTACTTTGTAAAATTTTCGAGCTCTTTCGTTCTTGTCATAGACATCCAAAGTTAATTTTTGATGAGTTTGTTTCAGATAATCCAACAATTGGTGGCCAATTCCGTGGTTACGATAGTCTTTTTGCACAAAAATTCCGGCCAAATAATCGTTCTGTAAGCCCGCAAAACCACAAATTTTATCATCAAGTTCATAGACATAAATCTCTGCTTGGCGAAATTGCTCCTTTACCGTTTCCAAGTTGTTTAACCAATAATTTTTATCGATGAAATCATGGGCCTCTAAATTGCTGTTGAGCCAAATATCGCCAACTCGATCAATTTCGTTAGTAGTCATTTCACGTATCATGTTTGCCATTCACCTTTTTCTTTGCTAGAATATCTTTAAATTATTAAACACCGCCAGGTGTCACTTACACAAGTACTCTTACCAATTCCATTAGGCCAATGAAGGAATTGTTAGGGGTACTTATTTTTTTGGAGGAAAATATTATGAATTGGATCTATTTAATTACCGCGGGACTATTTGAAACTGTCTGGGCTACAACTATGAAATTAAGCCACGGATTTACCAAATTGAATTACACTATTATGACCATTGTCGGACTAGCTCTCAGCATGGGACTTCTAGCTTTAGCCATCAAGAAAATGCCAATGAGTTTGGCCTACCCTATTTGGACTGGTATCGGTGCTGTTGGTTCGATCATTGCCGGAGTTATCCTCTTTGGCGACAAACTATCCCCATTGACTTGGGCCTTCGTTGCCCTCTTGTTGATCAGTATCATTGGTATCAAAATCACTTCTGGAAACTAGATATTTCGCCGATAAAGTAAAACTGTATAATAACCACCAACAATGATTAATAATATCGGTACGATCCAAATTGTTTTGAGGAAAAATATCTTCTGAAGTAAGGCTGAAATCACAGCTCCACCTGAGAATCCCAAAACTAATTCAAAATACGTTTGGGCCGAAGTGAGATTGGTTTCCCGATGGTGATAAAAATATTCGACTAAGGAAATGATTGCTTTTTTTAGATTACCGGTTGAAAAGACATTGTTATAGCCTAAGCCTTCGATTTGATCAAATGCTACATTCTGCATCGCCATCACAAAAGCTAGGGGCGGTACGATATATAAATTAGAAACCGTTTTGGGTAAGAAACCAACAATGATACAAACTAGCATTTCAGCGACTAAACTAACCAAACGCCAATAATGACTCCGGTTATGTTTATGCTTCATCACTTCAATTGCAGCAATCCCCAAACTGAAAAAAAGCATCGTCATAATTTTAGTGACGATTCCTGGTAAATTGTGTTGAGCAATATCAACACTTAGAAAAACAATATTTCCAGTTTGACCGGCGGCTAAAACTCTTCCTCGTTGAACAAAAGTATAAGCATCAATAAAACCACCGATGAACGTCAAACCAATGGCAATCTCACGCAATTGAAATAACTTGTGACTTTGAAATCTCTTCATTTGTATCCTTCTTTAGTAGTAATCGTTCCACAAATCTATCTTAACAAACTCACCGAAAATAAGTATCAAAAATCAGTGACAGCGATTACATTTTAAGCTATGCTGGAGATAAACTCGAAAGGATGCGAGATTATGTTGACACCTGCAGATATACATCAAGAGATCAAAGAACATCGTGAATTTCAAAATGAATTGCTCAGAAAGAATCCTTGGTTGATTCCCGCTTCAATTGCTTTGACTGTTGTTCCCATGGCCATTTCGATCCATGGTTTTTGGAAATATCGTCAATTACAAAAGCAACTCAAAATTGAACGTGAAAAGACGAAACAACTTGCTTTAGAACACGCTGATACAGCTCCAAAACGTCATTTCAAAATTTGAAATGATTAGTGCGACCGCTTAACTTGTGGTGGCACTTTTTTTGTTGATACACTATGATTAAAATATATTCAATCAGGGGGAAATAATGTATAAACGAAAATCTATTTTAATCATGTTTTTAATCACCATTTTAGTTTTGCCATTGACGGCGATGAATGTTCAGGCTGCAGCCGCTCCCAAAGCTAAGAATCTCACTTCGATCTCGCAAAGCGTCAACCATGCTTCACCCGACACGCCGATAATTTTTTCACACCGTGGTAGCCCTTATAACAATCCTGATCACTCTTTTGCCGGCTACAACCAAGCTATCAAGGATGGTTCACAATATATCGAACAAGACCTTTGGCTCAGTAAAGATGGAAAACTTTACGTTTCACACGATGATAATCTCAAAAAGTCTACCGGTCACAACGTCACTATCTCGACTTCAAATTCTGACAAGATCGACAAAGTAAAACTTCACAATGGCGAACGAATCCATCAACTAAAAGACGTTTTCAAACGCTATGGCAAGGGTATTCACTATATAATAGAAACTAAGAAAAATGCTGGTGACAACACCGCAACTGAAAAAGCCCTCGTCAAAGAATTGAAGAAGTACAAAATGCAAAACAATGTCATTTTCCAAGATGAAAGTTTACCCGGTATTGAAGCTCTACATAAATCACTCAAGAATGTACCTACACTCTGGTTGCTTGATTCTGTGACCGAACGTCAATATAAGGAACAAATCGAAAATGCCCCACGTTACATCAAGTTCATCTCCATCAAACTCGATCAATGGACGCCAAAATTAGTTAAAATTTCCCACAAAAATGGTTTCAAGACTAATGGCTGGATCTTGAACACATATAACGATAACTACGAAGCTCTCAATACTTTGAAACTGGACAGTGTCTTTACTAATAACACTAAAGAGACTTCTAAATTGATCGATAAATGGAAGTAAAACTACCTTAGCTTTTGATAGCACTGATAAATTGAACTCTTAATAGTCAAAAAAATCCCCTTTGATTCTATCCAGAATCAGAGGGGATTTTACTATTTCATACTTTGTTCATCACGCGAATAACTAAAGTACAGATCCAACATCAAAGATTTGTTCTTGGTTGAAATATCGTTCAACGTCTGAATGGCTGTGGCAATCATTAAATCGTCATCCAAACCTTCTTCAGAATCGTAATATTCTTCCTGGATCCCGATTGCTTCTTCAAACCACTCACCCATCCTGACGACAAATTTATAAAAGTCATTGTCGTTTTGTTGGTTAATGAATTGAATTTGGATATCGTTAAACAAATCTGCCAAAGCTAATACTTCCGCATACTTCAAATTATTTACGAAAGTTGTGATATCTTTGGAACTCTTGGCCTCCTTAATTACCTTATCGCTGATTCCAGTAGCATTGTGAATCTCACGTACCGTTACAGTATCATCTTGTAATACTTCTGATGCTCTATCAACAATCGATAACATAGGCACTACCTCGCTTTTCGTGAAGCTATACTTTGTTGCTATACATATTTTAAATCAAAAGCTAATTTCTTGTCGACAAATCAAGCTAATTCTTAGTAGACATTTTGGGCAATCTGAAGAAAATGATCAAACCGACTAAAAACAAGACGCTCAACGAAGCTGCCCCGATAGTAGATTTACCAGTCAGCTGTGTCACCATAGCAACGATAAATGGCCCCATTACCGCTGAAAATTTCCCTAGAATATTGTAAAATCCGTAAAACTCACTACCGGAATCTTTAGGAATAATTTTTCCAAAATACGAACGGCTCAAAGCTTGCAAGCCCCCTTGACTCGTTCCCACTAAGAGAGCCAAGATCCAAAAATCACGGCTGCTGTGCAAGTTCAAGGCGTAGAGACAAATAACAAAATAGACACTGATTCCCAACAGAATCCCTTTACGTGTTGAAGTTTTATCAGCTAACCAACCGAATAGAATCGAAAACGGAAAAGCGACCAATTGAACTACTAGCATGACGATCATCAATTCATTGGTTTTAATACCGATATCCATCCCAATCGCCGTTGCCATCGTAAAGATCGTATCGACCCCATCAATGTAAAAGAAGTAAGCTACTAGGAACCAAGCCACTTGTTTGTATTGTTTGATATGGTGCAATGTTTGAAATACACGTTTAAAGCTGTCCTTAATTGGAGCTGAATTACTCGCCACCGAATACTTTTGATGAACATTTTTTTGCAACGGCAAGTAAAAAATTATCCACCAGACAGCCGCAATAATAAAGCTCCAACGTGCTATTCCTGTACCATTCAAGTGACCAAAGCCATTAGTCAGCTGCAATACTAAAAATAGTATGAAGGCAATCACGCCGCCAAGATAGCCATAAGCATATCCGTGCGTTGAGATTTTGTTCATTTCTTCATCGCTGGCAACGTCGATCAAAAAACTATCGTAGTACAAATTACTGGCCGAATAGCCAATAGCTGACAGAATATAAATAATTAACAGCCACTGCCACTGATTGGACGGCACAAAAGCCAAACCAACGGTTGTAACAATCCCTAGCCAGCAAAAAACGTTCAACATTTTCTTCTTGAAATGTGGATAATCAGCCAACGCTCCTAATAAAGGCGCCAACAGTGAAACTAATAAAGTACTGAAACTATTTGCATACCCCCACAGTGCTGTTGATCCAGCGTTAGATATTCCATTGGACTGGGTTATCGATTTGAAATAAACCGGCAATACAGCTGTTGTAACAATGATTCCGTAGGCTGAATTGGCCCAATCGTAAAAGATCCAACTCCATTGTTCCTTATTGATTCTCAAAATAACTACTCCTTAATAATTAAGACCTCCCCCAGATATGAAAAGTATATAGTAGTTATCAGTAAGTTTTTATGGTCAGAATCGTATAACAAAATATAAAAATAATATTTTATCGTTGGGAGTTTGACTGGTCACTGCCGTCTTCCATGAGATCCCGGTGGATTGCTGGAACGCTGTGAGAGCAACTTCGAACTAATTCTACGAATTATTTTGAAGATTGTCTGGCTCTAACCTGGCAAAAGACACCAGCTAAGACCCTACCACGGCTGAGCATCCACCGGGACCTCATTCCAGACTAAACAATTTTTCATTCGACTTACATTGGTAATATTGAATTTTAGATTCTAATAATTAGATATCTTTTAAAAACTATATTGAAAACGGGGCGTTCATTTTTCCTAGGTGACCTATATATCTAAATAATTGTATATAACCAAAGTTAAGAAAAACCGCCAAGTAAAATAAAATTTTTATTCTTTTAAATCGTATCAAAAAAAATCATCCAGCTTTTGCTAGATGACTTTTTTCTTTGGAAACGAGTTACACAATGGCAACTCTATTTCAATGTTATTTTTCGATTCCTTTTCCGACGTAAACATTTTCAAGTACTTGTTTCAATTCTGAGATCAATGGTTCCTTAGGGTTAGTGAATGAGAATTGATCACCGAAGGCTTGTTCTGCGAATGAATCAAGATTATCATAGAAGTTCTTCTTGTCGATATAGTTGTCTTTCAGACTCAACTTAATACCAACAGCGTGAGCAAGGTCAACAATCTTCTTAACCAAGGCATCCTTCAAGGCACGTTCATCTTTACCTGTCAAACCAACGTAACTGGCAATAGCAGCATAATCTGAATCAGCTCTGAAGCTTTCGTATGCAGGCCATAGAGTCATCTTTGTTGGTTGTTCGAAGTTGTAGTTGATTACTTGTGGCAAAGCAATGACTGATGCAAGGCCATGATTGATACCGTAAGCATTTGTCAAAACATCAGTGATTGAGTGACCAACACCAGCGAAAGCATTACCGTATGAAAGACCAGCAAGTGTTGAAGCGTTGTCCATTTCTGCTTGAGCTTCTTTGTCACCGGCAGCAGCCTTTTGTAAGTTTTCAAAGACTAGTTTGATAGCTTGCAAAGCGTATGGTCTTGTGTAATCTGAAGCCATGTTAGCAACATATGATTCGATAGCATTGCTCAAAACATCCATTCCAGATGTAGGTATGATGTCTTTTGACATTGTTTCAACAAATTGTGAATCAATGATAGCAACATCAGGTGTCAATGCATAATCAGCGATTGGGTACTTTGTACCAGTCTTGGTATCGATGATTGAACTGTATGGTGTAACTTCAGCACCAGTTCCAAAGGTTGTTGGGATAGCAACGAATTGAGCTTTTTCAGGCTTAGGGAACTTGTAAGTACGTTTTCTGATATCAACGAAGCCTTGTTTAGCACCGAAGAGATCAACATCTGGGTGTTCATAGAACAACCACATATCTTTAGCAGCGTCCATAGTTGTACCGCCACCTAAAGCAATGATCGTATCAGGCTTGAACAAGTTCATTTGAGTAACACCACGATTTACAACATCAGTTGTTACGATGTTATCGACATCTGAGAACATTGAATATTCAACCTTGAACTTGCTGCGTTTCAATTCATCAGTAATCGTATCAACGTAACCTAATTGAACCATCACTGGATCACAGACGATAAAGGCACGTTTCATACCTTCAAGGTCTTCTAGATAACGAACTGAAGTCTTTTCGTAGTAAACTCTTGGTTGTTTAATCCATTGCATATTATTTCTCCGTTTTGCGATTGTCTTAATATTAAGCAAATCAAATGAAGATACGTTGTGAGAAATAGAATTCTTCCCCCATGAACCAGTACCAAGAGTAAGTGATGGGATCATTTCGTTGTAAAGATTACCGATACCACCAATAGCAGCAGGAGTATTAACTAGTACACGACTAGCTTTCATCTTGATACCAAATTCAGTAGCTAAATCTTCATCCATAGTATGGATACCAACAGTGTGACCTAAACCACCGAAGTGTAGCAATTCGTCAGCTTTTTCGAAACCTTCTTTGTGACCAGCAACTTTGAAGACAGATAGCACTGGTGAAAGTTTTTCAGCTGAAAGTGGTTCGTCAGGTCCAACCTTAGAAATCTCAACACCCAAGACTTTAGCGTCATCGGGAACCTTGATTCCGGCTAACTTAGCAATGTTGATAGCTGATTGACCGGCGATAGGACCTTTGACCCCACCTTGTGGTCTGAACATTGCATCAGCTAACTTCTTGTAATCAGCTTTCTTGATAAAGAAGACTTTGTTCTTTTCAAATAAAGCTTTAACATCGTCGTAAATATCAGCATCGATAATTGCACTGTTTTCAGCGGCACAAACCATACCATTATCAAAAGTCTTTGAGATCATGATATCGTTGACAGCACGTTTGATGTTAGCAGTCTTTTCGATATAAGCTGGACCATTACCAGGACCAACACCCAAAGCAGGTTTACCAGTTGAGTAAGCAGCTTTGACCATACCAGGACCACCAGTAGCCAAAACAGAAGCAACGCCATCGTTGTTGATCAAATATGTTGTGGCTTCAATACTTGGCTTCTCGATCCATTGAATAACGCCTTCAGGAGCACCAGCATCGACAGCAGCCTTCAACATAACTTTAGCAGCAGCAACTGAACACTTTTGAGCTTGTGGGTGGAATCCAAAAATAATTGGGTTACGAGTCTTCATAGCAATCAATGACTTGAACATTGCTGTTGAAGTTGGGTTCGTAACAGGTGTAACACCGGCTAAAACACCAAGTGGTTCAGCAACTTTGATCAAACGGTGTTCCTTGTCGTCTTCGATAATACCGACGGTCTTGTTACGTTTGATTGAGTGCCAAATTTCTTCGGTAGCAAACATATTCTTAATAACTTTATCTTCAACAAGTCCACGACCTGTTTCTTCGTAAGCCAATTTAGCTAATTCAAAACTGGCATTTAAACCGGCAATAGCCATTTGATGAACAATGTGATCAACTTGTTCTTGAGTAAAACTGTCCATGATATCCAAAGCCTTGTGAGCTTTAGCGACCATAGCATCAATACCAGGTTTTACATCTTCTTTTTCATCAACCTTTGTATCTTTGGAAACTTTAACCATTTGAATACCTCCAAGATTGAAACCATATTTGTTAACTAATTCACGTTTTATCTTATCACTGTGTATTTTATCTTCAAGCGTTTTATTTCAAATAATTGATGTAAACGTATTCACGTTGATATATCAACACGTAGAGTGAAATTAATCGATATAAAAGTATTTTCACATCAAACTTTTATTAATTTAATTGTGAATATTTCTTCACAAAGTAGACTATTTGGGCATTTTCAAATTCACAAAAAGCTCTCTATTTGTCAAATAATTTTGAGTTTGTGAATTATTTTTATTATTTCATCACTTGCCCTATTTCTCCAATTCAAAACGATTGAAAAGCCTAATTGACGCCATTTTCACGACAAAAAAATACCCTCCAATTCCGTTTGGAAATTGGAAGGTATTTGGCAATTGCTCAGAATCTAACCGGTTTGCTCCACTCTCTATCTGAACATTGTCTTAGTAGCACGAGCCATAACTTTAGGATCTTTTTCATAATGGTGCATTGGTGTCATTTCTGACAATGGAATATTCAACAATCCATAAACGGCACGTTGTGCAGCACGGAATGAATATTGTTCTGTAAAGACCATATCAAATGGTTGTTCACAGAATTGACTGATGAAGGCCAAGTTCTTACTGTGCTTTGGTACAACGTCAGGCCGGTCGCCAACGGCTCTTTGATTGAACATTGCACTGGCATATGGCAAGTGAACTGGAATTACGTTGACGATACTGTCCATGATTTCTTGTTTGTGGTTAGCAATGTTGTCTTTGCTTGGATCAACTTCTGACAAGTGACCGAGCAATTCTTCCAACATTTCCTTACCAGTCATTTCCATAACTGGCTTTTGAACGTAGTCACCGTTTCTTCTTGGATACATGAAGTAACCCCAGAAGGTTGATTCATTAGGCTTTTGAGCCTTGAAGTGTGGTTGGTGGTGAACAACGATCGACAACAATGGCGTACTTTCGATCCAAGTGTTCAAAGCATTGCCGGGTTCTTGTTGTGTAATCCGTGAAATTTCATTGACTAAGAAGTGGTTGTTAGTTGTAACCGTGAAACTTACCCATTCACTTTGGGTTCTATCGCCAAAGAACTTATCGGGATTGCCAAGTGAGTAGAACTTCTCAGCAGCCTTCTTCCAAAGCATAGCACTTGGAGCGTAGTCCATATTTTCTTTGAATGGTGTATTGAAATCACCAATTGCGGAACTATCAGTAATCGAACCATTAGTATCAAAGACCAAGTCGTTTTCGGCGATGTCGATGTGACCTTCTTTGTTGTCATTGTCGACTTCTTCATACTTCAAGCCAGTTACAATAATGTCATCCTGAAGTGGTGTATCTTTGAATTCCAAATCAGTAACTTTACGATTATTGATAAAGGTTACGCCACGATCTTCTAGATATTTGCGCATTGGTAAAATAATACTTTCGAATTGGTTGTAAGGACTTCTTGTAACACCTTCCAAAGTATTGATACGACTGAATTCAAGAATCATACGATTCATGTAACGACGCAATTCAACGGCTGAACTAGCACGTTTGAAAGCAAAAGTCGTTTGCCACATGTACCAGAAGTTTGTCGTGAAGAAGTGAGGACTGCTTGCAAACCATTCAGCAATACTGATGTTGTTGAGCTTCTCCTCATCCTTTTCTGGCATCAACATTAATTTCGACAATAGATAACGATCTTTGTTGTCAAATTGCATATGTCTGTAATTGTCTTTGTTAGGTTTTACACGTGGTCCATCATGATCGATCAAACGGCCCACGTCGTGTGTTGGGTGAGCGTGATCAAAGTTCAAAATATCATCGGTAACAGTTTGACCAGGGTGATCCAATGATGGAACTGAACGCAAAACATCCCAAAGGTTTTCGAAAGTTTCCTCGTTTAGCATCCGGCCACCTTTAGCCAAGAATCCTTTGCTGTTTGACAAAGCTTGGTTGCCATATTCAGTTTCATAATCCTTTACAGCGGCACCATCATTAGCACCGTGATCTTCCAGACCCATCATAGTGATTTGCTCACCATTGAAGCCCCCATCACGAATTAAATAAATACCGGCAGCTAAATTCCCAATACCAGTACCAATCATGTAGGCTTTTCTTGTCATAATAACTAACCTCCATCTAAAATTTACTATTTGATCTATACACCTTAAATATAACAGTTAGCGTACAAAAGTAAAGGCTTTCATAGCGATAATACCAACATTTCTAATCTAATTTTTGGTACAAAAAAGAAATTTTGACCCATTATTTTTTGACAGTAATTTTTTCTGAGTAAATAAAAAAGCCGTTAACTCAAAGAGTTACCGACTTTTTATATTTTAATCACTATATTTAGTTAATCTAATTACATCACGAACGATCATCAACTCTTCATCCGTTGGTACGACCATTACTTGAACCGTCGAATCCTTCGTACTGATGACACGAGTTCCATGACCATCTTCGTTGGCTTTTTTATCAATTTTTACACCCATATAGTTAAAACTATTGGCTATATCGGCCCGAATTTCAGCATTTTTAGCCCCTGTTCCGGCAGTAAAGATCAAAACATCAGTGCCTCCGAGCAAAGCGATATAAGAACCAATGTATTTGACGATTCGGTTGACATAGATCTTAATGGCCAAATCAGAACGGTCATTTTCATCACGAGTTGCCAATAGATCACGCATATCTGGTGAAACGCCGGAGATACCCAACAAACCTGATTTGGTATTCAAGATCTTAACCATTTCAGTTGGATCAGTGATCTTTAATTTTTGCATCAAATAAGCAACCAATGAAGGATCAATATCACCCGAACGAGTGCTCATAGTAATTCCGGCTAGTGGCGTGAAGCCCATTGATGTATCGACGGATTTGCCATCTTCAATTGCATCGATCGAAGCTCCACTGCCAAGGTGACAAGAAATAATCTTCAAATCATTGAGTGGCTTGTGTAAATAATCTGCGGCCGCCTGTGAAACATATCTGTGGCTAGTTCCATGAGCACCGAATTTACGAACACCATATTTTTCATAATATTCATAAGGAATACTATACAAGTAATTGACTGGATCCATTGTTTGATGGAATGATGTATCAAACACTGCTACTTGTGGTACATCAGGTAAGATTTTTTCAAATGCATCGATACCAGCTGCTTGACCTGGATTATGAAGTGGAGCAAATTCAGACAAGTTTCTAATCTGTTGAACGACCCGTGGCGTGACGATGGCAGAATCTTTAAAAATACTACCCCCAGCAACCACTCGGTGGCCAACGCCAGTAATTTCATCATAACTGTTGATGATTTTAAGATCGATCAATTTATCGAGCATTTTATTGACAGCAGTCGTGTGATCAGGGATATCGCCCATCTCACTAATCTTTTTACCATCAAATTCAACTTCAAAAACCGAGTCCGACAGACCCAAACGGTCCACCATTCCCTTGGCAATAACTTTTTCATCAGGTACTGTGTATAGTTTCCACTTCAGTGTAGAGCTACCAGAATTAACGGCCATGATTTTAGACATTTAATCTCACCTAACCTTTAAAATTTTTTGCCCAGTCTTGTAACTGGTCTTTAAATCCTTCAAATGCTTTCGGATTATTAGTATCTGGTATTGTGCCCATCAAAACATTTCCAACTTGCTCAGCGTTGCCACCGTGCTTTTGTAAAACAACGATTGCTTTTTGTGCTTCTTTTGATGCAAATAAAGTAGCAGGTAAATCTAAGACTGCTTGCAAATAAACACTTGAAACCATCCATTCGGATAATTTTTTAGCTTGGTCTGTTTGGAAAATTTGTGAAGGTACAATAAATATACCGATTCCGCCGTCATTCAAATTATTCATCGTCTGTTCGATCAACAGATGGTGAGCATATGAATGCCCCTTGTCTGACTTAGTCTTGAACTTCAAGGCATTGTTATCAACTGGATAATAACCAACTGGAAGATCTGCCACAGCCATATCGATATCAGTGATATCCCATTCAGCGATACTGTCTTGGTGATAAGCATCGATGTTTAAGTTCATCACTTCGCTAAATGATTTTGTTAAAGAAACTAACGCATCATCGTTATCAAGTGCCGCTGCATTGATCTTAAATTTATCAGTCATATTCAATTGCTCAATAAATTCAATCAATAAGTTTCCTGTTCCGACAGTTGGATCAACTATGTTCACATTTTTCTTACCTTGGATATTTAGTATCTCATAAGCAATTAAGCTTGCTATTAAACCGATAGCGTCCGGAGTCATCAACTTGTTGACTTCAGTCTTGTCATCCTTTTGAGCTTTGATAATAGAAACGGTGATGGCTTGTTTTAACTGTAAAGGAGTCATATTTAATTCCTTTAGTGACTTATAACTGGCCTCTAATTTTGCAACAGTAGCTTCATCTGGAACGCCGTTCTCCACATAAACTCTACCGTCAGAAATATTAGTCAAAGTTTCGGCAAGTGCATCAACACTACTTACTTTCAAAGACTTCTTCAATAAAGAATTAGCCTCGTTTAGCTTATCAAAATATGATTGCATATCTTTTTCTGACATAGTTAACCTCTTTGCTTAATAATAAAATTTTAACGTTGGAACCGATTTTATTCAAGGATTCCTAGAATCCCAACACTCTATTTTATTACTTTTATTAAAATAATTGTTGATCTGACGCTTGTATAACTCATCTAATTGCCGATAATCATCAATTTGTTCACTGAAATAAGCATTGCTATAATTTACGACCATAATAGCGACCAACAGTATCAAAACACTGTTCAATAAGACGATCCCACCTCTATTAGTCTCAGTTTTTAGCAGTCTGAATTTCATTCGTCAAACAAATTTCTGAAGTTTTACCGGCGTTGTTATTCACTGTTGTAATGATAACTAAATTTCGGATTTTTTCAATTGTTATTTTTCTTAAATTCATAATAATCGGTTCGTGTCCTCCTTGAGCAGCGGTTGTCAAACGTAACATATACAATTGTTCTTTCGGCTTTGAGTTAGCTTTGTCTGGGTAACTTTCGATGACCATTTTTTGATTGTTGTTAGTTCGGTCCTCGTAAATTATTTTGGAATTCGTCAGTTTAACAATTTTATTATTTTGCAAAATGCTTTGAAGTTTTTCTTGCGTGATATGCCAGCGTAACTGTTCCCGAAAACTTGTGTTTTGAACTTGCTTGAGGATCAATAATGACTGCTGCAAAACGCCTAATGTCAAAATAGTCACCATCAATGCAAGCACTGATTCATAGATCGTAAAAGCTTTATGATTTGACTTTAATTTCATAAACATCGTTGTTTACCCGCACTTGATAAATTTCATTGCTTTTTTGGAAATAATAACGTTTATTTTCAATCACTAAAGGATTTTTAACTTGTGGATCTTTTAAATTCAAAAGAATTACTTTATGGGCATTTACTCGTTGTTCCCAATCGTTCAGCAATTTGAACTGCTCATTCACACAAATCGTCAATAAAAAAATGATTAGAGTTGAAATCATCAAAGCCGTCAAAGATTCGATCAAGACAAATCCGCGTCTACTGTTCAATGATCTCACCCCATCCCATTTGAACTTTATATACATATTGTCTGTGAGTCAGTTTTGAATCGAATTTGATTGTGATTGGAGCAGCCTGCCCAGACTTAAAGATCGTATAAGTTATTTTGCTATTTTCCGCTTGCAACGTTTTAGGCAAGGTCTGAAATTTATGAAAGTAATACTCTTTTTTACTGGCCGTTTTTTGATTGGCAACAAATTCGATTGAATTCGGAGTAATCGTCAAATTAGTTGCTACACCGTGCAAATAACTGTAATCAAAGGCACTCTTGAAACTGTCTTTGAACCACTCGAGGGCTTGATGTTCCTCCACTCGGGCTTGATAATCTTTGAGATTATAAATCGAGATGATCATCAATGAACAGACGATGCCTAAGCTGATAGTTGTCTCTAACAGAGTGAAGGCTTTCCGCTTAATTTGCAGTGCTTGTCTCATCCGCTTTTATCAATTCGATCGGCGTTTTACTCAATTTTTTGACTCGTTTCAACTGGCCGGTTGAAATATAGTGGTCATCCGCCAATTTTTCCCAAGTAATTTTATCAGTTTCTTCGGAATTATTATTGTCCAAGTACAATTCAGCTTGCGTCTTCATCGTCGTTTTGAAAGCATCGTCCGAACGCTTTGTGGCATTGTCTTTTTGAGCAGTTAGATTGGGGATCATAATCAACAGCAACAACGAGATAATGAACAACACGATTACCATTTCAATCAATGTAAAAGCTTTTCTAATTTTTTTCATCAGGACATTCCTTTCATCATTCCATAAATGGGCAGTAATACTAGCAAATACGTCACTACGATGACTACCGCAATAACGCCAAATAAAATCGGTTGGACTAAATTCAAAGCTTTCTTCAAGTGACGTCTCGTTTCTTCAAATTTCAACTCCGACATCAATAACAGATCTTGGGCTAATTGCGGTCCGCTCTCACCAGCTTGTAAAATAACTTTTAACTGCGGCGGTAAAAGTTTTTCATCGTCGATCATTTTCAGTAAATCTTTTCCGGTTGTTACTCCTGTCACAAATTTTTGAGCCAAATGAGCTTGGATCGAATCTTTTTGAAAGCGACTATTTACTTCACAAATATCAAAAAAATTCATTCCACTCGCCAACTGCATTCCTAAACCTTGCAAAATCAAAAATTGATAAAAAGACAGATATATTTTGCCAATTATCGGTATTTTCACAAGAGCTAAAGCTTTTTGATAATCTGATTTTTTTCTAATCTGAACTGCCATTAATATGATTGCCACCATTCCCAAAGCAAGCGACAATAATAGTAATTTCAAAAACAGATCAATATTTTTACTGCCACCAGCGACTTCTAACTGCGGCACGATGTAAATTTTCATACCTATTAATATCGTCAACAAAAAAGTCAAAATGAAACACGGATAAGCCAAGAGTTCCTTGAATTTATTTTTTTGTTTTGCTTGGCTTTTCAATAACAAGCCTGTCTGTTCTAAAGCCAGTTCCATTTTTCCATGTTGTTGAGCAATCATTAGCTGATTAAAAACTACACTAGGTAACTTTAAATGTTGCAACGATTGTGAAATCATCTGGCCGGCTTGTAAATCTTGATGAATTTTTTCAAAGACATTATTTCGATCATTGAGTAAGCGTAAACATTTTATCGACTGACTTAGTGAAAAACCATTTTTCAACAACTTGCTGATGATCAATAAAGCTTCAGCTTTTTGTTCCAAAGTCAGTTTTTTAACCATAGAGGAATTCTTGATAAATTTCTGCATTGATTCTCCCCTGTTGGTATGACTTTTTTAACTGTTGCTCCCAATTATCATCGGTTATTTTGTCTTCTAGAAACTTTTTTATTTCCAAATTGTCTAACTTATCAATAAATAACTCTAAGTCATAATTTGTCGGTACCAAGCGCTGATACGAAATAAAATTGACCGCATTGACTAATTCCGACTGATCTATTCCTAGTTGTTGCAGACGCTGAATGATTAAATATTTGGATTTGCCATGAATCGTCGTCATGACCGTATAGCCACAGATTGCCGCTTGAATAGCTTGTTTAGCTGTCTGTGTATCCCTAATTTCACCAATGATCAACACTTCTGGGCGGTGGCGCAAGCTGGTTTTGATCAATTCTTCATAAGTCATCCCTGCTTCAGCGTTGACCTGCAACTGTAAAAAATTATCTTCCACAATTTCGATTGGATCTTCGATGCACATAATTTTTTTAGTCATACTCAATTGTCGTCCCAAGGAATACATCAGTGACGTCTTTCCTGAACCCATCGGTCCTGAAAAGAGCATCATCCCTTTACGCTTAGCAATCGGCAATAAATTTTGCACAATCTCTTCATTGACCGGCGAATTGAACTCTTGTGGATAGATCAACCGAATGACCATCGACTCCCGATTCTTAAAATCACCCACTGAAGAAATACGCACAAAGATATTACGGTTTTGATAAACAAAGTTGAATGCTCCTTTTTGTGAACGTCGACGTTCGGACACATCCAAGCCACTATTGAATTTCAAATAATTCATCATTGCGTAAGTCTCATCGGAATTTAAATCAGCCACTGTATAATTTTGAAGTGAATTTCTAGCTTCTAAATGATAGAAATTTGCTTGCGGCAGAAAGTAAATATCCGATATTTTATTAGTACAAGCTTCAGTTAATAAATTATTGACCATCGTCTCTGCTGTCATTTATTGGCCCCCTTTCGAAAAAAATTACGCAAAAAAAGACCGTAAACAAAATTTGTTTACGGTCAAATTATTTAAAAGTTATTCTTCGTCATCATCATCTGCAGCAGCAGTATAAACTTCAGAAACATCTTCATTATCTTCCAATTGGTCGATCATGTGTTCGAATTGTTCCTTCTTTTCTTCTGGTACTGGTGTTGTGTTTTGAGGAATCATTGTCAATTCAGCATTGGCAATTTCGTAACCTTTTTCTGTTAAACCATCACGTACAGCTGCAAAGTCCTTTACATCTGTATAGATTTCATAAGCGTCATCTGATGTTTGTAAATCATCTGCACCAAGATCCATGATATCCATCAAAACTGTATCTTCGTCTTGTGAATTCTTTGAACGATCTAGTACAAGATAACCTTTACGATCAAACATGTAAGCAACTGAACCACTTGAACCCATGCTACCTCCGTTACGGGTAAATGCAACACGTACGGCAGAAGCAGTTCTGTTCTTGTTATCTGTCAAAGTTTCAACTAATACGGCAACTCCACCTGGAGCGTAACCTTCGTATGTAACTTCATCATAATGTTCTTCACTACCACCATCAGCCTTTTTAAGGGCACGTTTGATGTTGTCCTTGGGCATATTGGCTGCACGAGCTTTATCTACTATTAAACGAAGGGCAGCATTATCGTTAGGGTCGGAACCACCCGCTTTAGCTGCCATGAATAGCTCACGAGACAGCTTTTGGAAGATTTTACCACGTTTGGCATCTTGGGCACCTTTTCTACCTTGGATATTATGCCATTTTGAATGTCCTGACATTTCTGTTTCCTTCTTTCACGAATATTGTAAACCGCATATTATTTTATCAAAAGAAGTAAGCTATTACAATATCTTAGAAACAAATATCCTGAGAAAGGTTGCATTTATTTCGTCTGATGACGGTTGCGATTGATATCGATTACACCAAACGTCATGATGCCGATAATCACGCCTAAAATTTGCATCCAAACACTTGAAGCATTGCCAGTTTGTGGGAAAGTAGCCACTCCCATTGTTTGATAGCCATTTTTAGTATTGGACATATTCTTTGGAGTTACTAAAACGCCATTAGTTTGATTCTTAATACCAGGAACATAGTAAACCTCGCCTGACATGATAACTTGTTTACCGGCTTTAGTAGCTGAACTTGTTGAATTGTTCAGATTAGTTGGATTGTTAGAAACCGGTGTTGTTGGTCTTTCAGGATAACTGGATCAGTTGGTTTGACTGTGAGCTCTGGTTTCGTTGAATCTGTTGGATCCTTGGGGTCTGTTGGAGTTGTTGGATTCTTTGGATCGGTTGAATCGGTTGGGTCTGTTGGAGTTGTTGGATCCGTTGGGTCTGTTGTATTTGTTGGATCCGTTGGGTCTGTTGTATTTGTTGGATCCGTTGGATTTGTTGGATCTGTTGTATTTGTTGGATCTGTTGGATCCGTTGGATCCGTTGGGTCTGTTGGATCCGTTGGATCCGTTGGATTTGTTGGATCCGTTGGGTCTGTTGGCGTTACAGGTGTTACAGGAACACTTGCATTAGAACCATTACCCATGACCGTTAATTGTACATCCTTTGTCTGACCATCATTAGTACTCAAAGTTACCGTGTACGTACCAGCACTTTGCAAATCAGCTTTACTTAGATCAACATTTACCGTCTCTGGTTGGTCATTTTCGTCAGTCGCTGTAGCATTGAAGTCTTTAGCTGTTGGCGTTGGGTCGCCGACGTGCATTGTATAATCGTTACCACTGATAGTCTTAGTAGCAGCGGTAATTTGCAAAGCTCCATTCACAGCTTTGATGTCATAGTTAGGATTGTCAGTAGCATTGTAACTGACAGTAATTGGATACGTTCCTACATCTTCACCAGAAGTTCTGCTCAAAGTATAGACTGGAGCATCCCCATCAATAATATTTGGCATTGTGACGGTTGCAGTCAAAGCTGGATCAGCAGTTCCAGCTACTTTAGAAACATCATTGGCAGTAATCGTGATTGGAGCTTTATCAATAATGAATTGAGCATCGTCATTTTGAACTGTCCAGTCGTACAACGTATTGTTAGTTTGTTGACCAATATTGTCGAGACCTTGTGATGTCAAAACAACTTGATAAGTTCCTGCATTTTTAGCTGTCGTATTCAAGGCTAAATCGCCATTTTGAACTGTATACGTAGAACCATTGGACAAAGTAATTTGATAGCTACCGTCATTAGGAGTTTGATTTTGGCCATTGTAAGTCGTTGAGTCTGTACCACTCAAATCGATATTGCCAGCACGTTTATAAACTGCAACATTGACTGTACTGCTCTCGTTGCCATAACTGTAAGTTACTTTATAAGTACCAGGGTCAGTCGTATCAATTGTTGTAACCGTTTGGCCACTAGGATTCGTTATCGAAATATTCATATTGCTTAAAGAAACATCATCGCCATCAGGCGTTACGGCACTGACAAAGTTATCGCTTGGGGTCCAATTTGAACCAGCTGCAACATTTGAATTGACAGCTTTGATATCGGGATCATTTAGGACAACATCGTAAGTACCACTGTATCCTGAATCAGTCGTTGTGTTTGGTGAAAGGACCCAATTGAATGTGAAGTCATTTACGCCACTTGGGATAGTGAAAATACCATTATTATAAGTTACGCCATTTGTTAAATTGGAAATTCCCAAGGCATTTTCAGTTGTTCCGCCGATATTGACATTGAAGTAGTCTGAGATCTTATCGTGGGCTGAATCAGTAAAGACGCTGGCCAATTGATTTGTTGCAGAATTAATATTATAGGCTGAGCTGCCAACTTTGACATTAGGAGCACTGACGTTTGTGATGCGGTTGTTTGAAAGTGCACCCGTACCTAACGAGAAGTTAGCTGCAGTTGTCGATACGCCAGTCAATTTATTAGCAATAAAGGCTTCGCTGCCAATATTTTGAATTGTGCTAGGTATCGTCAAAGTGCCGCCTAATTCATTGTAAGCAAAGGCATTGTTGCCAATAGTTTGTAAACCTTCAGGTAAATTCAAACTGGTCAAGTGGTCGCCACCAAAAGCTTGATTACCAATAGTTACGACTTTGGCTGGGATAGTCAAAGCACCAGTCAAACCAGAATACTCAAAGGCGCCGTCGTCGATCAAATTCAAGTTAGTAGCATTGGAGAAGTCGACACTTGTTAAAGAACCATCATAAGTGAAGGCATTTTTACCAATTGTTGTCAGATTTGGTCCAAAATTAATATTCTTCAAGTCTAAGTTGGACAAAAAGGCTTGGTCGCCAATAGTTTGCAAACTGTCAGGCAACTTGACCTCGGTACTGGCGCTGTTGTACATGAAAGCCTGGTTACCGATACTTGTCAACTGCTTGCTGTTGCTTAAATCAACTCCAGTAATCTTAGCATCACCAGAAAAAGCTGCATCCCCGATACTTGTTAAGGCTGTATCCTTCGAGAAGTCAACATTTTGCAAATTAGTATCTTCTGCAAAAGCTTGATCACCGATAGTTGCCAAATTAGTGCCCATCGTTACCGATGTCAAAGCATCATTGTATATGAAAGCATTGTCGCCGACGCTTGTTACTGAATCAGGTAAGTCGACGGTCTTGATTTGATCACTGACAAAAGCTAAATTACCGATGGTCGTCAAATCATTGTCATTATCCAAATCGAGATTTTGTAAATTAGAATAACCAAAAGCACCCGTACCAATGCTCGTCACACCACTGTTGACTTGCACGCTTGTCACTGTTTTGTTGCCGACAAAGGCATTGTCGCCGATACTTGTAACATTATATTGCTTGCCAGTATCAGTACCATTTGGCGTTACCGTAATTTGTGTAGGAATATTGATCGATGAGTCAGTCAATTTGTCCGTAGTACCTGTCAAAGAGGCTTCACCGGTATCATCATCAGTACTCCAAGTAAAGTCGTTGGCGTCAGTGTGATCAGAATCTGAAGTGATCGAATTGGCCGTCGTATCTACCGGTGTCATCCCTGTTGTTGCAGTAGTCTCTGTGACTGGTGTAGCAGTCTTTGCAACCGGTGTAGCTGCTATGGTGGCAGTAGTAGTTGTTGGTGTCCCTGGTGTCGTTGCAGTCGACGTGTCTGTCTTAGTCGATGTAGTTGCTTGAGTGACTGGTGTAGCCGTTGCAACTGTTGAAGTTGTGGCCGCCGTATTTTGTGTCGTTGTTGGGGTTGTTGTAGCTTGTGTCACAGGTGTTGTCGATGTTGTTTCAGTATTTGTAGTTGACATAGTAGCCGTAGTCGTACTTGGCGTAGTTGTCGAATCAGCTGGCGTGGTCGTTGCTGCACTAGTACTTGCCGTCGGAGCAGTAGTAGTTGTAGGCGATATCGAATCCAGAGCTGTACTAGAATCCGTTGAGGCTACATTCGTACTTGAACTGTCCGTCTTATTATCCGAAGCCGTGGTATTCGTACTATTATTAGTTGATGTTGCAGATGTCGTAGTATTAGTTGTATTAGTGTTATTAGCTTGTGTATCAGTTTCAGAAGGCGTTGCAACCGAACTGGTAGTATTAGTATTGGTTGTATCCGCGTGAACAACGGCTTCATGGCCCAAAGTTGTTCCAAGTCCTAAAGTCATGGCTGCACTCGCAGCAATTAATAATTGTCTTTTAGTTAACATGATCTTTTTGTTTGCCATAATAATAAACCGTCCTTACCGAGATGATATTTCCCAAATATGTATAAACATCTCAATCCATATAATACAATATAATTTATTATTTTTTAAATAATTGAATTAAGGCCCACAGCAAGATATTTCTTAGTTCATAATGAAAAAAATTGTCCATCAAAAAAAGCCGTATCCCTAACAGATCGGCTTTTTTAATTAATTTTATAAAACTAAAGCAAAAATCAAATCAACTTACGATTTATTTTTTTATGTCGAGAAATTAAATACAAAACGACAACCAGGAGCACTATTCCGGTAAATGCCCCTGTACTGTCCAAAATAACGTCAGTCACTGATGGCGTCCGACCACCGGTCAATCCTTGATGAAATTCATCAAAGGCTGCTAATCCAGTTGCCATCATCCAAGGAACAAAGATCCGTAAAAAATTGTTGTGTTGAAAATAAGTGTACAAGGCCAAGCACAAGAAGACTCCCAAAATTAAATAAGTGCCAAAATGTGCTCCTTTGCGAATAAAGAACTCGACAAAGTGATAATAACCGTCATTTTCAATCGATTGAACTTTTCCACCGTAATTAAAATGAATCAACTTCAATCCATTATAAAAAGGTTTTCCATGGACATATTTTTCTAGAAATGGCACTGAGGTTTGTTGTTTGTAAATCATTGATGAACTATAAAAGAGGATCAATTCGATCAAAACTACCCCACCCCAAAACCACTTTTCTTTCTTTTTCAAACTATTATTCATTTTTAATCATCCCAATTCACTGTGGCATTTAGTCTTTTCGCATCGTCGAAATATCCTGAATGATATGACGAGTTGATAGCCCAATAATAAATAATCGTTGAGAAAACAATTATCACTAGAAAATCTAGCGGATATTTGATCAAATTCAATCCGCCAAAGTCATTGCTCCCGATCCAAGAAATAATCGACAGTCCAATCAAGTGGACGATCAACCAGAGGCTAGCATAAAATTTTTGTTTGAATTCCTTGAAGCCACGGCGAAAATCGTAAATAAAGTAAATTGGCAAGCCAACGATAATAATTACAATAACTTCAACAGTAGTTGGAAACATCGACCAATAGATTGCTAAACTGATCAGATCAAACACTATTGGTGCCAAAATTTTCATTCCCCGAATCTTTGTTGGTCGTTTGAATTTTGGTCCCATTTTACGCAAACTACCAGCTACTACTGGACCAGACAATAAAGAAATCAAGGTAGATGCGGCAACCACTCGTGACAATAATGCCCAATTTTTGAACAAGAGGATCAAAATAACACTGACGACAAAATCAACCATCAAAGCAATTCTCGGCGTGTTATAACTATTATTTGCATTACTCAAAATTTTAGGCAAATGTTTATTCTTAGGCATTGACGACAAAGATTTACTAGCTGAAGCGGAAAAGGCAATTCCACTACCAATCGGTGAAATGAAGGCTGTGAAGTAGATCAACGTCGACAAGCCAAAGATATTCAATAAGACTGCCAAGTCAGCAAATGGCGAATTAAAGCTGATCTGCGACCAACCAGAACTGATAACTGACTTGGGCAAAGCGCCGATGAAGACGATTTGTAAAGCAATGTAGATCATCGCACTAATAAATAAAGAAAAAATAATTCCTCGTCTAATATTGACTGCCGGTTTGACGATATCATTACCTAAATTGATCACCGTCTGAAAAGCCACGTAAGAATATATAATCCCTGCACTACCGATTGCCACAAAGATCGATGACGTCCCGTAAGGCATGAATTCGTGAACCGTTGTCCCCATATTGGAAACATCGAAATGTGCTGCAATCAATAAAATCATCGTAATTATCGGCACGACGATTTTAAACACGGAAATAAAATTATTGAATTTGGCCATGATCGTAACTGACCAATAATTTATCAACGTAAATACTAAGATCAAGCCAGTCGCCATCAAAATACCACTAGCAGACAACTGACCATTTTTCATGAAAGTATGCGTCCACTGCGACCATTTCCAAGGCCAAGTACTCATATATTGCGTTGAGGCAACTGCTTCGATCGGTAAAATTGCCAACAGTGAGAGCCAATTAGCCCATGAAAAAATATGTCCCAATAATGAACCGTGAGTGTACATAGTAAAACGACTCATGGCCCCATCTTCAGGAAACATCGTCCCGATCTCAACATAGACCATGGCAATCATTGCCACCAAGATTGCTCCAAGTATCCAAGCAATGATTGCTGCCGGTCCAGCTATTTTGGCTGCCTGACTCGAGCCAAACATCCAACCTGAACCAATAATTGCACTGAGTCCAAACATGACTGTTGAGAACAGATTTAACTTTTTATTACCCATAAAACCACCAATCTATAGATTCTTCCCAATAAAAAATAGCCTCCAATATTCAGAGACTATTTTGTTTATTATTCTAATTTAGATTACTCTACCGTAACACTTTTAGCAAGATTACGAGGCCTGTCGACATCGTTGCCACGAGCCAAACTTGCATAATAAGCAATCAGTTGAGCTGGGACTACGCTGATGATCGGTGAAAGCAATTCATCGATTTCTGGAATGATGATTTGATCGCCAGCTTGAGCATATTTTTGACTAGCGATAACCAACACGTGAGCTCCACGAGCTTCAACTTCTTGAATATTTCCACGTGTATGACTTGCGCCGACACCATCATTGATATATGCAATAACCGGTGTATCTTTTTCGATCAAAGCGATTGTTCCGTGCTTCAATTCTCCGGCTGCGAAGCCTTCAGCGTGAATATAAGAAATTTCCTTTAGTTTAAGTGCAGCTTCAAGTGAAAGTGCATAATCGATTCCACGGCCGATATAAAAGGCATCTGATTGACCAGTCAAGAAGTCAGCTGTTAAAGCCTTGATCTTGTCCTTTTCATCGACAATTTGTTGAATGCCATTAGCAGCTAAAGCAAGTTCACCTTTGACATCAAAGTCTTTAGCAGCTGGATAATTCTTATCTTCACCTAAGGCTTTAGCTAAAACGGCTTCGACGGCAATTTGGGCTGTGTAAGCTTTAGTTGAGGCAACCGCGATTTCAGGTCCAGCCAATAATTCCATGGTGAAAGTAGCTTCTCTGGAAAGAGTTGAATTAGGCACGTTAGTGATCGTCAAGCTTGGCAAGTTCATCTCGTTTACTTTAACTAGAACTTGACGACTGTCGGCAGTTTCACCACTTTGTGACAAGAAGATGAAGAATGGGTGCTTTGAAAGTTTAGGCATGTGATAACCAAACTCGCTTCCTAATTCAACATCCACTGGCACGTCAGAAACAGCTTCAAAAATATTTTTACCAACTAAACCAGCGTGATAACTTGTTCCAGCAGCAACAATATAAAGTCGGTCGGCTTTCTTTATTTCGTCCAACAAGTCTTGTTCAACATTTAGGCTGCCATCATTCTTGATATAGTTTTGAGAAATCTTTCTCATTACATTAGGTTGTTCATCAATTTCCTTGAGCATGTAGTGGTCATAAGTACCCTTAGAAATATCGCTAGCATCAAGGTTAACTGTGTAAGGATCTCTAGTAACCTTAGTACCGTCGATCTTACTGATGTTAACTGAATCCTTTTCAAGGATAACAACTTCACCGTCGTGAATCTCTACAAATTGGTGTGTTTGATCAAGCATGGCCATTGCATCGGAACAAATAACGTTGAAACCGTCACCCAAGCCAATCAATAATGGACTCTTATTCTTAGCCACAAAGATTCTGTCTGGTTGTTCTTTGTCGATCATAGCAAAGGCATATGAACCTTCAATCAAGCTGAGTGCTTTTCTGAAAGCAGCTTCGCCATCAAGGCCCTCTTTAGCAAAGTGATCAACTAATTGAACAGCAACTTCAGTATCAGTTTGGCTCTTGAAGTCAACGTCAGCTAAATATTTAGTTTTCAATTCTTCAAAGTTAGTCAAAACACCATTGTGAACTAGATAAAAACGATTATCTTCTGAGAAATGTGGGTGTGCATTCTCAATTGTTGGTTTGCCGTGAGTAGCCCATCTTGTATGACCGATTCCAACAAGTCCTTGAACATCGGGACCCACAGCATTTTCTAATTTACTAATTTTACCGACTTCTTTAACTAAGAAATCTTTACCATTTTGATCATTAACATAAATACCGGCTGAATCATAACCACGGTATTCAAGTTTCTTTAATCCGTTCAATAAAATATCAGTAGTTTTATTATTTCCAATTACTCCAACAATTCCACACATAGCTTTCAAGCCTTTCTTAATTGGTATAGTTCATTCGAACTAATATCTCGTCTCGTGACAATGACTAGAATACTAATCTAGCTATTTATTGTCAAGAAATATTTAATAAATTTATAAAATGGTATAGGTGGTATGTACCGATATAATTACTATGGTATATATTCCGTAAAGAATCTTAAATAAAAAAATAGAGACTGAGGGCTTTGATCCCTCAATCTCTATTTTTATTAATTTAATTATATATCGTTATCATTTGTTTGAACAGATTTACGACTTATATTAGTTCAATTCGTTTTTAACTACATCAACGATTTGATCACAATATGCATTGACTTTTTCTTCAGTAGCAGCTTCACACATAACACGCAATAGTGCTTGTGTACCACTAGGACGTACTAAGACACGGCCATCCCCATCCATTTCATCTTCAACTGCCTTGATGGCATCGAGGATTGGTTGGTGCTTGTCCCATGACTCTTTGTCAGCAACTGGTACGTTGACTAGCTTTTGTGGGTAAACTTTAACTGGTGCACCCAATTCGGCCAAAGTCTTGCCAGTTTCTTTCATAACGTGTAACAAGTGGATACCAGTCAACATACCGTCACCAGTATTCATGTATTCGTATAAGACAACGTGACCTGATTGTTCGCCACCGATGTTGTAGTTATTCTTGCGGATCTCTTCAACAACATGTCTGTCACCAACGGCAGTTTGAACTGACTTCATGCCATTAGCTTCGATAGCTTTGTACAAGCCCAAGTTACTCATAACAGTTGTAACAATAGTGTCTTTCTTTAAACGGCCACCATCGTGAAGATATTTACCAAGGATGAACATGATCTTGTCACCGTCAACGATATTACCGTCAGCATCAACAGCAATACAACGGTCTCCATCACCATCAAAAGCAAGTCCGGCAACAGCATCTGATTCCTTAACTCGTTTAGATAGTTCTTCTGGGTGAGTTGAACCAACGTTTTTGTTGATGTTGATCCCATCTGGGTGTGAAGCCATGATGTCAAAGTCAACGCCCAAATCAGCAAACAAAGTGCTTGCTAGACGGCTAGTTGAACCATTAGCTGTATCCAAAACGATCTTCATACCAGATAGATCATCTGAAAGAGTTTGTTTCAAGAATTGAAGATACTTTTGGGCACCTTCTGGATAGTCAGAAACGCTACCTAAACCTTCAGCAGATGGTCTTGGTAAAGTATCTTCCTTGGCATCCAATAATTCTTCGATTTCTTCTTCAACGTCATCTGGCAATTTGTAACCATCTGAACCAAAGAATTTGATTCCGTTATCTTCTGCAGGATTGTGTGATGCAGAGATCATGATTCCGGCGTCAGCTGAAACGGCACGGATCAAGTAAGCTACGGCTGGAGTAGTGATCACATCGAGGTCTAGAACTTCGATACCTACAGAAAGTAGACCTGAGATCAAACTTGATTGCAACATTTGACCAGAAATACGTGTATCTCTAGCAACTAAGACACGTGGACGTGTGTCGTTGTTTTCTGAGTGTTGTGTAAGAACGTAGCCGCCAAAACGACCTAGCTTGAATGCTAGTTCTGGACTCAATTCTTTATTTGCAATACCTCTAACTCCGTCTGTTCCAAAATATTTTGTCATGAAAAACTTACCCCCAGCGTATTATTGTTCGCTATTATTTTTGTCATTTGTCGAATTAGTATTCGATGAACTCGTATTATTATTTTCACTACTACTGTTGTTGTCAGTATTAGTGCTATTAGTACTATTGGTGCTGTTGTTACTGCTATTAGTGGACGAACTGTTACTGTTGCCAGTATTGATCGTCACGTTGATAGCATCTGGATCAGTAAAAGCCACTTTGTTTCCTAAGGCACCAGCTAAATCGATTGACTTCTTGGTATTTCCAGTCACATCAGTCACATCGACAGGAACATCGATCGAATCATTGATGTTGTCCATCTGTGCCTGTGTCCCAAAAATTCTAATGCTTTTCACATCAGATTCAAGCGTGAAATTCGAATTGTTAGAATCTCCTTTTTGTTTCAAGTTGATGCTTACTTGCTTACTTTGAATCGTAATTGGAATTTTGACATGAACTGTTTGTGGATCCAATGTAACATTTACAGTTTTACCATTTTTATCGAGTGCTTGCACTAAAACTTCTTGATCAAATGTGGATTTTATTCCTTTAGGTAAAATTGGTTTAACAATTACTTTGTTGATTTTTTCAATTTCTGAAGCCGCACTAGTAACTGTCACAGTATCAGGTGACACTTCAGTCTTACCAGCTTCATAGCCGGTCGCTAATGATTCTTTGTTGTAGTCGACGTCGACCGCAAATTTCTTAGTCTCACGTCGTTGAATATTGACTGTAACGTACTTAGGTTTGATGTTATAAGTTAATTCGCTGTTCAAACCTGACTCTTTGATTTGGACACGGTGCTGTCCGATCGAAAGGTCACGTAGATTCAAATACAGATTAAAGTTCTGCGTATTCTTCGTTGCCGTGACCAAAGCGGCTGGCCCTTCAATAGTGACCTTAACGTTTTGTGGATAGCCGGTAATATAATACTTATCAACATCCGCTTGTAACTGTAAAGGTACTGTCAAAGTGGCCTTTTTGGTAACCGTTGAAGTGTTCGATTGATTTGAATCTCTAGTCGATCCAACACCGGGTGAACTCACAAAGAAAAATAGCCAGATAGAACAACAGAGGGCAATGAATGCGTAAAAATAATTACTATTAATTATCTTTTTCATCTTGGTCCCCCTTCTTTCGATGACCGATTCTAAAGAATCCTAAAATTGAATGATTTTCATTTTCATTAGGATCTTTAAGTTGGGCATGAAGATACTTCAAATAATCTTCGCGTGAAAGATCAAGCATCATGTGACCATTTCTAGTGATCATGACGCCACCGGTCTCTTCTGAAACAACGATCGTGATGGCATCGGTTACTTCACTGATACCAACCGCTGCTCTGTGACGAGTACCTAACTCTTTGGGAATCGTGTTGCTTTCCGAAAGTGGCAAATAAGCCGCCGCAACTGATATACGGTTGTTACGAACGATAACCGCCCCATCGTGCAGAGGCGTATTAGGAATGAAAATGTTGATCAATAAGGCCCCCGTAACTTCGGCGTCCAAGTCGATCCCGGTCTCAACATACTCTTCTAGACCAGTGTTCATTTCCAAGGTTATCAACGCCCCAATCCGACGTTTGCTCATGTATTGAATCGCTTGATCCAAACTTTCGATCAAATGATTCTTGGTCTTGCCTTCTTCATTACTGGTCGAACTGAATAACGGCATTCGTCCCAAATGTTCCAACCCACGTCGGATCTCCGGTTGAAAAATTATCACGATCACGATAATTCCCCAATTGATCAGTTGGTCCATCAGGAAGGAAACTGTGTGCAAATTAAAAGCCCAGCTGATTAGCTTGATACCAAAAATGATCACAATTCCCTTCAGGAGCTGTACCGCCTTAGTTCCACGTAACATTGACAGAACTTTGTAAAGGAAATACCAGACTATCAAGATATCAAACAAGTTAGCCAGATTCTGCCACGTAAAAATATTGCTTGGTATAAAATTCATTTTCCTAGCTCCTTAGCAGTTCGAACTAATTATAACAAACAATAAAAATTATAAAAGTTCATCATATTTGAATATTATTCCGCTCCTATATTCATAACTTCTTCACTATAATTAATATTTTGACGTAATTCATTTGCGGTCCCTTTGCTGATCTTACCTTGTTCCAACATATCTTGAACAAAGGCTCTTTGATAACTCAAAGCTTTAACTTCTAAGGCCATTCGTTTGCCATTGAACTCTGGGGAACGGCCTCGATATTTGCCTTGTAACAATTCCAAACGGTCTTCATAGTGCCGTTGAAAAATATAAATCAAATTATCAGTAAATTCGTCATGTTCCGAATGATTTAACTCTTGCAGCTTAGCCAAAGCCTTCTTGGCCCCGGCCGCCGAGATCTTGATTGAGTCCTGATTCAACTGCTTTATATCATCATATTTGACCGACCGATAGATCCAGCGTTTGATCTGCAAATAAGTTCTTCTGAAATAACTCAAGAAAAATTCTATTGAAGGACTATAACGGCGATGAACGATTTCTTTTTTATACTTAGCAATTTTTCTCAGGGCTATCTCATAGGATTCAGTTGAGATTTCATCGTTTGCGTACAGTTTTTCAATAGCTTCTAATTCACAGTTGAAACAGATGTCCCATAATTCGGCATCTTTTTTTCCTTTGACTCGACGCTTGCTGATTTGATGACTAGCCAACTTAGGATTGTTATTTTGAATACTCAGATTACGGATATCATACAGATACTCGGCAATCACTGAGGAATAAACACCGACATCGCCGTCATCCATTTCTGCTCGCAATTTTTTGATAGTCTTATCCAAAATCAAACGGTTAGCCTCAGCTTGAGTCAAAACCACCGGTGTAGGACTTTCATCCTCATCGTCGTCGTCCAATTCATCTTCATCCGAACTAAAAGTATTACCACGATAAGCAACCGGTGCACTATTTTTAGTTAATAGCGGAATGAGCAACGTTGCTCCTAATAAACTAAAAATAATCACAGCACTAGCCAAAAACAATAACAATGTTCTGGATGGAAATGGTGAGCCGCCCTTGATCGTCAATGGCAATGACAAAACACCGACCATAGTAACAGCACCACGGACACCAGAGATTCCTGACATCAGACAGTCATGCAGTCTCGTTTTGGACAGCCAATCGATCTTGTTATCCTCATTATTGGAAAATGTTGCGTAAATGTAACTCCAAGCAGCTCTGACCACTACAAGCATTACCCAAATGAGAAAAGCTAAAAAGGTTGCGTAAAAAGTATTTATTTTATCGTTATGAACTAATTCTTCCATTGCAAACGGAATTTCGATTCCCAATAAAACAAAGACAATCCCATTCAAGACGTAGACGACCAAATTCCAAGTCCTAGAAGTGACCAAACGAATCTCAGGCGTGAAGCTGCTGAGATTATGATTAGTTGAAATATTCAAAATACCGGCAATAACAACCGCTACCACTCCGGACACATCGAAAATGTCTTCAGCTACGTAATAAATAATAAATGGAATAATGATCTGAATAATGGCATGCAAGATCGAATCGTCGACACCTTGATTCATCAAATACAGACGAATGCCATTAAAGATCCAGATCATTACGGCACCAACTAAGGCACCGACAATTGAAATATGGAAAAAGTCGATCGTAGCATCCTTTAAGGAGAACATCCCTGTTACAGTGGCTGCCACCCCATATTTAAAACAAATCAAACCAGATGCATCGTTGATCAAACTTTCGCCACTGATCAAATGCATTAATTTATCAGGAATATGTGCCTTCTTAGCAATTGACTGGACCGCAATCGGATCGGTTGGTGATAAGACGGCCACCAATGTGAAAGCAGTTGCCCAAGGCAAACTGGGGATCAGCCACTTGACAAATACCCCACCGACTAAAGTCGAAATAATAACTAAAACGATCGCATTTCCTAAAATTGGCCCCTTCAATTTCCACAGCTCTCGCTTGGGAAAATTATTCCCATCATTGAACAGGATCGGGGCAATAAACGCTAACAAAAACCACTCCGTATCAACATAAATCTTCACGTGCATAAATAATGCCGCTAAGATCCCTGCAGCAATCTGCAACAAACTTGGTGGTATTGATACAAAGTAGTGACTAACAATATTGGCAATAATTAAGAGTGAAAGAATCAAAATAATTGATTCAAGTATTTCCACAGACAACACCTACCATTCTTTTATTTTTTGTCTTCACCAATAATGCGAACTTCAGTGTGAAGTTCTACATCGAATTTTTCTTTAACAGTCTTTTGGATCAGATGAATCAAATTCAAATAGTCAGTTGCTGTTGCGTGTTTAATATTAACGATGAACCCGGCGTGCTTCATTGAAACTTGTGCTCCACCGACCATGTGGCCTTGTAGTCCAGCTTTGATGATCAATGGGCCAGTAAAGTGACCTTTAGGGCGTTTGAAGACACTACCACATGATGGATATTCCAATGGTTGCTTGGAACGTCTGAGTTCATTTAAGCGGTCCATTTCTTCTTGGATTGTCGCTTTATTGCCACGTTTCAACGCGAACGTAGCGCTTATAACGATGCCACCATCATCTTGAACTGTACTGTGACGGTAACCAAATTTCATATCTTCGTGCGTCAAAGTCGTGATGTGTCCATCGGGCAACAATACTTCGGCCGATTCAAAGACATCCTTGATTTCTCCACCATAGGCACCAGCATTCATGAAGACTGCTCCACCAACAGAACCAGGGATTCCGGCTGCAAATTCTAGACCCGTCAAGCCAGCTTTTTGAGCAGCGATGGTTGTATTAATGATCGTTGCACCCGCTTCGGCAGTAACTTTAGTTTCCGACACTTCGATCTTGTGAAAATTAGGCAAGATAATAACAATGCCGCGAATTCCACCATCTTTAATAATCAAATTGCTAGCATTACCGATGATTGTGATCGGTACTTTATTGACTCTGGCTGTATCGACAATTTCAACCAATTCTTCACGAGTCTTGGGAAAAGCCAATACATCAGCTGGTCCACCGGTTTTAGTAAATGTATATTTACTGAGTGGTTCATTTAATTTAAATTCAATATTAGGTAATTTTTCAACTGGAAATTTCACTATTTTCATCATCCTTTAATTACATAAGACTTAACTATAAGTTTATCACATAGTTAGATACATAACGAACTAACTGACATTACAAAAATGCTATAATTATTCCGAGGTGATTTTATGAAACTTATATCTTGGAATGTCAATGGACTACGTGCCGTAGTAAAGAAAGATTTCGTCGAAACTTTCCAGAATTTGGATGCCGATATCTTTAGTATTCAGGAAACTAAGTTACAAGAAGGTCAGATCGACCTTGATTTACCTGGATATCATCAGTACTTCTTCTATGCTAAGAAAAAAGGCTATTCTGGTACGGCTATTTTCACCAAAACCGAACCTATCACGGTAAAAACCGGAATTGGTATTGCTGAATTCGATGACGAAGGCCGAACGATCACATTAGAATTCCCTGACTTTTACTTGATAAACAGCTACACCCCTAATTCACAACCCAAGCTCAAAAGAATTGATTATCGGATGCGTTATGACGATGCTTTGAGAACATATATGTTAAAATTATCAGCTGATAAACCAGTTATTCTCTGTGGCGATTTAAACGTTGCCCACGAAGAGATCGACTTAAAGAATCCTAAAACAAATCACAAAAATCCTGGCTTCTCAGATCAAGAACGCAACAAATTTACGGAATTATTAGACAGTGGCTTCATCGACAGTTTCAGGTCTCTTCATCCCGATGAAATTAAATATTCATGGTGGAGTTATCGTTTCAATGCTAGAAAGAACAACGCCGGTTGGCGGATCGACTACTTTGTCGTTTCCAACAATGGTCAGAAACTGATCGACAAGGCCGACATTCTAAACGATGTCTTTGGTTCTGACCACTGTCCAATCGAATTAGATTTAAACATTAAAGGAGAATAATCAATGAACTTTGTTTCCATGGATTTTGAAACTGCCAACGGTCATCGTTCGAGTGCTTGTTCTTTAGCACTCGTTTTAGTCCGCGACAATCAAATCGTTGACAGTTTTTACACTTTGATTGATCCTCAAGAGTCATTCAACTACCGCAATATCCAAATCCACCACATTCATCCTGAAGACGTAGCGGGTGCTCCTACTTTCGATCAAGTTTGGCCACACATTCAACCTCTGTTCGACAATAGTCATTTGGTGGCTGCGCATAACGCCAGTTTCGATAATAGCGTTTTAAAAAACACCCTTGCCAATTACAACATTACTGTACCAAAGTACTTAACCATCGATACTTTGAAGACTAGTCGCAAATTTTTCCCACAGCTGCCTAATCACAAATTAGACACTGTTTCCGATGAGCTCAACATCGACCTCACTAACCACCACAATGCCTTGGCCGACAGCGTGGCCTGTGCGGAAATTTTGATGCGCACCGAACAACAATTCGGTTTGGAACAAATAAAAAAGCTAGTCAAATTGACTAGCTAAGCAGTTATTTTCAGTTCACGACAAAGACGCAGATTATCCAACTGAGTTGGATAATCTGCGTCTTTTATTTTTTTAAACTCTAACTATTAATAAAGCAACGGAAAATATAGAATGCTCAAGTTCTAAACCATTTTTCCCATAACTAACGTTGTCTCTTTTTCTAACTCAGTTGTAAAACCATATTTTTGATAAATATGAATTGCAGCTGGGTTATTTTTGTATACTTCCAAAAATACTTTCGTTAATGGTGACTCCTTGGCCCAATCGAGAATATCCTCGATCAAATAGCTAGCAATGCCGTTGTTCCAAAATTCTTTATCGACCACGACACCAAATTCAGCTTTTTGATCGTCAACATTTTCCAAGCGAGCAAAACCGATGACCTCTTCATCCAAAATGGCCACCATCAACTCGTCAAATTCAGAATTATAAATTTCAGCCAATGACGACTCTTCAGCTTCTTCCGTCACATTCTTGATATCAGCATGCACAATGAAATCTGTCTGTTGGCTAGCTTTTTTCAAAAAAGCTAATAGATTTTTGGCATCACTGGGGATCGCTTCACGTAATTTCAACTGATCACTCATACTAAGTCACCAAATCCACGGTCATCAAACGTATCGCCGTGCAACTTGAAAACTACTTCTCGATCAGTATCGGACAAGCGTTTGATATTGATCGAAATGTGATCGGCCGGAATTTCGTCTTTGATGAACTGAGGCCACTCAACGATTGTGATCCCATCGCCATTGAAATATTCATCAAAGCCCAGATCTTCATCCGGACTGCTTTCCAAACGGTAGGCATCCATGTGGTACAAAGGCACGCGACCGTCTTTATACTCGCGAATCAGCGTAAAGGTTGGACTCTTGACGTTTCTTTTAATACCTAGGCCGCGGGCTAATCCCCGAGTTAAGGTTGTTTTACCCACGCCGAGATCGCCATTTAAAACGACGACATCCCCACGTTTTAACAAATCAGCAATCTTAGTGCCTAATTTTTCAGTATCCTCATAAGAATGAGTTGTTAATTGATATTCAAGCATTATGTCTCCTTAATTCTATAGTGCTAGAGCAGCAGTTAAAATAGCTGACTTATAGACATCCTCTTCGTTGCAGCCACGTGACAAGTCAGAAATTGGTTTAGCAAGTCCTTGCAAGACTGGGCCAATAGCTTCAAAGCCACCCAATCTTTGGGCAATCTTGTAACCGATGTTACCTGATTGAAGGTCTGGGAAAACGAAGACGTTGGCATTACCAGCCACTTTGGAGTCTGGAGCCTTTTGAGCACCGACACTAGGAACGATGGCGGCATCAAATTGCAATTCACCATCGAGAGCTAAATCTGGGGCCAATTCGTGAGCAATTTTAGTTGCTTCAGCTACTTTAGTAACTTCGTCACTCTTAGCACTACCTTTAGTTGAGAAACTAAGCATAGCAACTTTAGGGTCAATATCAAACAATTTTGCATCCTTAGCAGTTTGAACGGCAATTTCAGCTAATTCTTGAGCATTAGGATTGATGTTGATAGCACAGTCAGCTAACATGTAACGTTTCTCACCCTTTTGCATGATGAATGAGCCACTGATTCTGGAGTTGCCTGGAGCTGTCTTGACGATTTGAAGTGCTGGACGCACAGTGTCACCAGTTGAGTGAACTGCTCCGGAAACCATTCCGTCAGCTTTGTCCATGTAAACTAACATTGTTCCAAAGTAATTATTGTCTAAAAGCATTGTTTTAGCTTGTTCTTCAGTATTTTTACCTTTACGACGTTCAACGAATTTGGCTACCATCTCGTCAAAATCAGCGTACTTTTTAGGATCGATCACTTCGATATTTGAAATATCAAATGACTTTTCAGCGGCAATTTTTTCGATAGCTGCTTGGTCACCTAAAAGGATCGGTTTGAGAATATTTTCTTTAACTAATCGAGCTGCAGCGCCTAAAATTCTAGGTTCCTCACCCTCAGGAAAAACGATTGTCAAATCTTTCCCATTAATTTTGTTTTTAAGGCTTTCAAATAAGTCCATTACTTTTCCTCCGTTTCATCGGCATGTTCAGGTAATTGCCAATTAATTTCTTCTTCATTATAGTTTAAAAGCGCTTGGTTTGCTTTAGAAAATGGTTTTGAGCCAAAGAAGCCATAACGAGCGGCAAAAGGACTCGGATGCGTCGATGAAATAATCGTATTCTTAGATTGGTCGATCAACGGAATCTTACTTTTGGCAGCATTCCCCCAGAGGATAAAGACAACTTTGCCACGGTCTGACAAAGCTTTGATCGCATAATCAGTCAATTCCTCCCAGCCTTTGCCCTTGTGAGAAAAGGCTTGGCCCCTTCTAACTGTCAAAACTGAGTTCAAAAGCAATACGCCTTGTTTAGCCCACGACTTCAAATATCCGTGGTTGACTGGCGTACAGCCTAGATCATCTTGTAATTCCTTATAAATATTTCGCAATGATGGTGGGATCGTCACTCCTGGGGCCACCGCAAAACTGCAGCCAATCGCTTGATTAGGTTCGTGATAAGGATCTTGTCCCAAGATAACTACTTTCGTATCGGAAAATGAAGTCCATTCGAAAGCTTGATAGATCTTGTGCATTTCTGGATAAATCGTCTGCGTATTGTATTCGTTAACTAAAAATTCACGCAGTTTTTCATAATACGGTTTGTCAAATTCACTGTTCAAAACACCTTGCCAGTCATTATTTATTAAGGTTTTCAAAATTACACCTACCTGTTTTAATATATAATCGTATAAACTATGGTAACATTCACATATAGCATAACGCATTCGGAGGAAACTTTATGATTAAATTAATTGCATCCGATATGGATGGTACTTTACTAAACGACAAGATGGAAGTTTCTAGTCGTAATATTCAAGCAATCAAGGACGCTGAAAATGATGGGATCGAATTTTTGATTGCTACTGGTCGTGGCTTGGGGGAAGCTAAACCATTCTTGAGAAATCAAGTACATCCCGGTTACATCACTTTAAATGGTGCCGAAGTTTTTGACCGCAACGAAAAACTTGTTTCTAGCAATCCAATTCCTGCTGCTACTCAAAACAAAGTTATTGATTATTTCAAAAAATACAATGTCTATTTCGAAATAGTTACTGACAAAGGTATTTTTTCTAACAGCAGAGAAGAACGGGTCAACAACTTAGCTAGTTTACTCGCAAAATTAAATCCTAGCATTTCCCACAAACAAGCCTTGCGTGATACTCAAGAACGTATCAAGATGATGCCCATGAACTTTGTCGATAACTACGATGAAATTCTTAACGACAGTTCTTACAAAATCATGAAGATAATTGGTTTTAATAAACACCAACACCGAATCCTAGCCCCAATGAAAAAAGAAATCACTAAGAACCTCAAAGATGTCGTTGTGACATCATCATCACCCAACAACGTAGAAGTAAATAGTGTAAATGCTCAAAAAGGAATCGCCCTCTTACAATATGCCAAGAGTAGACACATTTTACCAGAAGAAATCATGGCTATCGGCGACAACCTCAACGATTATTCAATGATCCGTGATGCTGGTATCGGTGTGGCTATGGCCAATGCTATTCCTGCCATTAAAAAGTTAGCGCAAATTTCAACTGACAGCAATATTAACGACGGTGTCGCCCAAGTCATTGAAAAAACTATCGAAGATAACCAGAATCAAGGTTAATCGATGAATCTTTATATTCGTAAAGCAGATTTAGCAGTCGGTAATATTCTTGTCATTGCGAATCAAAGTAAAGAAACTATTTTTATTGCCTCGCGTGATAAGAACAATCCTTTCTTGATCAAACTCTATAATCGCTTAAATACGTTAATTGGTGAAATAAAACTCAAAAATAATTTTCTAAAGATTTATTCGATCAATATCAATGGTGAAGAGAAAGCTACGATCAATGCTTTGCCGATGATAGATCTGAAATATGTCCATCTCAGTCAGGTTAATTGGAACGTTTTAGGCAACCTAGTCAGTTCCAATTATCACGTTACCCAAGCTGGTAAGGAAATTATGGCAGTTCAGCCGGTCGTTTTGAGTCAAGGACACCCTGGCTTGGAGCTATCCTTTACTAACCTTGACGATGGTCCCATGGGGACGCTTCTAGCCATCTTCTTAGACAAATACATCAAATTGCCAACTCTAGCGCCAAAGACCGACTTAGACGACTTAGGAATGAAATCAAAAATCCCCTATTTAAATAATTTTAAAAATAGATGCAATTAACAAAAAAATCTCTGATTCTTCACGGAATCAGAGATTTTTTATTATGTTTCACTAATTAATTACATCCAACTTGGTTTATCGCCATCAGTATTGGGTTTGTTCAAACCGATACTAGTACGTAAATCTTGACGCGGATTTTGAAGCAATTTCAAAACAAAGTCCGCTACGCTGGCACGAGATACTTCGGTTCCCTTGAAAGGTTCATTTTGAGTAGTCGTTTCATAAGCAACTTCTTTTTTGTCAGTCAACCATGCTGGACGAATTTCAGTGTAATCCACATCGGATTCTCCTAACAATTTGGCCGATTCACGAAATCCTGGTAAAAAGGCTGAGATTGCTTGTTCATTCCATTCGCCGAATTTTCCAGGTACCTCGTGATGAGCACCTAACGCACTGATGAAAATCAAACGTTTTTTGCCCACTTGATCCATTGCTGCCAAAATGCTCTTTGTCTGCGCACCTAAGTCAGTTCCACCAACATTAGAATAAATAATATCAGCTGATTTCATTGCCTCTGCCAAAGGTTGTGTTTTTAAAACATCCCCCTCGACCAACATCACACGTTTATTGTTACTATATTGATTCAATCTGTTTGCATTTCTCAAAAACAAAATTAAATCATCATCAGTTTCTTGCAAAATTCTTTCAGTTAAAATTCTAGCAGTACCACCATTGGCACCGATAATCATTATTTTACTCATTGATCTTCACTCTTTCTAATTATTACGAGGAACTATTTTTAACGTTGTACTCCGCGGACCACTTTGAACCATTGGATAAAAATAAGGACTATCGCCATATTTTAGTTGATAAGCTTGATCCACTTTATAATTCAGAGCCTCGTCTTCTAGGGGAATAAAATTCACCTCGTGATTGTGTTCCGCTAAAAATATTCGCCCTGCTTTTTGTTGAATAGCTGAACGATACCAACGCGACTGCTGTCCATTCCAAGCTCGAATAAATAATTGTTTATCCACCACGACCGACCAAATCCAAGTTGGCGTCCCATAAGTTTTTCCATCGCTATAAAACGGCGAAACTCGGAAATCATCAGCAACTTTAAAACTTTTTAATTCTTGATTGCTCCAAGTTTTATTCTCCATATTTAATACCTCGTAATTTCTGATTGCTTCAACAATTAACAGGTTAATCCTTGACTATGACAATGTCTAATACTTATGATGTATGTATAAATATACATAAAAGCTATGGAGATGATCTACTATGGAATTGCGAGTTTTGCGTTATTTTCAAGCCGTTGTCAACGAACTAAATATCAGTCGGGCTGCTGAACGTCTGCATGTTTCTCAACCTACGATCTCACGTCAATTAAAAGATCTCGAAAATGAGTTAGGCGTTACTTTGTTCGATCGCAATGGTCATAATTTAAAACTAACGAATAGCGGTGAATATTTTGCCAATCAAGTTAACCAAATTCTGGCTTTAACCGACAAAACCGTCGAAAATATTCATCGAGAACAAGAAATTGTTGGTTCGATCGTTATCGGCAGTGCTGAATCCAGAAGTTTTCTAAATATTGCTCAGTCTATCAATGCTATGCACCACGCCCATCCTAAAATCAAAACAAACATCATCAGTACTAACTCTGAAGGCATTCGGGCAAATTTAAAATCTGGTAATTATGACTTCGGTATCGTGATGGAACCTACTGATAAAAGTGAATATAATTTTTTGAAGTTACCTGGTGAAAGTCGTTGGGGTCTATTATTGCCAAGAAAATCCCCGCTAGCCAAAAAAGATCATCTGAGTTTCGATGACCTTGATGGAAAGGATATTATTATTTCTCGCCAGCATGGAGTCGTCGATCAATTCAGGGAATGGTCGCAAAAAGACGACCCTAAATTCAACGTTGTCGCAACCTATAACCTACTCTACAACGCTTCTCTAATGGTCTCTGCTGGTGTTGGCTATGCTCTGTGCATCGATGGAATCATCAATACCAATCAGTCAGACTTGATTTTTATTCCTTTGGAACCTCGCGTGACTGCTGGAACCAGTTTAGTTTGGTACAAGGGACAACACCTCTCGCCTGCTGCAGATACTTTCTTAAAGCAATTAACAACTGATATTAACCTGCCTTTGCCAAAATAAAAAAGCTCTATTTCTCATCAACATCACGTCAATTGAGAAATAGAGTTTTATTTTGTCAAATCATATTGCATATGGTCGTATAAGTGACTGCCAATATATAATTGACCTACTTTTTTAAATCCAGTCTTTTCGTATACGTGTTTGGCTGGTTCGTTCGTTACATCAACGTTTAAACTCAAAATCTTTTCGCCACGATCACGAATCACGTCGATGAAGTGTTCCATAGTTTTAGTTCCAATTCCTTTGCCTTGGTATTCTGGAGCAACCGCAAATGAATCCAAATACCATTCACCCGGCCAAGCTTCCTTATCACCAAACAAATTCTTTTCTTTAATGCCATATTTGTGCATGATCTTGATCAATGGAGCGTCGATATTATCCTCAAGTTCTTCTGGATAACCTACCATAATGGCTACAACTTTGCCGTCGATCTCGTTTACAAGGATATTTCCTAAACCGTAACGATAGCCAGGTTGGAAGAAACCTTCCTTAATAACTTGGCCCATCTTTTCGTCGCCAACTTCTTTAAAAACATCTAATTCCATCTCATCGAAGATTTGGAACAAAATTGGCAATATCTGGTCTGCATCCTCTTCTTTTGCATATCTAAACATCTTTTCACCTCAAGTATATATAATACATGATTTATAAATAATCTCAAATTTAGCTAATATTAGATGTTGTTTGAAATCAATAAAAAACAATGATCATCCTAATCATTGTTTACTTAAAACATAAAATTATTATCCGTAATCTCCCATTTTCTTAATTTTATGTAATCTGATTTTCAAACGGAACGGTTTTTCAAGACCATTCATCTGATTACCTACACATAATAACTAATTTGTTTTCATTCTAATATGGTCATTTTTCAGAAAATGTTAACTTTGAAACACTTCTTAAAAATTGTTTACTCATACCAACGCATTTTTCGGATGAGTCGCATATATGCTTTTAAATTCATAATAATTTTTTGTTCATCGCCACGTAATCCCTTATCCAACCAAGCTTTAAGAATATAAATAAACGACATGATAAGATACTCTTTGTTGGAATAATCCCTTTCGCCATAATGCATCAGTATCTTATTCAAGGCTGTAAGCAGTTGCTTATCATCAACGATCATTGATGTGCAGTGGTACAAACTCAAACAGAAATTTTTATTTTCAGCCATACAAGTAATTAAATTAGTAAAGAAATCTTCTATTGTTTTACTATTCTCAATAGTTTCCGTTAAGATCATTTGCTCATAGGCAGCTTTATAAACATAATCTAAACATTCAAAGTTATAGTATATTGAATTTCTGCTGACATCAGATATCCGTGAAAGATCAGACAGCGTGAATCGTTCAACTTTACGACTGGAAAATTCTTTATAAATAGCTTGAAGAACTTGTTGTTTGGTCAAATTCATAATCTTGGCCCTCGTCATTTTATTTGGTGCTTGGTTAGCTTATCAAATATACACGATCCTAGATACGTAAAATGGATGATTGTTGCATTTAATTAGTTATTCAATTTAAATAATCAATAAATAAAAATTTAATATTTATGAATATTTAACTATGCATAATCTACCTTATTAATTCATTATTGGAATTATAATTACTCCTTGAGCAATAAAACATTTTGAGGGGGAATTGTTGATGAATCGTAAGAGAATCGCCTTATTAACAGGTTTAACGCTCTTCACAGGGGTAACTGCCAATAACGCCGCCTGGTCGAAAAATACAATGATACATGCTGCAGAGGCCACACAGGCCAAAGGTGAATTGGACTCTAATCAAAGATATCCAGACATCACTAAAAAATTGGATCTAACATCTATGGATCAATATACTAGTGATAATCTGTTCATGAATGTTACTTTAAAGAAATTTTATATCAAGAATATATCGGTAACTAAGGATAATCAAAACTATCTAATCTTAGCTCCCATCAAAACCAGCAATCAGTATTTTCTATTGTTGACCAAAGCCAATCCTAAATTCAAAATCAATCAAAGAATTACCGTACAGGGCTTTTTAAATGGCAAAAGTAAGATAACTACTAAACAGATCAATAACGGCTTAGAGCCAAAATATTTGAACAAGAAAGTCGTTTCCATTATGGCTGACAATATCATTTTTAATTAAAGCACAAAAAAAGAGCTAAACGTTTTTCAACATTCAGCTCTTTTTAGTATTATACCGGTGATCGGGGTCGAACCGATACTCCCTAGTGGGAACAGGATTTTGAATCCTGCGCGTCTGCCAATTCCGCCACACCGGCATGATATCATGCCTGATTATCTTAGTATAACCAAAGGCGGTAACCGGATTTGAACCGGTGATGAAGGTTTTGCAGACCTCTGCCTTACCACTTGGCTATACCGCCATATTCAATTAAAACAGCAATTGGGTTAGCTGGATTCGAACCAGCGCATGATGGAGTCAAAGTCCATTGCCTTACCGCTTGGCTATAACCCAATAAAAAGGGCGGTATGTGGGAATCGAACCCACGTGTGTCGGTACCACAAACCGATGTGTTAACCACTTCACCAATACCGCCATGATTAAAGGTAGAAACAGGGATAGTAGGAATTGAACCCACACTGATGGTTTTGGAGACCATAGTTCTACCTTTAAACTATATCCCTATACAATGGAGGGGAGTGGATTCGAACCACCGAACCCGAAGGAGCGGATTTACAGTCCGCCGCGTTTAGCCAGACTTCGCTACCCCTCCATAAATGGCGCGGGACGGAATCGAACCGCCGACACATGCAGCTTCAATGCATTGCTCTACCAACTGAGCTACCGAGCCATTTAACGGTCCCTGCGGGAATCGAACCCGCGATCTCCTGCGTGACAGGCAGGCGTCCTAACCAACTAGACCAAGGAACCAAATTTAATTCTTTTCAAAACTAATTGCGGGAGCCGGATTTGAACCAACGACCTTCGGGTTATGAGCCCGACGAGCTACCAGACTGCTCCATCCCGCGATAATAAAAAGTAAAGCTTGTCTTGAATCAAATTTAAGGAGGATGTGGGATTCGAACCCACGCGCCGCTTTCGCGACCTGACGGTTTTCAAGACCGTTCCCTTAAGCCGGACTTGGGTAATCCTCCATAGCTTAACTTTGAAACATACTACTGTATAAAACATGATGTCTAAGACATCAATGACCCGTACGAGATTTGAACTCATGTTACCGCCGTGAAAGGGCGGTGTCTTAACCACTTGACCAACGGGTCATATTAACGGAGAAGGAGGGATTTGAACCCTCGCGCCGCTTACGCGACCTATACCCTTAGCAGGGGCACCTCTTCAGCCACTTGAGTACTTCTCCAGATATAG
>NZ_AZEZ01000102.1:0-1423 GCF_001434275.1 Companilactobacillus mindensis DSM 14500 | reverse complement strand
ACCATCGACCTCACGCTTATCAGGCGTGCGCTCTAAACCAGCTGAGCTATAGGCCCATATCAGTGGCAAAGCGGGTGACGAGAATCGAACTCGCGACAACAGCTTGGAAGGCTGTGGTTTTACCACTAAACTACACCCGCATATTACCTTGCGACTACTTCTACCTTAGTAAATCTCTTTACTAACGGTCCGTGCGAGAATCGAACTCGCGATCTCCTGCGTGACAGGCAGGCGTCCTAACCAACTAGACCAACGAACCAAATTTAATTTTTTTCAAAACTAATTGCGGGAGCTGGATTTGAACCAACGACCTTCGGGTTATGAGCCCGACGAGCTACCAGACTGCTCCATCCCGCGATAACAATAAATGTTGAGTCTTCCAAGGTCCATTCTAATAGATGGACCTTGTAGGACTCGAACCTACGACCGAGCGGTTATGAGCCGCCTGCTCTAACCAACTGAGCTAAAGGTCCGGAATTAATAGCGGCGAAGGGGATCGAACCCCCGACCTCCCGGGTATGAACCGGACGCTCTAGCCAGCTGAGCTACACCGCCAAAAACTGTGAAACAATAGCAATTTAACATTGCCTATCGGGAAGACAGGATTCGAACCTGCGACCCCCTGGTCCCAAACCAGGTGCTCTACCAAGCTGAGCCACTTCCCGAGATCATTCAATCATAAATCTTGCTTCTTTCGAAACAATGCACCTAGTAGGAGTCGAACCTACAACCTTCTGATTCGTAGTCAGACACTCTATCCAATTGCGCTATAGGTGCATATTCATTATAGTGCCGAGGACCGGAATCGAACCGGTACGGTAATTACTTACCGCAGGATTTTAAGTCCTGTGCGTCTGCCAGTTCCGCCACCCCGGCGTTACTATAATGAAAGCGGAAGACGGGATTCGAACCCGCGACCCCCACCATGGCAAGGTGATGTTCTACCACTGAACTACTTCCGCATTATGCCGACTAGAGGATTCGAACCTCCGACCCCCTGTTTACAAGACAGGTGCTCTGCCAACTGAGCTAAGTCGGCATAAATACGATACTTTCATATTTTACTAAATGAAACTCAATATTGCAACAACAATATTGAATACGGGTGAAAGGACTTGAACCTTCATGTCCACTGGACACTAGAACCTAAATCTAGCGCGTCTGCCAATTCCGCCACACCCGCATGGTGTGTATATATGTTGCAAATGAGCCGTGACAGGTTCGAACTGTCGACCCTCTGATTAAAAGTCAGATGCTCTACCAACTGAGCTAACGGCTCATGATATGGAGGATACAGGGATCGAACCTGTGACCTCCTGCTTGTAAGGCAGATGCTCTCCCAGCTGAGCTAATCCTCCATCATGAGACAGCGTAGCGACTATCTATCCTCGCGGGTAGTTTCCCACCAACTACTTTCGACGTG
>NZ_AZEZ01000027.1 GCF_001434275.1 Companilactobacillus mindensis DSM 14500 | reverse complement strand
AAACGGTTTTTTATTTGTTTTACATTAGTAGTATTAAAACTTTAAATCTAATGATTTTATATTTTATTTAAAACAGTACTAAAACTAGGTCATCCAGCTGATTTTTGGATGACCTATTAGTGTATCTAAATAATTGTATGTAACTAAATTTGAATCAGTTATATTACGGCAATTCATCCTTTTATTTATATGTTTGATATAGCTAGTATTTTTGTTTTGGGAGGCTATTTATTTAGCAAATTTATTCAACCGCTGACCTACGAACAAGGAATATTGCTATCCAATCGAACGATTGCGCAAAACGTACAAGAATTAGTTGTCAAATTACCACGGAGTTCCCGAATTGAATTATTGGCTGGAGACTATATTTTTTTAGCTTTTCCCGATTATCCAGGCTTAAAAGAAATGCATCCTTTTTCGATTGCTAATGTGCCTAGTAAAAACCGAGAAATTGAATTGGCCATTCGTGGCGATGGCGATTTTACAAAAGCTTTAACGCAAGTTACGGCAGAGTCGCGGGTCAATATAGATGGTGGCTATGGTCGTTATCAAAAATTTTTGGACGATCAGCCACAGAATAGCAACATAGTTATTTTGGCAGGTGGAATTGGTGTAACGCCGTTATTATCAACAATTGAAGCAAATGAAAAGCGGAATATTCAAATCTTTTATACAGCTCATCATCAAGCTGATTTACTTTATTTAGATAGATTTAAAAATTGGCAGCAACGCCCAAACTTTCAGGCATATATTCAAGTTGGCAGATTTCAAGATACTCAAGTGTTGAATGAGTTGCCTAAAGATTGGCAACATAATACTGTTTTCCTAATTGGTGGACCTAGTTCGATGATGCATCATTGGGTGAAATGCTTGAAACGAAATGGTGCTGGAAATGGACAAATTTATTTTGAAGAATTTAGTTGGTAGGAGGACGCGATGGCTTCATTTAGGCTCTTTTGATTTTAGCAAAAAGAGAGACTGTGACACAATTGTGTTTTTCATTAAATATGCAGCATAAACGTGCAACAGAACTCAACTTCTTCCGCATAATAGCAAAAATCTCAATATTCATAATGCGAATATTGAGATTTTTCAATTATTGCTCGGAAGTTAACCGAGTTCTGTCACACTTTAGTCTTTCCAGTCTTCAACGGAGTCTTTGTAACCATCAGGGTTGCCACTCCAGAAGAAGTCACCATACCAGAGGCTGCGTTTGTCAGTATCCAAACCGTTGATCTCCTTGATATCGTCTTCGCTTAATTCGAAGTCATAGACGTCAGCGTTTTGAACGATTCTTTCTTCGTGAACTGACTTAGGAATAGTGATAACGCCACGTTGTAAGTCCCAACGAAGAATAACTTGAGCAACTGACTTGTTGTACTTGTCAGCAATCTTTTGTAATCTTGGATCTTTTAGAACTGAGCCGCCGCCAAGTGGTGACCAAGCCTCAAGATAGATGCCATTTTCGTCACAGAAGTTCTTGATATCGACTTCTTGGCAAAGTGGATTAAATTCCATTTGGTTAACCGCTGGTTTGATAGAAGCGTGTTTGAGAATATCTTGTAGTCTTTCAATATTAAAGTTAGAAACACCGATTGCACGTGCTTTGCCTTCTTTGTAGATGGTTTCAAGGGCACGCCATGTTTCGAGATATGTTCCATTTACTGGCCAGTGAATCAATAATAGGTCTACGTAGTCTGTTTGCAAGTTCTTCAATTGACCTTCAAAGTTATCGAGTGTTGATTGATAGCCTTGATCGCCGTTAAAGATTTTGGTTGTTAGAAAAATATCTTCACGTTTGAGACCATTGTCAGCAAAGCCTTTTTGTAGACCTTTGCCAACGCCGACTTCATTACCATATTGTTTAGCAGTATCAATCGCCTTGTAGCCGTGTTTTAAAGCCCATTCAACTGATTGAGCGGCACCGGTGTTGTTAACTTTCCAAACACCCATTCCGAGTTGTGGCATTTTCACACCGTTATTCAAAGTTACAGTAGAATCTAATTTTAAATTCATAATATAGCCTCCTATAATTATAATTTTAACTCAAATACTATTTTGATACTTGGAAATAAACTTTTCATTTGGTATAGTTCATTTGTATACGCTATCATAGAATTGTTGTAGGTTTTTTGGGGAGAAGGTGTATTACATAATAATGGAAAATGAATTCGCAAATATTAATGCAATTAAGACTAAGATTATTAATCTCTCGGCCAACTTAAACTTGCCCAAGGGAACTGAGGCTTTTATCAGCGATATCCATGGCAATAATGACAAATATTTGAACATCATCAGAAGTGGTGCTGGAAATATTAGCCGTAAAGTTGAGGAACTGTTCAATGGTCGCTTGACGACGTTGAATCAGAAAAAATTAGTTTGTCTGATCTACTATCCAGAAGAGGTTTTGGAAAAAAACGACAAGCAACTCACCGATATTGACGAATCGGAACAATGGTACATGGATACGATCAACCATCTGATCGAAGTCATGCGCTACGTTGCCAATAAATATCCTTCTAATATTGTAAAAATTGCTCTCGACAATCATTTTCATGAATTTGTCTACGAATTATCGTCAGCTGATTTGAGTGCTGAAGACAAGCAACCTTATTATCATGAAATGATCAAAAATATCGTCAATTTACGGATGGGCGCTGACTTTACCATTGCCGTCTGTCATGCGATTCAAAAATTAGCCATCGAACGAATTCATATTATCGGTGACACGTATGATCGTGGGGCGCATCCAGATTTGATCATCGAACATTTGAATGAAAGTTGGCAAAACTTTGACTTTGAGTGGGGCAATCACGATGTGCTTTGGATGGGCAGTATGGCGGGGTCAAAACTGTGCATGTTGAACCTGTTACGCATCAGTGCCAGATACCATAATCTAGGTTTACTTGAAGATGTCTATGATATGGACCTGACGTCTTTGCGAAAATTTGCCAGCAACCGCTACAAGCCGCTGCCTAATTTTGAAGCTCGAGTCAATATTGCTGGTCTTACCGATGCTCAAAGGGATTTGGACACTGCATCCAACAAGCCACGGCTATTATGCAATTTAAACTTGAAGGACAAGCTATTAAACGGCGGCCAGAATTTGATATGGATGATCGTCTGTTATTGGATAAATTGAGCTTGGATAAGAATTCAATTACGATCGATGGCAAAACTTATCCTATTAAGAATGGCTGTTTCCAATCAGTCAATCCAGCTAAACCTTATCAGATCACCCACAGTGAACAGATTGTCATCATCGATTTGATCAATCAATTCACTCACTCGAATAAATTGAACGAACACATGTGGTTCATGCAAGACAATGGTTCAATGTATTTGAAACATAACGGAAATATGTTGTTCCACGGCTGTATACCAGTCGACAAGGAAGGTAACTTTTTAAAATGGCAAATTGACGGTCGCGAGTATTCAGGCAAGAGCTTGTGCGATTACTATGAATACATTCTCAAAGATGGGATGCATCATCCAACGACAGGGGATTGCTACAATTCCGATTTGATTTGGTACATGTGGGAAGGCAAGAATTCGCCACTTTTCGGCAAAGATAAGATGGCTACTTTTGAACGTTATTTTATTGATGATAAAGACTTACAAAAAGAAACGCTCAATCCGTTCTTTGCCCTATCTGGAAAAGAATGGTTTGCTGATAAGATTTTGAAAGAATTCGGCATGAACAGTCGGGGTCACATTATAAATGGCCATACACCAACTGTTGAAGAGAATCCTATTCAAGCTAACAATAAGTTTGTAACGGTCAATGGTCTATCGGATATGGAAAAAATCGGCGGTTATACGTTATTATTCGATTCTTTCGGGATTCGTTTAGTAACGTTACGGCCATTTATTAGTCGCAAACAAGAGATTGAAGAGATGTCCGACGTCGTTATTGAAAAGCAAATTGTTGAACATTCAGCTGAACGAAAGACAGTCAGCGATACTGATTATGGTCAAAAAATTAAACTTCAAATCAAGAAACTCATGAAACAATTGGAAGAATTACAATAAAAAAATCGACAGATTTCATTAATTCGAAATCTGTCGATTTTTTTAGGTTTTGATTATTATTTGAAACGAGTTACACAAACTAGATTCCTGTGCATTGCTACAGCCTGAAAATTATCTACCAGAATCGGGTAAATAATTCCCAGGTTTAGGCAATTGCTCAGAATCTGACCGGCTTGTTTCACTCTCTGATTATTTAGTTCCGGGATTCTTAGAATCTTCTTTCCAATTATCTTTCTTTTCGTCCCAGTTTTCTGACAAAGCGTGCTTTGGCAAAATTAGGTTAAGGACGATACCAACAACTGTGGCAACACCGACACCAGTAAATTGGAAGCTACCCATTTGTAGATAAGCATTACCAATACCGATAACCATAATAACGGAAGCAATCATTAAGTTACGTTTTTCGTTGAAGTCAACTTTATTGTCAACTAGGATTCTCAAACCACTTGATGAGATAACACCGAAGAGCATGAAACTGATACCACCAATAACTGGTCCGGGAACGGTTTGGATCAAGGCACTCAATTTACCAACGAATCCAAACAAAGCAGCGAAGACAGCGGCACCGATAACAACGTAAACACTGAAAATCTTATTAACGGCCATAACACCGATATTTTCACCATATGATGTGACAGGAGGACCACCAAGGAAGGCGGCTACGATTGAAGCTGTACCATCACCGGCAAGCGTTTTGTGAAGACCAGGATCTTTGAAGAAGTCACGATTAGTCAATTCGTCGAGCACCATGATGTGACCCAAGTGTTCAGCCATTGTAACAAAGGCGATAGGGGCAAAACTCAGAATAGCTCCCCAATAAATTTGATGAGGCATGTAATTAACGAACATCAAGTCAAAAGCAGGTAATTTGAACCAAGGAGTCGAAACAACCTTGGAGAAATCAACGATTCCGCAAAAGACTGAGAGAATGTATCCACCAACGATACCTAAAAGAATAGCGATGTTACTCCAGAATCCACGTAGATACATGTTCAAAAGAACGGTTAAGAATAACGTAAACATAGCGATACCAAAGTATTTCAAATCGTAGTGCGAACCGTTCATCATGGCGTTGTTAGCAGCTGAACCAGCAACTGACATACCGATAACGATGATGATAGGTCCAACAACGATAGGAGGCAAAGCTTTATCGATCCAATCAGAACCGACGAAGCCAACGATCAATGAAACAATCAAGTACACACAACCAACGGCAATGGTACCTTGAGCAACCCCAGGATAGCCAACGGTCTTCATCAACGAGACCATCGGAACAATGAATGAGAAACTTGAACTCATGTAAGCTGGGATTTTTCTGTGCGTGATCAAAATGTGGATCAAAGTTCCGACACCGGAACTGAATAAGGCAATACTTGGATCCAAGCCAACCAATAGTGGTACTAGGACTGTGGCTCCAAACATTGAAAATAAGTGCTGTAATGATAGAAAGGCCCAACTGCTTAGCGGTGGTTTTTCATAAACGTCTAAGACCGCATCAGGATTTCGATACTGCTCATCATTTGTACTCAAAAAAACATCTCCCCAATTTATATTTTTTTGCAAAAAAATAGTCCTCTATCCCGTGTATGCGAAATAAAAGACTAACGTGTTTCCTTATTAGCCTCACGGGACCAATGTTTAAAGGATCTTATTTAATTACACTTAATATAATTGAGTTGCAATGCAAAGTCAATGATGAAATACTATAATTATTGATTTAAAACGCTAACAAAGAGGAGAAATTATGGTCGAATTATATATTGTCAGACATGGTGAAACGGATACCAACTTTGAGGGACGTATCAATGGGATGTCGACTGATAAGCCGTTGAATGCCAAAGGAATCGAACAAGTAAAAGAGCTCAAAAAAAATCTTGATATCAATCAATTTGATGAGGTTTATTCAAGTCCGCTCAAACGTGCAATGGAAACAGCCCAAATTTTAAATGACGGCGTACATGAGATCAAACAAGACAAGCGTCTTTATGAAGCCGATTATGGTTCATGGGATGGTTTGACTGAAAAAGAAATGCGCGCTAAGCACCCAGATGCTTTTGACGAAAATAATTATTTACTGCCAAATTATACGCAATACGCTAAAGATGGCGAAGAATATGACCACGTTTATCAACGTGTAGAAGAATTTATGAACGATATGGCTAAAAAAGGCGATGAAAAGATCATGGTCGTCTGTCACGGATTCATCAGTCGTTCCTTCTTAAAAGTTGTGACCGGTGCTCAAAATATTTCCAACATTATTCAACCGAAAAATGCCGGAGTATCAAAATACACCATCTCTAAGAGTGGCAACCGCTATTTGAATTATTATGGAAGAATCAAGGATGTCGATTAGAGGTAGAACGATGGGATTGACTAACAAAGTACCTGAAAAGGATGTCCAAACGACATTCAATCATATTGCGGGAAACTATGACAAATTGAACTCGATCATGAGTTTAGGAACTCATCAAAAATGGCGTCAACAAGCTACCCGAAAGCTCAAAGTGAATCCGGACAAGGTTTTGGATCTGTGCTGTGGAACGGCTGATTGGACCATCACGCTAGCAAAACGGTACCCACACGCTGAAGTTATCGGTATGGACTTTAGCCAAGAGATGCTCAAGATTGCTCAGCACAAAGTCAGCGATGCCAAAGTGCAAAATATTACTTTGGAGTCGGGCGATGCGATGAATTTACGTTATCCCGACAACAGTTTTGACGCAGTTACGATTGGTTTTGGTTTGCGGAACGTTCCTGATGCTAACCAAGTATTAGCTGAAATATATCGGGTTTTAAAACCAGGTGGCCAAATGATTTGTCTGGAGACCTTTAAAGTAGAGACGCCAATCGTCAAAATTGGTTGGAGATTATATTTCAATCGCTTAATGCCGATCATGGGTAAAATTTTTGCCAAGAGTAAACCAGAGTATCAATATCTCGACGATTCGGTCAACAAGTTCGTTAGTATTAAACGTTTAGCCGAGATGATGCAGGAGAATGGATTCCACGATATTGAAGTGGATAATTTGATGATGAAAGCAGCGGCGATTCATTCAGCCTTGAAATAAGACAATAAAAAAGAACACCCGGGGAAGGTGTTCTTTTATTTTTAGGGGATTAAATATATATGTTATAGGGGGGATGAGGTGAGATTTGTTATCTCTCATCTACAAGTAATACTATACTGAATAAGTGTGAACCGATTATTTTGAAAATGTGAAGAAATTATGAAGTTTGAATTATTTCATAAATAAGCTAATATTTTAAGATGTAGCAAGCTAACAATTACAATTTGGAGTGATGAAGATGTCTAATATTCGAGATGTTGCTAAACTTTCCAGACATTCAGTGTCGACTGTCTCACATGTTATTAATAATCGGGGCTACGTTTCAAAAGATACTCGGGCCGATATTTTGGAAGCAATGAAACAATTGGACTACCATCCAAACGATGTAGCTAGAGCTTTGAGTACTGGTAAAACTAACACGGTTGGCGTGGTTCTGCCATATATCGATATTCCTTATTTTCAAAAGCTAGTCTCTGCCATCACTAAGGTAGCTTTTAAAGAAGAGTATCAAGTGACGCTGTTGCCATCGGATTATGATGCTAAAAGCGAGATCAAGTATTTGGAAATGTTGAAACATCACGCTTTTGATGGTTTGATCTTTACGTCCAGAGCCATTTCCTTTGAAAAGATCCTTGAATATGAACAATATGGCCCAATTACCTGTTGTGAAAATACCTTTGATTATCCAATCACGTGTGCCTATACAGATCGAGAAACGTCGTTTGTGGATGTCTTTAAGGTTTTGAAAGTTTTAAATTTTGACCATATCGGCGTTACAACCAGTCGTAATGAACAAGACAGTCCATCAACTAAGCTGACCAAAACAGCCTACAAAAAGGTTTTTGGCCAAAAAATCGATTCGCAGCATTTGTTTGTGGATGCACAGGATTACAGCGATGGGATCGATGCGGTTAAGTATTTAGTAAAAGAGGATCCACAGTTAAAAGTGATTTTTACTAACAGTGATCAAGTCGCTGCAGGCGTATTGCGTCAGTTGGAAACAATGAAGCTGAATATTCCTGTGATAGGGCAAGAGAATCTTGATTACAGCCATTTGTTAGATTTTTCGACTATCGATCACAAGTTAACGGAGATTGGTGAATATGCTTTTTGGTCTATTTTTGAAAAAGAAATTGTTAAAAAGATGATTCCTTCAGAATTTATTTTGCGCGGAACCTTAAAAAAATTGCATGAACAATAAAAAAAGCATCCTTGGGGAAGGATGCTTTTTTATAGGGGATTGAATATTGTTATAGGGGGGGATGGAAAAGAGTTTTTTCTCTTTTCGACGGTTTATATTACAGGCTTATCTTGAAGTTATTATTTTTGATTATAAAAATTAATTAAAGATTGGATAGCCCAATTTGATAAGTCATTTTAAAGTTATAAATTCTTTGTCCTTGTAGCAATAATAAAATTGCTATATCCCAGCAGAGTAGAGTAATCCACTCCGCAACTACCAGTATAGCTTATTTTTTACTCAACTACTACATACAGATACTTAAAAAGCATAAAAAAACACCTCGGGGAAAGGTGTTTTTATTTAGGGGATTAAATATATATGTTATAGGGGGTGAGAAAAGGGATTTATGTATCTCTCATCTACAAGTAATATAGTACTGAATCTTTATGAAGGATATATTTATAAAATGTGAAGATTCTGTGAAGAGTTGCTTTTTTATCGCCAAAAGAGTGAGAAATACTACTTTTTACAAAAAAAGAATCTAATTTCTAAATGATTAGAAGTTAGATTCTTATTAAAAAGTCGAAGTTAATTGATATTAGTCGAATATGTTTAATTAATCTATGTCAATGTGGTGTCCAGTTTCAACCTTCTTTTCCATCTTTGGAAGACTTACCTTTAGAACACCTTTGTCATAGTTAGCCGTGATCTTTTCGCTATCAACTGCGGGCAAGTGATATTGTCTCATAAAGCGACCGCTTGAACGTTCACTCATGATCATATCGCCTTTCTTATCGCTGTGATCGTCGAAACTATCACGGTGACCACTGACGGTCAAAACATCGTTGTCATAATTGATGTCGATATCCTTCTTATTAAAAGCAGGCATATCAACGTGTACTTCATAATCCTTATCAGTTTCTTTGATATCAGTCTTTAATGTTGAATCTTCTGGGAAATTGTTATCAAATAAAGATGGAATATTGTTCATCCATGAATCACCATTGAACCAGTTTCTCATTAAGTTATTACGATCCATAATTTCATTTGCCATAACTATTGTTACTTCCTTTCCCTTCATTACAAATACAGTATATAGCACATATGTGGTATAGTTCAAGAATTTAGCACTCTAAATGTTTGAGTGCTAAAAAAGGCAAAAAGGATGTAAAAAATAACCGTAATTCATTTGATACAATTATGTTAATAAAAAGAAGGTTTGTTAAGATGACAAAACTAATTTTAAAGAGAATTTACGATAAAGAGCTACCAGCAGGCTATCGAGTCTTAGTAGATAGATTGTGGCCACGGGGCATGTCAAAAGTTAGAGCTCAACTTGATCTTTGGGCCAAGCAGATCGCTCCTTCAGCTGAATTGCGAAAATGGTTCAGTCATGATCCAGCTAAGTATCCCGAATTCAAAAACAAATATTTGGATGAAATAAACAATAATCCTTATACAGAAGAATTTTTAAATGAACTAAAAGCAGCTTTGAAGACACAAGATGTTCTTATCTTATATAGTGCCAAGGACGAAGAACATAATGATGCAGTAGTACTAATGGAATATCTAAATACAAAAATTTAAATATTGTAGATTGGTTGGCTAATAATTATGGAAGAGTTTGATTTAAAGTCTTTATTATCTAGCAATGAAAAAATGCTTATTCATCTGTTACAAGCCTACGCAAGAACGAATGGCATTGCTATTTTTATTCTGGGCAATGATGATCATTTACAGACCGGAATTTTTGGAAAATTAAAGAAGACGAATCAGTTAATGCAGATGGATCAAGTGGCAGATCTATCCAAATTGAGTGTTAATAAGTATAAGTACGATCTTGAATATGCCGATGCACCGTTGCGAATCGTTTTGATCAATCAACGGATCGGTAAAGTTTGCGTAGCCAAAGACGTTCAACACATCGGGATCGAACATTTACAAGTCATGCAGCAGCTGCAATATCAAGCAGCTTATTTAAAGTTTTTGATTGAAAGCGTTTCTAAGTTGATCGTTAAAGACCGCGGAGTTGATGATTTCGTTATTAAATATTCAATGAACGTCGACGATGCCATTGATGACCTAAAGGAAAATGAAGGCAAAGCTCTGCAACAAATCAAAATTATGTCGACATCAAACAGCTCGATTATTTCAGCCATCGAATATATTGATAGTAATTTGGATAAGCGTTTAACCTTAGACCAAGTGTCGAGTAAAGTTTATTTATCCGATTATTATTTCAGTAAACTCTTCAAGCGTGAAACCGGTTTGAGCTTTTCAGTCTATTTGAATGCCCGCAAAATTCAAAAGGCAATGATCTTATTGAAGGAATCCGACAAGAGTATCAATGATATTTCTGAAAGTTTGGGATTTACACGGTTGAGTTATTTTAGTCAGACCTTCAAAAAATATACAGGCTATGCGCCAACAAAATATCGGACAGATGGAAACAAACAGTGAAGTCATGAATTCTTAATCGGAACTCATGGCTTTTTTGATTGTAAAGGGAAATTGAACATTTGTGTACTAATGGTATACAAAAAATCTTTTTTCATGAAAAAGATTGTAGTAAAATAGAAGCTTAATATACTTGTTTTTTTTGAGGCAATTAAGGAGCGATTTTTATGAAAAACGTCTTTAAAAGGGAATCTGTGGGAACTTATTTAAAGGCCGATTCAAAATTAATAAAAAGTTTGGGTGCCAAAGATCTATTGGCTCTAGGTATTGGAGCCGTTATTGGTACAGGTATTTTTATTCTCCCTGGACACGAAGCTGCTTTACATGCTGGTCCAGCTGTTGCCATAGCATTTTTGATTGCGGCGTTGGTATCTGGTGTCGTTGGTATGGCTTACGCCGAATTTTCTTCAGCCATGCCGGTTGCGGGATCTGCTTATTCGTTTGGTTCAGTTATTTATGGTGAAATTATTGGTTGGATCCTCGGTTGGGCTTTGATTTTGGAATATTTTTTAACTGTTTCCGCTGAAGCCGTTGGATTCGCATCGTATTTTAATAACAATATCTTGAGGGCTTTTGGGGTGACTTTGCCAAAGGCCTTGTCAGCTGGTCCCCTTGAAGGCGGAGGTATTAACATTTCAGCGACGTTGATCGTCTTGTTGATTGCTTTCATTATTTCTCATGGTGCCAGTTTATCCAAACGAGTTGAAAATGTGGCTGTCTTAGTGAAAGTAGCCATTATCGTTTTATTTATCGTTGTAGGTATTTTCTATATTAAAAAGAGTAACTATGTTCCTTTCTATCCGAAAGAATTTCACACTTCACCCTTTGGATTAGGGGGGATCTCGACCGCTGCCGCAACGGTATTCTTTGCCTTTGTCGGTTTCGATGCTTTGGCTGCCAATTCAGCTGAAACAATCAATCCTAAAAAGGATATGGTTAAAGGAATCTTGGGAACCGTGATCGTAGCGGTGATTTTATACGTTGGTTTCTCGTTAGTTTTGACCGGAATCGTCAATTATAAAGAATTAAATGTTGATGACCCAGCAGCTTATGCGTTGAAAGCAGTTCATTTGAATACTTGGAATAAATTGATCACCTTGGGTGCTTTGGTCGGAATCTTTACTTCATTATTAACGATGTTCTTCGGTGGTTCACGTTTAGTTTATGCTTTGGGACGTGACGGCTTGTTACCTGAAAAAATGGGTGAAGTCGATGAAAAATTCTTCGTACCTAAGAATGCCATTTTAGTGGCAACAGTTGTCCAGGCTTTCTTTGCTGGCTTGGTACCGTTGACGGAGTTGACTTCTTTGATCAATGCCGGAACGCTGTTGGCCTTTATCTTCATTTCTTTTGGGATCATTCCTTTGCGCCATCGAAAAGATATTCCTAACAATGGTTTCAAAATGCCTTGGTATCCAGTCTTGCCAATCTTTGCTGGTCTAGCTAGCATGTACTTCTTGTTCATGTTGCCAGCCATTTCTAAATGGAGTGTGGGGATCTGGATTGCGATTGGTATCGTGGTTTATCTGACTTATGGGTTGAAACATTCTAAATTACAAAATGGTACTCGTAAGTAGGTTTTGGATTTTGTTCACTGTCGTCTTCCATGAAATTCTGGTGGATTGCTGGAACGCTGTGAGAGCAACTTAGAGCCAATTCATAGAATTGTCTCTAAGCTTGTCTGTCTCTAAACTGGCAAGGTACGCCATAAGAACCTACCACGGCTGAGCATCCACCAGAATTCCATTCCAGACTAGTTGATTTAAGGATTTTGGATTTCGAGATATTAATATAGTCAATTTTATTGATGATAATAGTTTCAATTCTTGAATTTTAAGAATTGGGGCTATTTTTTTGACTAAATAAAAAAAACGCCCTTAACGGACGTTTCCAAAAATTATTTTTTACCCTTAGGAGCTTGGTTATTGTGAATTTGGTGAATGATCAAAGTCACAATAATTGAGGCAATCAAGACGCCAACGAAGACTAGGTTAGGGATTTCAATGTCGATGGCGGGAATTGAAAGGAACAACTTGATAGAGATGAACAGAATCAAGAAGTAAGCCATACCGTTCAATTCGGGAATCTTGCTCATCAAGCCCATGATCATTTCAGCGATACCACGCATAGCTAGAATACCGATCATACCACCGATCAAGACGATAACAGGATTGCTTGAAACGGCTAGGGAAGCCAATACTGAGTCGATTGAAAAGACGATATCCATCAATTCGATTGAGATGACGACTTGCCAGAATTTGGAGATATGTAAATGACGTTCCAAAGCTGATGCTTTAGGTTTTTCTGTCGGAACTTCGATTTTCTTTTTGCCACTGATAAAGAAGTGGTCAATGAAAAGGTAGAACAAGTAGCCGGCACCGAGAACTTTTATCCACCAGAAGTCGATCAAATATACCCCTAGTCCGATAACGATAAATCTAAAAATATAGGCACCGAATAGTCCGTAGAATAGGGACTTTTCTTGTTCAACTTTGTTCGGTAAGGATTGTGTCTGAGCTGCCAAAACGACGGCATTGTCGACTGACAACATACATTCCATAACGACTAAAGAGAGAATAACTAACCAATCTTCGCCTGATTCAATAACGGTTGCCCAATTATTAAGATCAAAGAATGGACCATACATATTTACGAGTGCATTCAATCAATATTCCTTGCTTTCTATTTGTATTGTTGGGTAAATAATAACAGATAATACAGTGATTTTACAATTATGAAAAGATGTTCACTGCCGTCTTCCATGAAATTCTGGTGGATCGCTGGAATGCTGTGAGAGCAATCCACCAGAATTTCATTCCAGACTAAAGTTCATTTTGCGTCAGTAATATTAGAAATTTGATATTTTAAAAGTGCATTAAAAAAGCCATCCAGTTTTCGCTAGATGACTTCATTTTTATTAATTAGGCTGTTGGTACGAATGTTGTGTAAATCAACCAAATATTCAGAATGGTCAAGATGACCGCTACAAAATAACCGATATACGTGACTACTTTGTTATTAGCAAATTCACCCATCAGTTCTTTATTACTTGTGAATTTGATCAGTGGGAAGATCGAGAATGGTAAAGCGACACTCAAGAATACTTGTGATAATGTCAAAAGTGATTCGATCTTGGCTTCGTTACCGTGGAAAACGATAGCGAAAGTGATAACTGGAATGATTGAAATCAAACGAGTAACAACACGTCTGACCCAAAGTTTCATCTTCATGTGGACGAAACCTTCCATAACGATCTGACCGGATAGAGTACCAGTAATAGTTGAGTTTTGACCTGAAGCTAACAAGGCAACAGCAAACAAAATACTTAGCACTGGACTAGCAACTGCTCCGGCAACTTTTGGATCTTGTAAAGCATTGAAAAGGTCAACGAAACGACCCAATTCACTCTTAGTACCGAAGAACAATGCGGCACCAAGTAGCAATAGTAAAGTATTAACAACAAAGGCCAATGTTAATTGAATATTGGAATCCCAAGTTGAGAAACGGATAGCTTGTTTAACACTCTTTTGGTCTTCACGATCATATTTTCTGGCCTGTGAAATGGATGAGTGCAAGTAAAGATTATGTGGCATAACCGTAGCACCAACGATACCTAATGAAAGGTAAAGCATGCTTTGATTTTGTAAAATACGTGGTTCAGGAATGAATCCAACCATCATTTGACCCATATCGGGTTTAGCTAAAATAACTTCATATAGGAAAATCAAAAGAATAACCATAATCAATGTAGCAACGATAGCTTCGATCTTTCTGAAACCAAGTTTCATCAAGACTAATAGTAGTAATACGTCAAAGGCGGTAATAATTACGCCCCATAGAACTGGAATACCAAAGAGCAATTTTATGGCAATCGCGGAACCAATGATTTCGGCAATATCAGTCGCCATAATTGCTAATTCAGTAATGATCCAGAGAATGAAACCACCAACTTTGGAAGTTCTATCTCTAGTTAGTTGTGCCAAATCCCTTCCGGTCACAATGCCTAGTTTAGCCGCCATGTATTGCAAAAGCATCGCAATCAAACTAGAAATCAAGATAACAGATAGTAATTTGTATTTGAACTGTGCACCACCAGCAATTGATGTTACCCAGTTACCTGGATCCATGTAACCTACGGCTACTAATGCTCCGGGTCCACTGTATGCTAATAGGGTTTTAAAGAAACCAGCATCAGTCGGAACTTCAACGGTATCGTTAATTTCTTCCAAGGAAGGACCGTTAGCATATTGAATCAAACTTTCGTGTTTTTTATTTTTTTCACTCAAGTTGTTCGCCCCCTTTTTGTCTCACAGTATAATATCATGTTAGAGAACCGTTTTAAAGTTTTTTTAACAAAAAAATTAGGTAGCATTAACAAAATGGTCAAAAAACTGATAACAAAAGGTTCTACACTTATTTAACGATAATAAAATTTTTTTAGGCAAATAACTGAAAAAATATAGACAAATGGGGCGTTTTTCATTAAATGTCCAGTTCATCATGATGTTTTTAACGTATAATGTACGATACAATATAGATGATTAAAGATATAGAATAAAAATTTTTTAATTAAGAATAACTAGAAAAGGGATTGAGTTAAATGAGTGTAATATTACTAATAGTTGATGTCATCTTTTTTCTTGGTGCAGCCTTTAATATTTACTGGCAATCACAAATTGAAATAAGATCGATTTATAAAATTTCTTCATTAATTTTTGCAGGCTTCATTGGTGCGTGGCTATTGGTTTCACCAACTAATCAGTTGTCATATATCATCATGGTCGCTTTGTTCATGTTGCTCAACATCATGAATGGTGTTGGTGGCGTCGGAAATAAGAAGATCGTTCTCAATGGTTTTTATTCTGGCGTTTTGGATTACGCCCAAGTAGTTCACGTAACCTTGATTCCGATTGAAATCCAAGGTAGAAAGCCAAAAGTAGCAGTGATCTTCAATACTAAGAGGCCACAACAAGTTGAAATGAACTTCAATATTTCATATAAAGAAATGGAAAAGTATCTTCAAAAGAAATTATCCAATGATGCTTCAGTTGAAGTTGGACAAATATAATCAAAAAAGATAACAATAATTTGTATTGGATTGTTGTTATTTTTTTTGATTATTAATAATAATACAGATTGATAATGCCTCGTGAGCATGTTTTGAATCATTTGAGAACCACTTAGGTTTCATTCATTTTTCGCATCTTCTATAATATTTTGTTATTGTATTACAGATGAAAACTAACGTTTATAGCTAAAATAGCTACGTTAATAAATTAATTCATTAATATCTTCAATAACTAATACAATTTTATTTAAAAGGAAAATATTTTTTCAAATAGGAGGATCTAATAATGAAAAAAATTTCAGAAAAAGAATTAGCAACAATTTCAGGTGGAAAAACAAGATCTCTTGTCGCTGGTTTTTTCCCAAATACTTTAAAAAAAATTGGTAATTTTTTTAGTAAACATAAATAATGGTAAATGTAAGTATACCTATTGATTTTTTTAATGATTGTTTTGTTATTTTCTTTACGTTTTTGTTATATCGTAGGCTAAATAATGAATTTACTTTTAAATATTTAAAAAATGACGTGATGCCATCAATTATTGGTGGTGTTTTTTGTCTTTTATTTGACGATATTGGTTATTTTATTTTTATAATCTTTTTTATTACATACAGCAAGTCTAAATTTAGAAAAATAAAAATTTTAAATGAAAAATCTGATCTATTACTTCTTAGTCTAATAATAGAAGTCGCCGTATTTCAATTGTGTGCCTATTTGAGTATGAAGCTTATCTCTGGTGTAGAGGTTACACGTCACTTGAATCTTAGTAAGGGTGATTTGATGCTAGTATCATCAGAGTTTGTGAATCTAATAATTATTATTCTTATTTTAATTGTTATAACAAAAAAAGAATCAATAATAACTTCTACTGTGGTTAAAATTAAAACACTGAAAATGGAAAGACAAATATTCTACATGTTGTTTTCTATCTTTTTTGCATTTGAAGTCATATTATTTATCGGAAATATTGAACGAATCACGGCCGCTATTGGAGGAACTATTTTAATTGTATTTTTATTTATAGTTTTTTTCATGGGATGGCAAATGCTGAATATGATTAAAATATTTTCTATTCGTCAAAAAATGGCTAATGAAGCAGAACAGAATAAACAGTTAAACGAGTATTTGGAAAGTGTTCAAGCCCAATATAATGAACTACGTCGTTTTAAACATGACTTTAAGAATATTGTTTTGTCAATGAATGTTGGTTCTACTGAAAAAACAAGCAAGAATTACGACGAATTATATCAAGAACTAATACAGCAAAAGGAATTTACTTCTGATTTGGATGGGAAAATCATTTCCGAATATAAAAGAATAGCCAATGAACCATTAAGGGGATTAGTTATTCAAAAGTTTTTTAAAGCAAAATCAAATGGTGTTAAGTTAAATGTTGAAATTACTGATAATTATATTCAGCTTGATAATGACATCCTAAATGTTGTTCGAATTGTTGGAATATTACTTGATAATGCGATTGAAGAAACGATTACGGGTACTAATAAAAATATTGATTTGGCTTTTATAAAAAATGACGATGTGATAGAAATTTCGATTGAAAATCCTTTGAATCATTCAGTTGATGTCAGAGATATTTTCAAACAGGGTTATTCTACTAAAGGAAATGGACATGGAACCGGATTGGCAAATGTGTCGGGATTAATTGATAAGGATAGTAACCTTTATTTAGATACAGAGATAATAAACGATAAATTAAAAATTACACTAATGATTCTTAAAGGTGGGCAATAATGTTTTCAATTTATTTACTAGAGGATAATGACAAACAAAGAGCGTATTATAGAGAAATTATTGATAATACAGTAATGATCAATGATTATTCAATTGACGTAATAGAATCAAATAACATGGAGTCATTTTATAATTCTTTTTCTAAAGATCAATTTGGTTTGTTTTTTTTGGATATGGAAATTGATGGCGATATAAAGGCAGGCATAAAAATTGCTGAATTTGTTAGAAATAGTATTCCCGATGCTAGAATTGTTTTCGTGACAACACATGAGGAATTGGCCTTTTTAACATTAGAAAGGAAGATTTCACCGCTAGATTATGTGTTAAAAGATAAAAGCTCTAAGGATATAAAAGAGAAAATTATCAATGATATTGAATTGACCGAAAAATATTATCAAAGTTCCATTTTTAAGAAGGAATTGACATTTGGATATAAAGTTGGATCGAAATACTTTTCTATTCCTATGAAAGAACTGGTCTTATTATATACAGAGAAGAATTCCCCTGGACGTGTGAATCTAGAATCTGATAATCGAAAGGTGTCATTTCCTAGTAATTTAAATTTAATTGAAGCTAAATATAGCAACCTATTACGAGTCGATAAAAGCTCTTTAGCTAATGTTGACAGAGTTGTTTCATATGATTCACGTAAAAGAATATTATATCTGGACAATGGTATTCAATGTGGTGTTTCCATTAGAAAATCTTCTGTAGTCAGTAAAATATTTAAATAGAAGAAATTATCACCGGATGCCATTCCACTTTTTACAGATCTATCCAGAATACTTAGGATGTGGAAGACAAGATAATGTTATGATTATCGGTTGGCTTTAGTGATTAGATAAAAAAGGATACCAAGCATTTAAAGTGCTTCATAATTGTTAGACAAGAAATCTAACAGTTATGGAGCCTTTTT
>NZ_AZEZ01000026.1 GCF_001434275.1 Companilactobacillus mindensis DSM 14500 | reverse complement strand
TGCGATAATCCCTTTGTGGTTGTCATATGAAATAATATAAATTCATTTGATAATCATGAAGGGATTTTTCTATGTCTAGGAGTAAACTTTCAGTTCAAGAGAAGGTAGATTTAATATTGGAATTCAAGAAATCTCATTCTTCACTCAGAGCATTCGCCATAAAAAACAATGTTGATCAAAAAGCTTTCTGCAGGTGGATTCGATTCTTTGACCGAGATGGAATCGACGGTCTAAAGGAAAGAACACGGAAAAAGAAATATTCATATGAATTTAAATTACAGGTCATAAGAGATTATCTTGAAGGTAAAGGTTCCTTTGGAACACTTGCCGTTAAATATAATTTAAGAACCGCTGCTCAAGTATCAGATTGGTTATTCAAGTATAATAATGGAAAACTATTGGCGAACTCCTCGTCGAGAAAGAAAGAATCCATTATGACAAGTAAAACCACATTTGAAAAACGTATAGAAATAGTCGAATACGTTGTGAAAGATAAACATTCTTATAACGAAGCCGCAGAACGATTCTCTGTATCCTATCAACAAGTACGTTCATGGGTTCTGAAAGCAAATAGTAATGGTTATGAGGCTTTGCGCGATGGCCGTGGTCATCGCAAAGCAGATGAAGATTTAACTGATCTGGATAAAGCAAATCTAAAAATTAGACAATTAGAGTCACAACTAAAGGATCAAAAAGTAATTGAGGAATTTGTAAAAAAATTGCAGGAACTTCAGCACAAGGGGTGAAAAAACAACGTAGGCTAGCTTACCGAGCAATAAAGGAAGTTAGCAAAAACAAGCACGGAACAATTACACTTCTACTAAGTATTGTCGGTGTTAGTAGACAAGCTTATAACAAATTTTGGCATCGTAGTGAAACTCAAAAAGAAGTTGAGGATAAATTACTAAAAGAAAGAATTATGCACTGGTATAACTTAAATACACAGACCATCGGTGCCGGCACAATATTGACTAACTTGGAAAAGGATTCTCAAATTACATTTAAAGTCACGCTTAAACAAGTAAAACGTTTGATGCGTGATTTGGAGATCAGATGCCAATCCAGAATAAAGAAGCATAATCGTTCCAAGAAATCAGAAATGTATATTCAAGATAACATCTTGAATCAAAGATTTGATGTAAATCAACCTAATCAAGTATGGCTAGCTGATTCCACTGAACTATCCTATGGAATTAATGGTGAACATAAAGTTCGCTTAAGCGGCGTATTAGATTTATATGGACGTTATTTAGTATCAAGCAATCTAAGCTTGACGGAAACGGCAATAGCAGAAGTAACGGTGTTTCAAAAAGCCTTTGATAAAGTCGAAAACGTCTGTCCAATGGTCCATACGGACCGTGGATCAGCGTTTACATCTTCACTATTTGGTAGTCTTATGGATCAACACAATGTAGTCAGAAGTATGTCAAGACCAGGAACACCATACGATAATTCCCCAATGGAACGTTGGTGGAGCGAATTTAAATTACGTTGGATGAATCGTCATCCAACGCCTAAAACTTATGAAGAGCTGGTTAAGTTAGTAGAATCAGGGATTCATTATTTTAATCATGTAAGTAGATCACAAAAAATAAATGGCCATACTCCAGCAGAACACTGGAACATGGCCATCTAAACACTATTCAAATTTATATTATTTCAAACGTCAACTTGACAGGTGCCAACGCA
>NZ_AZEZ01000101.1 GCF_001434275.1 Companilactobacillus mindensis DSM 14500 | reverse complement strand
CGACGTGATAGAGTTCTTCGTTCTTTAGATAATCTCTTTTTCATTTTTCGATAAAATCTGGGATTATCGACTACAACATTATTACTTGTAGTAAGGAAGTTCTCAGTATTCAAATCGATTCCAATATTACTACCAGTTTTTATTTTCTGATCAACAAAAGGGGTATCAGAACCGAGTTGAAGTGAAATAAAATATCTGTTACATGGATC
>NZ_AZEZ01000100.1 GCF_001434275.1 Companilactobacillus mindensis DSM 14500 | reverse complement strand
TACTGTTTAGAATACTCTCATTTTCTATATATCCACTTGACTAATCGTAGGAAACAGAGTGTGACAGAACTCGGTTAACTTCCGAGCAATAATTGAAAAATCTCAATATTCGCATTATGAATATTGAGATTTTTGCTATTATGCGGAAGAAGTTGAGTTCTGTTGCACGTTTATGCTGCATATTTAATAAAAAACACAGTTGTGTCACAGTCTCTTTTTATTTTTACCACTGTTCATGATTCCAAAGGCGACCATCGACTTCACCCTGCAATTTTTCAGTCCGTTCATTTTGTTCGTCAGCTACTTTTTTCATAGCAGCTAAGAAGGCCCGATTTTCATATGAATTTTGTTTTTTTGATAATTTGGCTAGTTCTTGACTGAGCCAAACTCCTGTTTCGTCCATATTATTCATCCTCCCCTTGTTTGATTAAACCGATCGTACTCTTTAGTTGTTCAACATCTTCACGGCGTTGGATAAAAGTATTGAGCAAAGTCTCACATTCAGTGCAATCAGTGTCATTAAAGTATTTCAAACGGTCCGTGAATTCCCGTTCAAACCAAGCTTGACGGTTCGTTAAAGTATCAGGATATACTTGCGTCAAATAACGTTGGTAATCGATCAATGTTTGCATCTGTTCTTGGTCATCCTGATATTGAAACTGTGAAATGACAAACGTTGGCATAATTTGCATTTTGGCTCGATCAGCGATGGCGTGATATGGGGCCATAACTTCATCAAGCGTAATATTCTCAGTGCCACCACGTTGAAACTCTTTTTGGGGCATTCCTGTATTGACTACGATGCCAAACTCTTTATCCCCAAGGTTATCATCGCCATCCCCATAGACGAAATTACGAGTTAATACTTTATCTTCCCAATCTTTTAAGCCTGACGGTGCTGCGTACCAATATAGTGGAAATTGAAAAATGATCCGGTCAGAATCCATCAACAAAGCTTGTTCTTTATCGACATCAATTTCTCCTAATTCTTCAACATGATGCCAAGTGACATCTTGCAATTTTGCACCCTGCAACAAAAATTGTTGCGTCTGTGAATCATTTATTTTTGGATGTGAAACTACTACTAGGGTTTTCAAAATTAACATCTCCAATCATTAATAGAATAGCAAAAAACTCTCTCGGATTACAGTTTCATCAATTTTTTAAACAAAAAAAAACTACGCAATGATATAATTTAAAAGATAGACCAGAATCATTTACGAGGAGATTAATAATGGAAAGATATTATATTGTCGACAGTTCTATTCTTCCTGAATCCTTTGATAAAGTTATAAAAGCTCGCAATTTGCTTGAAACCAAAAAAGTTCACAACGTCAGTGAAGCTGTCAAAGAAGTCGGTATCAGTCGTGGTACTTATTACAAGTACAAGGATCTCGTCTTTTTACCCGATGAAGAGATGAATGATCGAAAAGCGGTTATTTCGATGATGCTGCACCACCAACAAGGCATTCTTTCTAAAGTACTTGTTGATATTTCTGAATCAAATGCCAGTATTTTAACTATTAATCAAAACATCCCTATTCACAACATTGCCACAGTAGTTATTTCGTTGGATATTAGCCATCTCAATGGAACTATTGACGAATTGCTCGAAAAATTAAAATTATCCGATTCAGTCGACAATGTGCGACTCATTTCAATTGAATAGTAGTTTTTAACCATAAATACCCTTGATTCAGATTGGGTTCTTTTTCAAGTTTGGTTGTTCACTGCCGTCTTCCATGAAATTCTGGTGGACGCTGGAACGCAGTGAGAACAACTTAGAGCCAATTACAGTTCAAATTGTCTCTAAGCTTGTCTGTCTCTAATCTGGCAAAGGACGCCAGCCAAGAGACTACCACGGCTGAGCATCCACCAAAATTCCATTCCAGACTAAACGGTTTTTTATTTGTTTTACATTAGTAGTGTTAAAATTTTAGATCTAATGATTCAATATTTTATTTACGATAAATCGAGTAGGAGGTAACTTTTAATTACCGACCTCTCAC
>NZ_AZEZ01000099.1 GCF_001434275.1 Companilactobacillus mindensis DSM 14500 | reverse complement strand
TGCTTAAATTAATGAACCGCCGTATACGGAGCCGTACGTACGGTGGTGTGAGAGGTACTCGATTTTAAATGTAACTAAAATTCATTACAACGATTGTTCAGTACGTTCAATGATATCGTCTTGGGTTTCTTTAGATAGTCCTACGAAGAAGGCAGAATATCCGGCAACTCTGACAATCAAATCACGATGTTTATCAGGGTGGTTTTGGGCATCGATCAACGTGTCTCTAGATACAATGTTGTATTGAACATGGTATCCATGCAGACGGTTGAAGAAGGTCCGCAAAAGGGCAACTAGTTTCATACAACTTTCGTCGTTTCTAAGAATCTGTGGTGACATCTTTTGATTAAGAAGTACACCACCAGTGATATCTTTAGTGTGCAATTTGGAAACGGACTTGAATACGGCAGTTGGACCGTCGGTATCCATAGCGTGTTCAGGTGAGCAGCCTTCAGCAAGTGGCGTTCTAGCATGACGTCCATCTGGTGTGGCTAAAGTACTGTGTCCTTGTCCCACGTTGGCAGAAATCGATGAAGTTCCGGCATAACGTAGACCACCAATAGGGCCACGGCCGTAACGAGTATTCTTGTACTTGGCGATTTCGTCGATATATGGTTGGTAAGCATCGACAATCAGGTCATCAACATAATCATCGTCATTACCATATTTAGGAGCATCGTTGATCAACATTTGACGGATCTCTTCGCCATCTTTACCAGCAAAGTCAGTTTGAAGAGCCTTCCAAAGTTGAGCTGTAGTTAACTTGTGTTCTTCAAAGACTAACTTCTTGATGGCAGCTAATGAATCAGCTAAGTTGGCAATTCCGACTTGAAGGCCACTGATAAAGTCATAAACAGCGCCACCTTCTTTGATAGTTTTACCACGTCCGATACAATCATCAGTTAAAACGGAGCAGAGAATATCAGGATAATTTTGTTCAAGGGCTAAATCACAACTATTTTCGATGATGACACTTTGACGCGTCATTTCACGAAGAGCTTTGTCCCAAGCATCCATTAATTGATCGTAGGATGTCATTTCGGTAAATTTGCCATAATTTGGTAGAAGTTGTTTGCCAGATTCGGGAGCAACGCCACCGTTCATGACAATCAAAAGTACTCGTGGGAAGTTGATGAAACTCATTCCGGTACAACGGTAACCCCATTTACCAGGAATAGCAGTTTCGACACAGCCGATGGCACTGTAATTATAGGCATCTTCTTTTTTGATACCACGTCTGATAAATGAAGGGATTATAACTTCATCGTTGTTGAAAGCAGGCATTCCCAAACCTTGTTTGATTACTTCGACACATTCGCGCATAAACTTGTCGCTGATATTCTTGTGGTAACGAACTGTCAAGTTTGGTTGAGGCAAGTGTGCTTGAGCGATTGCTTTTAGAATTAAATAAGACATTGGGTTAACGGCATCTTTGCCATCAGGAGTTTGTCCACCAATGGTGATGTTTTGGTAAAGGGGACTTCCGGCTGAAAATTCAGTGTGTTGCCATGAACGGACTTTGTTGATCGTCAAGGTCTTTAAGCAGAGGTTAGTCAATAGTTCGATAGCTTCGTCAGCGTCGATTTCACCAGACTTTAGGTCATGTTCGTAGAATGGATCTAAGTATTGGTCCAAACGACCATAAGAAACAGAGTGTCCATTAGATTCGATCTGCAAAGTCAAATGAGTCAACCAAACAGCTTGAATAGCTTCATAGAAAGTGTCGGCAGGTTCGTAAGGAACCTTGTTTAAAATGGCACTCATTTTTTGAAGTTGAGCTTTACGTTTAGGATTAATTGCTTCACGAGCTTGTTTAGCTGCCAGGTCGGCATAGCGTTTGGCAAAGTTATGAATTGCATCGATTACGATCAAGCCAGCCTTGTAGAAGTAATATTGTTTTTGTTGTTTGAAGTCAGTCAAATCTAGATTATCAAGGGCAGTTTTAATTCGGTCTTCATACCATTTGAGACCCTTTGTGACAACATTCTTGTAATCAACGGCGATATGTCCGTCACCTGAAGTGATATTACCATCAGCACCGATAATTCCTAAATCATAAAAAATCCGGCTTGATTCAGGGAAACTAGCATAGCCACGATCTTCTAGAGTATTGTGTTTCCAGAATGGGGCGATTTTTCTAAGCTCTTCTTTGGATTCTTCGGTAATGTAAAAGACATCGCCAGGACGTTTTTCAAAAGTGTCGAGTTCGTCAATTACCCAGTTCATTGAGTACTCAGGGAAAACAGGTGCCCAGCGATTTTGACGAGCTTGGTTACCAGCTAATAACGTGTTGTCTTCGATGAAGATAGTCATTTTGCTGAGAACATTTTGCAACATCTTTGCACGGAGAATATCAACTTGTTCATCTTGATGGGCTTTGTAAGTTTCAGTCGTAAGGATTGCACGTTCTGGATCAACATAAGGTTTGGCATCAATGATGCTATCTCTTAGGCAGTTCATCATAGGGGTCAGTTGACCAAAGTGGTTTATTGTTTCTTTTTTTGTGATTGTTTCAGGCATATTAAAAGCATCCTTCCTATCGTTCAAAATTAATTAACCTTTCTTACGAAACAATCATAGCATGAATTGTTAATTTAATTAAGCGCTTAATCGCAAAAATAAAAAACAGGACCAACAATGCACATCTGTGCTTTGTTGGTCCTGTTTTTAGTCTGATAAGATTATTTGATTTGTTCGGCTTGGACAAGTTGTACCTTAATATGATTGTCTTTGAGACGTTTACTAATAGAGCTTTCTAATTGATTGTCAGTAATCACTTCGTAAACTTGTTGGAAAGATAGTTGTCGGACAGTACTTTTAGCCTTGAATTTACTAGAGTCAGTCAGGACATATGCTTGATCTGCATTATCGGCCATAGATTTTCCAGTATCGGCACGCATGATGTCGTTACCGTAGAATCCATATTGACCATCGAAACCGTCGACACCGATAAAGAGTTTATGAGCATGGAAATTAGTCAGCATGGATTTGGTGATTGGACCAACGGTGACTTGTGCATCGGATTGATATTCGCCACCGAGTACGTTAACCGTGATATTAGGGTAGTCACGAACATAGTTAGCAATGAAGAAAGAAATCGTGATGATGGTAACGTGTTTTTTGCTTTGGGCCAATTCCTCAGCTAAAAGTGCGCATGTAGAACCGGATTCGATCATAATTGTTTCGTTGTCTTCAACTAATTGTGCTGCTGCGTGGGCAATTCTTTTTTTGGTATCGTAATTTTGAGCCAAACGAAACTTCAGGTCATTTGGATTATTAATAATGGCATAACCATGTTGACGTTGTAACAGTCCACGACTTTCCAGTTGCGTTAAGTCCTTTCGAATCGTTACTTTCGAAACTTGCAACAAATCAGCCAATTCGTTGACTTCAATTTTTTTATGTTGATTAACTATGTTTAATAGCTGTTCATTACGTTGATTCATTGTTATCACCTTCTCTTAAAATTAAGTATATCATTTTCTAAATGAATTTGGTCTGTGTTTCATTCGAAACATATACTATTTACGTTTGATAATTTTAATGTTATGCTTGCAGCAAGAAATACATGAAGGAGTGGTTAAAATGACAACTGCAGCGGCAGAGCCATTGAGGGGATTGGTCTTTAATATTCAAAAATTCAGTATTAACGATGGACCAGGAATTAGAACAGTGGTATTTTTTAAAGGTTGCCCATTGCGTTGTAAGTGGTGTTCTAACCCAGAATCACAATCAGGAATTCAAGAGTCGATGTATGATGAACAGACTGCTAAAGAGACGATTGTCGGCGATTATATGACGGTTGATGAAATTATGAAAGTTATCATGCAGGACAAGGATTTTTATGAAGAATCTGGTGGTGGCGTGACATTTTCAGGTGGCGAAGTATTATTCCAAGCATCATTTGCAATCCAATTAGCCAAGGCAATCAAAGCTCGAGGCATCGACCTTGCCTGTGAAACTACGGGCTACACTTCACCGAGAGTGTTTAAAGAATTTATGAGTTATATGGATTTTATGTATTACGACTGTAAACAATGGAATCCAAACAAACACCGAGAAGGAACTGGGGCACTCAATACTGTGATTTTGAAAAATCTAGAAACGGCGGTTCAAGCCCACAAAACTATGATGGTTCGAATTCCAGTAATTCCAGGGTTCAATTATACTCTGGAAGATGCCGATCACTTTGGGGCTTTATTTGTAAAACTAGGCGTTCCCGAAGTAGAATTATTGCCTTTCCACCAATTTGGCTTGAAAAAATATCAAGATTTGGGCAGAGAGTATGAATTAAAAGATGTTAAACAGTTACAGGCAGACGATTTGGCTGACTATGCTAAGAAAATTGAGAAACATGGAATCAAAGTCAGAATCAATGGCTGGTAATGGGGGTATATAATGGAATCTGCAATTCGCAAAAGCTTTAAACACAGTACTTTATCAGATCGACTTAATGTAATTCGAGCTGGAATTTTAGGAGCTAACGATGGAATTATTTCTGTTTCGGGAATCGTTCTGGGTGCTTTAGGAGCTAATTTTTCAAGTGGCTCATTGTTAATGTCTGGTTTGGCAGGGATGCTAGCTGGGGCATGTTCAATGGCAGGGGGCGAATATATTTCAGTTCGAGCTCAACACGATATTCAAAAAAATACCGTCAAGCAGCTCATTGAAAAAGCTAGTTTGCCTAAAGAAGAACAGCGGAACCATTTCATCAAAGTTTATTGTGATCGTGGATTGAGTCAAAAAACCGCCACGATGGTTGCAGATGAATTGATAGCAAACAATCAAAAATTGGAAGTAGATGCAGAAGCTGCAGATGATTATCAATTAAAAGTGGGTCACTATTTGAATCCGTTGCACGCTGCAGGAACGTCGTTTTTATCATTTATTGCTGGGGCGATCATTCCATTAGTTACTATGACGACGGTACCTAACCCTTATAAAGCCGTAGGAACATTGATAGCGATGGTTGTGGCGTTAGGATTGAATGGATTTGTCAGTTCACGTTCACAAGTTTTGTCAACAAAGCAGACGATGGTGCGTAATATTGCGGTTGGCTTGTTGACGACGATAATTACCTTTGCACTTGGTGAATTCTTCCATACAACTATTGGGGGATAAACCCCAAATATGGAGTAGCAATTTGTACTTTCCGTCTTCCGTAAAAACGCCAGCTAAGACACTACCACGCTGAGCATCCACTGGGTTTTCATTCCAGACTAGTGAGTCTTAACTTATTTAAATTTACACTAAAAAGGGCCATCCATTTTTTGGATGATCTTTTTTGGCGAACACTTATTATTATCGAGCCATGTTCAAGCGAATCAATTTGTCAAATTCGGTAACGATTAAAACGATAGCTCCAGCGGCAATGGCTAAGCCCCATTCGTATAAACCGATTGTTCCGGTTGAGAATATCTTTTGCATGAAAGGAACATAAGTTAAGATCAATTGCAAAATCATCATCAATCCGACGAAAAGAAAAGCTTTAGGGTTGGAGAATAGTTCTTTGGAAAGTGCTAGTTCGGGAGTTCTGATATTAAATAGATAGAAAATTTTACCGATGATCAAAGTATTGACCATTGTCGTGCTAGTAATGACTTCACTGAAACCTTTGCTAGTCAGGTAAATGTCGATGATCAAACTGACAGCAGCAATTAACAATGCTACGTAAGTCATTTGGAAGACATCGTGGCGGTCCATTAGTTTGCTACCAGTTTTACGCGGCTTGCGTGTCATGATGCCATCTTCAGCCGGTTCGAAGATCAAAGCGAATTGAATCGTAATGGCTGAGACCATGTTGATCCACAACAATTGTGACGGCTGCAAGGGGATATCTTGTTTGGTCAAAATAGCGTAGGCGACGATCAGACCTTCGGAAAAGGAAATCGGCAAGAGATAAAGAATACTCTTTTTGATATTGTCGAAGATACGACGGCCTTCTTTGATGGCAGAGGACATAGTTGCAAAATTATCATCAGTCAAAATCATATCGGCTGAATCTTTGGCAACGTCAGTCCCTTTGATACCCATGGCTACACCGATATCAGCTCGTTTTAAAGCCGGAGCATCGTTGACACCGTCACCAGTCATAGCGGTAACTTTGTTATTTTGCTGCAAAGCTTCGATGATTTCTAACTTGTTACTAGGAGTTGTTCGAGCAAAGACTTGGTTTTCATCAGCGGCGATGATTTTTTCTTCAGCGGACAAGTTATCCCATTGTGTGCCAGTGATAGCATGAATCTCATCAGCCAAACCGAGCTTTTCACCGATTGATTTGGCAGTAATGGCATTGTCACCAGTGATCATTTTAACTTCCACACCGGCGCTACGCATAATCTTCAAGGATTCGATAACTTCCTCACGTGGTGGGTCGATGATAGCGGCGAGTCCTAAGAAATTAAGACCGTCGACGATCATTTCGTGAGTAACTTCATCGACGGATTTAGGAGCTTTTTCATAGGCAACGGCAATAACTCGTTTACCTTCGGCTGAGAAGCGTTGAACTTTTTCTAACCAGTAGTCGTAATTGAAGTTTGCATCTTGTTTTTGAGCCATTTCTAATAGTTTATCAGGGGCACCTTTAACGAAGAGCAATTGTTCACCGTTTTTATCTTTAACGATTTTACCGATATAACGATAGTCGGAATCAAACGGCAGAATATCGACTTCCTGGTACTGATTCTCTTGTTCGTAAGGAAAAATTTTGTGATATAAAGTCAAGAAAGCACCGTCAGTCGGTTCACCGTTGATCTTCCATTGATCATTTTCGTGTAACAGCGTTGTATCGTTAGCTTGATAACCGGCTTCTAAAAATAATTTTAACTTTGGCGTTACTTCAATTGGTCTACCATTTTGAATGATTTGTCCAGTTGGTTGATAACCGGTACCAGTCACTTGCAGCTCTTGATCGTCAATCAAAATATCGGTAACGGTCATTTCGTTCTTAGTTAATGTACCAGTTTTATCAGTTGCTACCACGTCGACGGAACCGAGTGTTTCTACAGCTGGCAAAGTTTTGACGATCGTATTTTGCTTTTTAGCCATGTCACTGACACCTTTAGCTAAAATAACTGAAGTCGTGGCAGGCATACCTTCGGGGATAGCACCAACCATCATGGCTACAACAGCTAGAGCTAGTACTGGCAGGGCGTAAGTGTCAAAAATCAAACCGATGATGAAGATAACGATTGAAGCGGCCACGATGAAGTAAGAAACGTTCGTTCCTAAACTATCGATGATCTGCATCAGTGGCGTCTTACGTTGTTTAACAGAGCTTACTTCTGATGAAATTTTACCAATTTCAGTTTCTTTGGCGACGGCTACGACGATACCACTACCACTACCGTTAGTAACTGCAGTCGAAGCAAAAGCCATATTCTTTTGATCGGCTAAAGCGACATCGTCATCAGTCAATTTGTCGGCAATTTTAGCAACTGAGTTTGATTCACCAGTCAAAGCCGATTCTTGAATCCTCAGGTTATCAGAATCAATGATTCTCAAGTCAGCCGGAACGTTATCACCAGCTTCTAAGAAGACTGTATCGCCGACGACTAATTCTTCAGCTGGGATGTCTTTTCTTTGACCATCACGATAAACCGTGGCGTCGATCGACAACATCTGCTTGATCTTATCCAAAGCATCTGAGGCGTTGGCTTCTTGATAATAGCCAATGATGGCATTGATAATGACCACCAAGAAGATGATGATCGAATCGGAATAATGTCCCATCAACATAGTAATGATCGTCGCTGCAATCAGGACGTAGATTACCATATTGTTGAACTGGCGGAAGAAGATTTTCCACTTAGGCGTTTTGTGTGCTTCCAATTTATTGGGACCATTTTCACTCAGACGTTTTTGAGCTTCAGTTGTTGAAAGTCCCTCTTTAAATTCATTTGTGTTATATGTTTCTTTTAAAGGCTTAAATCCTATCTGATAGGGTTTAGGTTTCAAATAATCTCTCCTCGTTGTTTTTAGGGTTTAAAAAAAGCGCATTGCTATTGAAAGTAATGTGCAGGTCAGCGGCGGATACGATATAAGAAATATATAAGATTCGTTTTCAGTTAAAGTGTTCTCCTTATTTGTCGGTAGTAATAATTTATCAGAAAGCAAGTATTAAGTCAATATTAATATAATGATTAGTTTTTTATAATAATAACTAATACATGGAGTAGACCAATTTGAAACCTATCTAGTCCAATTGAACATTGAAAGCACTTCAATGTCTTTCATAACGTTATAAATTTTAAAAAACTATTGCAGTTTTGAATGTATACCAGTATTATCGGATTCGTTAAAGAATTATCTTAAAACTAGGGAGGAAAATGGAAAAATGAAAACATATTTCCAACGGATGGGCCGTTCGCTTCAATTGCCAGTTGCTGTACTTCCGGCAGCTGCGTTACTTGAAGGTATTGGGCACTGGCTTCCACAGAATTGGGGTTTAGCCCAGTTCTTGCAAGTCGGCGGAACAGCCATCCTCAGTCAATTGGCTTTGTTATTTGCGGTTGGTTTGTCGATCGGAATGGCCAAAACCAAAGATGGCGCCTCAGCTATGGCCGGGGTCGTAGCTTATATCGTACCAACATTTGTCTTAGCACCAAAACAAGTCGCTTTATTAAAGGGAATTAAGGTCGGAGCAATTGATCCAGCTTTCAATGCGATTGCGGGTAACGTCTTTATTGGTATCGTAGCTGGTTTGATTGCGGCTGCTTTATTTGACCGTTTTCACGAAACAAAATTGCCAATGGCTTTGTCATTCTTTAGTGGTAAAAGATTGGTGCCAATCTTAGCTACTTTGACAATGCTACTCGTTTCAGTGGTTTTGCTATTTGTTTGGCCAGTACTTTATAATGCATTGATTGCATTTGGTAAATTTATTGTCAACCTTGGTTGGATCGGGGCAGGACTATTTGGATTCTTCAACCGATTGTTGATTCCAACTGGATTGCACCAAGCTTTGAATCAAGTCTTTGAATTCAATATTGCTGGTATTAATGATATCGGTAATTTCTGGGCCAATAAGGGAACTAAGGGTGTTACAGGTATGTACTTGGCTGGTTACTTCCCAGTTATGATGTTCGGTTTACCTGCTGGTGCCTTGGCAATTTATCGTAACGCTTTGCCAGAGCACAAGAAGACTACTGCTGGTTTGATGCTAGCTGGAGCTTTCGCCTCATTCTTCACGGGTGTTACTGAACCTTTGGAATTCTCATTTATGTTCGTCGCTTGGCCACTTTATGTTATCCACGCTATTTTCACTGGATTATCAATGGCTTTTGCAGCTTTCATGCACTGGACAGCTGGATTTACCTTCAGTGCGGGATTAGTTGATTATATTTTGAGTTTCCACATGCCGATTGCTAATAAACCTTATATGTTATTAGTTCAAGGGTTGGTCATGGCAGTTATTTATTACTTTGGATTTGATTTTGCTATTAAGAAATTTAATTTGATGACTCCTGGTCGTGAACCGGTTGATACTAATGCCTCTGCACCAGTTGAAGAAGTTGCTACTTCAGATACTGATGACAAGTATATGGTCATGGCTAAAAAAGTTTACGCAGGTATCGGTGGACACGATAATATTAGTGTGATCGATAACTGTACGACTCGTTTGCGTTTGCAGTTGAAAGATACTGGCAAGATCAACAAGTCGCAAATTATGAATGCCGGTGTTGCCGGAGTTAATGTTTTGGATAAAGTTAATATTCACATTGTTGTCGGTACTGAAGTACAATTCGTAGCCGATGCTTTGAAGAAACTCTTTGCCGAAAACGCTGCTGTAACTTCTAGTGATGCTAAAGAAGAAACAACAGTTAAGTCAGAACCAGCAAGCGATGTTAAATCAGGTGAGACAGATACCTTTTACAGTGTGGCCAATGGTCATCTTGAGGATATCGAAAAAGTCTCTGATCCAACCTTTGCTCAAAAGATGCTCGGTGATGGCTATGCGGTAATTCCAAGTGATGGCAAGATCGTTTCACCAGTTGATGGTACGATCGAAACGATTTTCCCAACTAAGCATGCACTGGGTATCAAGACAGCTAATGGTTTGGAAGTTCTAGTTCACATGGGAATCGATACCGTTCAGCTTAAAGGTGAACCATTTGATCTCAAGGTCACAGATGGCCAAGAAATCAAACATGGTGACCAATTAGCTCAAGTTGATCTAGAAAAAATCACTAATGCCGGTAAGAAGACTGACATGATGGTTATTGTAACTAATATGCCAAGTGTTGCTTACATGAAATACAATGTTTTGGATAAAGATGTTCAATTAGATACAGAAGTTGTTAGAGTGACAACAAAATAATAGATTTCACCCTTCATAACTCACGTAAAAAGGCCACCGAGAATTAATCTCGATAGCCTTTTTTTATTGATTTTAACCTAAGAATTCAAAGACATCTTTACGGTTGTATAGATGCAAGATCTTTTCTAGTAAGAATTGAAGAGCCAAAGCCACAACAACTGGGACTAAAAGCCAACTGATCAAAAGTAAGATCACATTGAGTCCAGCTTCCATTGAAGCCAAAGGTCCAACTAAACCAACTAAACCGAAACCAGCTGAGGCCGGTGTACCTGAGATGCTGAAGAGAGCAACTGGAATTGCTGAAACAGCAGCAGTGATCAAGCAAGGTACTAAGATAATAGGTTTTCTAAAGAGGTTAGGCATCATCATCTTCATAGCGCCCAAAGCAATCGCAATGGTAACACCAGGTTTGTTGATCTTCCATGAGTTGACAACTAAGACGATAGTCGTAGCAGCCACACCCATAGCAGCAGCACCGGCAGAAATACCTTTCAACTGAATAGCCATACCGATAGCAACGGTTGAAATAGGTGAGATGATCAAAGTGGCAAATGCACAACTGATCAAGATACACATTAGAATTGGCTGTAAGTTAGTGAAAGAGTTGATTCCATCTCCGATAGCTTTAGTAATATCGGTAACGTATGGGTATAAGTAGAACCCGATCAAAACAGCTCCGACACCAACGACGATTGGCGTTAAAACAATGGCAACTGAACCGAATTTGTCATCGATCAAAAGGATCAGGCCGACGGCAATCGCAGCTGTCAGCATAGTATTGATGATGTCACCCGTACCAGCTCCGATATAGGCTTGAGCTTTGGCGTCGAACTTAATAACTCCGGAACCGACAAAGGCGGCTCCACCAACGACCATCATTGGCATTGGTTTGAATTCAAATTGTAAAGCAATCAAAGCCCCAATCAAAAGTGGTGTTCCTAATTGGAAGATGATCGCCATTTGCCCGATTGCAAGAGCAAAAGGATTGTTACCGAACAATTTCAAGATAGCAGCTAAAACAGCATTGGGAATCAATCCGATAATGATTCCGGTTGCGGTTCCTGATAGAACTTTGTTTAAAAATATTTTGGCCGTTAATTTTTTATTCATAATAATAATCCCCCCTATGACCTAAAATAATATTTTTATTATTTTGCCTCAAGAATGTCTTCTTTGCAATGAATTAATTGTGTCAATAGGTCACAGTATGGAGTAGGGATGCCGTATTTTTTACCTTTACGTGCTACGGCGCCGTTGATGTAATCGATTTCTGTAAGACGGTGATTATTAATTAAATCTTGATACATTGAAGGGTAGTGTTTACCGATTGTTTCAGGATCAAAGCATGATTCAACATGTTCAACGACTTCTTTGACGTCTAGATCAACGCCTTCGTGCTTAGCAACGGCAGCAAATTCGTTAACAACTGTAACGACGATATCGTGAGCTGGTTTAGTAGCACCGAATTCAGCCATGTTGACGTCAAGGATTGAACAGAGACAGTTCATAGTTCCGTTAACACAAGCTTTACGATAGATCGAATAGTGAATGTTGTCAGAATACTTAGCATTCAAGCCAGAATCAGAAAGCACTTGAGCTAATTGCTTAGCACTATCTTCTTGGTTCTTACCAAGATTTTGTAGTTCAACTGAACCGCTTCCGAATAATTTAACTTGACCAGGACCAACTAGACCAGCTGTCCACATAGTGTTACCAATGAAGATATTTTCCATTGGAATGTACTTTTCGATGGTATCTTCATGACCAATACCATTCAACAGACAAAGGATTTTTGTTTCAGGAGCAATCAGTGGTTTGACGTCTTGCAACATCTTATCCAATTGCATTGATTTAGTGAATAATATAATTAAATCAGCCTTTTCACCAGCACTGATTTCAGATTGAAGCATAACGGGGATGTTGACTGTGATATCCTCACCGTTGAAGTTTGCCTTTAAACCATTTTCCTTGATAGCATTGACGTGATCTGGCCAACCGTCGACTAGAGTAACGTCGTTGCCACCTTTGTGAAGCATGATTCCAAAGCGGCTACCCATGGCACCCGCACCTGCGATAATTATTTTCATAGTTTTCCTCCTTAAATTTTCTGCAACTTTATTATACTCAGATTATTGTGAAAAAAGCTACAAATAATTAAGAAATAACGAAAAAAACTGATTTCGAAAATCAATTTTGTAATGAATTTTGATTATGAAAAGTTTGGGTGGTTATGAAAGAATTCCATTGATCGAATCATGAATGTAAACTTTTGATAATTGATCGGTTTATTTAATTTAGGTAGACCAATTTGAATGTTGTATATTAGATTGAAACTAATAGTGAGTTATAGCTTAGCTTGGGATTACGATTGTTAGTTCAACCAAAATTAAAATGGGCAAGATAACTTGATTTCTTTGGTTCTTTTTCAAGTTTGGTTGTTCACTGCCGTCTTCCATGAAATTCTGGTGGACGCTGGAACGCAGTGAGAGCAACTTAGAGCTAATTACAGTTCGAATTGTCTCTAAGCTTGTCTGTCTCTAACCTGGCAAAGGACCGCCAGCCAAGAGACTACCACGTGAGAGTCCACCAGAATTTCATTCCAGACTAGTTGGTTTTTTATTTGTTTTACATTAGTAGTGTTAAAATTTTAAATTTAATGATTCGATATTTTATTTACGATAATACTAAAAATGGGTCATCCAGCTGATTTTTGGATGGCCTATTAGTATATCTAAATAATTGTCTGTAACCAAAGTTGAAAAAGAACCATTTCTTTAGGGTTATCTTGCCCATTTGGTTTTTCTGGAGTTGGAGTATTTTTTACGTTAGTGCTAATAATCAATTATGATACTGTTTAGTTGTGAATCACGACTTTGCCGATCATGTGATTTGTCTCCACTAATTGGTGGGCTTTTTTGAGATTATCGACGTTAATAGGTTGAAGGGCTTGAGTCATAGTCGATTGAATAATATGTTGATCCAACAAAGCGGCGATGCGATTGAGAATTTGATGTTGAGTGATCATATCGGGTGTTTGATAGTATGATTTGGAGTACATCCATTCCCAAGCAAATTTAGCACGCTTAGTAGTTAACTTTTTCAAATTGATTGGTCGACGGTTCTCGGTGATCGAAGCGATGCGGCCACTAGGCTTGATTAATTCGGCCATTTCGTTCCAATGGCCATCGAGATCATTTAGTTCTAAGATATAATCAACGTATTGATAGCCTAAGTTGTGGACTTCATTCACTAGGTCCTTACGGTGATTTACTGTCAAATCTGCTCCGTGTTCTTTGGTCCATTGAATCGTTTCAGGACGTGATGCCGAGGCAATAACTTTTAAGTTGGCCCAATGTGCCAATTGAGTTGCAATAGAGCCAACGCCACCAGATCCGTTGATAATCAAAATAGTCCGTGACTGATTGTCGACTTTATTCTCAGGGTCAATTTCCAGCTGTTCAAAGAGAGCTTCCCAAGCAGTCAACGAAGTTAATGGCATTGCAGCAATTTCTGCAATCGATAAATGTTTGGGGGCTTTGCCAGTAATACGTTCATCAACTAATTGATATTCTGCATCGCTGCCGGGACGTTTAAAGGAACCAGCATAAAAGACTTGTTCACCAGGTTTGAATAAGGTTACTGACTCACCGACTGCTTGCACTATTCCAACAGCATCCCAACCGATAATTTTCGGCTGTTTTAATTTGGAACGACTGCCACGACGAACAAAGACATCGACCGGGTTCACTGAGACTCCTTGAATTTTTACGAGCAAGTCGTGTCCTTTAGGTGTAGGAGTTGGCAATTCGAATTCTTCAAAACTTTTGGGACTATTAATAGGTAGAGATTCTGTAAAACCAATAGCTTTCATAATTGATAACTTCCTTTCGAAATCAGCATAAAGCAATGGGGGAAAAGTACAATTCTGTAATATTTGTAATTAGTTACAAAAAATTCAGTAGCCAGATAAATAATTAACCAACAAGGAGATTTTTATGACGAGACGTGTTTATGATTGTCAGGCGGGCTGTCCGGTGGAAAGTACATTGCAATTTATTTCGGGCAAGTGGAAAAGCGTGATCTTATATCACTTACTAAAGGAAAAAACTTGTCATTTTGGACAATTGCATCGGGACCTAAAAGACTGTTCGCAAAGAATGTTGGCCCTACAACTGCATGAATTGGAACAGGACGGCCTGATTCAAAAAAATATTTATCAAACTAAGCCTTTGAGTACGGATTATCAAATGACAGACTTTGGCAAGAGTTTGGAGCCAGTGATATTGGCAATGGAGAAGTGGGGCAACTCGTACAATCAACAACATTCAACAATTGAAGAAGCCGAATTATAGATAGTTCAAATTCCGAATTGATAAAAATAATCAACGGAATTTGAACTATTTTTTTGGTTAAATTCTCCAAAAATGAAACCGTTTTAGTAATTTAACAAAAAAATAAAAAATATTTATTTGGGGAAAAAGGTCTATGCAAATTGGTACCTACCAGTTTCAGGAAAATGAAGTCCGATTGATTTATCACTTTTCATATCGACAAATTCATCAACCCCATGTAACAGAATGTTACGCGGAAGTAACATGTGAAAAAATATTTTCAAAATCGTCGTAGCTTTTTTAACTAAATTGAAAATGCTGGTATAAAAGGAATTAAACCCGAAAACGGCTGAAAATACTAAAAGCTATGAATCCCTTTCAGTCGTCACAAGTCACTGAATTAACCGTAAAAAAATGTTCTATTTTAGTCTCTCAAAGGCTGATCTTTTATCTAAACATGTTGCCTTGGTAGTCGCTTTTGAAGGCGGAGAAGCTTGAAAAATGAATTAAAAAAGTTATATCAAAAGTGCAAAATCATTTTTATTTATTACTATTACTTTTTTTTAAAAGAGCTGTTTTTTTTCTGAAAAAATGATATTATGTAAGGGTTCACATGAAGGGTGAGCTCTATTAAAGCGATTTATTTCGAAATTATTCTATTTTTGTCAATTCGGCCATAATGGGTGGTCAAAGTAAGCGCTTTAATGACAGAAAAATAAAGGAGGATTAAACATGGTTGGAATTGTTATTGCAAGCCATGGTGACTTTGCTGATGGCATCAAGATGTCAGGGTCAATGATTTTCGGTGAACAAAAAGATGTTCAATCCGTTACATTGCAACCTAGCATGGGTCCTGATGATCTCAAGGCAAAATTGGAAGAAGCTGTTTCTTCTCTTGAAGATCAAGAACAAGTTTTGTTCTTAGTTGACTTATGGGGTGGAACACCATTTAACCAAGTTAATGGTTTGTTCGAAGCACACAAAGACAAGTGGGCTATCGTTGCTGGTCTTAACTTGCCAATGTTGATCGAAGCATATGCTTCACGTCTATCAATGAATTCAGCACAAGAAATTGCTGCTCACATCATTGAAACTGCTAAAGATGGTGTAAAGGTTCGTCCAGAATCTCTACAACCTAAGGAAGCTCCTAAGGCTTCTAAACAAGCACCTACAGGTGGTCAACCAGGCTCATTGGAATATGTTTTGGCACGTGTTGATACACGTCTATTGCATGGTCAAGTTGCTACTGCTTGGACTAAGACAACAAATCCTACACGTATCATTGTTGTTTCAGATAACGTTGCTAAGGATGATTTGCGTAAACAAATGATTATGCAAGCTGCACCATCAGGTGTTAAGGCTCACGTTATTCCTATCAAGCAAATGATCAAGATTGCTAAAGATGATAAACACTTTGGTGGTCAACGTGCACTATTGCTTTTCGAAACACCACAAGATGCTAAGAAGGCAATTGACGGAGGAGTTCCATTGAAGACAATCAATGTTGGTTCAATGGCTCACTCAGTTGGTAAAGTTCAACCTAACAAGGTTTTGGCTTTTGATCAAAATGATATCGATACTTACAAGGCTATGGAAAAAGAAGGCATCAAGTTTGATGTTCGTAAAGTTCCTACAGACTCAAAAGATAATCTCGATGCCATTATGAAGAAAGCTCAAGATGAACTTAACAAAGAAAAATAATTTAACACATACATATATGTTTGAGAAATTAAACGGAGGATTATAATCATGCAATTGAATGCTATTCAAATGATTTTAGTCGTTTTAGTATCTTTCTTAGCTGGTATGGAAGGTATCTTGGATGAATTCCACTTCCACCAACCAGTTATTGCTTGTACTTTAATCGGCTTAGTTACAGGTCAATTATTACCATGTCTTATCCTTGGTGGTTCATTACAAATGATCGCCTTAGGTTGGGCTAATATCGGTGCTGCCGTAGCACCTGATGCTGCTTTGGCAGCTGTTGCTTCAGCTATTATTCTTGTTCTTGGTGGCAAAGGTAAGGCTGGTGTTTCTTCAGCTATTGCCATCGCCGTTCCTTTGGCTGTTGCCGGATTGTTACTAACAATTTTGGCTCGTACATTGGCAACTGGTATTGTTCACATCATGGATAGAGCTGCCGAGGAAGGTAGTTTTAAGAAACTTGAAATGTGGCAATATATCGCTATTGCTATGCAAGGTGCTCGTATCGCTATCCCTGCTGCTTTGATCCTAGCAATTGGTGCTGGTCCCGTTAGAGAAATGCTTAACGCTATGCCTACTTGGTTAACTGATGGTCTTGCCATTGGTGGTGGTATGGTTGTTGCCGTTGGTTATGCAATGGTTATCAACATGATGGCTACTAGAGAAGTATGGCCATTCTTCGCAATTGGTTTTGTGTTAGCTACAGTTACACAATTAACACTTATTGGACTTGGTGCTATCGGTATTTCTATCGCACTTATCTACTTGAAATTGGAAAAATCAGGTGGTAACGGTGGCAACGGTGGCGGAGGAAACTCCAACACTGGTGATCCAGTCGGCGATATCATAGATAACTACTAAGAGGGGAGAACACAAAAAAATGGCAGATCAAGTAAAGATTTCTAAAAAAGATAGAATTTCCGTTTGGTGGCGTTCAACCTTCCTACAAGGTTCATGGAACTACGAACGTATGCAAAATGGTGGTTGGGCTTATTCATTAATCCCAGTCCTTAAAAAATTATATACAACAAAAGAAGACCGTGCCGCTGCTTTGAAGCGTCACATGGAATTCTTCAATACTCACCCATACCTAGCTTCACCTATTCTTGGTGTTACTATGGCTTTGGAAGAAGAACGTGCCAATGGTGCACCTATCGATGATGTTACTATCCAAGGTGTTAAAGTTGGTATGATGGGTCCTTTGGCTGGTATTGGTGATCCTGTGTTCTGGTTCACTGTTAAGCCTATTATCGGTGCCTTGGCTGCTTCACTTGCCATGACTGGTAATATTCTTGGACCAATCATTTACTTCATTGCATGGAATGCTATTCGTATGGCCTTCATGTGGTACACACAAGAACTTGGCTATCAAGCTGGTTCTAAGATTACAGATGACCTTTCAGGTGGTATCTTACAAGATATTACTAAGGGTGCTTCAATTCTAGGTATGTTCATCCTAGGTTCATTGGTTAACCGTTGGGTTTCTGTTAAATTCACACCAACAGTTTCAACTGTTAAACTAGATAAAGGTGCTTACATTGATTGGGCACACTTACCATCAGGTGCTAAAGGTATTCAACAAGCTTTGATCCAACAAAAAGCTGGTCTATCATTGACACCCGACAAAGTTACAACATTGCAAGATAACTTGGATCAATTGATTCCTGGTTTAGCTGCTTTGTTTCTAACATTGCTTTGCATGTGGTTACTAAAGAAGAAAGTTTCACCAATCGTTATGATTCTTGGCTTGTTCGTTGTAGGTGTATTGCTACACGTTCTAGGTATCATGTAATAATTCAGAAACTTTTAAATATGGGGTGGACTCAGATGAGTTCCGCCTCTTTTTTGATAATAGATAAAGACGTATAATACTTTTTAAAAAGATAAAGGGGTTAGTTTAAATGGTTCAATCATTAAATACGAAGTCGGATTTGGTCATGAATGCAACTTCTCACTTAGGAATGGCAGATTACGGTAAGATCATGGTCGGAGATAAGGGCTTTGAATTTTATGATGACCGTGATGCTAGTAACTATATCCAAATTCCTTGGACTGAAGTACGAAAGGTGATCGTTTCAGTGATGTTCGGCGGCAAATGGATTCCCCGCTATGCCATTGAAACTAAAAAGAATGGTACCTTTTCATTCTCTTCACGTGACCCTAAAAAAGTTCTACGAGCAATTCGAGTTTATGTCAAACCCGACCACATTGTTCGTTCATTAGGATTTTTCGAGGTTATCAAACGTGCCTTTACGAAAAATCCTAATAAGGCCAACAAGAAAAAGGGTCGTAAGAATAGAAAGTCTAAAAAATAGTATTATTTAATTGAAAAACGATGGAAGATAAATCCTAAGGTGGATTGTCTTTCATCGTTTTTTTTGGTGCCAAAAGAGACATTTTGACTAAAAAGGAAGCTTTATTTTGGCTAAATATCTACAAAGGGATTATTTTAATAGTAGTTAGAGATAATCAAGGTGATTAGTATGGAAAAAGAATTGAGTTTCGAGAGAAAAATCAGTTTTAAACCATTGTTGATCAGCATTTTTTTAGGAATAATGGTAGCAACAATAATTTGTTCGCTGTTTCCTAAATATCCGTTGATTGGGATCATCTTTGGTGTGATTGCTTTTGGATTGGAGAGTACGCTGATTTATCCAAGATATCTGCCCATTTATTATGGTTATTGGAAAATTGGCACTAAAGGAATTTATTACTATGACTACGGTAGTTGGTCAAAGAAAATTCAAGCTATCTTTTTGCCCAGACAAAATAAATTCTGCATCATACCATTTTCAGATATCAAACGTTTTTCAATCGTGGATGGCAAGTCGATCATGAATACGCAATATCCTTTGGGTGGTTCTTTGAATACACCCTTAGCTCGTAAAATTAATTGCTTGGTGATCGATACTGATCAACAGACGATCCGCCTAAATTGTGCTTGGAAATCTTCGGGGATTCCTACAACACAAACCGATATAAAAAATGTCGTTTCATATATAAATTCTAGAATTTAAACACTACAAAAAAGCAAATCTCTTTGGGATATGCTTTTTTTGTGTTGGATTAATAAAAATAATTATATATAAATAAAAAATCCTTTATAAAGGAAGATACTTAGGGTATAAATGAATATGTTCATAAAAATAAATTAGGGGATTTATTGTGGGGATTTTAAAGTTAAACAAGCGATATCGAAAGCTATTTTTGGTATTGGTTTTATATTTAGTACTTTCATTAGCGATGTTTTGGATTTTGAGACGGAATTTTATTTGGAATGGCGATGACATATATTATCAATTTCAACGGATCATGGGATTGGGATTCAATTTTACAGATGGATTATTGACATCAAATATTTCACCAACTAACTTTGGCAAAATGGGTTATGGAGTTAATATCTTTTATCCATGGTTGACCATGATACCGTTTCAGTTGCTCTATCATGTCAGAGGGAATTGGATCAGTGCCTATTATTTGGGGTTGTTGTTCTACTTTATGACATCATTTTTGATTAGTCATTATTCGATGAAAAAGTTTTCCGGCAGTAGTAAGTTAGCAGTATTATTTGCGATTATTTATAACTTTAGTACTTATCGTCTAATTGAAATGTTTACTCGAGCATCATTGGCAGAGTATTTAGCGAGCGTTTTTTTGCCACTTTGCTTCGTTGGTTTCTATCAGTTGTTTTTTAGCGAAGGACATCAGTGGAAAAATCTTACTATTGGATTATCATTGGTGATCTTCTCGCATGTACTGACAACTTTTATGACAGTCATATTGTTTATTTTGATATTGGCAATCTGGTATTATCGAATTAAATTTTCAAAAACGTTAGTTTTAAATACTTTCAAAGCTATGATTAGTACAGTTATGGCGACCTTAGTATTTACCGTTCCATTTCTGTCGGAGGAAGCTTATCAGAAATATAGTGTGCCAGATCCTACTAAATTGAAAGGACTGGATTTTTCTGCATTGTTCCAAGCTAGTTTGAACAATACAAGTTACCGAGCAATTGAGGGAAATACTTACAATATTGGTTTTATTTTAATAGTGGCTTTGCTGATTGGATTGGTACTTTTTAAAAAATTTAGTCGTACTTTCAAGGCGACTTATCTAATGTATATTTTTACCTTGGTCTTAACAACTAACTTATTTCCTTGGACTATTTTACAAAATACTCCAGTGCAAGTGATTCAGTATCCATTTCGTTTCTTGTTATTTGCTACATTATTCGGCTCTGTTGTGATGGCTCAAGAAGCAGCAATCATTTTCCAAGATAGTTTTGAGAAACGTTTTGTCTTAATGGCGATAGTTCTTTCAATTATTGCTGGTGGTTTGTGGACCGCATCGATTCAAAATGCTTATCCAAATTCGCTTCTATCGAAATCCCAGCTGATTATCGATCAGAGAATGATCAATGAAGATAGAATTCCTGATTCTTATCTGGCCCAATACGTTCCTGTTCGTGAACAAAAACAGATTGATTCGGTTGAAAAACACGATGTCTGGGTTGGTAATAAGGAGTCAGTTCAAATTCCTAGAGCTGATTACAAGGGCAACTATTTTACCTTCAGACATATTAGGAAAAATACCAAGATAGACTTACCTTATGTGAAGTACAAATACACCAATGCTAATATTTATGGTCGTCCAGTGACTACAAATTATAGTAAACGCGGTTCGGTTGAGATAATTGCGCCGAGAAATTATAATACGATGCGAATTGAATTGTCGTACGGCAATCGTAATTTGTTTATTCTGGCTACTAGTCTTAGCATATTAGCTTGGATCTATCTTTGGTTTTCTGAACCGATTGCACAAGTTTTAGTTCGATTCAAACGTAAAGAAAATAATGTTGAAATTGTTAGTTAGTTTGGAACAAAAAGTCGTTTCTGATTCGAAATGCGGTTCTTTTTCAACTTTGGTTACATACAATTATTTAGATACACTAATAGATCATCCAAAAATCAGCTGGATGATCTATTTTTAGTACTGTTTTGAATAAAATATAAAATCATTAGATTTAAAGTTTTAATACCACTAACGTAAGACAAACAAAAAAACGTTTAGTCTGGAATGGAATCCCGGTGGATGCTCAGCCGTAGTAGTCTCTTGGCTGGCGTACTTTGCCAGGTTAGAGACAGACGATCTTCAAAACAATTCGTAGAATTGGTTCGAAGTCGTTCTCACAGCGTTCCAGCAATCCGCCGGGATTTCATGGAAGACGGCAGTGAACAACCAAACTTTGAAAAAAAACCAAAATGCTGAATCAGAGACGACTTTTCGCTCTCGAAAGCTGCTTATGTTTTGTTTCACTCGCAAATATATGAAATTCGATCTGAAGGGTAGGCTCTGCAAAAATTGTTTATTGTGGAGGATCGACATCTCAACAATTACAGAATACTTTAGCGAACGCGTTTCATGTCAAGTCAATTTCTAATATAATTTAGGAAGAACATTCAAAGGAGATTTTTATGAAGATATTAAAGAGCAATGTGTCTAAGATCATCATCGCTTTTTTGATTTTTCCGGTTGTCTTAATGCTTGTCGGTTTGGTAATTAAAAAATCGAGTGTGACGAGTATCTGGCAAGGTGTCGGTGACTTGATAGTTTTTGTCTTGGCTTACTTGCTCAATCGGCAATATTTCCAACAAAAAATTTATTGGTTCAATCAACACAACTTATCTAAACAATTCACGACGTCGCTGCCTGCAATTATAATAGTAGCTTTTTTGAATTCACCAGTGTTAACGGTAGCGGACTTCCAAGTTAAGTTTCGGGTGATTGTAGTCTGTCTGTTAGTTGGTTTAGCTGAGGAGTACATCTTTAGAGGTTTATTGTTGAGTCTGTTTTTAGAATTATTCCACAAAAACGTCTATGGAGCTGTGATTGCTTCGAGTGCTTTGTTCGGATTACTGCACTTGATCAATTTAAAGGCGCTCTCGATTGGCTACGTGTCCTCACAAGTATTGTTTGCCATGGCTTTAGGAATCATCTTTGGTACGATTTACGTGAAGACGCATAATTTGAGTATTGTAATTTTACTGCATGCGCTGCGCGATATGTTCCCAATGTTTTCCGATAAAATGATGGCAGAGGCCGCTCATGTGGAATTTTCAGTGCTTTCTTTGTATGGTATGGGAATATTTTTAGTTATCGCTTTGTTTATCAGTTATATTCAGTTGCGGGATTTCAAAATAGAAGATTAATATAGTTATTTTTACATAATTTCTTCTATTATTAAGCAACTTCTATACACGCTTTCAAGAATAAATGAATCGTTGTCAATTTATTTAAAATTTACAAAAAATGGTCAGTTTTCAAAAGTTAAAATGAAAACTGACCATTTTTTAATCTAATTTGAGTGGCTGCGTACTGTCGAGCCAATCGTTCGTTTGGATGTTCTTGAAGTATATGGTGACTTCAGAAGTGGTGCTATTTACTTTAACTAACAGCGCACCATCGAAGCTCTTGCCTGGTTGAACGATCCCATTGTTGCTAGAGTTGACTAAAGTTGCGTTGTCTCCGGTAGCAGTTGTGGGGTTCAGTTGTTGGCCATCTTGTTTTAACATGATGCCGTTAGCTTGAACTTTTTGCGGTACTTGATTAGTTTGTGTCTTATTTGTGTAATTATATTTGATCAATAAAGCTGCATCTCCGTTGGCATCTTTGATCAATTTGACCTCATTTGAGATTTTGAAAGTATACCAATCAGTGTCATAAGTAAGATTATCGTAGCTGCCGGCATTTTTGATCTGGTTAGACGTGTCAGCTTTTTTCTCAGGTTCCTTAGTTACTTGTTTAGCAGGATTCTCTTTTTTGACCTTTTGAGCTGGATTGGTTTTCTTGGCTTTTGTTGTCTTTTTCTTGGTTGTTTTTTTCTTAGGTTTGACCTTTTCAATCTTGTGAGAAGGTTGCGTTGAATGTGTATCTTTGGATGGCTTAGACGTCCAGATTGCAAATATACCAATTATAATTATTATTAAAAAAATTACTGGAATGAAAAATCTTTTCTTTTTATAAAATGGCAGATGTTTGCGTCGAAGCGTTTCACGAGTCATACGAGAATTATTAGTTCTGTTTTGCCTTTTCATGCCGTTACTCCCCTGTGAATAATTCGTTAAGATTATAATATCATAATTACTAATTATGAATTAATTAACCAAAAAATGCTTAGTTTTTCTTAAATAAAAGAAATAAAAATTACGGTGTTGAACTGCCTTTGAAAAAGTGGTATAAATATCTGGTCGAAGTTAATGAGATAGTTATTAAGCATAGAAGGGGGTCACAATGATGTTGTTTTTTGGTAATCATGGCGATTATGAAGTTACTTGTAATTTCTTGAGCAAGGAAGGCCAAACAATTGCTGAGAAGCGCGTCTGTCACAACGTTTCTAAGAAAGAAGCCCGTGACGGTATGAGAGATTATGTTACAAACAGATTCTCTGATATCATTGATGTAGCTCATCCCATTAAAGTTGTCGCTAAATTGACAACGAAATAGAAGGAATATATAGGGATCTATAAAGGTGGAACAAAAGTTCCATCTTTTTTTTATTTTCTTTGAAAAAATATTGGTATGATAGAGACGAGGAGGCGAGACTATGGATCATGAAAATGTAACAGGAAAGCGGTTCTTTTACGTGACCGTTTTGAATGTCTTGATTACCGCCGTAGAATTCGTGGGTGGCTTTGTCTCAGGAAGTTTGGGTCTAATTTCAGACGCCTTTCACAATTTAGAAGATTCTTTATCGATCGTTATCTCCTACGTTGCCAATGTCATCGGAAAAAGAAAGAACAATACTAAAAAAACTTTTGGATACAAACGGGCTGAAATTTTAGCAGCTTTCGTCAATTCGATCGTTTTAGTCATCATTACGCTGATGATGGTCTTTGAATCTTTCAAAAGATTGTCGCAGCCCCAGCATATCAATGGTAAATTGATGATGATAGTGTCGATCGTTGGCCTACTGGCGAACTTTGTCTCGATGTTATTGTTGTTGACGGGTTCCAAACATAATTTGAATATCAAAGCGACCTTTTTACATATGTTGACAGACACTTTGTCATCAGTGGGTGTTTTCATTGCGTCAATTTTTGTCATTTTGTTCAACTGGAATTGGGTCGACCCACTTATTACGATCATAATTGCTATATGGCTCTTAAAAGAAGCATACAGCGTAGTTTCGGAAACAATCAACATCCTTATGGAGGCTAGTCCTAAAATTGATCTGGATGCCGTTCAGAAGGCGATTTTGACAATTCCCGAAATCGTTAAGGTCCATCACATGCACGTTTGGATGATCGATGAGAATCATATCATGTTAGATGCTCACATTAATGTTTTGAAAAATTGCAACATGAAGGAACTTGACCAATTGTATGACCAAGTCGATAAAATGTTGAATGATAAATTTCACATTACCCATGTGACCTTGCAAGCTGAGTGTTCTAGAGGATTGGATAATTCGTTGATCAATTAATAAGAAATGGCAATTGTGCTAAGATTAGAGAGTAATTCTATATGAAAGTTGGGAACGTCATAATATGGTAAAACTTGTCATGGTAAGGCATGGGGAGAGTACTGCTAATGCCTTGAATCAATATACAGGTTGGAATAATGTTGGCTTGACACAAGAGGGTATCGTCCAAGCACATGTGGCGGCCAAAAAGTTAAAGGGATTTGAATTCGATCACGTGCACACATCAGTCTTGAAACGGGCAATCATTACGGCCTATATCATTCAAGATGAATTGAATCTCAATTACGTGCCAATCACAAAGAGCTGGCGCTTAAATGAACGTCACTATGGGGCTTTGCGTGGCTTAAACAAGGACCGGACTAGAAGAGAGTATGGAGTCAGTCAAGTGCATCTATGGCGAAGAAGTTTTTATTCAATACCACCACAACTGCAGACCCCTGATCCTAATGTTGGCCCTTATAAATATCTTGATCGTCGAAGCATGCCGGTTGCTGAAAGTTTGTATCAAGCTTATCAACGGATAATTCCTTATTATGTCGATCAAGTAGCTCCACGTTTACTTGATGGCAAAAATCAGTTGATCGTCGCTCACGGCAGTACGATCAGAGCTTTGATCAAATATATTGAAGGAATCAGTGACCAAGATATTGACGGTGTAGAAGTGGCTAATGGGGAACCATTGGTCTACGATTTTGACAGTAAACTTAACATTATTAATAGTAATCGAACCAAGAAATAATTATATTCAAAAATAAATGAGAGTGCCTTTAAAGTCAGCGATGAACTTGAAGGCACTTTCATTTTTTTACACTTTTCAAAAGAAAATGCTTTCTTTTTTAAGAAAATGATGTAAACTATTTAAATGGTCTAGATAAATAAAAACGGTTTTTCATGCCAAATGGCACTTTTGACCATAATTTTTGTAATAATTTACCAATAAACATGAATAAAAGAGATTTTTTATAAGAGACAAATGGTTCCTTATGTATCTGAAATATATCACGTTAAAAAAAATAATTATTACTCGTATTTTGTCAAACAAAGAGGGAGTTTCATATGAATATTTTAATTGCTTTAATACCAGCAATCGGTTGGGGCTTCATGCCGCTTATCACTGGTAAAGTCGGTGGCTCACCAGCTAACCAAATGTTTGGGATTGGTGCTGGGGCTACAATTGTCGGCTTGATTTCTTACTTGATCACACAACCAAGCGTCAGCGTAACGGCGTTTTGGTTCTCAGTTTTGTGCGGGGCACTGTGGACGATCGGTCAAATTGGACAATTTATTTCTTTCAAACGTATCGGTGTTTCCGGTACAGTACCTTTATCAACTGTCTTCCAATTAGTTGGTAATTCAGTTATCGGAATGTTGATCTTCGGCGATTGGGCTGGAGCTCAAGCTAAGATCATTGGTATTCTCGCTTTAGTAGTCGTTATTATCGGAGCTTTATTGACTTCAGTCAGCGACAGTACTTCAGGTAAAAAACTGGAAGCCAAAGATGTAATCTTCTTATTATGTACAACCGTAGGTTTCTGGATCTACTCATCATTCCCAAGTATGCCAATCGTTAAGAATGAAAGTGGAACAGGTATTTTCCTACCTGAAATGCTAGGAATCTTGCTAGGAGCAATCCTTTATGCACTATTCACTGACCGCAAGGCCTTTGTTCAAAAAGAACAATATCAAAATATCATTGCCGGTATTTTCTGGGGTGTAGCGGCGTTCGCTTATATTTTCTCAGCTAAGGCTAACGGTAATACATCAGCCTTCATCTGGACACAATTAAATGTTGTTATCAGTACTTTTGGTGGTATCTTCGTACTCCACGAACAAAAGAGCAGTCGAGAATTGAAATTTACTATCGGTGGAATCCTGTTGATCATCATTGGTAGTGTCGCAACATCATTTGCTTAAAGTGAGAGCAGGCAAAATAAGCTTAGCTTTTAAACATTAATGTAGAATACCCTCTGATTCAGTATTGTTGAATCAGAGGGTATTTTTTCGTTTTGCGTTTAGGCAAGGTATTTTATAATTATATATATAATCAAGAGAGGTAATAATTATGATAAAACACATTTTTTCGGATATGGATGGTACTTTACTGGATGATGAGTGCCGGATTAGTGAAAAAAACATTTCTGTAATCAAACAGAGTCAAATACCTTTTACATTGGTCTCAGCCCGCTCGCCAGTTCAAATGAGTGAAATCGTTGATACTCTGGGATTAGACGAACCACAGATTGCTTTCAATGGTGGAGTGATTTTTCAAGAAACGCAAAATGGACGCCGGATCTTGCAGGAAAACGTTGTGCCATTAGAAGATGTTCGCCATATTTGGCAAGTGCTTGTGAATAATCTGGGTTCTGTGAACCTCAGTCTGTTTGGCGCCAGTGACTGGTATGTTGAAAAAATGGACAAATACGTTGAAAAAGAGGCTAAATATGGTGGACAGGCGCCAACAATGGTCGATTTTGTTTCTTTATTAAAACAGCCAGATTTAAAAATCTATAAAATCATGATGATAACGCCTGATGTATCGGAAATGAAAACTCTGAATGAAAAAGTAAGTCAGCTGCATCTGCAAGGATTGAACGTTCTGCAATCAAGTGAGACTTATTTAGAAATTACTAACCAAAAAGCTCAAAAGTCATTGGGCGTTCAATACATTCAACAATTAGAACACTTAGAACAAAGCGACATGGCAGCTTTTGGCGATGGCTACAATGATGTTTCAATGCTAGAAGAAGTTGGTACGCCGATCGTTATGGAAAACGCCTTGCCAGGAGTGAAGGACTACGGAAAATATCTCACGCTCGACAATAATCACGATGGTGTAGCTTATGGTATAGAGAAATACTTGTCATAATGATTATTATTCAATATTTGCGTTTGTCAGAAAGATTAACTGTGGATTGGTAAAGTTACTAGGAATATAAGAAAATGCTCTGACAAGTTAAATATGCAGCATAAACGTGCAACAGAACTCAACTTCTTCCGCACAATAGTAAAAATCTCAATATTCATAATGCGAATATTGAGATTTTTCAATTATTGCTCGGAAGTTAACCGAGTTCTGTCACACTCTGAAACAAGCCACACAAACCAGATTCCTGTGCATTGCTACGGCCTGAAAATTATCTGTCAAAACCCGACAGACAATTCCTAGGTCTAGGCAATTGCTCAGAATCTAACCGTTTTGCTCCGCTTTCTAGTTTTGTAACTGTTAAGCTGTGACCATTTTAGAAATACGATTCTTGAAGTAAGAAGATTCACCGTAACCAGTGTTGAAGAAACGATATTTTTGAGATTGATAGATGAAACTGATTTCCTCACTACCGTAGTAACCGTTGATGAATAGATCAGTGATTTCGTCTAACGGAATTTTAATACGATGTAAAGTCTTCGCACCACGAATCATAGTTATTGAAAGGGCGTCATCCGAAAATTCATAGTCAACGTATCCTTTGAAAATTGAAGCGTTTTTGTCGAGAATTTGAATGTAGCTGAACATAACAATTACTTTCTTTCTTAAAAAAATATCCATAACCAATGATTAATTTATTAAAGTCATTGATTAGCTGCATTATAAATGCCGACAAGCAACAATCTGAAGTAAAAGGTATGAATAATGACAAGTCGTCCATAATAGGCTCAGACAATTGAATTAAATGCTTCAGCAAGTTATTTTTAATCTTAGATTATGAATAAATCAATAAATCAAAAGTAGGCGATGAAGATGAAAAGAAGCTTTGCAAGAAAGCCTAGTTTGAAACCATTGTTCAACAGCTTGATTTTTGGAGCAGCCATTGGCACGTTTAGTTTTATCATTCTACAAAGGAATTTTCTTTGGGGAGCGATAACAGGTGTCTTGGCCTTTTTGATCCAAAGTACGTTGGTTTATCCTCGCAGTTTGCCAACGTTATATAACTCATGGAGCGTGACGGAAAAAGATATTTATTACTATGATTACAGTACTTGGGCTAAACGGCTCAAGGCAATCTTTTTACCGTTGGCTAAGAAGCAAAATACGGTTTCTTTCGATGATATCGACTTTTATTCTTTAGTCGTCAATAAGGACAAGTCAGGTAATAAAATCATTCCTCACTATATTATTTTAAGATTGAATAATGGGCACAACGTCATCTTGGATCTGTCGTGGAACTTGTCAAAGTCGGGTGCACCGGAAAAGGATGTCGAGTGGGCGGTTGATTTTATCACCAATAAATTAGGCCAAAAATCAGTTAAGATCTTCCAAGTTTGAACTTTTGATCATTAACGTAAAGAGTCCTCTGATTCCGCAATTGGAATCAGAGGACTCTTTTTAAATTAAATTATTCGTCGTCATCGTCGTCGATTTCGCCGTCAACCTTGATATCTTGCAAAGCTGAACGATCTTTTCTGACTAAACGCAAACGATTGAGTGAAACTTTACCAAGTACTAATGGGACACGTTCTTCCACAACATCGCTGTAGGAAAGACCGAACCAAGTAGCTGGTGAAATGAATTTTTGAAGAACCAATCTCATGTGAATGACACTCTTCTTCAAACCGCTGATCTTTGTATCTGGTGAAAGGACCTCTTTGATAATAACGAAGGAGAAGTCACCAACATCACGATCAGGAATCGTCGTATATTTCTGTGGTTGTGGCTTGATCTCGCCATTTGACATCATATCATTGACAACTTGACGGAGATAAACGTTAACCTTTTGATCAACTCTAAATCCTAAGTACAACTGAACGCTGACCATATAGTCAGTATCGAAAGTTTCAACACTGTAAGCAGCTGTATATGGTTCATCGGTAACATTGACCGTTACGAACCAATAGACATCAGCACGTTTAGGACGTTTATCGAGGATCGAATAAAGAATATTCTTCTTGATCCGGTAACCGTCGTGGATCTTAGTTAGGTAAACCAAGTTAGTTGTATAAAGTGGGTAGCTAGGATCTTTTCTCAAATCATTTAGTTGGTGCTTGAAAGCCAAGAGTGAAACGAAGTGACTCCGATAAGTATTGTCATCTTTGAGACATTCACCGTATCTCCAAATGAACATAACGGCAATCAACAAAGCAGCAATCGTCATAGTGATATAAGCACCGTGAATGAATTTACTACTGTTTGTTACAAAGAAGATAGCTTCAATGATAAAGAAGAAACTGATGATGATCGTTGTAAAGAAGCGATTAGCCCGTTTCATCAATAACCATTGGTGCAATAAGATCGTAGTCATTAACATAGTGATGGTGATTTCAAGACCGTAAGCATTTGACATGTTTTCAGAAGTCTTGAAAAAGAGGACGATTCCCAAACAGATGACCCAAATAATTGAGTTAACAGTTGGAATGTAAAGTTGTCCTTTGAAATTAGTTGGATAGTAAGTTTTTAATCTTGGGAAAATCTTTAATTTAGTAGCTTCAGAAACTAAAGTATAAGAACCAGAGATCAAAGCCTGTGAAGCAATGATAGCAGCCAAAGCGGATAAAAAGATTCCGAAGAGTCTGAAATTAGCTGGGATCGATTGATAGAACGGATTCATAGCTGAACCCATCTGTTGAAGGGCATGGTTATCTTTAGCATTTAGGATCCATGTGGCTTGACCTAAATAACTTAATAGCAAGCAGACCTTAACGAAAGGCCAACTTGTGTAGATATTAGGACGTCCAACGTGTCCCATATCAGAGTAAAGTGCTTCGGCACCAGTAGTAGCAAGGAAAATACTACCAAGGATGAAGACCCCACGAATGTTCATCGGACTTCTGAGCAATTCGATCGCATAATATGGGTTTAAAGCTCTGATAATAGTCCAATCGGAAGTGAGGTTGACGAATCCCATCAAGCCAAGGAAAGCAAACCAGACCAACATGATTGGTCCAAAGGCTCGTCCGATAAGTTGAGTACCGAATCTTTGGATAAAGAATAAGGTAGACAAAATAATCAGTGTAACGATGATTACTTGGTTCTGAGTACTGATAAGGACGGTATTGTGAATTGCAATGCCTTTGAGTCCTTCGATAGCAGCTGTAACGGTAACAGCCGGTGTCATCATACCATCAGCAAGAAAGGTTGCCCCACCGATCATTGCTGGGATGATCAACCACTTAGCACGTTTTCTAACCAAGGTATAGAGGGCGAAGATACCACCTTCACCACGGTTATCCGCCCGCAAAGCGATCAACACATATTTAATTGTTGTTACTAGAGTAAGTGTCCAAAATATTAAGGAAACACTTCCTAGAATAAAGTTGGTGGACATCTTAGATAGTCCACCATTCCCAACCATCAAAGAGTGCATAACATAAAGAGGAGAAGTACCAATATCTCCATAAACGATTCCTAAAGCAATAAGGAATCCTGCTAAGCTTTTCTTTGAATGGGGGTTATTCTTCAATGAGTTTAATTGCGTCTTTTCCATTATAAATAATCTCCAAAAATAAACAGTTCATCGGCAATTGTAACATTAGAATTGGTTGTATGAAACAACTTAATTTAGTTCAGTTGTTAGGCATATATATCAAAGCATTTAGCCGATTAAGGTTTAATTCGTGTGGGTCGGAACAATTAATGACGAATCGTCCAATTGAACTGTGTATTCAATATTTTGATTACCACGAACGGTCATGCCAAAGTCGGTCGCATAAACGATCAAGCCCAGTTGGTGACCTTTAAGTAGTTTATAGAACGTTGGTTGTAATTCAACACTAACATTATAAAAGACATTTGGTTTTAGTTCATCCACTTTGTAATTGTTTTCACGGTTTTGTAAATTGAGGTGACCTTTGGTGATCATCTTGAATGGAGTCTCTTTGCCAGCGGTAAATTCACGCAAGTCATCCTCACGCCAATCGTAGGTCCCAGCTAAGGCGTTTTTGCCTAAGATAGAAGGTGAGACGTTGAGTCGTTTGGCTTTTCCATAGTCGATCAGTTGGAAACTCAAGAGACCGATATTTTCATTGGAAGAAACTTTTAAATTGACAGTTGTCTTACCATTAATCGTCAAATCGTCAGCTAACGCATCAGTCTTAAAAGTAAGTTGATTGTTGGCCAATTTGGTATCAGTGGCAATCAAATCATGTTCCCAAGTATCGTTATGGTCGCGATACAAGTTAAAGACATTCTCAGGTAACTGGTCAGTAAATGTGTGAGTTGCTTTGGGACTTTTTTCAGTTACTAATTTATCAGCTGATAAATTATAATTAACCTGTTCATTTTCAGCACTGGCCCAGTCTTTATAAGCTGTCCAAGTTTCTGGTTTGGTATTGTCTTGAACGATTACGTTAGGAATGATTTCTTTGGCATGATTGTCGACGCCTAATAGTTCATGCGTTAACCAGAGATTAATAATGTCGCTGTAATCGATCGAACGGAAAGCGTTGATATAGATATGTTGACCTTGATGCAAGATAATTTTTTGTGTAACGCCGTTATGCTTGATACCGTTCCAAAGTCTTTCGACGTTTCTAGGTTTGACGTTCCAATCATTCAAACCGTGGACCATGAAAACGTCAGCCGTGATATTCTTGAAATTCTTGTGATAGTTGCGAGCGTCCCAGAAAGTATTGTAGTCGCCACTGTTACGGTCTTCACCTTGATAAATATCCTTGATCTGTTCGTTCCATTCATCCTTGATTTTGTGGAAATCGCCTGGCTGCAGACGACGTGAGAAGGTTTCTTCAGCTAACACATCAGCATCTTCACCAGGGAAACCGCCGGGAGCGATAACTAAACCGCCATCACGGTAGTAGTCATACCAGCTGGAAATAGCTGCTTCACTGATGACGGTCTTTAAACCAGTTACGCCAGTCGTGGCGGCAGCGGTCGCAAGCGTTCCTAAGTATGAACGACCAGTCATTGCTACTTTTTGGTTGGACCACCAAGCAGTGATTTGAATGTTATCAGTTCGGTTAGTGAAGGCTGGAAGTTGACCGGTCAACCACTTGATAATTGAAATAGTTGAAGTAGTTTCTTCAGGATCTCCCGTTGTTCTGAGACCGTCAGAATCCTTCGTACCGATACCAGCCATGTAGATGACCGCAAATCCACGAGCTAGGAAGTAATCATTCATAGTGTATGAACTTTCACGTGAGAAGGTTTCTTCGGCATGCTTAGTTTGGCCATTGATGTTACGAGCTTTTGGCAATGGCGTTTTGGGGTCGTTATATTCAATGTCAGAGTATTTGAGATCGTTCGGTTGTTTGTGTTTTAGAGGTACGTTGACATCGTGAGTTAATTTTTCGCCAGTTTCATCGTTAGTGCCTTGATTGTAAGGACTGGCTGTGTAAAGAACTGGTACTTTGAGGCCATTTTCAGTTTCTTTAGGACGTAGGATCTCAGCTTTTAATAAATCACGTTTGCCGTCGTGGTCACTGTCTTGTGGCGATTCGACATAGACAACTTCTCTGATCAGTTGATGTGGATCAAAGACAGGCAAGGTTTTACCGTTGAAAAGCATTGGCTTGTTGATCTTGCCATAAAATCTAGTGAAGTATCCCTTAGTTGCAAGTGAATCAATAAACGTTTGGCCAGTTTTGTTGTGAGTTGCAAGTAGCCAATACCATGCTGATTTTAATTCATCAGTGGTAAAGGTGTCTTTTTGATGGTCGGCAACTAATAATTGGATCTTTTTCATGGCGGCCAAGGGGGCGTCAAATGAAAAGTCGACATCAGGGTTGAATTTTAGTAACTGGAGAGCAACATTGTAGAAGGCTTCAACAGTAACGTTAGTGGCAGAATCCAAATATTCATCTAGGTTCATGTCGCTAGTTGCCATATAAGTTTGCAATTTTTCTTCAAGTACTGACGAGGTTTGAGCTTCCAAGAAACTCTTACTTAAAAAGCTTTTCCAAAGTTTGATCGTGTCGGTTTCGGACTCATTGTCTTGATCCAAAAATTGAATCTCTCTGAGTTCTGATAACTGAGTTTTAAAATCTGTGGGACGAATTGCAAATTGATTATTTTTCATTATGACAACTCCTTTTAGATATTAAATTCCTTATATAGTGCACTCTATAGTAAAACGCTTAAAACTTCAAACGCCATAGAGCCTTTTTATTAAAAAAGAGCTCAGCAATCTTCTAAGATTACTAAGCTCTTTAAAATATTAAAGTTAATCGGTCTGTTTATCTTTCTAAACCGAGTTTGTTTCACTCTCTATGCCAAAGCACCCATTGGATCCCATGGTGCCAAGACTTTAGGATCTTTAGATTCTTTGTCGAATGTTTCTTTGAGGTCATCAGACAAGTTCTTCTTGTTGATAACTAATTGGTAAACGAATTGATCGAACCATGAGTCGCTCATAACAAAGTAACCTTTGTTACCAACTTTTTCACCCCATGAGTTTTCGACTTTCCACTTCAATGGATTGCCGTTTTCATCCAAATCAACTCCAGTAATGACCATAGCGTGGGTCATCATACTTTCGATGTAGTCAAGACGTTCTGCCTTTGTCATTGATAGGTCAGTGTCTAATAGGCCTTCAAGGTCATAGATGTTAGTGTCCATGATACCAATCTTACGGTCAGAACTTTGACCAACATCACTACCGAACCAAACTGTTTCGCCATCTTGTAATTGTTTGATAGCGAGTTTCTTGAAGTCAGAGTTTTCAAGGTTCAAGTGACGAACTTGGCGTCCACCAACAACGTTGCCGAGCATTTCAACTGTGTAAACGTGGTTGTATGGTTTGTCAGCTGTTGGAGCATTGATAGTTGAAATGTAACTGTCTAAGTCCCAGCCAACATACTTCTTGAAGAATTCTTGAGGTGTGATGCCAGTTTCTTTGTGATAGTTCTTGTCATCATCACGGTAAGCCCAGTCGAATTTAACAGGTGGTTGACCAACTGTGTAAACCAAGATCTTGTAAATTTCGCTGAGAAGTTCGTTCTTCTTACGTTCGATATCTTCTTCAGATTTGTTGTCGTTGACAAGGTTACGAAGGATGATAGCATCTTTACGTAATTTCTTGTTGAGAACGTTATTTAATTCAGAAGAGTTTGTACGACTGAATGTATCGGGCATTACGGCCTTAGGAACGACACCATATTTTTGAACAAGTGCCATGACCATATCCCATTGACCACCATCTTGTTGAGGAGTAGTCATTAAGAAGTCGACTTTGCGGTCGCCAGTAGGTAAAGCGGCAGTGTTAATAACGTTTTCGAAGAAGTAGTTAGATTTTTCTAGCTTATCCCAGAAAAGCATGTAGCCTTGTGACAATTCGAAGCCCTTGATCTTGAAGTTGTCTTGAAGAGGGTGTCTCATAGTGTTCAAAGCTGCAAAGACCCAGCAAAGGCCTGATTGTTTTTGGTCAGCAACTTTACCAGTGTCGAGCTCAACTGAGAAAGTTGGATCCATTGCTACCTTAGAAGCAATAGTTTCACTTGATTTGAACAAACCGTTGTTAGCAACAGCATTTTTGATTGCTGAAGAACCGGGTGTGTTTTCAAATGCAGTTTGAAATTTTGATAAATCTGTTGATGTAATTTCTTTAGTCATACAATATTCTCCTCTATCTGATATTATCGATTACTTTTGGACCATCATCGTAACCAACGATAATAGTATTAACTATATCAAGAAATAGTCCGTGTGCAACTATTCCCACTTGGTGATCGAGCCAGTCAGCCAACAAATGTGGGTGAGTGATTGAACCCATTTTTAGATCGATGACATAATTCTTGTTGTGCGTTAAGACGCGTTCACCTTTGTCATCCAAACGGAATTCGGGATGAAGATCTTCTCTTTGAAGATCCTCAAAAGTCTTTTCGCAACCGAAGGGAATAACTTCAAGTGGCAATGGGAAACTGCCGAGAGTATCGGCCATTTTTGATTGGTCAACGATCCAGATGTTCTTAGTGGAGTTAGTTGCGACCATCTTTTCGAGTAGGTGAGCAGCACCGCCACCCTTGATACCTTGAAAATTCTTGTCGATTTGATCGGCACCATCGATCGTCAAGTCAATGTGGTCGACGTCATTGAGATCTTTGGTAGGAATACCTAAAGATTTTGCCTGTTTTTCAGAACGTGATGAAGTAGTGACGGCAACGATGTTTTTGATTTCACCGGCTTGATATCTTTTACCAAGTTCTTCGATCATGAAGTAAACTGTGGAACCAGTTCCGAGTCCAACGACAGAATTGCTCTTGATATAGTCGACGGATTTGATTCCAACGGCTTTCTTTAATTCATTTTGATCCAACTAATTTTCCCCCTTTAATAGCTTTTGGTAATTTTCCGTCAATAAAAATCTGATTTCTGGCTTCTTCTCAAAAGCAGCCTTAGCATATTCGCAAATGGGTACGATTTTAAGACTCTTTAGATCAGCAAAGTCAACGGCTGCATTGAAAAGCTTTCCAGCCAATCCTTGACCACGATAACTGTCACTGACATATGTGTGGTCGAGCGAAATAACGCCATCTTTAACTTTAGAATAAGTTATTTCACCAATCATTTCGCCGTTATCTTCGAGATAGAAACGACCATCCTCATGTTTCATTTCCATATAACTACCTCCTGCTTAATTAATTTAATTTTATACTACTCTATTATATGAAGAAAGTCAGCGTTATGAATAGTCTTATAGCGGTTAAAATGCTATTATTTTAGTTATCTAATGCTTAAGGAGTTTTCGATTTGACAAAAAAACGTGGATTTGAAATTGTAACAAAATACGAAGGTCAGGGAATCAATCTTCCGGTTCGTCAAACTAAAAATGCTGCCGGTTATGATATTGAAAGTGCACAAGATTTTGTAGTACCTTCAATTTGGAAATTTGGAGTTTTGAATGTGTTGAAATTTTTGCTCAACAAGGGCAAAATGGACGATACCAAAATAGCTGAAGTTCAAAAATCTATCAAGCCAGTTTTGGTGCCTACTGGTATCAAAGCATTTATGCAAGACGATGAAGTGTTGATCATTGCCAGCCGTTCCAGCAATCCTTTGAAGCGTGGCTTGTCGATTCCTAACGGTATTGGAGTAGTTGATGCTGACTACTATAATAATAGTAGCAACGAAGGGGAATTGTTTGTACAATTGATCAACTTTTTCCCAGTGGACTACAAAGTAAAGAAGGGCGAACGTTTGGCTCAAGGAATTTTCATCAAGTATTTAACAACTGATGACGATGAAGGTGGAATCAACGTTCGTCATGGAGGATTTGGTTCTTCAGGAATATAATGGAAAGGAACTAATTTATTGGCTAAAGCTAAAACAAAATTTGTTTGTCAAAATTGTGGTTATGTATCACCCAAATATTTAGGACGCTGTCCTAATTGTGGCTCTTGGAACCAAATGGTTGAAGAAGTAGAGCACAATGAAGCGGCCAAAGCTAGTGCTACTCCGAGTCGGCGCGTCAGTGACCGTGAAGCCAAACCAGTTAAAATCGATGAGGTATCTTTTGAAAAAGAACCCCGCGTTAAGACTGATATGGACGAATTGAATCGAGTTTTGGGCGGCGGTATCGTACCGGGTTCGTTGATTTTGATTGGTGGGGATCCCGGAATCGGTAAATCAACGCTCTTAACGCAAGTTTCCGGTCAACTGGCTAAAGATGGCGACAAAGTTTTGTATGTTTCTGGTGAAGAGAGTGCTTCGCAGATCAAAATGCGGGCCGATCGATTGAATATCAGTGGCGACAACTTATATCTTTACCCTCAAACTGATATGAGTTACATTCGCCAAACAATCGACGAAATGCACCCAGATTTCTTGATCATCGATTCAGTTCAGACAATGGATGAGCCTGAGATCACTTCAGCCGTCGGTAGTATTTCTCAAATCAGAGAAGTAACGGCCGAGTTGATGAATATTGCCAAGCAACAAAACATAACTATTTTTGTCGTAGGACACGTTACTAAAGGCGGTGCCATTGCCGGTCCAAAAATTTTGGAACATATGGTGGATACTGTTCTATACTTTGAAGGGGACACACACCACAGTTATCGAATTTTGCGTTCAGTTAAGAACCGATTTGGTTCAACTAATGAGATCGGCATCTTTGAGATGCGGACTCAAGGTCTGGTGGAAGTTGCTAATCCATCAGAGATTTTCCTAGAAGAACGTTTAGCTGATACTAATGGTTCAGCTGTGGTAGTTTCCATGGAAGGTACGAGACCAATTTTGGTAGAGATTCAATCGTTGATCACGCCGACTGTTTTTGGAAATGCTAAACGGACGGCTACCGGATTGGATCATAACCGAGTATCTGTTATTATGGCGGTTTTGGAAAAGCGTGGTAATTTGATGCTTCAAAATCAGGATGCCTATTTGAAATCAACTGGTGGGGTCAAACTTGATGAACCTGCAATCGATCTGGCATTGGCAATGTCGATCGCTTCCAGTTATAAGAATAAAGGTATTCCTGGGACCGACTGTTTTGTTGGTGAAGTTGGTTTGACAGGTGAAGTACGTCGGGTCAACCGCATCGACCAACGGGTCAATGAGGCAGAAAAATTAGGATTCAAGCGGATTTTTATTCCTAAGAATAATCTTGGCGATTGGGCCAAAGATAATAAAATACAAATAATCGGTGTTAGTACCGTAGCGGATGCAATGCATAAAATTTTTAATTAAGGAGGTTTTTATGCGAAAAGTAGTAATAAACATTATCTTTGCACTATTAGGTATCGCTGTCGGAATTACAGTTTTACCTAGTTTGTGGGAAGTTTCAGGTTTAGCAGGAATTGCTTTTGTCAATAACGGCTATTTTGACGGACTTATTGGATGTATTATATTTTATTTCTTGTCGTTCTTGTTTGTTAAACCAGTGATGGATCTGAACCAACGAATCGAAAAATATTTGAACTCTAGATCTCCAGGTTGGATCATTTATGGTTTAGGTTTCTTGATCGGTGGCTTGGTTTTGGCTAACATCATCTCGATACCGTTCTATATGATGCACAATATGTTTTCAAATGTGATCCCAGTAATCTTGATGATCGTCTTCGGATGGTTAGGATTTAGAATGGGAACTAGTCGTCGTAACGATTGGAACAATTTCTCAATTTCTAGACGAAACAATAGTAATAACAATAAAGCAAACGATAAAAACAGCGAGATAGCCCCAGAAGGCGAAGTAACTCGTCGTTCAGCTAAAAAGGATTTTTATCCATACAAGATCTTGGATACGTCAGTTGTTATCGATGGTCGTATCCACCAATTAGCTCAGACTGGATTTTTGGAAGGTAAGTTGATGATCCCGGACTTCGTGGTTCATGAATTACAACTGATCTCCGATTCCAGTGACAATCAAAAGCGTGAACGTGGCCGTCGTGGCTTGGATATCCTAAACGAGATCAAGATGGATCAAACCATCAACTATGAGACAACGACGCGTGATTATGATAATATTCCAGAAGTTGATATGAAATTACTTAAATTAGCTAAAGAAATCGGTGGTGCTGTCATCACAAATGATTATAATTTAAGTAAGGTAAGTGAATTTCAGAATGTTCAGGTCCTCAATATTAACGAATTAGCCAAAGTTTTGAAACCGATGGTTTTGCCAGGCGAGACGATGACTGTTAAAGTTATTAAAGAGGGTACTGAAAGAGAACAAGGTGTTGCATACCTAGAAGATGGAACAATGGTCGTCGTTGAAGAAGGTAAATACTTCATCAACAAGAGTATTGATGTCATCGTAACTAGTGCATTGCAGACTGATGCTGGTAAAATGATTTTTGCAAAACCTAAACATTCAATGCATGGTATCCAGGAAAAGAGTAGTGCCAAGGAGAATTCCGCTAGTCAGAACAAAGGCAGCGGCAAGAACCGTTCCAATAATAATGGCAACCGGAATTCGAATAGAAACAACTCGAGAAATAAAAGGGGAGAACAAAGAAATGGCAAAAAAGTCAGATAACAAAATTCGTGTAAGATATGCACCAAGTCCAACAGGTCACTTGCACATTGGGAACGCTAGAACAGCTATCTTTAACTACTTGTTCGCACGTAGTCACAAGGGAACTTTCGTTATCCGTATCGAAGATACTGATACAAAACGTAACGTTAAAGGTGGTACAAAGAGTCAACTAGAAAACCTTAAATGGCTTGGCGTTGATTGGGATGAAGGTCCAGATGTCGGTGGTGACTATGGTCCTTATCGTCAATCAGAAAGAAAAGATATTTATCAAAAATACATTGATGAATTACTTGAAAAGGGCTTGGCTTATAAATCATATCTGACTGAAGAACAACTAACAAAGATGCGTGAAGACCAAGAAGCTCATGGTCAAATGCCTCACTACGAATACGAATTCGAAGGCATGTCTGAAGAACAAAAGGCTGCTGCAATTAAAAAGGCCGAAGATGCTGGTTTACAACCAGTTGTCAGATTCCACGTACCAGTTGGTAAGAACTATGAATGGGACGATATCGTAAAGGGTAAAGTTTCAATCGGTTCTGATACAATCGGTGGCGATTGGGTTATTCAAAAACGTGATGGTATGCCTACATACAACTTTGCCGTTGTTATTGATGACCACTTGATGGAAATCTCTCATGTTCTTCGTGGTGATGATCACGTTGCTAACACACCAAAACAATTGATGATCTACGAAGCACTTGGCTGGGAAGCTCCTAAGTTCGGTCACATGACACTTATCATCAATACTGAAACTGGTAAGAAATTAAGTAAGCGTGATGAATCAATTCTCCAATTCATCGAACAATACCGTGAATTAGGTTACTTACCAGAAGCTATGTTTAACTTTATTGCTCTATTGGGCTGGTCACCAGTTGGTGAAGATGAATTATTCACACGCAAGCAATTCATCAAGATCTTCGATGAACACCGTTTGAGTAAATCACCTGCTAAGTTCGATCAAAAGAAGCTTGAATGGGTCAACAACCAATACGTTAAGAGTGCCGATGTTTCAGAAATTACTGATCTAGTAATTGCTAACTTGATCGAAGCTAAACGTATTCAAGCCAACCCATCAACTGATGAGATCCAATGGGTCCGTCACTTGACAGAACTTTACATGCCACAAATGAGTTACACACAACAAATCGTTGACTTGTCAGATGTCTTCTTTAACCAACCAGAACACCTAACAGACGACGAACAAAAAGAACTTGAAGATGACGATGCCAAGACAGCTATCAATGACTTGTTAGGCAAGCTAGAAAATCTAGATCGTTTCACAGCCACACAAATCATGAATGCTATCCAATCAGTTCGTGCTGATACTGGCGTTAAGGGTAGAAAACTATACATGCCTGCACGTATCGCAGCTACAAGAACTATGCATGGCCCTGCAATCGCTGAAACTATCGAATTGTTCGGTAAAGATGCTGCTATTAGTAACATCAAGAAGACTCTTGCAGAAATGAACTAAGATTTTTAAAACAGAAAAAAATTAAAGAGAGAGGTTGAAGGAAAACTTAGTTTTGCCTCCAGCCTCTTTTTTATTAGGTAGGTGAAATGTATGTTAAAGATTTTCAATACAATGACTCGTGAGAAGGAAGAATTTAAGCCCATAATACCGAATGAAGTTCACATGTATGTCTGTGGTCCCACGGTTTACAATTACATTCATATCGGGAATGCTCGTTCGATCGTAGCTTTTGATACCGTCCGCCGTTATTTGGAATTTTTAGGATACAAAGTTAAGTTTGTTTCCAACTTTACCGATGTTGATGACAAGATGATCAAAGAGGCTAACCGTGAAGGGATCACCGTTCCTGAAGTAGCTGATCGTTTCATCAAAGCTTTTTATGAAGATATCGATGCGATCAACGTCCAAAGAGCCACTATCAATCCACGAGCTACTGATAACATTCCGGAAATTATCGATTTTATCAAGGACTTAGTTGCCAAAGACTACGCCTATGAATCACAAGGGGATGTCTTCTATCGGGCTAGAAAATTCAAACATTATGGTGAACTTTCTGATCAAAATATCGATCAATTAGTTGAAGGTGCTTCCGAACACGTTGGCGATGCTGAATTTGCTAAGAAACAAGATCCAATCGACTTTGCGCTCTGGAAGAAAGCTAAACCAGGCGAGATCAAATGGGATTCGCCTTGGGGCGAAGGGCGTCCCGGTTGGCACATTGAATGTTCAGTCATGTCGACTAAATATTTAGGTGATACTTTTGACATTCACGGTGGCGGTCAAGATTTGGAATTCCCTCACCACGAAAATGAAATTGCCCAAAGTGAAGCTAAGACTGGTCAAAAATTCGTCAACTATTGGATGCACAATGGTTTCGTAACGGTTGAGAACAACGAGAAGATGAGTAAATCACTTGGAAACTTTGTGACGGTCCATGATTTAGTTAAGAAAACTGACCCACAAGTTTTACGTTTCTTCTTGTCATCAACGCACTATCGTCGACCATTGGAATATTCTCAATCAAATCTTCAAAAAGCAGCCGATAATTTGAATAAGATCAAGACAGCTTATAACAATTTGAAGTTCCGATTGGATGGCGCTACTGACGATGACGATGCTGATATCAAAGCTCAAGTAATTAAGATTGAAACTGACTTTAAGACAGCCATGAACGACGATTTCAACGTTCAAAATGGTTTGACGGAAATATTCAACTTAGTCAGTTTGGCAAACAACTACGCTGCTTCAGAGACGGTTGCGGAAATTCCTGCAAATGTTATCCTAAAAGCTATGGTTGATTTGACAAGTATTTTGGGCGTGAAGTTGGATGATCAAAAAGATCTTTCCGATGAAATTCAAAAGATGGTCGATGAACGTGACCAAGCTCGGGCAGACAAAGACTTTGCTACCAGCGACAAGTTACGTGATCAACTAAAAGATATGGGTGTAATTCTCGAAGATACACCACAAGGAACACGGTGGCATATTAATGACTGATGTTAAGCAACTGAACGGAGTAACTTTGGCATATTTAGGAGATGCGGTCTATGAAATTTATATTCGTGAACATCTCTTGAACAAAAATATTTCTAAAGTGAATGAACTACAAAGACAAGCCAAGCATTACGTTTCGGCGAAAGCTCAAGCTTCTTTGATAACTCTGATGATCGACAAGGACGTTTTGTCTGACGAAGAGATCAGAATTTATAAGAACGGACGCAATGCGAAAAAATATACTAAAGCTAAGAATACAAGTGTCGTCACATATCATATGTCAACTGGTTTTGAAGCACTTTTTGGTTATTTAGATATTACTGGTAACAAAGCACGTGTAGAAGAATTAGCACAGTGGTGCATAAACGAAGTGGAGACAGGTGAAGCCGATGACAGACAATTCGAATAGACGTAACAACAGTAACAATTTAGAAGAAAATGAATTAGTTTACGGAGTACATTCCGTAATTGAACTATTGAAGTCCGCAACTGCAGATCAACGTGTCAATAAAGTTCTCGTTCAAAAGGGACTTTCTAGTGAACATATTGGTGAAGCTATCAAGTTATCCAAACGTGATGGTTTGATCGTGCAAGAAGTTCCTAAGAACAAGTTGGACGACATCAGTAATGGTGGCAATCACCAAGGGATGGCAGCTTATGTGGCTCCTTATCAATACGCTGAATTGGAAGATATTTTCAAGAGTGCCGAAAAGAAGGGGACTGATCCTTTCATCTTGATCCTTGATAAGATCGAAGATCCTCACAATTTGGGCTCAATCATGCGTACCGCTGATGCTGTGGGTGTCGATGGTATTATCGTACCTAAGCATCGTTCAACCGGACTGACTTCAACCGTTGCTAAGACGTCAACTGGTGCGATTGAACACGTGCCAGTCGTTCGCGTAACTAATTTAGTTAATACTATTAAAGACCTAAAGAAACGTAACGTTTGGGTCTTTGGTACGGCTATGGAAGGTGACAACTACCGTAACTGGAATGCCAAAGGGGCCATCGCTCTGATCATTGGTAATGAAGGTAAGGGTATTTCACCATTAGTTCTTAAACAAGCCGATCAAACCTTGAATATTCCTATGGTGGGACATGTACAAAGTTTGAATGCTTCGGTAGCTACTGGTATCTTGTTGTATCAAGCTTTTGCTTCACGTAATGCTTAATTAATAGTATGAAATATAATTTCGTAAATTATATTTCATACTATTTTTTTGTAAACGTACGTTCGCTTACAATCTGGTATAGACAGATGTTATTCTATAACCATAAAATTATTATCCGTAAAAAAGTCTAAATGAATGAAGCTACAGAACAGCTATGGATTGAATGCGTCAAAGAAAACAATGATTCAGCAGCTCTTGTTAATTTAGTTGAAAAGTATCAACCGATGGTCAATAATCTGCGTTCACAATTTTTCATCAATAATTATGAAGCAAATGATTGGTATCAAGATGCCTTGTTAGTTTGCTATCAGACTTGTTTGATTTTTGATGGAAATAGCGGATCAAAATTCGGTAGTTTCTTTAAACTTAGATTTAAAAATTATATTGTCGACTGTATCAGACGTGACAATGCTCATAAGAGAAGAGCTAACATTGGTACTAAGCCACTTGAGTCAGTGCCATTGGCTGAACAGGCTGATGTCGGTGCTATCAATGACAGTAGTCGTATAATCATCCAAAAACAATTACAAGAAGTTCTAGTTGAATTCAGCGAACTAGAGTTGTTAGCTTTCCAATATTTAATTGGAAAATTATCTAAAGAAGATTTACAAAAACAAACTAAATACGATATGAAAAAAATTGATTCGGCTATCTACAGAGCCCAAGCTAAGTTACATAAAGGCAAGTCGTCGACTGATTTGTCATGAGTTTGCAATGGACAATTTATATCTGAACGTATACAATTAAAAAGATTAAGATATAAATTGGATTTTGGAGATAAACAATGGGATTAAGAAAAGTCGCACTTGCTTGTACTGTTTGTGGTTCAAGAAACTACACAGTTACAGAAAACCCTAATCGTACAGAACGTCTAGAGATCATGAAGTTCTGTAAACACTGTGGTAAACATACTTTGCACAAAGAAACAAGATAATTCTGGAGGAACAAATGAAACTATTTAAATTTTTTGGTAGTGTCAATAAAGAAATGAAATTAGTCGTTTGGCCTACATTCAAAGAAAACAGACGTGATACATGGACTGTTGTCGCTACATCATTAATGTACGCAATCTTCTTTGCTTTAGTGGATTGGGGACTAATTTCTCTATTACAAACATTTGTAATGGGTAAATAGATTGTAAGACGTAGCAAAATTTGCTATGATATTATCAACGAGAAAAACTTCGACCTTAGTTCGGAGTTTTTTTATTTTGAATTTTTTGGAGGAAATTATGGCTGAAGCTGGCGAAAAACAATGGTATGTACTACATACCTATTCAGGTTACGAAAACAAAGTTAAGGAAAATCTTGAATCACGTGCTCAATCAATGGGTATGGAAGATTACATTTTCCGTGCAGTTGTTCCTGAAGAAGAAGAAACAAAAATGAAGAACGGTAAAGAAAAGAAAGAAATGGAAAAAACTTTCCCTGGCTACGTTCTAGTAGAAATGGTTATGTCTGATGAATCATGGTTTATCGTTCGTAATACACCAGGTGTTACCGGATTTGTCGGCAGTCACGGTTCGGGTAGTAAACCTGCTCCACTATTACCAGAAGAAATTGACAACATTTTGAGTCAATTCGGTATGGATTCACAAAAACCATCAGACTTTGAAGTGGGCGAAGTAGTTAAGATCACTGACGGTGCTTTCTCAGATATGACTGGTAAGATTACTGAAATCGATGACGAACACAGAAAACTCAAGGTCGACGTTGATATGTTCGGTCGTATGACTTCTGCTGAAGTAGACTTCACATCTGTTGAAAAACAATAATAATACTTATTGCTAATCTTAGTAGGCCGTGCTACTATATAACGGTATGTTTTTGAGACATACATGTGGGAGAGAAAATTTAGATTCTCATCATGACCACATCACGGAACAAGGAGGTATGCACCGTGGCTAAAAAAGTTGCTAACGTAGTAAAATTACAAATCCCTGCTGGACAGGCTACTCCAGCTCCTCCAGTTGGTCCTGCTTTAGGACAAGCTGGTATTAACATTGTTGCCTTTACAAAGGACTTCAATGCACGTACACAAGATCAAAGAGGAATGATTATTCCTGTTGTTATCTCAGTATATGAAGACCGTTCATTCGATTTCGTTACTAAGACACCACCAGCTGCTGTTCTATTGAAGAAAGCTGCTGGCGTTGAAAAGGGCTCTGGCGAACCTAACACAAACAAGGTTGCCACAGTTACTGAAGACCAAGTTCGCGAAATTGCTGAAACCAAGATGAAAGACCTAAACGCTGCTAGTGTTGAAGCTGCAATGCGTATGGTTGCTGGTACTGCAAGAAGTATGGGCTTTGAAGTAAAGTAAAAGACTAAATTTTCGCAGTTACAGGGATGTGAAAGCATTCTTAACAAGTGGGAGGAGAAAATATTATTCTCCGCATAGACCACAAAGCAAGGAGGAACTTAGCATGGCTAAGCATGGAAAAAAATATACAGAAGCTCTAAAACAAGTAGATAAAAACGCAACTTATACTGCTGAAGAAGCTGTTGAGTTATTAAAGAAGGTTGACTTTGCTAACTTTGATGCAACTGTTGAAGTTGCTTACAATTTGGATGTAGATCCTAAGCAAGCTGACCAACAAATTCGTGGTGCCGTTGTTCTACCTAACGGTACTGGTAAGACACAAAAGGTTATCGTCTTCGCTGAAGGACAACAAGCTAAGGATGCTGAAGCAGCCGGTGCTGATGTTGTTGGCTCAGATGACCTTGTTGAAAAGATTCAAGATGGCTGGTTGGACTTTGATGTTGCCGTTGCAACACCACCAATGATGGCTAAAGTAGGTCGTTTAGGTCGTGTTCTTGGACCTAAAGGTTTGATGCCTAACCCTAAGACAGGTACAGTTACAATGGATGTTACTAAGGCTGTTAACGATATTAAAGCCGGACAAGTTACATACCGTGTAGATTCAAACGGTCTTATCCACGCACCAATCGGTAAGATTTCATTTGATACAGCTAAGATCGTTGAAAACTTCAATACTTTCAACGAAACAATCTTAAAAGCTCGCCCTGCATCATTGAAGGGTGCATATGTTGTTAGTGTAAACATGACATCTACATTTGGACCTGGTCTTAAAGTTAACGCTTAATTAGTGTTGACTAACTACCAAAATAATGATAGATTAATATAGTTGATTTCTACCGAAGACTCAGGTGATGAAAGTCTTAATATCCTGCCGAGGCCAGAAGATTATTTCACTTAATCTCTGTGTCCCTTGGGCACAGAGATTTTATTATTTTTAAGCCGAAATTTGTAGATAATTAACTAAAAAATTGTGGAGGTGAAACGTAATAATGAAGCAAGATGTATTAGCAGCAAAACAAGCACAAGTTGATGAAATTGCTAAACAACTAGTTGGCGCAAAATCAGTAATCGTTGTTGATTACTTAGGTCTAACTGTTGAACAAGCTACAGAAATGCGTGCTGAATTACGTGAACAAGGTGCTACAATGCAAGTCGTTAAGAATACAATCTTGAGACGTGCAGCTGAAAAAGCCGGTGTTGAAGGCCTAGAAGAATACTTCGTTGGACCTACAGCTATTGCTTATTCAGAAACAGATCCTGTTGGACCTGCTAAAATAGCAGCTAAGTTTGCCAAAGATGTTGACGCCGTTGAAATCAAGGGTGGTATCATCGAAGGTAAAGCAGCAACTCTTGAACAAATTCAAGAACTTGCAACACTACCAGACAGAGATGGCTTGCTATCTATGTTGGTATCTGTATTACAAGCTCCAGTTCGCGACTTTGCTATGGTTGTTAAGGCCGTTGCAGACTCAAAAGACGACGAACCTGCCGCTTAATTTAATTTAAAACAAAAAAACTCAATTATTTGGAGGATACAATAATGGCTTTAGATACACAAAAGATTATTGATGATTTAAAAGATGCTTCAATCCTAGAACTTAACGACCTTGTTAAGGCTATCGAAGAAGAATTTGACGTTAAGGCTGCTGCTCCAGTTGCTGCTGCCGGTGCTGCTGGTGGCGACGCTGCTGCAGAAAAAGACTCATTTGACGTTGAACTTACAGAAGCAGGTCAAGAAAAGGTTAAGGTTATCAAGGAAGTTCGTGGTATCACAGGACTTGGCTTGAAGGACTCAAAGGACCTTGTTGATGGTGCTCCTAAGGTTATCAAGGAAGGCGTTGCTAAGGCTGACGCTGACGACATGAAGGCTAAACTTGAAGCTGTTGGTGCAACAGTTACATTGAAGTAATAACTTTATGTTAAAATTAATCCTCGTAAGAGGATTTTTTTTTACCCTAAAATAAAGGAAGGGGAAAGATATGGCTAATCAATACTTTGAAAATGATCCCGATTTGGAGCACGAACTGAAGAAATTCGATTTCACTTTGCGCAAGCACAACCTCAACTTCATTTCAGACAGTGGGGTCTTTTCACGACAGACGATCGACTATGGTTCCAGAGTCTTGATCGAAGCAGTCGATTTTTCCAATATCCCAGCTGGCAATATTTTGGATGTCGGCTGTGGCTATGGTCCAATTGGTTTAGCTTTGGCCAAGGAACAAAAGACTCGTCAAACAACAATGGTCGACGTGAACTTACGGGCTTTGAAATTGGCTAAACAAAATGCAGCCGACAACAATATTGATAATGTTGAGATCTTTGAATCTGACGTTTACCAAAATGTTTCGAATAAGTATGCACTGATCGTTTCAAATCCACCTGTCAGAGCTGGTAAGAACGTTGTGACGGCTATTTTGGCTGAATCAAAGGATTACTTGGAACCAAATGGGGAACTTTGGATCGTGCTACAAAAGAAACAAGGAGCACCTTCAGCTAAGAAGTTGATGGATAAAACTTTTGGCAATGTTGAAGTTGTTACTCGTGATAAAGGTTATTATATTTTAAAAAGTAAATTAATTTAAATTAATCTCTAATATGGTATATTCATATTGGAGGCGTTTACTTATGAAGAAAAAAATATTTATCGGCATAATTTTATCCGCAATTTCAACTGGATCATTCTTTGCAGGACGTGCATTAGTTAAACATATGCAACACAGTGCAGTAAAAAAAGACCGTGAAAAATTGGAATCTTATGTTGAAAAATATCTTCACGGTAATGAGAAATTGATGGAATTCGTGGGAACTTTATCCGATACCCAAGTGAAAGAATTGCTTGATATCCTTAGTTCTTTACAAAAGGAACAAGATCAATTAAAAATCAAAGCACCAGTTTTTCCAAAATACTTAGAGAAGAAAGTAACCAACTTAATTAGTTAAAATGATATTTTCAGAAGATAAAATAAATGAATACATGGATTTAGCAATCGCTGAAGCCAAAAAAGCTGAGACTAGAAGAGAAGTGCCCATCGGTTGCGTGATCGTCGATAATACGACTGGTGAAGTGATCGGTAGAGGTTCCAACGAACGTGAAGAGACCCAAAATGCCATCAAGCATGCGGAGATCATTGCGATCGAAGAGGCTTGTGCTAAAGTTGGCAGTTGGCGTTTGGAGCATACTAGCTTGTTCGTAACTTTGGAACCATGCCCAATGTGTGCCGGAGCGATTATCAACAGTCGCATCGAAGAAGTTATTTTTGGAGCCAGCGATCCCAAGGCCGGATCAGTTGGTTCAATCAATAATTTATTGGCTGAAACGCGCTACAATCACCAACCAGAGGTCCTCGCCAATGTTAAAGCTGACGAGACGGCTGCTTTATTACAGAATTTCTTTCGGGAAATTAGACGCAAAAAGTAGCATAATTCACTGATTTATAGTATTATAGTTATTGCCGCAAGGCCTTAGGGCAATGGTGCTCTTGTGAATCGTGTCAGGTTCGGAAGAAAGCAGCACTAAGTAAGGTGTGCCATGTGCCTTTTGTTATGTAAATTAGCCTCCTAATCTGTAAGGGTTAGGAGTTTTTTTGTGTTAAAATTTAGATATCCGAATTTTTTAAGGAGCAAACAATGGCATATCAAGCACTATATCGAGTTTGGCGTCCCCAAACTTTTTCTGATGTAATCGGCCAGGAAGTAATCACGCAGACATTGCGCAATGCGGTCGCTAGTCATATGACCAGTCATGCCTACTTGTTCAGTGGTCCCCGTGGTACAGGAAAGACTTCTTGTGCCAAAATCTTAGCCAAAGCAGTCAACTGTCTGAATCCACACGATGGCGAACCATGCAACGAATGTGAAATCTGCAAGGCTGCTAACGAAAATCGTTTGAATGATGTGATCGAGATCGATGCCGCCTCTAACAACGGTGTTGAAGAGATCCGTGATATTCGTGACAAGGTTAAATATGCACCGACTGAAGCCAAATTCAAAGTTTATATTATTGATGAAGTTCATATGCTTTCTCAGGGTGCTTTCAATGCCTTATTGAAGACACTAGAAGAGCCACCTGAAAATGTTATGTTCATTTTGGCAACAACCGAACCACAAAAGATCCCAGCAACAATTATTTCTAGAACGCAAAGCTTCAACTTCCGCAGAATTTCTAAGCAAGATATTTTGAAGCGGATGACTTACATTTTGGATGATAAAAAAATCGTCTATGATGAAGAAGCTTTGAATATTATTGCCGCCTCAGCTGAAGGTGGAATGCGTGATGCTTTGAGTATTTTGGACCAAGCTTTGTCGTATGGCGATGATGAATTGACTCTGAAAAATGCCCAAGAAGTTACTGGTGCCTTGAGCAACGAACAAATCGTCTCATACATGACGGCAATTGCGGACAACCAACCAGCTGAAGCTTTGACAAGTTTGTATCAAATTTTAGCCAGTGGGCGTTCAGCTTTGCGTTTTACAGAAATGATCATTCGCGTCTGCCGTAATTTGATCTTGTACAATTCCAATTCAGATTTATCAAAGCAGATGGACAATTCAGTGATGACCCAAGAGTTACTTGATATTGCGGACAAATTCGACAATACACGCTTGTTTTACATTGTCGACCAAGTCAGTGCAACGCAAAAGAATCTCAAGAACTCGAATCAGACTGACATTTATATGGAAATTTTAACCGTCAAGATCAGTGAGCCCAAAGTTGCTCAAGTTCCAAGCGAAGCTCCCCAAGAAGCCAACGGTGAATCAGAAAACCTTGAGATCGACAAGTTACGTGACGAGATCTCACATCTTCAAAATGAGGTTCAGGGCTTATCCAAAGGCGTTCAAGTTCCAGTCCAACCTAAGCCAAAAACTCGCCGCCGTTCCAATACTAATGCTCGCTTAAATAAAACAGCGATTTACAAAGTCTTGGGCAGTGCGACAAAAGATGATTTGATGAATGCTCGTGATGTTTGGCCGGACCTAATGAGTATGCTTTCAATCACACAACGTGCTATGATGAAGGTCGCTGAACCAGTGGCAGCCTCGTCTGAAGGTATCGTCGTGGCGTTTGATTACGCAATGTGGTTCGAACAAGTTCAAGATGATATGGACTTTTTGAAAGAACTCAGCGACAATACAAGTCGACTAATGAAAAAAGATTGTCAGATCGTTTTAGTACCTAAAGCCGATTGGCCTAAGATACGTAAAGAATATATTGACAATAATATTGATTTGAACAGTAAAGACAATGTAAAATCTAAGAAAGAAACTAAAAAGACTGATCCTACCGTTGATGAAGCATTAAAATTATTCGGTAGCGATGTAGTGGATGTAAAAGACGACTAGGAGGAATTTATTATGAGTAAAGGTATGCCAAATATGGGTGGAATGGGTGGCAACATGGCCAACATTATGAAACAAGCCCAAAAGATGCAAAGAGAAGTTCAAGCAGCTACTGAAGAATTGAACAAGACAGAATACACAGGCAAGTCAGTTGATGACTTCGTAGTTGTCAAAGTTACTGGTGAAAAGAAGATTGCTGACCTTACAATCGATGACAAGATCATTGATCCTGATGATCCTGACACATTGCAAGATATGTTGATCGATGCACTAAATAATGCCTTCGATGCCGTAGATAAGGATAAGAGCACCAAACTAGGCAAATACACAAACGGGTTGATGTAATGAAATATCCAGAACCAATTTCTAAATTAATTGATAGTTATATGATGTTACCCGGAATCGGTCGCAAAACCGCAACCCGGATGGCATTTTTCACCCTTGGAATGGATAAAGACCAAGTGGATGAATTCGCTAAGAATTTGATTGCTGCCAAAACCGATTTAAAATCATGCAAGATTTGTGGCAATATCACTACTGATGAGATTTGTTCAATTTGCAGTGATAAGAATCGTGACCAATCAACGATCCTAGTCGTAGAACAAGCCAAAGATATCATGTCGCTCGATGACATGAATGGCTACAATGGTTTGTATCACGTCTTAGGAGGCGTCTTGTCGCCAGTTGATGGTATTGGTCCCGAAGATTTGAATATCAAGTTGTTGCTGAACCGTTTGAAGGAGAATCAAAACGTCAAAGAGTTGATCCTCGCTACAAACGCAACTCCAGAAGGGGAAGCAACGGCTCAATATTTAGCCAAATTAGTTAAGCCAGCAGGAATAAAAGTAACTAGATTAGCACATGGATTAGCTGTCGGATCTGATATCGAATATGCAGATGAAATGACTCTAAAGAGTGCCGTTCTAGGTCGCAGGGAGATTTAGCATGTTTGGTAGAAAAAAAGTAACCGTCCAACAAATGGAAAATGATCGCCTTTTAAATAATATTCATCAGATTCAACAAAGAATTGGTAATACACAGAGAATGATCAACAATTCAGTTGACGTGGATGACACAACAAGAGTCCACTTAAAATTGGACCAGTTGAAATATCAATTCTTGTACTTAGAAGCTAGAAGAAGAAAAGCTACCGCTAAGGCTACGACTAATATTATCTTTGGCGAAGAAGATACTTTTTTAAGACAACCAAGCCGAGCTGAAAAACACTGGTAAAAATGAAATAGTGTTAATTGAAGAAAGAATCTATACCAATGAAATAATGGTATAGATTCTTTTTAATTATCTGTTTAGTTATAGATTATTTAGATACAAGGAGACGGATAAGTATTATTTAGAATACTATCATTCATTCTAGATAGGATTTACATATTAGTGGGAATTAGTCTGGAATGGAATTTCGTTAGATGCTCTCGCAGCGTTCCAGCGTCTAACGAAATTTCATGGAAGACGGGAAGTAAAAAATTCTTTAACTAAAAAGGGGAATAAGTTATCCACAATCTACCGTCTTTTTAGAGTATATCTAAGAGCTAAAGTTTCATTTATTTGTATTTTCAAGTAAAATAGTAGTAATCATCTAGGAGAGATTATTATATGTCAGGAATATTTATATCATTTGAAGGACCAGATGGGGCAGGAAAAACAACTGCTCTCAAAAAATTAATGCCACTGTTGCAGGAAAAGACCGACCAAGAGATCGTGCTTTCCAGAGAACCTGGTGGCAGTCCCATTTCTGAAAAAATCAGAAAGATCATTTTGGATATTCATGATGAAGAAATGGATCCTCGGACGGAAGCCTTGTTGTACGCAGCGGCTAGACGTCAACATTTGATCGATGTTATTTTGCCAACACTAAAAGAAAATAAAATCATGTTGAGCGACCGTTTCGTTGACAGTTCAATCGCGTATCAAGGTGGCGGACGTGAAATCGGTACGAAAGAAGTAGCTGAGATCAATGACTTTGCTATCGACGGCCACTTGCCGGATTTGACGATTTACTTTGACGTTACGCCAGCAGTTGGTTTAGCGAGAATTCGTAAAGACCATGAAGGTCAAATGGACCGTTTGGAAAAGGAAGCCATCAGTTTCCACGATCGGGTCTATGATTCATATGAACAAATAGTCAAGGATAACCCTAAACGTATTAAGAAAATCAATGCCGAACAAGCTCCTGAAAAAGTTGTCAGCGATGCTTTGGCAGTTATTGTGAACAGATTTCCTGAAATTTTTAACAAAGGAGAATAAATTATGAAATTAATTTTAGCCATTGTCCAAGATAAGGATAGTCAACATCTTCAAACTAAACTGGTCAAAGGTGGCTTCAGAGCCACACAACTACCTTCAACTGGTGGTTTCTTGAAGGCTGGTAACTGTACATTCTTGATTGGTGTCGAAGAAGAAAAAGTCGACGCAGCCTTGGATGTCATTAAAAAGACTTGTCACACTAGAACACAATTTGTTACTCCAACGTTCATGATGCCAGAAGCCGCTTCAAGCATGACTGATCCCGTTGAAGTTCAAGTCGGTGGCGCAACTTGTTTCATCTTGCCTGTCGATAAATTCGTGAGATTCTAAAATGGAGAGTTTAGTAGAAGAGCAACCCAAGGTTGTTCATGAATTTCAAAAGGCTATCTCCGCCAATATGTTGTCGCACGCCTATTTGATCGACAGCGCCTCTTCAAAGATCAGACATCAGATGGCAATTTGGCTGGCTCAAAGTCAATTCTGCGACAATTTAAAAGATGGCGCGCCGGATCAAACTTGTCAAAAATGTCAGACGATTGCTTTGGGCGACAATCCCGATGTCTTGGAAGTTAAAACCGACAAACAGAGCATCGGTGTCGATGATATTAAGTTTTTCAAAAAAGAAGCTAGTATGACGGCCACACAAGGTAAACGACGGATTTTGATCATTGATGAAGCTGAAAAAATGACCAATGCCGCCAGCAATAACTTGTTGAAAACAATCGAAGAGCCAGAAGGAAACTTGATGATGATCTTGTTGGCTGATTCGGCTAAGCAAATGTTGCCAACGATTCAGTCACGAGTGCAGATCTTTCACCTTTCCAATAAGAGCAACGATGATGAGATCGATTCATTAGTCAAGCTTTGTTTCAAAGCGGAACAAGCGCAAAGAGCATTGAGTGTAACTGATATTAAATATTTAGAAAGTATCGATGGCGAAAAATATCAGTCTTTAGTCGTAGCAATTACGAATTGGCTAAAAGAAGTTAATAACCAAAAAATAAATTGTTTTATCGACGTACAGACTGATATCATGCCGTTGATTGAGAATAAAGATCAACAACATTTGTTATTCGACATGTTGAATCAATTTTTTAGTGATATATTATCAATTAGGTACAATTTCGAAAAATCAACATTGACGTCTGTGGATATCTTAAATAAAAAATCGATCAAAAGAGTCGTTGGGATGTCCGATGACTTATTCACAGCCGAACAGATGTGGAAAAGCAATGTATCGTTTCAAGCAATTTTAGAAGATTTGTCATTAAAATTTGTGGATTAGTAGGTGAGATTATGGCAGATAAAGATTTATATGATGAATTTGAGACAATCACAGATCAACTAAATGATATTAGTAAAAAAGTTTCACTACTCAAGGAAGAACTTTCTAAAACTCTGGAAGAAAAAGAAGAGTTAAAGATGGAAAATCATAACCTCAGAAAACATTTGGAACAAAGCGGTTATGAAGAGGAAGACTTCGATGGCAATAAATTATCCAATTCACGTTTGAATTTGGAAAACTTATACCTCAAAGGATTCCACGTTTGCCAACAATTCTATGGTGCACATCGCGATAGTCATGAAGATTGTATCTTCTGTACCGATGTACTATATGGAAATAAGAAAAAAGGCAAAAAGAATAAAGTTAAAAATTAGATAAGGGGAGCTATTTGAATGAAGGAACAAAGGAGTTTTGTTGATAATTCGAAGGGCTGCCTTTTTTTAGTACCAACACCAATTGGTAATTTAGAAGACATGACTTTTCGGGCTGTGAACACATTAAAGGATGCAGATCTAGTCGCAGCTGAAGATACTCGTAATACCAAGAATTTATTAAATCATTTTGAAATACCAACAGAATTAATAAGTTTTCATGAACATAATACTGCTCAACGTATTCCAGAATTAATAGAAAAAATGAATGACGGCCTAAAAATTGCCCAAGTCAGTGACGCAGGTGCACCTTCGATCAGTGATCCAGGTAAAGAGTTAGTCAAAGCCGCTATCAAAGCTGATATTCCAGTCGTACCATTGCCCGGAGCAACTGCCTCAGTTACGGCGTTGATTGCCTCAGGTATTGCACCGCAGCCATTTTATTTCTTCGGTTTCTTGCCACGTAAGGGTAAAGAAAGAACGGAAGCTTTGAACAATCTGGCTCAATGTGAAGAGACGACTATCGTTTATGAATCGCCCTATCGGGTCAAAAAGACGATCCAAGACTTGATCGAAAATTTTGGTGGAGATCGCCAAATTACCTTAGCTCGAGAATTGACGAAGATCCACGAAGCCTTTTTAAGGGGAACTTTGGATCAAGTAGCAGAATATTATCAGGACAATGATCCTAAGGGTGAATATGTTTTGATCATTGCTGGCAAACCAGAAGAAGTCGCTACACAAATGGAGTCAGATGATGATTTAGTTAAGGCTGTCGATAACTTGATAAAACAAGGTCAAAAGCCTAACAAAGCTATCAAAGAAATTGCTACGCAAAATGGCTTAAAGAAACAAGACGTTTATAACCTTTATCACGGAATTGGAGAAGAATAGTGACAGAGAAGAGAACTTTTTCTATTGAAATGGAAGTACCATATTATTTTGTAAACTTTACCGGCGACATTCGTTTGTCAGCTTTGGTCGATATGATGCTTTTGACATCGGAGAAGCAATTGCACCAAGCGGATGCAGACAGTACGGAAATGGTAAAAAACAACGGTTTAGGCTGGGTCGTAGTGCAATATCACATGGATGTCAAAAAGATGCCTAGACTTGGTCAAAAATTGAAGATCACTACTCAAGCTACGAGCTACAACAAGTATTTCTTCTACCGTGACTTCTGGGTCGATGATGAGGATGGCAACCGCATGGTGGAAGCTACCAGTGCTTTTGTATTGATCGACATCAAGGCTAGAAAGATCGTCAGTGCCGCTGACCGTTTGGAAGATAAGTTCGGTGCAGAAGAGACGACTAAGTTAGTTCGTTTCCCTCGAGTAAAAGTGCCAGATGAATTCGACTTTGAACAAGCTCAACACATCGGCTATTACAATATCGACGTTAATAAACATGTTAATAATTCATATTACTTCGACTGGATGGTCGACACTTTAGATATGGACTTTATCAGCAGCCACAGTCTCAAGAGTATGGATATTAAATACGATAAAGAATTGAATATGGCCAGTGATCCGGTATCGTATGCTAAACTCGATAATACGAATAATAAATCTATTCATTGGATTAAAAATGGTGACGTCCTGAACGTTGTTGCTCAATTTGAGTGGAATGATAAATAAAATCCAAACAAACTACTTGCCACTTCAAAATATAGTGATATTATATACGAGTACTAAAAAATTTGGGGTAGGATACAGGGCGTTAAGTGCCGATGGAACGGAATGCTGAACGTCGGACAAAGAGTTTTCTCGCGATCCTGTATCCGCATTCGCCACTTTATATACGTCTCTATGCCTATATCTGGTGGCAGCTCCGTCTAGGAGATGTCGATTATGAACAGTAGAAGTACAGTAGTAAGCGTGCAAGAAGTAACTTGGATGGCATTGTTGATTGCCATGCAGATGGTTTTATCCAAACTGTCTATTGGTAGCAATACTTTAAAAGTTGGCTTCAGTTTTATCGCAATAGGATTATTGGGTTATTATTTTGGACCATTTAAAGCTGCAGTAGCTAACGTCTTAGCTGATGTGATCAGTAACGTCGTGATGCCATCGTCAGGTGGATTCTTCTTAGGATTCACTTTCTCAGCTTTAGTCGCTGGAGTTATTTATGGATATATGTTGTATAACCATAAAGTAACGATTTTGAGAACTTTCATCACCGTCCTATTGATTACCGTTATCGTCAATACCGGGATGAACACCTTGTGGATTCACATGATGACAAATGTTCCTTATCCAGCATTATTGATCCCAAGACTTACCAAAGAGGCGTTTAGTTTGGTTTACCAAACAGGTCTTTTATATATTGTCCTGAAGTGGATTGATAATTCGAAGTTTAATAAAATCGGCCGTTAAGGCTGGTTTTTTTTTTGCACAAAATTCTGTGTTAAAATAGGTTCTATTAAGAATGAGGGATAAATATGAAAATATTAGCGTTTGATACATCAAATAAACCGCTATCCGTTGCCGTTGTAGATGATGGCAAAGTTTTAGCACATACCGAATCGACAGAAATGAAGACCCACAGTATTTCAATTTTGCCAGATATCAAAGAAGCTTTAGAAAAATCTAACTTGACGGTCGATGATATTGATCTGATCGCAGTTGCCAAAGGACCGGGTTCATATACCGGCGTTAGAATTGCTGTGACCGTAGCGAAAACTTTGGCTGATACGTTGGCTAAAAAATTAGTCGGTGTTTCCAGCTTGAAATTGTTGGCTGCCAATGGTGATCAAACACATATTTTGGTTCCTTTAATGGATGCTAGAAACGACAATGCTTTTGCCGGTGTTTATCAAACCGTCGACGGTAAATTAGAAAACATTATCGAAGATCAGCATACTTCCATGGAAAAACTATTTGAAAAGTTGGCTCAGTACGATGAGAATAGTTTGGAATTTATCAATGCAACGCCAAGGTTACAAGAATTAATTCAAAATCAATTTCCAAATGCTCAAGTTATTACAACTGAAAATTCATTGCCAGATGCTGCCAAACTAGCTCAATTAGCTCAAACAACTAAACCAGTCGAGGATATCGATAGCTTCGTACCAACTTATCTTCGTTTAACGCAAGCTGAACATGACTGGTATGCTAAAGGACATAAGGACGACGGCAATGTTTCCTATGTTGAAGAAGTTTAAAGATTTATTTTTAAACAAAACTGAGAAATTTGATTTTGAAGAGCAAAATGTAACGATTGAAGACCAAAAGTTTGCTTTGCGAAAGGCCCAACAAAAAGATGCCATCGAATATATGCAGATTCAGGAGACGATTTATCCAATTCCAGTACCTTGGCCAATCGATATCGTCCAAATGGAGATCGACAATAAGAAAGCACTCTACTTATCATTAGTTGACGATAAGAACGTGATTGCTTTTATTGGCGTTTCCTTGAGTGATCAAGTGGAGTCGCATATTACTAATTTGGCTGTCCATGCCGATTATCACAATATGGGGATCGGCCACTTGTTGTTGAACGAAGTATTCAAATACTGCCGCAAACGTCATTTTAAAAAGATGTCTTTGGAAGTCGATGTCACTAACGACTCGGCTCTGGCACTGTATGATGCTTTTGGCTTCAAAGTTCGGACTGTACATAAAAAGTATTATTTTAGAAATCATCACGACGCTTTAGAAATGATGGTTGATCTGTGAGGAGATTATTGTGGAAAAGGATACATTAATAATGTCATTCGAAAGTAGCTGCGATGAAACATCAGTCGCAATTATCAAGAATGGCAATGAGATACTATCAAATATCATCGCAACACAAATAAAGAGTCACCAACGTTTCGGCGGGGTCGTTCCAGAAGTTGCCAGTCGTCATCACGTTGAAGAAGTTACTAAATGTATCAATTTGGCAATGGATGAAGCCAAAGTCACTTATGACGATATCGATGCCGTAGCTGTTACTTATGGACCAGGTTTAGTTGGTTCATTGTTGATCGGTATCATGGCGGCTAAAACAGTTGCTTTTGCCCACAATTTACCTTTGATCAAAGTTAATCACTTGGCTGGACACATTTACTCGGCTAACTTTGTGACTAAGTTGCAATATCCATTCATGGCTTTATTAGTCTCAGGTGGCCACACAGAACTTGTTTCCGTTACCGCTCCCGGCGTGTTCCATACTTTGGGTGATACGCGTGACGATGCTGTTGGTGAAGCCTACGATAAAATTGGCCGTGTCTTAGGTATCAATTATCCAGCTGGTAAAAAAGTCGACCAAATGGCTGCTGTTGGCTCAGACACATTCGATTTTCCAAGAGCTATGGTTCAAGAAGATAACTTGGACTTCAGTTTCAGTGGATTGAAGAGTGCCTTTATCAATACTGTTCATCATGCTGATCAAGTTCATGAAGAATTGAACAAAGATGATTTAGCTGCTAGTTTCCAAGGCGCCGTTTTGGATATTTTGACTAACAAGACTTTCAAAGCTTTGAAAAAGCATCCCGTAAATCAATTGATCGTTGCCGGTGGAGTTTCAGCTAACCAAGGTTTGAGAAAACGTCTCGCTGCTGAAATTGCCAAAAGAAACCTCGATATCGAGTTGGTTTTCCCACCACTACGTCTATGTGGCGACAACGCCGCAATGATTGGAGCTATGGCCCAGATTCAATATGAGAAGGGCGATTTCGCTGATTTGAGTTTGAACGCTGATCCTAGCTTGGATTTTGATATGGAATAAAAATTATTGAATATTAATGTAAAACTACCTCTAATTCAGAATTTTTGAATCAGAGGTAGTTTTTTTTAAGTGGAAAAATAGTTGTGTCGAAAATTATTTTTATTATTAAAATATTTTAATTTTTCTATTGTCCCCAACAAATTTATACCTTATGATAGTCTCAATACTTTTGCGAAAGAGGGATCACTATGAAAGCTATTCTGACAGTTCTAGGACATGACCAAGTAGGTATTGTTGCCAAAGTTTCGACAAGGTTGGCGGAATTAAATGTCAATATTATCGATATTTCTCAAACATTGATGCACGGCAATTTTACGATGATGATGATGGTAACTTGGGATGATGCAACAAAATTTGAAGTTATCAAAGAAAAGTTGACCGATTTGAGCAAAGAAACAGGTTTGGACATCAAGATTCAACGTGAAGAGATCTTCGATGCGATTCAAAAACTTTAGGAGGTTATCATGGAAACTAATTCAATTTTAGAAACGATTCAGATGATCTCTGAAGAAAAACTCGATATTAGAACTATCACGATGGGAATCTCACTCTTTGACTGTATTGACAGCGATGGGAAGAAAGCTCGTCAAAAGATTTATGACAAGTTGACTACTAAGGCTAAAGATTTGGTCAAAGTTGCCAATCAAATCGAATCTGAATATGGAATTCCTATTGTCAACAAGCGTATTTCCGTCACACCAATTTCAATGATTGCCGCAGCTTCTGGTGATAGCGACTATGTTGAATACGCAAAGACGATGGATAAAGCTGCCGCTGACTTAGGCGTCGATTTGATCGGTGGTTTCACATCATTAGTTCAAAAGGGCTATCAAAAAGGCGATGACATTTTGATCAAGTCGATTCCCCAAGCTTTGACAGAAACCAGTCGGGTCTGTGGCTCAGTCAATGTCGGTTCCACGCGTTCGGGAATCAATTTGGATGCTGTAAAGCAGATGGGACAAGTCGTCAAAAATTTGGCCAAAGTCGATCCAGTCAACTGTATGAGTTTGGTGATTTTTGCCAATGCGGTTGAAGACAATCCATTCATGGCTGGGGCTTTTCACGGTGTCGGCGAGGCTGATTGCGTGATCAACGTCGGTATCAGTGGCCCCGGTGTGGTTAAACGTGCTTTGGAAAAAGTTAAGGGTCAGCCAATCGATGTAGTAGCAGAAACGATAAAGAAGACTGCCTTTAAAGTAACCAGAATGGGTCAATTCGTCGGTAATTTGGCTTCTGAGGCCTTAAAAGTTCCTTTCGGTATCGTTGACTTGTCGTTAGCTCCAACGCCTAATGAAGGCGATTCTGTGGCTGAGATACTTGAAGAAATCGGTTTGGAAAGTGTCGGAGCTCCCGGAACCACTGCTGCCTTGGCTATGCTCAATGATGCTGTCAAAAAAGGTGGCGTCATGGCTTGTGAACACGTCGGTGGTTTGTCAGGCGCCTTTATTCCTGTTTCTGAAGATATCGGCATGATCCGAGCTGTTAATGCGGGCAATTTGAACATCGAAAAACTCGAAGCAATGACAGCCGTATGTTCAGTTGGTTTGGACATGATCGCCATTCCTGGTGACACAACTGCAGAAACTATCAGTGGAATGATTGCGGACGAAGCTTCTATCGGTGTGATCAACAACAAGACCACAGCGGTCAGAATTATTCCAGCAACTGGCAAAAAAGTCGGTGACGAAGTTGAATTTGGCGGACTGTTTGGTCGAGCACCAGTTATGGCGGTCAATACTAATAGTCCTAAGGACTTTATTCACCGTGGTGGCCACATTCCATCACCAATTCACTCATTCAAAAATTAGGAGATATTGGTGGTTGGTTCACTGCCGTCTTCCATGAAATTCTGGTGGATTTGGAATACTGTGAGAGCAACTTCGAACCAGTTCTACGAACTGTTTTGAAGCTTGTCTGTCTCTAAGCTGGCAAAGAACGACCAGCCAAGAGACTACCACGGCTGAGCATCCACCAGAATTCCATTCCAGACTAGAGGGTTTAAGGATTTTGGTTCTTGAACTATTTCATATAGTCAGTTTAATTAAAATATCAGTAAAAAATCGAACTGTATAAACAAGGCCGTAACTCCTAGTAATTAAGAGTTACGGCCCTTTTTAAATTAAAAAACATATTATCAAATATTATATATACCAACTAAACAACGAAAACCCTAGCCTGGAGAGCAAAAGCTGATGGGCTCAGTGGTGGCTTAATCTTAGTCAGCGTTTTTCAGCTGGCTTAGATTACTGACGAGCTTGAAGACGATTTTTAAATTGGCTCCAAGTCGTGCTCACTACGTTCCAGCCCAATCAGCTTTTGATCGGAAGGCGGCATATTTAAATTACCTCAAAATTTATTTCACAAAAATTGTTAAAAAAAACATTCATTTATGGTAAAAATAATGGGAGGTGTCTTAATGAAAAGTAGAACAAGAATTTCATACGTCGTTTTAAAGTATGACGACGAGACTGATAGTATTTATACTAAGTTGCTTGCTAACGATAGCCGCATATATGAAGTGCCGAGCATTAATTATCGGCAAAAAGATGATGCCACTTTTCAGGATTTGAAGAGTTACCTCCTTGAAAAGCTGATCGATGTCGACACAATAGTTGATGAAAATCACATCTTTATACCATATGTACAAGTAAGTTTTGAAAAAGAATACATAATTTATAACTATATTGCCTTAGTTCTGGAATCAAAATATGATTTCTTTACTAACCTGACTACTGAGGCTTGGAATCGGGTTGAATATGACCGCGAGAATTCAACTTGGCAATTGCCTTATGAACGTGGGATCCATGAACATATCAGTTATCGGATCAAAGATTACTCGTTGGAAGATTATCATCTTGATTACGATGGAAACGATGATACTATCTTCACGAACGTGATGCACTTTATTTCGGAAACAACCAAAGAATTTCCCATATTGGGCTTGATGGCTGGCAACAAATTTACAATGAAACAAGTGTTGCATTATCAAGATTTATTGGGCATGGATGCTTTGAAAGCTGGCAACAACGCAACCTTCGAAAGCCAATATGCTAATTCGATCCAAACGATCCAAGATAATCATCTGACAACGTCATACAAAATAAAAAATGAATTTTTACAAAAATAAAATAACAGCTTAGTACAAAACTAAATTAGTTTTGTACTAAGCTGTTATTTATATTGGTCTTCTAATTTGCTCATCCACAAGGCCAACAGGCAGCCGAGAATAAAAAGGATGACGCTGAGAAACATTTCTAAACTTGTGATTCCTTGATAAGAAATGCTGTCGGGAACAGAAGGGTTAGGAATCAAAATCAACACGGTACTAGCTAAAACAATACCGAGGATAAAATGATAGACGCGGGAATGATAGTTTTTGATCAGATTCTCCATGACTTTGGAAAAAACCAAAATCGATACGATTCCACCTAACGCAATCGGAATGAAGACTAGAGGGTTAAAAGTTTTGAAACCTTGGAGCATCGGTGTATATAGCCCCAAAATGATCAATAAATTAGATGGACTCAATCCGGGAACTAAGACGCCCAAGGCAATCAGAATTCCCGCGATGAAAAAGCCCAAAAAGTTAGCGGGGATAGTCCCGAGAATTTGGTTCATGAAGAAGAGAAATAATCCGCCACCGATAAACATCGTAAAGAACCAAAGTAAATCGATTTTGTCACGTTTAGTTTTTGAAGTTGACGTTTTGATCAGAGTCGGCAATGTTCCAAGAATCGTTCCGGCAAAGCCCCAGAGAACGACAACTTGAAAGTGTTGCAGTAAGTATTCCAGTGGTTTTGATAACAAGCCGATGCCGACGATGCCACCGATACCAACCGGAAGAAAATAGAGAAAGTCGCGTTTGAAATTTTGGCGGACGTGAGCCATAAAGCTCAAAAGTCGTTCGTAGATACCAAGGATCGCAGCTAAAACTCCACCGGAAACGCCCGGTAGAATAAAGCCTAAGGCAATGATCACTCCTTTAATAAATCGACTGAGAAAATTGTCTGTTTTGGTTTTCATAGGCTCCTCTGTGAAAATGTTATTTAAGTCAATTTAGCAAATTTTTGGTGATAAGGCAATGATGAAGTGATATACAAGGTGGGACACACAACTATATTTTTCATTAAATATGCAGCGTAAGGAACAAAATATGGCCAGCTTTCGTTAATACTCGAAAGCTGACCATGTTTTATTTTTTTTGAAACGAGTTACACAAACCAGATTCTTGTGCATTGCTACGCCTTAAAAATCATCCACCAAAATCGGATGGCTAATTTCCAAGTCTAGGCAATTGCTCAGAATCTAAGCAGTTTGTTCCACTCTCTATTCTTCATTTTTAAAATCTTCGAGTTCGATCGACTTTTCAGTCCATTCTTCTTCGACTTTATCTTGTTGAGCTTTGTTTTCATCGAGTTCTTTTTGGAGATCAGCTAATTTGCTATATGAAGTGAGATTTTCTTCTTTGGTCATTTCCGCTTGAATAGCGCTGTTCTTTTCTTCTAGCTCGGCGATTTGTTTCTCTAAGTCTTCAACTTGGCGGCGCAATTTGCGTTCTTGCTTTTGTTGTTCCTTAGATTGTTGATATTGAACTTTCTTTTCACTGACAGTGGAGACTTTTTTCTCTTCGGCGACTGGTTGATCGGTCGTCTTTTCGAGATAGTAGTCGTAATCACCCAGATAGATTTTGCTGCCGTGAGAACCGATATCAACGATTCTGTCGGCAAGAGTGTTCAATAAGTAACGGTCATGGGAAACGAAGAGGACGGTTCCGGCAAAACTCTTCAGAGCGTCTTCCAAAACTTCCTTACTGTCGATGTCCAAGTGGTTAGTTGGCTCATCCATGATCAAGAAGTTGTTGTTTTCCATTGAAAGGACCGTTAGTGTCAAACGGGCTTTTTCACCACCGGATAGCCCAGCAACTGGTTTCAAAACGTCATCGCCACTGAATAAGAAAGCCCCTAAGCGTTTACGGATAACTTGTTCATCTAAGCGAGGGTAGCGGTTCCATAGTTCGTGAAGAACATCCTTAGTAGGATCTAATCCCTTGAGATTCTGATCGTAGTAACCAACAGTAACGTTAGCTCCGAATTGAGCAGTACCTTTGATCATAGGGATTTTGCCAAGGATGGACTTCAAGAAAGTTGACTTACCGATACCGTTAGGTCCGATAATACCAACACGTTCGCCTTTTTTGACGTCGAGATTGATCGGTTCAGACATGATCTGATCATCGTAACCGATAGCGGCATCTTTGACCAAAAGCACGTCGTTACCACTTTCTTTGTCGATATCGAATGAGAAGTGGACGGAACCTTGGTCGGAACCTGGCCGATCCAAAACATCCATGTGCTCCAACTTCTTGCGACGACTCTGTGCCATTTTAGTCGTTGAGGCCCGGACAATATTCTTTTGAATATATTCTTCGGTCTTTTTGATCTCAGCTTGTTGTTCTTCGTAATGTTTCCAAGCAACGGCTTGATTCTTCTTCTTTTCTTGCAAGTAGAAAGTATAGTTGCCTGAATAGTGAGTTGAAGAATGTTGGTTGATCTCAACGATTTCGGTAACAACTTTGTCAAGGAAGTACTGATCGTGAGAAATGATCAAGAGGGCGCCACGATAGTTTTTCAAATAACCTTCAAGCCACTCGACGGTGTTGATGTCCAAGTGGTTAGTTGGTTCATCCAACAGCAAGATATCGTGATGTTCCAAAAGCATCTTGGCCATTGCTAAACGAGATCTTTCACCACCGGATAGGGTTGAAATCTTGTCTTGCCAAACATCTTCGTCAAAGCCAAATCCTTTGAGAACGCTGCGGATCTCTGATTGATAGCCGTAGCCATTTTCTTGACGGAAGGTGTTTTGTAGTTGGTCGTATTGCTTCAAGATACTGTCATAATCATCTGTCGATGGATCAGCCAGTTTTTCTTCTAAGGCGTGCATTTTCTTTTCTTGTGCCTTGAGATAGTCGAAGACTTTTTCCATTTCGGCAAAAATTTGATTATCGCTGTTGAGACCTGAGTCCTGAGCTAGATAACCGATATTGGTATCTTTTTTGAGGGCAATATTGCCACTGTTATAGCTTTCTTGGTCGGAGATGATCTTCATCAAAGTCGATTTACCGACCCCGTTGCGACCAACTAGACCAATGCGGCTGTTGTCTTGGATTTCGAAACTTACATTAGAGAAAAGTTTCTTAGTACCAAAATTTTTCGTAATGTTTTGTGCTTGTAATAAAATCAAGTTAATAACTCCTTTACCTTATTCACAATTTTATCATTAAATAATAATTTATGTCTTTATAGGTTTAACGTATTGCGTTTTTTCTGATTTTTATTTACTATGAATGTTAGTGAAATGAAACACATATGGTGGTAAATTATGACAAAAACAACAGTTCCAAACGCAACAATAAAGCGCTTACCGATTTATTATCGCTACTTCCAATTTCTTAAAGATGAAGGAACAAAAAAAATATCTTCTGGTGAATTATCGGAAGGTGTTAAGATCGATAGTGCTACAATAAGACGTGACTTCTCATATTTGGGAGCACTTGGAAAACGTGGATATGGTTACGATGTAAACGATTTAGTTGCTTTCTTCAAAAAGCTTCTAAATCAAGACAAACGTACCAATGTAGCTTTAGTCGGTGTCGGTAATTTAGGTAACGCCTTACTAAATTATAACTTTTCTCGGACGAATAATGTTCGAATTGCGGCAGCTTTTGACATTAATAAGGAAATTGTGGGCACTGTTAAGAGTGGCGTCCCTGTTTACGACATTAGTGAATTGAAAGAACAACTCAACTTACAACAGATCGATGTTTGTATCTTGACGGTCTCTTCCAATGCTGCGCAAACGACGGCTGACTTGTTAGCTGACGCAGGCGTTCGCGGTATTTTGAACTTTACACCGGTCATTATCAACGTTCCAAGCAGCATCCGCGTTCACTATGTCGATTTGGCAAATGAATTGCAGACACTGATCTTCTTCCTAGATCGTGACAAGTCGAGTGAAGAAACTAATTAAATTTTTTGGGGGGGAAATTTTTTATGAGTGAACCACTATTTTTGAAGCCAGTATTCCACGAAAAGATTTGGGGTGGAAGAAAACTAGAAACCAAATTTGGCTACAAGATTCCAGATGGCAATATCGGTGAATGTTGGGCTATTTCCGGACACCCACATGGTAGATCACAAGTCGAAAACGGAGAATTTGCTGGTCAATACGTTGATGACCTTTGGAAGAACCATGGTGAATTATTTGGCAATCCTAAGGGTAAAGTTTTCCCAATGTTGACAAAGATCTTAGATGCTGAAGCTAGTTTGTCAGTTCAAGTACACCCTGACAATGCCTATGCTGAAGAGCACGAACATGAATTAGGCAAGACTGAATGCTGGTACATTATTGATGCGGAACCAGGTTCATATTTGATCTATGGCCACAATGCTAAAAACAAAGCTGAACTCGACCAAATGATCGAATCAGGAGACTGGGATCACCTTTTGAGAAAAGTTCCAGTTAAGAAGGGTGAATTCTACTATGTTCCAAGTGGTACAGTGCACGCCTTGAATAAGGGTATCATGGCTTTGGAAACACAACAAAGCAGTGACACAACTTATCGTTTGTACGACTATGACCGTGTTGAAAAAGCAACTGGTGAGAAACGTGAACTTCACATCAAACAATCTGAAGATACAATCACGGTTCCTCACAAAGATCCACAATTGGATATCGAATCTAAACAAGTTGGTAAGAACAAATTTACTACATTTGTTAAACCACCAATCTCACCATTCTTCTCCGTTTATCGTTGGGAAATTCAAGAACCAGTTGAACTTCACCACCAAATCGGTAAGTATACTTTAATCTCTGTTCTCGATGGTGAAGGTAAGATCACTGTCGACGGTAAGGACTACGACTTGAAGAAGGGTATTCACTTGATCGTTCCTGCAACAGTTGATGCATGGACTCTATCAGGTAACCTTGATATTATTGCCTCAGAATCCGGCGAAGAATAATTAGAATAAATCAAAATTAGTGAATAAATTAGCACTAAATACGTTATAAAATGAGAAAAATACAGAATTACGGAAAAATAAATCCGTATATTCTGTATTTTTTCGTCTCAAAAAGAAGTAGAAATAGAACAATAATGACGTTGCAACTAAAAATTGTTCGTACTAATTAACAAAATGAAAAATATTTTAATTTGAAATCGCTATCATTTTCCGATTTGGTGAAAAATCTTCTATACTAAGAGATAAGTTAATTCTAAAGGGGACTTTTAAAGTGCAAAGACAACGTTTTTTTCGAATTAGTCTAGGCTGGCAGATTATTATTGGTCTGATCCTAGGTATCGTATTAGGACAGATATTCTACCAGAACAAGGCGGCTATTCAGGTCATGCAAAATATTGGGACGATGTTTATCTCAATGATTCAAATGATCGTTTTGCCAATTGTTATTTCGTGTTTGACCGTCGGAATCGCCAATATGGGGGATATCAGAAAACTCGGTCGAATTGGATTAAAAACTTTAATTTATTTTGAAATTATGACAACATTAGCGATTATTATTGGTATTATCGTTGCCAATGTTACACATCCCGGTACATATATTGATATTCACAGTCTAAAAAGTTCGGATATTAGCCAATATGCAGCTACGGCTAAGACGGCCAAACATTCGGGTATTTGGTCAATCTTGATGAGTATCATTCCAACCAACATTTTCGCTTCACTTGGTAAGGGCGATATGTTACCAATCATCTTCTTCTCAGTACTATTTGGTTTAGGAACAGCCTCGATTGGCGAACAAGGCAAGGTCATCGTCGATATTTTAAATGCTGTTGCTAACGTAATGTTCAAAGTAACTAACTGGGTCATGCGTCTGGCTCCCATTGGTGTCTGTGCTTTGATTGGTGTTACTGTTGGTGAAATGGGCTTTAGTTCATTGAAACCTTTGGGATTATTCATAATTATCGCGTATGCGACGATGGCCTTTTTCGTTTTCGTCGTCATGGCGATCGTTGGTCATATCTTCCATGTTAGATTCTTTGAATTATTCAGAATTATTGAAAACGAAGTTGTGTTAGCTTTCACAACTGCCAGTTCAGAAGCTGCATTGCCTAAGATGATGGAAAAAATGCAAAAGTATGGTTCATCCAAAGGTATCGTTTCTTTCGTTATTCCAACTGGATATACTTTCAACCTCGATGGATCCGCTATCTATCAATCATTAGCAGCCTTATTCTTGGCTCAAGCATATAATATTCACCTAACTTTAGGGCAACAAATTACCCTTGTGGTCGTATTGATGCTAACATCTAAGGGGATGGCCGGTGTACCCGGAGCATCGTTCGTTGTACTCCTAGCCACAGTATCAACAATCGGTGTGCCAATGGCAGGTTTAACCTTCATTGCCGGGATCGACCGTCTCGTAGATATGGGACGTACTGCAGTCAACGTCGTTGGTAACTCATTAGCAACTGTTATTATTGCTAAGAGTGAAAACGAGTTCGATGAGGACAAACGTGAGAAGTATGTTGCATCCTACACAAGAGGGGATTAGTGAAAACATTCCTCGTTTAGTACAAACATTTTAAACACACATGAGAGAGCGGGACAAAAATGTTCAGCTTTCGACAAAGTCGTCTTTGATTCAGCATTTTGAATCAGGGACGGCTTTTTTTTTATCAGATTTAAATCTGAGCGGTTGGTCTGATGATTATCTCATTCATCGTGGTGTCTGCCGGAGCGTTGATGGCAAAGTCGATTGCGTGAGCTACACGTTCAGGTTCCACGGCATAATTTTGATAAAATTTATCCAGTTGTTGTTTGGTCTCAGAATCTTTGACATGGTCAGTCAATTCCGTAGCGATTGCTCCAGGAGAAATGACGGTAATGCGGACATTGGTTTTATCATGTGCTTCTTCTTGGCGCAACGATTCACTCAAGGCCAAAACAGCTGCTTTAGTGGCAGAGTAGACACCAGAACCAATGCTGACTCGATGTCCGGCAACGGAGGAAATATTGATGATCTGACCAGAATGTTGTTGACGCATACTTGGTAAAGCAGCATCGATACCATAAAGCGTACCTTTCAAATTGACATCGATCATTTGGTCCCATTCGTCGACGCGACCTTTGTACAATTCAGAACGGGGCATTAACCCTGCATTGTTGATCCAGACGTCGATATTTTGGAATTTGTCGATAGCTACTTGAGCTAAATTTTTAACTTGGGTCAGGTCAGTCACATCACAGGTTTGATAAATAGCTTGACCACCTTGGTGTTTGATCTCGGAAACAATTTTTTGTAGTCGGTCTTCACGGCGAGCAGCCAAAACGACTGTATTGCCATTTTTTGCTAGTAGTTTGGCAGTACTTTCACCGATACCACTGGAAGCACCTGTTATTACGATAATTTTTTTATCCATAAGAAAAAATCTCCTTTGAACTTGAATGTCCAAAGGAGATATTAAACTATTGTATTTGATTGTATTAATAATTTGATTGAATCTGACGAAATGTCTGTTCTAACGACGAATCATTTTGACGATAGTTTCAACGTGCGGCGTTTGTGGGAACATGTCGACTGGCTGTAAGTAAACTACTCGATATGCATCAGACAACTTAACCAAGTCTTTAGCTAGTGTAGAAGGATTGCATGAAACGTAGACTAACTTATTGACCGGATTGCGAGTCAAAGTAGCCAATAGTTTGCTATCTAAACCAGTACGTGGTGGATCGACAACGATGGCATTGACTCCTTTGCCTTCCTTTAATAATTTAGGATAGATCTCATCGGTTGAACCGACGTAGTAGTCAGCGTTAGTGATATTGTTTAGCTTAGCATTTTCTTTGGCATCGTCGATAGCTTCGGGAATGATTTCGATTCCGTAGACATGCTTAACTTTTTCAGCCATCGTGATACCGATCGTACCAACACCACAGTAAGCATCCAAGAGTACGTCACGAGAATTTGGTTCGAGCGCTTGATTGACTAAATCGTATAATTTGTCAGTTTGAAGTGAATTCAACTGCAAGAAAGCACGTGGTGAAAAGTTGAAGACATAGCCGTTGATATCTTCTTGTAAATACTTGTCGCCCCAGAGCAATTTAGTTTCGTCGCCCCAAACAGCCCCTTTGTCTTCCTTGTTGACGTTTTGTGAAATGGAGCTGACTTCGGGAATTTCCTTTTGAATGCGTTCGATCAATTGATGTTCCTTGACGAACTTAGGTGAACGAGTGATGAAAGTGACCTGGAGTTGGTTGAATTCGACTGATTCACGAATGACGATCATGCTCAAAATGCCAGATTTAGTTTCGGGGTTGAAAACCGGAATATCTAAATCTTTGATCATTTGGACGATCTTGCGCATGGCTTGCATCGTTAAGTCCATTTGAGTTGGCATTTCTGTCAGATCAACTAATTCTTGCGTGCCAGTTTTGTAAAGTCCACAGCGGATTTTGCCATCGATTTCTTGGATCGGGAATTGAGCTTTGTTACGATATTTTTCTTGTTGAACAGAACCGACGGTTGGTTTGATCATGTATTTATCGTGGGCGTAAGGCTTATATTTGTCCAAAGATTCTCGAAGAATATTGGCTTTGAAGTGAAGTTGGTCCTTGTAGTTGATGTGAGCAAATTCTAGTCCACCAACTTGATTGGCTAGTTCTGGCGTGTCAGGATTGCGGAAACGACCTGGTTTTCTGATCTTGTGAATCCGGCCGTTTAAGAAGCGTTCATGGATATCGGTAATTTCACAAACGATGACATCTTCAGGGACAGCTTTGGGAACAAAGACGATAACGTGTTTGAAGAAACCGATCCCTTCACCGTTGATACCGATACGTTTAATCGTTAGCGGAAATCTGTCGCCAACTTTTAATTCTTGCGTAATATTATTTGTGTTCATAGTTTTTCCTTTGATTAGTTTTGCGATAAACTCATATTAGAGTATAACATGGAGAGGTAAATTATATTGTCAAAAGTCACGAAAATCCAAGCCCAGAAACGTAAGGGACGTTACAATATTTACCTTGATGGTAAGTATGCGTTTCCGGTAGCCGAGAATACTTTGATCGAATTTCGACTGATGAATGGAACTGAATTGACCGATTCTCAGATCAAAGAGATCCAGGACCGTGAGAACGTCAATAAGGCGTATGGAGATGCGGTCAATTATTTGAGCTACCAGTTGCGGACGGAAAAAGAAATCAAAGAGTATTTATATAAGAAGGAATATCACAAGGATGCCGTAGAGTTTGTCTTAAAAAAACTAGAAGATCTGCATTATCTTGACGATAATTCTTATGCGACAAGCTTTATCAATACACAGTTGCGAACGACAGCCAATGGACCTAGGATCATTGAACAAAAGTTGGCTCAAAAAGGTGTTCCCAAGGTAATTATTCAAGATAAGATGTTTGAGATCAATCAAGATATCTTGCTGGAAAATGCGACTGAGTTTGCCAAGAAACAAGCCCGCAAACAAAAACGAGCTTCATTTTCACAAATGTTGACTAAGATCCGCCAAGGCCTCTATCAAAAAGGTTTTGACAAAGAAACGATTGAAGATGCTATCAAAACACTTGATTTAGAACCGGATGAAGATGAGGAAATCGATAAACTCAAGACTTTGATCGACAAGGTCAAACATCGTTATGACAAGCCAGCCAAGTTGATCAATTATTTGATGACCAAAGGCTATCATTATGATGAAATAAAACGAGTTTTGGATGCCGATAATTAATTATTTGCCGATTTGGGATGTGGAAAGAATCACAATTGGAAAATGATGACTTTTATTAGTTTCACAGCTCTGGTATAATTTTTTTGGATAAGAATTAGATTCGAGAAAGCTGGTACGTTATGCAAATTCCTAGAGAAGGGGATTACGTAGCAATCCAGAGTTATAAGCATGATGGTCATTTACATCGTACTTGGCGTGAAACAATGGTGCTAAAGACAAGTGAAAACGAAATTATTGGTTGTAATGAGAATACTCTTGTCACAGAAGCGGATGGACGTCGTTGGGTAACAAGAGAGCCCGCATTAGTCTACTTTCATAAAAAATATTGGTTCAATATTATAACTATGATAAGAGAAAGTGGCGTATCTTATTATTGCAATTTAGCGACACCGTTTGCGCTCGACAAAGAGGCCATCAAATATATTGATTATGATTTAGATGTTAAAGTTTTTCCAGATGGAGAAAAAAGACTGCTGGATGTAGACGAATACGCTGCACACAGCAAAATGTGGAATTATCCACCTGAAATAGACACGATTTTACATGATAATGTCGACGTTTTAATTGATTGGATCGATAAGGGCAAAGGACCATTTTCACAGGCTTATGTTGACCTTTGGATGCAAAGATATAAGGAACTGTCACACCATTAGGATTGCTATATCCTAGCGAGAACCGCCTGTTGGGTGGTTCTTTTTTTTACAAACTCTTAGCGACTTGTCACTTAGAGTTCGTTATGGGGTTGCGCAAGCAACCGTATACCTTGATAGTGACTTGTCGCTTAGAGTTTGTTATATGGGGTGTTGCCGAAGGCAACCTTCTGACTTATTGAAGCAATTGTTTAGGGTTTATAATGCTAATCACGATAGCAATAAAAAGTCATTACGATTGATATTCAGTTTGATTTTCAAAATGAATCCACTCATATAATACGAATATCTTCAAGTTCACTATCATAAACCAAAAGAGAACCCATTAGTCTGGAATAAAATTCTGATGGATGCTCAGCCGTGGTAGTCTCTTGGCTGGCGAACTTTGCCAGGTTAGAGACAGACAAGCTTAGAGACAATTTGAACTGTAATTGGCTCTAAGTTGCTCTCACAGCGTTCCAGCGTCCACCAGAATTTCATGGAAGACGGCAAGCAAAAAATAAACCAACATTTTTAAAAAAATTATATAACTAAAAAACATATTTATTGATTAATAATAGGTATTATACATTTCACCAATTTGGCGCCATACTAAAGATGTTCTCCTGCGAGGACGTCTATTTTTTTACGAAAGGTGAAATTTTAATGGATTATCGAAAATTAGGTAACACAGGATTAGATGTTTCACGGATTTGTTTAGGAACTATGGGCTTTGGTCGTCCAGAGTCGGGGATGTTTCCTTGGGCAGTCGATTATGATCAGAGTGAGAAAGTTATCAAGGAAGCTTTGAAGTTAGGAATTAATTTCTTCGATACCGCTAATATTTATTCACACGGCGATAGTGAAGAATATCTTGGTAAAGCTTTGAAGAAAAACGCCAACCGTGACGAAGTCGTCGTTGCCACCAAGGTTTTCTTCAGTCCATCGGATAAGCCTAACCAAGCAGGATTATCACGTAAGGCTATCATGTCGCAGATCGATCAGAGTTTGAAGCGTTTGGACATGGATTATGTCGACCTTTATATTATTCATCGCTGGGATTACAACACGCCGATCGAAGAAACTATGGAAGCTTTACACGATGTTGTCAAAGCGGGTAAAGCTAGATATATTGGAGCTTCAGCTATGTACTCATGGCAATTTGAAAAGGCTCAAGCAATTGCTAAAGAACATAATTGGACACCATTTGTTTCAATGCAAAATCACTTGAACTTGTTGTACCGTGAAGAAGAACGTGAAATGATGCCCCTTTGTGAGGACCAAAATATTGCCGTGACACCATATAGTCCTTTAGCCTCAGGACATTTGACTCGTCCAACTTGGAATTCAAAGACTAAACGTTCACAAACTGACAAAGTAGCTGTCAGCAAGTACGATCAAGCTGAAACTAATGACATGGAAATCGTCAAGCGAGTTCATGAAGTTGCTAAAAAGTACGATGCTACAATGGCTCAAGTAGCTTTGGCCTGGTTGCTACAAAAGAAACAAGTTGTCGCTCCAATTATCGGGGCAACTAAACCCGATCACTTAGCAAGCTCAGTTGACGCCTTGAAATTGAATTTGGCCGCAGACGACATTGCTTATATGGAAGAACCATATCAACCGCACGCTTTAGTCGGTGCCTTCACTAAAAAGAATAATGACTTTACTCGTTAAGGAGAAAACTATGAAAATTGATGCTTTCGCACATGTTTTGCCAGTTGGCTTGTTGAAAGAGTTACAACAGAGAGTGCCGGATATTATTGAACAAAATCCCTTCTTGAAGATTCCAGCTTTGACTGACCTAAAGTTGCGTAGGGAAAATTTTCCTGCAGATGTCAAACAAATCATTTCTAATGTTAATTTGAATCCTGAGGATTACGTCGATTCAGAAACAGCCGGAAAATTGTGTGTCGATGCTAATGATGAGCTTTTACAGTTGGTAAAAAATAATTCCGATATCTTTACCGAAGCTGTGGCAATGGTACCAATGAATAATTTGCCAAAGGCTTTGGAAATCATTGAACAGTTGCCAAACAATTTTGTGGGGATTCAGTTGTTTACTAGAGCTTTGGGCAAGTCGATTGCTGATTCTGAATTTGAAACCATCTTTGCCGCAATGGCTAAAGCTGATTTGCCGATCTTTTTGCATCCAGTCTTCGACAAACGAAAGCCAGATAACAATATTACCTTTAGTTGGGAATATGAATTGACGCAAGCTATGTATCAAATCGTCAAAGCAGGGTACTTTGAAAAGTATCCTAATCTCAAAGTTATCGTCCATCATGCCGGAGCAATGGTGCCATTTTTCGCCGGTCGAATCAAATATACGATGACAACACAAGAGTACCAAGATTTCCAGAAATTTTACGTAGATACGGCTATTTTGGGAAATCCTAAGGCCTTAGATCTAGCGGTGGATTTCTTTGGTGAAAGTCATGTCTTATTGGGAACTGATGTGCCGTTTGCCGTCATGCCTAATGGAGCAACTGAAGAAATTTTGCAGACCATTGAACAAATGAATGTTGCAGCTGATGTTAAAGAAGATATTTATAGTCGTAATGTTTTGCAGTTGATTTGATTGAAGGAACGAATAGTTACCAATTTATGTGTGATACAATTTATTTTGTTACCGCTTTCAAATAAGGAGAAATAACTTTGACAAAAACACTGTATTTAATGCGTCACGGACAAACTCTATTCAATCAATTACATAAAATTCAAGGTGCTTGCGATTCACCTTTAACACAACAAAGCATTGACGATGCTAAAAAAGTCGGCCAATATTTCAAATCAGCCGGATTGAAGTTTGACCACGCTTATTCATCTACTCAAGAGCGTGCTTCAGACACGTTGGAATTGATCACTGATCAGCCATATCAACGTTTGAAAGGAATTTCGGAGTTTTTGAGGCAGAGTCTGAGGCGTTGAATCCTAAACATCCCGGTCAAGACTCTTATGGCGACTTCTTTGTGCAATATCAAGGTGAAGCAGCCAGCGCGGTTCAAAAACGGGTGAGCGATACATTGACTAAAGTCATGCAACAAGCTGACGATGGGCAAAATGTTTTAGCTGTCAGTCACGGCGGTGCGATCCACATGTTCCTTTTGAAGTGGATGGACCCAGAAGTTAAGCGTGAAAAGGTTCATTTGGGCAACTGTGCGGTCGTCAAATTAACTTTTGCTGATGATAAATTTCACTTTGAAAAAGTGATTGATGCCTTAAATAATTAAATTTTCTATAGGAACAATCCCAAACAATTGATATCTTGCTATACTAATAAGCAGATTTTAAAGGGGGATTTTCGTGATCGTTAATAATTTATTGCCAAACCTACTTCTGTTAGCTGCATTAGTTATGACGTGCGATACTCGAATGAGATTGAAGGATGCTAAAGGTATTACAGCTTACGTGTTGATTGCGGCAGCTTTTGCAATCAAATTGCTGACGCAAACTTGGGGTCACAATATTTGGCTTGTATTATTTTTAGTAGTTCTCATTCAGAGTAATTCGTTAGTTCAAAATATGGTAACCGGCTTTCGAGAAGAATTAGGCTTTTGGCCATTTTTAGGTGTGATCCTGATAGGATTGATCGGCTTTAGAATGTTGTATGCCATGGTACGCTTGTTGTTGCCACTGGCAATCGTTATCTTATTGATCTTTTTGGTCAGTACAAAAAAATCCAGTCAACGTTAATTCGTCGACTGGATTTTTATTTTGAGATTTTACTATCATCGAAAGTGATTCCCGAAAGGAAATCTTTGATTCTCGTTGTAGGGTGATTGAAGAAATCATCCGGAGTGCCATCGAAGAGAATGTCGCTATTTTCAACGAAGACAATTTTGTCAGCAACTGAGCGGGCAAATTCCATATTGTGAGTCACGATGATCATTGATTGATCATTTTTGCTCAACTCTTCCAAAATCAATAAGACTTGTGTTTCCAATTCTGGATCCAAGGCACTAGTTGGTTCATCTAACAAAATGTATTCGGGATTCATTGCCAAAGCCCGGCAGATCGAAATACGTTGTTGTTGACCACCAGATAATTGGCTAGGATAACGATCCTTATAATCAGCTAAACCGACCGCTGCAAGCAATTTAGTAGCTTGAGCTTCAACGTCATTTTTGGAACGTTTTAAAACGGTCATTGGAGCGGTAGTTACGTTTTGGAAAACCGTCAAGTTAGGGAAGAGGTTCCAATTTTGAAAGACCATGCTAGTCTTTTTACGAAGATCGAAACTATCCTTTTTTGAAACTGGTTTACTGTAATCCAAAGTGATATCAGGAAAACTGATCGTACCACTTTCTGGACGAACTAAGAGGTCCAATGATCTTAACAAAGTAGACTTACCAGAACCAGATGGTCCTAGGATAACAGTCGTTTTACCTTCAGGAAAATCAACTGATAGATTCTTTAGAACGGTTTTATCACCGTATTTTTTAACGACATTCTTAACTGAGAGCATTAGGCTTCACTTCCTTTAACGTATTTTGAAGTTCTGCGTTCGAGATAATGTTGCAATAGTGTGAGCAACGTGCAGACAACCGCATACAAGAAAGCAGCTAATGAGTACATCAAGAGTGGTTGGAAGTTCTTGGCCGTGATCTGTTGACTGACTTGGAACATTTCCAAAATAGTGATGGAACTGGCCAAAGAAGTATCTTTTACCAAACCAATAAATGAATTGGATAGTGGTGGCAAAGCGATTCTAACAGCTTGTGGCAAGACGATTTTCATCAAAGTTTGCTTAGTCGTAAAGTTCAATGTAAAAGCAGCATCCCATTGATCTTGTGGGACTGACATCAAGGCTGAACGGATGGTTTCTGAAGCATAAGCCCCAGTGTTCATTGAGAAACCGATAACGGCAGCAATGAATGGCGATAGTTGTTGGAAGACCAAAGAAGATGATAAACAATTGAACTAGCAATGGAGTGGAACGGAACAACCAAACGTAAAAGTCCGCAATCGCACGGAGTACGAGCCAAGGATATTTGATCAGTTTGTTTTCACTCGGTTTAATAAATTTAATTAATGCGGTCAAAACGGCTAAGATCAAGCCAAAGATGAACGAGATGATTGCCAAAGGAATGGTGTACTGCAACATTGCAGAAATCATTGCTGGCAAAGATGTAATGATAGTATGCCACATGAAGTTAAAACCCCCTCAATGAGTTTAAGATTTATTTTTTAGTAATGTCTTCACCGAAGTACTTAATTGAAAGTTTCTTCATTGTGCCGTCAGCGTAAAGTTCTTTGATAGCTTTGTTGACGCGGCCACGTAGGTGAGTAGATTTCTTGTTGTAGATTGGAGCAATCTTTGATGGTTCTAGTTTGTTATCAGGAATAGTGATGTATTTCAAATCAGTACTCTTGTGACTCTTCTTCCAATATAAGAAAGCTTCCTTAGAGTTGATAGCACCAGCAACACGTCCTTGGTCGATCATTGACATGTCAGTTTGGAAATCAGCTGCAGGAACTACTTTAGCACCGAATTTTTCAGCATGGTTGTAGTTGTCAGTACCAGTACCGGCAGAAATCTTCTTACCTTTGATATCGTCAACTGAGTTGATACCTGTACCATCTTTAGTGATGATAACTGATTTTGAGTAAATGTAAGGTGTTGAGAAGATGTAGTGCTTTTGACGTGATGGATTTTCAGCCACGTTGTTTAATACTACATCAAATGTGTTTGAGTTCAAACCTGCAATTAGTGAATCCCACTTTGTAGGTACGAACTTAGCCTTTAGATCAAGTTTCTTAGCTACGGCCTTACCAAGGTCAACTTCAAAACCAGTGAGTTTACCATTATCACGGTAAGAGTATGGTGCGTAAGTACCCTCAAGACCAATAGTCAAAGTACCGGCTGTCTTAGTGTCATCATTGGCACTCTTTTTACCATTAGAGCAACCAGTCAAAACCAAGACCAAGGCTACAATTGTGGTTAAAATTAAAGCAATTCGCTTTTTCATTTTGTATATCTCCCTCTATAAATATAAAAATTCATCATTTTTTATTGTCTCATAAATTAAAGTTACGTAAAAAGAATATGACTTCTATTTTTACTTTTGAGGCAAAATAATGTCAGATGGTTTAACTTCACTACCAAAGTATGGTTTCAATTGAGCATTGTAATCATCGGTGAAGAAACCTTGTTTGTTTAATTTAGTGATCTCTTTATTAGTCCAGTTAAGTAGTGACTTGTTACCTTTCTTAACAGCAGGTGAAACATATTGCTTAGGTCCGATACTCTTGATTCCAACCGTGTAAGTTGGGTTGTTCTTGACCCAGGCATAAAGATACGAGTTGTCATCAGCTAGAGCTACACCACGATTATTCTTTAAGGCGTTGAATTGTTGCGTCTTGGAATCAAATTTTAAGAGATCAACCTTTGGCTGTTTAGAAGTGAAGTAGTTTTCGGCGGTCGTACCTTTAGTAACAATCAAGTTCTTACCTTGAAGTTGTGAAGCTGAGGTGATGGCTTTGTCTTTTGGTGAAATAACTCCCACAGAGACTTTCATATATGGTTTAGCAAAGTCAACGATACCTTTACGTTCAGGTGTGACGGTGAAATTAGCTAAAACGATATCGACTTTATCAGAGTTCAAAGCATCAACTCGATTATTGGCATTAACTTGAACAAACTTAGGTTTTACACCGAGGTCCTTAGCAATTTTACGAGCCAAAGTAACATCGTAGCCGACACGTTGGCCATCTTTATTGACCCAGCCGTAAGGAGGTAAGTCGCCGAAGACAGCAATTCTAATTGTGCCACGTTTTTTGATGGCCGCAACACTACTGTTGTTATCGGAACTGGCTGAACTACTATTGCCACAGCCAGCTAGAACCAACATTAAACTAGCGATAAGACTGATAATTGCAATGGTTCTGATCCATATTTTTCTCATAATAATAATCCCCTTAATTTAAAAATTCATACTCTCTAAAAATTCTTTGGCACGCGTTGTTTGTGGATGGTCGAAGAACTGATTTCCCGGTGTATCTTCTAAGATTTTGCCATCTTGGAGAAATAACACCCGGTCGGCAACTTGTTTAGCAAAGTCCATTTCGTGAGTCACGATGATCATCGTCATATCATCTTGGTCAGCGAGGTCACGGATGATATTTAACACGCCTCGAACCATTTCTGGATCCAGTGAAGCTGTTACTTCATCAAATAACATGAATTCAGGATGGAGAGCTAAAGCTCTGACAATAGCAATACGTTGTTTTTGTCCACCGGATAATTGTCGAGGGTAGGAATCTTCGTAATCAAGCAAGTCGACTTTTTTCAACAAGGCGCGTGCTTGGGCGATAACTTCTTCTTTAGCACGTTTTTGGACTTTCGTGGGTCCTAAGATGATATTGTCCATGACGGTCAAATTAGGGAAGAGGTCATAACTTTGAAAGACCATCCCAATTTTTTGCCGAAGGGTTTGCCAATTTTTATCATTTGGAACCACTTTCTTTCCATTAAAAGTGATTGTCCCGGATTGATATTTTTCCAAACCGTTCAAAGTTCTGATCAAAGTACTCTTACCAGATCCAGATGGACCAAGGAGGGTAACCACTTCACCTTTCGCAATGGAAAAGTTAATGTCATGTAAAACAGGTTGCTTTTGATAGGATTTATCTAAATGTTCTACTTTTAAAACCTCAGTCATTGATATTCTCCATTCTCTTTTGTTCTAAGCGATTGGCCCACCAAGATAGTGGGTAGTCGATTAAGAAATATAATAGGAAGATTAATCCATAAACCCAGAAAACACCGGTTGGATAATGTTGATTGTTAGCTTCGATGATTTGTTGACCGATATTGATAACATCCATTACGCTGATCAACATCAATAAAGAAGTTGTCTTGATGATTCTGGTGATCAAATTGATGGTTGCTGGTAGTTCTAGGGTAAAGGCTTGTGGAATCAAGATGTAACGATAGAGTTGATATCTTGAAAGCCCAATTGCCAGGCCTGATTCACGTTGATGTTTAGGTACGGAGATCAAGGCTCCACGTACGATATCACTCATTTCGGCAGCCATCCATAAGGCGAAGACTAATGTTGCCATCTGTGGTCCCGGTAAGTGGATATTCATTTGCCGTGGCAAAATATAATAGAATAAAAAGAGAAGCACAGTCGTTGGTACGATCCGGAAAAACTCTAAATACAGGCGCAAAACTAAGCGTAAGAGTGGATTATGAAAAGTTCTTAAAACACCCAAGATAATCCCTAAGATCAGACCGATAATGATGGCCACTGCAGCTATTTGAACTGTAGTCCACAAGCCTCCCAACAGACGTGTGAAGTTGGTGCCTTCAAATAGTACGTTAATTCCCGAATGTGCCATAACGAACCCTCTTTTCTAAAAATGTCAAAATAATTGAGAGTGGAATCAAGATGATGGCATAAGCAATTACTAAGACGAATAAGTATTCATTGGAATTGTAGTAAAGTCCAATCAGATCCATTGCTGTATTAGTTAGCTCTGGAATGGCGATGACGGTGAAAATCGATGTTTCTTTGATCAAAAAGATGATGTTAGCCGCTAGAGCCGGAACGCTTAAAGCAAATCCTTGTGGAAAGACCACATAACGAGCTAATTGCCAATTATTGAGGCCAATAGCTTTACCAGACTCAATTTGATTTTTCTTAACGCCGTTGAAACCCCCCGTAAAACCAGAAGCCATGTAACTGCCACCTAAGAAAATTAAGCCGATAATGCCACACAATTGAGCACTGATTTTAATGCCAATAGCTGGAAAGGCGTAGTATAAGAAAAATAACTGAATCAATAGTGGTGTGTTACGTGAAATCTCCACGTAGATAGCAACGATTCGTTGTAAGACCGGTATTTTAAAATATTTAATTAGGCTACTAGCCAGTCCCACAATGATCGAACCGATAATACCGACCAGTGATAAGTAAAGCGTTAACTCGAATCCTTTTTGAAACATCGGTAAACTTTGTTTAATGATTTCCCAATTCATTTCCCCTGTATTTCCCTTCTAAGTAGGTCTAAAAGCACAAAAAAAGCGGGGCTGACTAATGTCAACTCCGCTTGATAGTTTTTAGTTTTCACTACTTGATTATCAATTGAGTGGTATTAGACATGCTGAAAAAGTATAGTAATGTTCGTTCATTACTACACAACAACATGATTCAACTTGTTTTTGATTAAAATTCAACATGTCCGATTCCTCCTGCAATTAAGTTGTCTCAAATTTACAATTAAAAATTTGAGAAGTCAAGGTTTATTTCTTTTTTTCTGTATAAATCGATAATGATTCGAATTCCAAATATGAGGCCAATGTCAGTGATATCACTAAAACAAGTACCAACCAGCCAAGCGTTCTACCCAAAACGATCGTTAGTGGCATGAACTTAGCAACTAAGTAAATACTTAACATCGACAGACAGAAGTCGACTGCCAAATTGGCTCCGATAACTACTTTGCTACGTTCAAGAATAAAGAAGTTCAGCAAGCTCTTTAAGATTTTACGTGTCGAACTACGATACATGATCAAAACTGGACGTTGAGCGATAACTTTGACCGCAAACATTCCAAAGGCGCCCACGATGCCACCGACGATAATTCTCCATGTCAGTGCGTGCAAGACGAGTGAGTTATATGAGACCCCAATGATCGATAAACAGAGAACATAAGGAATGATAAAGAAGAGTAGGTAGATCACAGCAATTTTTTTATTAGACATATTAGAATACTCCCTATATACTGATATTCTTATTTTAGCATTAAAAAGCCTTATTGTTGAATACATTAACACCTGTTATAATTGTTTTGTTTCTATTCTAATTTTACTAATGAAAGAGAGTGCGAGTTAAATGAGTGGTGACTCTTCTGGAGCGTCGCTGTCCGGACAGCTGATTTTAATAATTGTTTTAACAATGTTGAATGCATTTTTTGCAGCCGGCGAAATGGCGATTGTTTCTTTAAATAAAACGTCGGTTGAGGAGAAGGCTAAAAGTAGCAAGAAAGCCAAGAAAATCTTACAATTGATCAATGAACCAAACAAATTCTTATCAACGATCCAAGTGGCAATCACTTTGGCAGGTTTCTTATCATCTGCCAGTGCCGCAACGACTTTGAGTGCAGGTTTGGAAAATTTGATGGGAAGTTTTCCTGGTAGCCGGGAAGTGTCCATTGTGGTCATAACGATAGTTTTGTCGTTTATCACTTTGGTTTTGGGAGAATTATATCCCAAAAGAGTAGCGTTACAACGCCCATATGAAGTGGCAAGTTTTACACAACCATTGATTGGATTGTTCGGTTGGTTATTAAAACCGTTCGTCTGGTTGTTGAATATCACGATCATTGGTCTGATGAAGATCACACCGATCGATTTCAGCCAAAAGGACGAGCCAACAACTCGTAACGAAATGATTGCGACCTTACGAAAGTCGCGGAATAATGGTTCGATCAATTCGGATGAGTACCAAATGCTTCAAGGAATTATCCGCTTTGGCGACAAAACAGCGCGAGAAATAATGGTTCCTAGAACCGATACTTTTATGATCGATATCAATGATTCGGTCGATGAAAACATCGATGCTATCTTGAACCAACCATATTCAAGAATTCCTATTTATGGTGGCGACAAGGATAATATTATCGGTATTATTCATATCAAGGACTTATTGAAGAAGTCCCGTGAAGTTGGTTTTGAAAATATCAGCCTCAAGAGCTTGATGAAGGAGCCATTGTTCGTTCCTGAAGCTACTAATATTGATAGTTTATTAGTAAAGATGCGTAGTACCCAAACACAGATCGCCATGGTCGTTGATGAATATGGTGGAATCGTTGGGTTAGCTACGATCGAAGATATCTTGGAAGAAATCGTCGGTGAGATCGATGATGAGTACGATGACGTAACCAAGAATTTCCAAAGATTGGGAGCCAACAAGTTCTCAGTTACTGGTTTGATGACAATCGAAGATTTTGATGATCTGTTTGAAGAAGAAATCAAAGTTGACGATGTCGATACGATCGCCGGTTATTTAATTATGAATATCGGTGAAATACCTGATGCAAAACATCCCAAATCGTTTAAACTAGATGATGGCATTGTAATTACATCTGGTGAGTTGAATGGTTCACGAATCGAAAATGTTATCGTGACCGTTCCAGACGACAAATTAAAGAATGTAACTACTAACATGTACAAAAAGGAATACTGATGTATTTCTTTTTTTTCGAGGAAAATTATGTTGTAAATATATTACCTGATATATCCAATATTGAATTTTTACTTATATATGGAGGAAAAGTGTTCCAAAGAAATTTGCAAGCACTTAAATAAAAATGGATCAAAAACAATTAGAACAAGAAGTAAACAAACGTAGAACCTTTGCCATCATCTCTCACCCGGATGCTGGTAAGACAACAATTACAGAACAAATGCTTTATTTTGGTGGAGTTATTCGTTCCGCTGGTACTGTTAAAGCTAAGAAGTCTGGTCAATTTGCTACATCTGACTGGATGGAGATCGAAAAGAAACGTGGTATTTCCGTTACCAGTTCAGTTATGCAATTCCACTATCGTGACAAGGATATCAACATTTTGGATACCCCAGGACACGAAGATTTCTCTGAAGATACTTACCGTACTTTGATGGCGGTTGATGCGGCTGTCATGGTTATCGACTCGGCCAAAGGTATCGAACCACAAACTAAGAAATTATTTAAGGTTGTTAAAAAACGTGGTATTCCTATCTTCACTTTCATGAACAAATTGGACCGTGATGGTCGTGATCCGTTGGATCTGATCGCTGAACTTGAAGAACTGCTCAATATCGAAGGCTGTGCTATGAACTGGCCTATTGGTATGGGTAAGGAACTAAAAGGGTTATACGATATTCGTAACAGCCGTTTGGAACTTTACCGAAAAGATGGCGACGACCGCTTCTTACCATTGAACAAGGATGGCCAATTGGCTGAACACAATCCAATCGAAGATGAGAGTGTTTACGAACAAGCTCTTGGTGAAGTTGATTTGATCAAAGAAGCTGGTAATCAATTTGACTTGAAAAAGATCATGGCTGGTAATCAAACACCTGTCTTCTTTGGTTCAGCTTTGACAAACTTCGGAGTTGAAACCTTCTTGAACAGCTTTTTGGATATGGCTCCAGCTCCAGCTGCGCATAAGGAACAAGATAGTGATGAAGTTGTTAAACCAGATGATCCTGAATTTTCAGCGTTCGTCTTCAAGATCCAAGCTAATATGAACCCTAATCACCGTGATAGAATTGCTTTCGTCAGAATTTGTTCCGGTGAATTCGTTCGAGGAATGGATGTTACCTTGAATCGGACCGGCAAAGTGATGCGTTTGAACAATGCGACTGAGTTCATGTCTGACCAAAGAGAAACTGTTAAGACAGCCGTAGCTGGAGATATTGTTGGTTTGTACGATACGGGTAATTTCCAAATTGGCGATACGATCTATTCTGGTAAAAAGGCCGTTCAATTCGAAGATTTGCCACAATTTACTCCCGAAATGTTCATGGAAGTTCAAGCTAAAAACGTTATGAAACAAAAATCCTTCCACAAGGGAATGCAACAACTAGTTCAAGAAGGTGCCGTTCAGTTGTACAAGAAATACACAACTAACGACTACATCTTAGGTGCCGTTGGTCAACTACAATTTGAAGTCTTCCAATTCAGAATGAAGAACGAATATAACTGTGATGTTATTATGAAACCAATCGGCTCAAGAATTGCTCGTTGGGTCGACCCAGAACAACTTGATCAATCGATGTCTTCAACTAGAAATATGCTTGTGAAAGATTTGGATGATAAGCCATTGTTCTTATTTGAAAATAAATTTGCTGAGAACTGGTTTGTAAGTAAATATCCAGATGTTAAGTTAAGTTCAAAATTATAGGAAATCGCTGAATAGCGGTTTTTTTTATTGTAAAATTTTGTTGGTAGTGTAAAAACTCACAATTAAAAGGAGGCCTAAGGAAACGTTCAATAAGGCTCGAAACGCGTGACAGCAGGGGATTTTAAACGATTAATGAAAAAATAATTCAAACTACCAATTATTCTTTAAATATTAAGTCAAAATAGTTATTCAATTTGATAAGGAAAAAAGCCTTAAAAAAAGAATATAACTATTATTTAATGATAAGAATTCTTTAGATTCTTAAGGAATTCTTTAAGTCAAGAGACAAAAAATTACAATTTATTTTCGAATGTTTAATTCTTGTTACAAAATCCGAGTTTTATTGAAACTACTTTTTTTAAATAGTAGTCTATAACTAGATTATTTATTAAGGGGAAACCATTCTATGTCTAAAAAAACTCTACTCACTAGTGCTTTAGTACTTAGCACTTTAGCCGCAACTGCTGCTCCTTCAGTAGTATCAGCTGCTACAACTAATGATGCAGACTCAGCTACATCTCAAACAAGTACAGAACAAGTAAGTAATAAATCACAAGATAACAAATCAAACATCATTGCCGGATCAGACGTAAAAAAGGCTGATACAACTGTTGCTAACTCAGCTACTGTTCAAGCAGCTAGTGAAACTTCAGCAACTGCTTCAAATACTACTGCAATTATTCAAGCAGCTTCAGGAATCACATCAGCTCAACAACAAGCTTTCTTGAACTCTGCTGTACCAATGGCTCGAAAAGCTGCTAATCAATATGGTGTTTATACTTCTGTTATGTTGGCACAAGCTATCCTTGAAAGTGCTTGGGGTACATCTACTCTAGCTACTCAAGGTCACAATTTGTTTGGTATCAAGGGTGATTACAACGGTTCATACGTAACTATGCCTACAGCCGAATGGAGTGCTTCAGCCGGTTGGTACACAATCAATGCTAACTTCAGAAAGTACCCAAGCTACTACGAATCATTTGCTGACAATGGTAACAAATTGCGCAACGGTGTTTCATGGAATTCAAGTTATTACAGTGGTACATGGAAAGAAAACACAAGTTCATACAAGGACGCTACTGCTTGGTTGCAAGGTAGATATGCCACAGCACCTAACTATGCATCTTCATTGAACAACTTGATCCAAACATACAACTTGACTCAATACGACAATGCTAGTGGCAGTGCCGAAACAAATGGTAGTTCACAAACAAACAACCACAGTATTACTGTTAACAATCCTAACGCTTCATACGTTAGATTAGTTTCATTTAACAGTGACGGCTCAACTTCATTGATCGGTAACCGTGCCTTGGCAAATAACACACCTTGGTACACTGATCAAACACGGACATACAATGGTCACACATATTACCGTGTTGCTACAACTGAATGGGTTGAAGATACTTATCTAGCTTAATGCAATAAAAAAATAGAATTGATCCATTTTGGATTAGTTCTATTTTTTTTGTCTAATTAGTTGTCATGGAAGCAGTTACTCGCTTATTATATTTAGATGGACTTTATGCAAAAATAAGAGAGTGAAATAAATAAATGAATGAAAAATTAACGTGGAGAAATTTATTCTTTATCGGATCAATGTTGTTTGGACTGTTTTTCGGTGCTGGTAATCTGATTTTTCCAGTCTTCTTAGGTCAACAAGCCGGTAGCAACGTCTTTTACGCTATTATTGGACTGTTGATCACCGGGGTAGGCTTGCCACTTTTAGGTGTAGCCAGTATGGGGATGACCGGCTCCAACAGTGTTTTCGACTTGGCGGGCAAAGTGAATCGTCCTTACGCTTATGGATTTACGATTTTGCTGTATTTAACGATGGGACCATTCTTTGCGATTCCCCGGTTAGCAACGATTTCGTTTCAACTAGGAATAGCTCCGTTTGTCGGACGTGGCAGTCAAAAAATGGTTTTGCTGATCTTTTCGGCTATTTTCTTTATCGTAACTATTTTATTAGCTAGAAAGCCAAGTAAGTTAATGACTTATGTTGGCAAGTGGTTAACGCCAATTTTCTTGGTATTGTTGGGGATATTGGTTGTAACGGCCTTTATCAAACCAATGGGGAGTTTAAATGTTGCTCCGCACGGACAATATGTGAAATCACCAGTCTTGACCGGATTTACAGAAGGCTATAATACGATGGACGCTTTAGCTTCGTTGGCCTTTGGAGTTGTCGTGATCGATACGATCAAATCACTAGGCGTTAAACATCCCGGTCAAATTGCTAAGGATACGATCCGTTCAGGCTTGATCAGTGTGGTTTTGATGGGAATTATCTACGCTTTCTTAGCTCTGATTGGAACGATGAGTGTCAATAAATTGCCGCTGGCAGCCAATGGTGGCGTGACTTTGGCTCAAGTGTTCAATTACTACTTTGGTTCATTTGGTAGTTTATTGTTAGCTTTGATAGCTATTATTGCTTGTTTGAAAACCTCGATTGGCTTGACGTCGGCTTTCGGTGAGACAGCCAAAGAGATGTTTCCTAAGTTTAATTATCAGTGGGTTTTGATTTTTGCCAGTGGTTTGTCATTTTTAGTAGCCAATATTGGTTTGACTAGATTAATCAACTATTCAACGCCAGTTTTGATGTTCTTGTATCCGTTGGCAATGGTCTTGATCATCATTGCCGTTTTGGAACCATTGATTGGCGATTCTAAGTGGATCTATAATATTACGACTTTGTTCACAGTGATCCCAGCCTTGTTTGCTGGATTGGATGCTTTGCCAAGTGCTTTAAAACAGACTGGCTTCGTTCAAGAAATTTTAAGTTGGAATAACTATTTGCCATTGGCACAACTCAGTTTGGGTTGGGTAGTTCCAGCAGTAGTTGGTTTAGTGATAGGTCTAATAGTTAGTAAAGTAAACAAAAGCGATATAAAAACAGGTCTCGAATAATTTCGAGGCCTGTTTTTTTGTGAAAAATTATAATTCAGCCAAAACTTTATTAGCTGTTGGTTCATTCAAAATTACGTCAGTAAAGTAATCGCCTTGTAAAGCTGCATTTAAAGCTGATGATTTGAACTTGTCGTTGACGATAGCGACCCTAGTAGGAACTTCTAACACTTTTTTGAAATTGATACCAAAGACTTTGTCATCTTCCTGACTGACGAGCAACTTACCATTTTTGTCGATTGGCCGACCATAAACTAATGCCGCAATTGAATTGGGATTGACGTCAGGGAACAAGATGTTTTTACTGCTGTCCCAAGAGTCGATACTGTTGAGCGAATCAAGCGTTCCAACACTCGTGAAAATCAGATCCAATTGTTGAGCGGTAGCCAAAGTAGGTTGAATAGCTGGTTCCAATGAGAGCAGCCGTCTGACTTCCTTATTAATGATGTAAAGTGGGGCATCGATGGTTAAGTATTTACCATTGTAGCGAGTGGCAACTTTTTGGACCATGCGCATCGAACCGGCCAGTGAATTGTGCTTACCATTTTCACCGATGAATTGGGTAAAAACCATATTGTCTTTAGCCGATGTTTGGAATGAATCGATGACGTGATAGATCGTGTCTCCCCAAGTTAAACCGATGATTTTTTTGCCGTCAATCAAATCTTGTAAATATTTGGCGGAAAAGGAATAAAAGCGGTCATTTTCGTGAGCAATGTCTTCAGTATTCTTCAAAACGTAAAAATTAGGATTGGGGAAGGCTGATTTGAGTCGACTTTCAAGGTCATGACTTCGTGAAAAAGGTGAACTAATACTAATTGTCACAATTTTTTTGTCGACTGCTTCATTCAAGTATTTGGAAATTTTGTAACGACTGATATTGTACTTTGCGGAGATCTCACCCAAATTTAAATGGTTTAAATAGTAGTCTTGAGCCAAATCTACTAAAAGCGAAGTGCTTTCTTCCTGAGCCATAATATATCTCTCCTTCTATTAATATATAAATTACCTTATTTATCATCTGATTTCAATTTTTAAAGTTTGTGAACTTTGTGAAACTATTTACATTTTTTTAAAATATAGAGTAGTATACGAATTGAAAAATGTTAAATAAGAACGATATTTTTTAAATATTTTAAAAGAGGCGACACCTATGGATATGGAATTAGTTAAAAAAATACATAAAGATCATACCGGTGTTCTTCAAATTGATGGAGAATTACCCGTATCGACAATGGAGGAATTGGGCGAAGCTTATACACCCGGCGTTGCTGAAATCAGTAAGATCATCGCTAAGAACCACGATTTAGCACAAGAATACACCGTCAGTGGTAAGTTAGTGGCTATCATTACCGATGGCTCGGCCGTTTTAGGCTTAGGTGATATTGGACCTCAAGGTGGCTTGCCTGTTATTGAAGGTAAAGCTCTATTGTACAAACGCTTATCCAATGTTAATGCGATTCCTTTGGCTTTAGACCAAGTTGACGTTGATGAATTCGTCCAAACAGTTGTTAATATCAGCAAGAGTTTTGCAGGGATTCACTTGGAGGATATCGCCGCTCCCAGATGTTTTGAAATCGAACAAAAGTTAGCTGAAAAATTGGACATCCCTGTTTATCACGATGATCAAGAAGGAACAGCTATCGTTGTTTTAGCTGGTTTGATCAATGCAGCTAAAGTAGTCAACAAAGATCTTAAAGATTTGAAAGTCGTTATCAATGGTGTCGGCGCTTCTGGTCTCGCTACTGCGGAATTATTGTACAAGAGCGGCATCAAAAATATCGTTCTAGTTGACCAAAAAGGTGTCATCAATAGTAAAGAAACTAGTTTGAATGATTACCAATATGATTTGATGAAGAGAATTGGTCTTAAATCAGACGCCAAAACGTTAGCTGACGCAATGAAGGGTGCTGATGCCTTCGTTGGTCTTTCCGTTGGCGGTTTAGTTACTAAAGAAATGGTTGCTTCAATGGATAAAGGAATCGTCTTTGCGCTTGCTAATCCAAAACCTGAGATCGAACCAGAACTTGCTAAAGAAGCTGGAGCAGTTGTTGTTGCCACTGGTAGTTCACAACATCCTAACCAAGTAAACAACATCCTAGCTTTCCCAGGTCTATTCAGAGGATTGCTAGAAAATCATGTCGACCACTTCAGTACCGAAATGGAAGCTAGCGTGGCACATGGTTTGGCATCAATGATCAGTGATCCTAAACCTGAAAAGATCATTCCTGGAGTTTTTGATAAGAACGTTGTTAAGACCGTTTCAGATGCAGTTACAAACTTTGTAAAAAATGAGGGGTAAATCATGCAAATAAACTCGGTTCCTGATGGAGATCAACCAAAAAATATCTTTCAGAAATTTATGGCTTTAAATATCGGAATTGTACCAATGCCACTTTATCTACTATTATTAGTAGCTTATGTTTTATTGACAGTTACGAACCAAATGCCCAACGATATGATTGGTGCTATCGGAATTATGACGTTGTTTTCTTTCATCCTTGAAGAAGTTGGGAAACACATTCCTGTTTTAAATTCTTTAGGTGGAAAAGTTTTAGTCGTTACCTTTTTACCATCTTACTTGGTTTATATGAATTGGTTACCAAGCAGTACTACTAAAGTCGTAACCAGTTTTATGAACAATAATAATTTTCTAGCCGTTTTCATTGCTCTTTTGATCGTTGGTAGTATTTCAGCCATGAACCGAAAGACTTTGATTCAAGCTAGTATGCGGATCATCGTCGTTCTTTTGATCTGTGAAGTTGTTGGGATGGGAGTCGGCATGTTACTTGGACTTTCAGCTTATAAGTCATACTTCTTCATTGTTGCACCAATTATGGCCGGTGGTGTCGGTGAAGGTGCTTTGCCATTGTCACTAGGTTATGCCGCTATTATTTCCATGGGTCAACAAGATATCTTTGCTCAAATCTTGCCATGCGTTATGTTAGGAAGTTTAGTCGCTGTTATCGAAGCCGGTATCTTGAGACAAATCGGTGTTTGGAAACCCAATTTGACTGGTAATGGCCGTTTGGTTGAATCAGATGAGAACGCTGATGAACTTGGCAGCCTTTCTTCAAAGTCAGATACAGCCAACATTACTAAGATGCTCGTTTCTGGTATTTTAGCTATTACGCTTTACATGCTTGGTGTTTACGTCAATTCTGTTATTCACTTGCCAGCCCCAATCGTTCTTTTGATCGTCGTAATGGTTGCTAAGATGCTCGGCTGGATCCCTGATTCAGTTCAAGAAGGTGGAAAGTCCCTTTACAGTTTGACAGTTAAAGGTATCTCACCACTTCTATTGTTCGGGGTCGGTGTTGCGATGACGCCTTGGAAGTCATTAGTAACTGTCTTCACGAATGTACCAATGTTGATCACAATTTTCATTACTGTAACAGCTATCGTTGCCGCTGCTTTCTTCAGTGCCAAAATGTTGAATATGTACCCAGTCGATACAGCGATTGCCGTTTCATGTTGTTCTGGTCAAGGTGGTACAGGTGCTTTAGCAATTCTTGCTGCTGGGGATCGGATGAACTTGATGCCATTTGCGCAAGTTGCCGTACGTTTAGGTGGTGCTATCACCGTTACACTATCAATTTTCCTAATGAGATTCTTTGCTTAGGAGTGAGACTTTGGATACAACAACTTTGAATTTGCAAGATCCATATTATTACCAACAGTGGAAAGGCCTGATTCAATCTGAGGGTCTTTTTATTGAGAGTCTTGATGATATCACCGAGACCCTTGGTATTTACGAAGGAGACCAGTTGATCGCGACGGGTTCTTACTATGAAAATGTGCTTAAATACTTGGCCATTGCCCCAGATTTTCAAGGTGGCAATACCTTCAACAAGTTAGTTTCAACGTTGATCAATGAATTGGCTACGCAAAATATTTTTCATATCTTCGTCTTTACCAAACCGCAGTACCAACAGAGTTTTAAATATTTAGGGTTCAAAGTCGTCGCTCAAACCGAATATTCGACTCTTTTAGAAACGGGCGACTATTCGATCGACCAATATATTGCCAGTTTGCCAAAAGTTTCCGGTCAGAATATTTCAGCTATCGTGATGAATGCCAATCCCTTTACTTTGGGACACCGCTATTTGATTGAACAAGCTAGTAAAGTGAGTGATTACGTCTATGTTTTCGTAGTCAGTCAAGATGCTTCTTTGTTCAAAACAAGTGAGCGAATGGAATTGATCAAAGCTGGCATTAAAGACTTAACCAATGTCAAAGTTGTCAACGGTGGTCAATACATGGTCAGTTTTGTCACGTTCCCGGCTTATTTCATCAAGAGTCGAGCTGACGTAGCGACTTATCAAACCAAACTCGACGCTGAAGTGTTCAAACGGATTGCTAATGGTTTGCATATCAACAAACGGTTTGTCGGTAGCGAACCATATTCACCAACGACTGAAATTTATAACCAATCAATGGAGAGTGTTTTGCCACCCGAAGTTGACTTGGAGATTTTGGATCGTAAAGCAATCGGTTCCGACATCATCAGCGCTACCAAAGTTCGCCAAGCCATCGAAAAAGAAGACCTGACAACTGTTCAAAAGTATGTTCCTGAAACAACCTTTACGTTTATTAAGAATAATTTACAGACACTATTAAGGAGGATCAATGATGGAAATTAAGCACACAGCACTAGCCGGAACTTTGGAATCTAGTGACATCCAATTCACACTTTCAAAAGGTACAGGCGTTGAGATCAATCTCGATTCACAAGTTGAAAAACAATTTGGCAATCAGATCAGAAAGGTGATCACAGACTTATTGAAGGATTACGACATCACTGATGTTAACGTTCGGGCCGTCGATAAGGGAGCCTTGGATTGTACGATCAAAGCTCGTTTGATTGCTGCTATTCAACGTGCTACTGATACACAGAATCAACCTAATTGGGAGGTACTTGGATAATGGAACGTTTGAGAAGAACTATGATGTTTGTTCCTGGTAACAACCCAGCAATGATCAAGGATGCTGGTATCTATGGAGCAGATTCAATTATGTTTGATCTAGAAGATTCAGTTTCGTTAACTGAAAAAGACACTGCTAGAATGTTGGTCTTTGAAGCTTTACAAAACGTTGATTATGGCAATTCAGAACTTGTTGTCAGAATCAATGGCCTCGACACAGAAATGGGTAAGGCTGATATTTACGCAATGGTCAAAGCCGGCGTTGAAGTTATCCGTTTGCCTAAGACTGAAACTCCTGACGATGTTGTCGAAACTGAAAAAGTCATCGCTGAAGCTGAAAAATTCTTTGGCATTGAAAATGGCCGTACACACATGATGGCTGCCATCGAAAGTGCTGAAGGTGTCTTGAATGCTCCAGCAATTGCGAAAGCATCTGATCGTTTGATCGGTATTGCCTTAGGTGCCGAAGATTACGTCACAATGATGAAGACTCACAGATACCCTGATGGGGCTGAACTTTCCTTCGCCCGTAACATGATCTTGCATGGTGCTCGTGCTGCTGGAATTGCTGCCTTTGATACTGTCTACTCAGATGTCGACAATACTGAAGGTTTCAATCACGAAGTAGAAATTATTCATGAACTTGGTTTTGACGGTAAATCAGTTATCAATCCTCGTCAAATCCCATTAGTTAATGCGATTTATGCACCAAGCGACAAAGAAATTAGAAATGCCAAAGATGTTTTGAACGCCATTGAAGAAGCTCACAAGAAAGGCTCAGGGGTTATTTCTCTACGTGGTAAGATGGTCGACAAGCCCGTCGTTGCCCGTGCCCAAAGAACTATGGCTTTAGCTAAAGCTTCAAATCTAGTTGACGAGGACGGTAATATTTATGCTAAATAAAGTAAATCGTGAAATTCCTGACGATATTTTAAAAGATAAAAATTACAAACCATTTACAACAACTGAAATCGGTGATCCCGAAACAACTTATGTTGCTCACCAAGTAAAAGTTTCTCAAGGCGACAATAAATTAGTTGATTCAATTCCCGAAGTGATCGGAAAAACTGGTTTGAAGAATGGGATGACAATTTCTTTCCATCACCACTTCCGTGAAGGCGATTTTGTCTTCAACATGGTCATGCAAGAAATCATCAACGAAGGCTTCCAAGATTTAACTTTGGCCCCAAGTTCATTGACTAACGTTATGAACGACATGGTTATCAAAGCTATCAAGGCTGGTACGATCTCACATATCACTTCATCTGGTATGCGTGGCGAACTCGGTGATTTCATTTCTCACGGTGGTTTAAAGGATCCTGTTGTGCTTCGTTCGCATGGTAACCGTGCTCGTGCAATCGAAAATGGCGATATCAAAATTGACGTTGCTTTCTTGGGTGTACCAAATGCCGATGCTGTTGGTAATGCCAATGCCATTCACGGTGACGCTGTCTTTGGTTCAATGGGTTACTCATTGATGGATGCCAAATACGCTGATAAAGTTGTCTTGTTGACTGACACTATCATGCCTTATCCAAATACGCCAGCAAGTATCAAACAAACTCAAGTTGACTATGTTGTCAAAGTTGATAAAGTCGGTGATCCCGACAAGATCGGTTCTGGAGCAACTCGTTTCACTAAGGATCCTAAGGAATTAAAGATTGCCGAAATGGTCAACCAAGTAATCACACATTCACAATACTTCAAAGATGGTTTCAGTTTCCAAACTGGTTCCGGTGGTGCTGCTCTTGCTGTCAGCCGTTATCTTAGAAAGTCAATGCTTGAAAAAAACATCAAGGCATCATTTGCTTTGGGTGGGATTACTAAACCAACCGTTGATCTACTTGAAGAAGGTCTTGTAAGTAAGATTTTGGATGTACAAGATTTCGATAAAGGCGCTGCAGCCAGCATGGCTAACAACGAAAACCAACAAGAAATAGATTCATCATGGTATGCCGATCCATACAACAAGGGTGCTGCTGTTAACCAACTAGACGTATGTATCTTGTCAGCACTTGAAATCGATACTAAATTCAATGTCAACGTTATGACTGGTTCTGACGGTGTACTCCGTGGGGCTATCGGTGGTCACCAAGATGCTGCTAATGCTAAGTTGACGATCATTTCAGCTCCACTTGTCCGTGGTAGAATTGCTACCGTTGTACCAGACGTTACAACGGTTGTTACACCTGGTGACAGTATCGACGTACTTGTTACGGAAGTTGGTATTGCTATCAATCCTAAACGTAAAGATTTAATTGAAGCTTTGAAGAATGTTCCTGGTGTTCCAGTTTACACGATCGAAGAACTTCAAAAACGTGCTGAGGCTGTCGTCGGCACACCAGAACCACTTGAATTTACTGACAGACCAGTTGCTTTGATCGAATACCGTGATGGTAGTTTGATCGATACAGTTTACCAAGTTAAAGACTAGGAGTGAGATTATGATTGATTTATTTTCTGAAGGTATTGAGCAAGACATCGCTCATGTGTTACAAAATCGTGATGCCAGAGTTATGGAACAAAAATTGCTCTTTAAAAAAGTAAAAGACAATCAATCATTGATCAACGCCAAATTGAATATTCCTGGACCAATCAAGAACAATTACTATCTGATGTCGGTGTTTCGGTGGGGGCTGGAACAGTTTTTGAGAGGGATGTCAGTTAGTTATCAGTTGATTTGGGATGTTTCTACCGGTCCAGAAGCTTTTGTAATAATTGATGCACAATCCAGTAGTGTTAAAGAAAACGCAACCAAGTTCGAAGATCATAACGAATTTGGTAGACTATTTGATATTGATGTTTTAATATTAAAAAATGAAACCTTGCATCCGTTGAGTCGCAGTGACTTCAAGGAACCTGAGCGCAAATGTCTGATTTGTGATAAGCCAGCCAAAGTATGTGCTCGGAGTCGAACTCACAGCGTGGCCGAAATGCAAGCATACATAAATAAATTAATTAATAATAATTTGGAGTTTTCATGGAATTAAGTACACATTTAACTAATGCTGCACTGAAAGCTCTGTTGTACGAAGTAGACGTCCAACCTAAACCAGGGTTAGTTGATCCTGTTGATCACGCAACCCATTTAGATATGGACGTTTTTACTTTCATCGACAGCGCCATTTCATTGCAACCATATTTTAAGAGATTTGTTCAAACAGGAATCGACTTTGATGGGGATGACTTGACTGAGTTATTCAAAGCGATTCGCCCGATAGGTATAGAAGCCGAAAAGGCCATGTATGAAGCTACTGGTGGAACCAATACGCACAAAGGTGCCATTTTCTCTTTGGGAATTTTACTAGCAGCTGGTGGATATGATCAAAACAATATGCGCCAAGTCGTTGAGAAAATGTTGCGTGGTTTGACTGAACACGACTTCAAGGACCTTGATAAGAAAAGGGAACTGACCAATGGTGAACGAATGTATCTGCAATATGGTATCACTGGCATTCGTGGCGAGGCTGAAAAGGGTTATCCGGTTGTTTTTGAAAAATCATTGCCATATTTAAAAGCTCATTTTGGCAACGATTTTGGAACAGTTTTATTGGATACTTTGATGGTCATCGTCTCGGAATCGTATGATTCAAATGTGGTTAAACATGGTAACTTGGAATCGTTAGAAAATATTCAAAAATACGCTGAAAATATTTTGGCTGAAGGTGGCTGCAGTCATCCTGAAGGTCGAGAAACCTTAGATGATATGAATAGTTACTGCAACGAGAACGATCTCAGCCTTGGTGGCAGTGCCGATTTGTTGATCATTACGATTTTCTTGTTTTTGATTTAAAGAATTGAAGATAGAGGTGGTTGAAATATGCCGCCTTCCGATCAAAAGCTGATTGGGCTGGAACGTAGTGAGCACGACTTGGAGCCAATTTAAAAATTGTCTTCAAGCTCGGCAGTAATCTAAGCCAGCACAGTACGCTAGCTAAGATTAAACCACTACTGAGCCCATCAGCTTTTGCTCTCCAGGCTAGGGTTTTCGTTGTTTAGTTGGGATATATAATATTTGAGTAAAAATCATTTGTTTTTTAAATAGTTTTAAATAGAAGAAGACCGTAATTCCTAAGTTAATGCGTTGGCACCTGTCAAGTTGACGTTTGAAATAATATAAATTTGAATAGTG
>NZ_AZEZ01000025.1:43737-46075 GCF_001434275.1 Companilactobacillus mindensis DSM 14500 | reverse complement strand
CCCGGTATGGGTTTATTTTTTTACTTTGTGTTGCATTTCAATTGTAAATTCGCCATGCAAAAGAAAAATCGGGCATTACATATTGCCCAAATAATTTTTATAATTTTTTCAGCCTTTCTGGTGGGCTATTTGTTGGACTTGTCACAGACTGGGTCATTGTCCTACGCAGCTAAGACTGTTTTTCAAACTAATGTATCTACTTATATTGTGACATCAATTATTTTATTTCTGATCTATATGGGATTGTACGGTTTGATCAACCGTTTCTTTTATTCTTCAGCCATTTTTTACATTTTCTTTGCCATTTATGGTATCGCTAACCGTCTCAAAGTAATTTATCGGGCGGAACCAATTCTACCAAGTGATTTGGCCCTCATCAGCAATGCCAAGGAGCTTTTGTCGATGGTCACAGCTAAAGTGGTTATCGTCGTTGTCGTTGCAATAATCGTCGTTGTAGCGGCAAGTGTATTTTTGGAAATGCGCTTTGGTAAGAAGCTATTACGTTTTAAAGTTATTCCCAGAGTGATCTTCGTAGTATTAGCCTTAATCAGTCTAGGTAGCTTTTATACAGCTAATCGAGAAGGTTCGTTGACTAATAAATTTTTGGCTAAAATCGGCTATTCAGACTTTGTCGTCAATATCAACTGGTCGGCCAATACGAACGGCCCAATGTTGACCTTTTTAAGCAATGTTCATATCGACGTGATGGACGAACCTAGTGGTTATAACGAAGCTACAATGAATAAGTTAGTCAAGAAGTACCAAGGTGTGGCCGATGATATCAACCAAGATCGTCCTAACAACGACTTAAAGAAACAAACTTTGATTTTTGTTTTAAGTGAGAGTTTTGCTGATCCTAAGCGAGTTCCTAATATTAAGCTCAATCATGAAGTAGCTCCAAACTTGCAAAATATTAAGAAGAACAATACTTCTGGTTTAATGATGAGTTCTGGTTATGGTGGTGGAACGGCCAATATGGAATATATGACCTTTACTGGTTTGGCCTATAATTTGTTCTCTAAGTCATTAACGTCGCCATACACACAATTAGTCACAAAACAGAATCATCCTATTAATATCGCCAATAGTTTCGACACAACGGCAGCTATCCACCCATACGATGGTAATTTTTACGACCGTAATACCGTTTATCAAAAATTTGGGATTCAAACATTCCGCAACATCAGTACTACTGGAAACTTGGCTCTGAAAGATGTCAGTACTTTGCCATACAGTCCATACGTCAGCGATCAAGCCACTTATAATGACACGTTGGATCAAATAAATCAGGCCAAAGGCGGTCAATTCATTAATGTTGTTACAATGCAAAACCACATGCCATATTTGACTAAATACGCTAACAACCAATTCAAAGTCAGTGGCAAAGGTGCCGGCAAGAACTTACAACAAGTAAAGAATTATTCCAAAGGTATCAATATAACTGATACTTCCACTCAAAAATTCCTCAACGAATTGGATAAAATTAACAAACCAATAACGATTGTTTGGTATGGCGATCACTTGCCTGGAATTTATGATGGCAACAGTATGTCAAAATATGACATTGTTCAACACGAAACAGATTACTTTGTTTATAGCAATAAGTACGCATTGGAACATGGCGACGCTACCCAAAAGATCAACGACGCTACCCAAATAACTGATCCTAATGGTTTTATTCCCTTAGCGCTAAAACAAATGAAACAAAAAGTTACACCATACTACGCCTTGTTGACACGCGTTCAAGAAGAATTGCCAGCCATGGCCAAAGACAGCGTAGGTTCCAATCCAAACTTATATGTTGATAAAAATGGTAAGAGAGTTTCAAGCAAAGATTTAACAGCTAAGCAGAAACAATTATTGAAAGATTACAAGTTGGTTCAATATGACCTAACTGCTGGTAAAGATTACAGTAAATCGACTATCAATAAATAAGGTATTTTATAAATATGCTGTTTTTAGGTCAAAAGCAGGGGGTATTTATAAGTATGCCGCCTTCCGATCAAAAGCTGATTGGGCTGGAACGTAGTGAGAGACTTTTCGCCAATTTAAAAATTGTCTTCAAGCTCGGCAGTAATCTAAGCCGGCTGAAAAACGCCGACTAAGATTAAACCACTACTGAGCCCATCAGCTTTTGCTCTCCAGGCTAGGATTTTCGTTGTTTAGTTGGTATATATAATATTTGAGTAAAGTTATTAGTTATATAAAGATAGTTTTAAATATAAGAAGACCGCAATTCTTAATGAATTTAGAAATTACGGTCTTTTTGTATAATTAATTTTTTTATTACTAATAAACATTTAATATTTAGTTAAATTGCCTATATTAATATCTCAAG
>NZ_AZEZ01000025.1:0-43658 GCF_001434275.1 Companilactobacillus mindensis DSM 14500 | reverse complement strand
GCTCTCACAGCGTTCCAGCGTCCACCAGAATTTCATGGAAGACGGCAGTGAACCATCTAACAAAATAATTTTTTGAAATTGGAAACACTTTCATTTTTTGGACCCCAAATATGAGAGTACACTAAACATATTCACTAACAAAAAATGGGGATGAAATTAAGTTTTGAATTTTAAAGGTTTTCTATACATATTAATACCAACATTTTTATTCAGTTCAATGGAAATTGCTTTAAAAATCGCTGGTAACCAATTCAATCCAATCGAGTTGAACTTCATTCGATTCTTGATCGGTGGATTGGCCTTACTACCATTTACAATTCTTTACCTAAGAAAGAACAATGTAAAAATTTCTAAAGGGGACTGGGGCAGAATTGCTTTGACAGGATTTGTCATTGTAGTTTTGAGTATGACGCTCTATCAAATCTCAATCGGTATGGCTAAGGCATCAGTCATTGCCATCATGTTGAGTGCCAACCCAATCTTCGGTTTGATCATTGGTTTTGTGTTCCTCAAAGAAAAATTATCAAGAACTAACGTTTTAGCATTGATTTTAACATTGGTTGGTCTTTTGATCATCATCAATCCATTCCACCTAACTGGTGCGATGGGAATTATTCTCGGTTTGATCTCGTCAGTTATCTTTGGTTTGTACGGCGTTATGTCACGTGTCAATGGTAACAAGATCGGTTTGAACGGATTATCTATGACATGTTTAGCTTTCTTGTTCGGTTCAACTGAACTCGGCGTTTTGATGGGTATCAGCCACATTCCAGCCGTTTCACGAATGATTCCAAGTAATTATGCGGAATTTGCTAACATTCCTTTCTTCAAGGGAATCACGTTACAAAACTTGCCACTATTGCTTTACATCTCAATCTTAGTTACTGGTGTGGCTTTTGGTTTGTACTTTGTGTCAATGGAAAAAGTCGGTATTTTACAGGCTTCCTTGATCTTCTTAGTTAAACCAGCTTTGGCTCCAGTATTAGCTTTGTTGATACTTGGTGAAGCTATGACGGCTAATACTATTATCGGTATCGTAGTTATTTTACTCGGTTCTTTGATCACACTTATGGGCGAAAATATTGCATACAGCGTTATGGCAATCTTCAGACGTAATAACCCTGAGGCTCATCAAGAAGTAGACGAATTGGAAGTTGTTAAAGACAAAATTGAAAATAGTGAACTTGCTAAACATAGAAAAGCTACCGAAGCAGCGGTTCGCAATAAACTTGAATCTGAACGTGAAGGTCAAGAATTACCTTCTGAAGATTAAAATATTATCGATAAGATTATGTAAATTATGCATAATCTTATTTTTTTTGCCCTAATTGAGCTATTATGAAGATAACGGTTTCAAAGTTAGGAGGTCTTAAAATACATGAATAATTTGATAAAAATTGGCAACACAGAAGTAACTAGCAAAAAGATTGGCCTTGGAACTAATAAAGTTGGTGGCCACAATTTATTCGATAATTTAAAGGACGAGGATGGTTATGCCGTTGTTAAGAAAGCTATTGACAGTGGAATAACGACTCTGGATACGGCCTATATGTATGGTTTAGGGCGTTCAGAAGAGATCATTGGCGATGTTATTCAGGATTATGATCGCAGTAAATTAGTGATCGCTACTAAAGCCGCTCAAGATCCAGATAATGATTTGAAAAATAATAATAGTCCAAAATTTTTAAAGGCAGCGGTCGATTCGGCTTTAAAGCGACTCAAAACTGATTATATCGATATCTTTTACATCCATTTTCCTGATGAAACGACACCTAAGGATGAGGCTGTCAGAGCTTTGAATGAACTCAAAAAAGCTGGCAAGATTAGAGCAATCGGCGTTTCAAACTTTTCATTGGATCAAATCAAGGAAGCCAACAAGGATGGTTTGGTTGATATTGTTGAAGATAACTACAGTTTGGTACATCGGAATGCGGAAAGTGAATTGTTCCCATATTTAAGAGCAAACAATATTTCCTTTGTGCCTTATTTCCCACTAGCATCAGGTTTGTTGACTGGTAAATACAGTGCCGCCGATCATAAGAAATTTAGTCAGTATACTGAGGCTCAATATACTGATTTATTGGCAGCCGTTGAACAAGTACGCAAGATAGCTGACAAATACGAAGCTAGCGTTGCCCAAGTTATTTTGGCATGGTACATGAAGAATCCCGATATTTCAATCGTCATTCCTGGTGCGAGAAAACCAGAACAAGTTGAACAAAATGTAAAAGCACTTGATGTTGAATTAAGAAACAGCGATTATCACGCAATTGATGAGGCATTCGCTGATTTTGCATAGAATTGTTAATTAATTGAAAGAGGAATCTTAATTATGGCAAAGAAAGTAGTAATTTTTGGAGCAAATGGCTTCGTAGGTGGAGAATTTGCTAAACAATTTATTGAAAATGGCGACAAGGTTGTCAGTGTTTCAAGAACTGGTGAACCATTGGGCAACGAATCATGGTACAACAAAGTAGAATGGAAGATTGGTAATGCTTTGTCAAAAGGCTTCTGGGCTGAGAATTTAAAGGATGCTGACGTAGTAGTTGATACGATCGGTGAATACAAGGAACAACCTAATGAGAATTTAACTTTTGAAAAGGTCAATTACCAAAGCGCTCTAAACATTGCTGATGCCGCAGAAGAAAATAATGTTCCAGTTTTCGTTTATATCTCGGCTGACGATATTCCTGGTGCTAACAAACGTTACATCCAAACGAAACGTGACGCTGAAGATAATTTGAACAAGCGTAAATTCAGAACAGTTATTTTGAGACCAACAACCATGGTCACTGATGATGACAAAATCGACAGTACTGAAGAATACCACAGTATTCCAGTTGATATGGTTGCTTTGGTTGGACTCGATGCTGTTGAGAATTCTAAAGAAAACGTTACTTTAGGACTCAAAGAAATTGAAAATGACGAGATCGACGCTTAGAACTAGAGAGTGGAGCAAACCGGTTTTAATAAAAATAAACTAAAACGTATTGCAGATAATTTGCAATACGTTTTTTTAATCTCTTAAAAATAAAAAAGTGAGATAATTATCTCACTTTTTTTAATTGTCCATCTTCAATTTGCCAAATCGAATCGACTAGATCTAGGATTCTTTCATCATGAGTTACCATGACGGCAGCTTTGTTTTCTTGATGCACGGTTTCTTGAATGATTTGAACGACCTCGCGACCACGTTTGGAATCCAGACTAGCAGTGGGTTCATCGGCCAAAATTAAATCAGGTTGATTGATAAAAGCTCGGGCGATGGCGACTCGCTGTTTTTCACCACCGGATAAAACGTTGGGATAACTGTTAAGGCGATGTTTTAAACCTAATTTTGTTAATAATTCGTTGGCATCGATAGCTGGTTTTTGAGATATTTTTTGAACGAACTGCAATTGTTCAGAAATTTTTAAATAGGGGATCAAGTCGGAATTTTGAAAGATAAAGCCGATGTTATTGAGTCGGACGGAGGTTTGTTGTTTTTTGGATAACTTACTGATGTCTTGACCATTCAGGCTAACGGTTCCAGATGATGGTGTCAGTAGAGCGCCCATGATAGTCAATAGAGTACTTTTACCAGCACCACTGGGACCGACGATAGCCGCAAATTCACCTCTTTGAACGTGAAAAGAGATGTCTTTTAAAACTTCATTGACTTGTTGTCCATCGGGATAGTTTTTAATAATGTGATTCAATTCGAGAATATTTGTCATTAATTGTTACCTCCTATGGCTGTGATTGGATCGACTTTCACAACTTTAATCAGTGAAAGAATGGCACTTATTAGCGTAATAAGTAGGAATAGACCGCCAGTTCCTAAGAGAACCGGTAGACTGAGACTGAATGGCATTGAAGCTGGCATCTTTAGTTCGATCAGATAAGTTATTAGGAAAGATACTAAAATAGCTACGATGGCTAAGATTCCCATTTCGCTTAAAACGTGTTTTACTAAGTAGGAGGTGTCAGTTCCTAAAGCCTTGAGAGTACCAAAATCGTTGAGCTTCTGTAAGTTGATGATGTAGAAAAAGACAGCTAGAACGAATAAGGAGATAATGTAAAGGAAGCCGACCATTAAGTAAAGCGAGCCTTGTTCTGCCGAATAACCGGGGATAGCGTTGATCAGCGTCTTTTTATTTATCACTTGATATTTTGAACTGCTATTAAGATTTTTCTTTAAAGCAATGGCATTGAAGCCAGTTTTCATTGGTAAAACTTTTTGGGCTTGTTTCTGATTCAAATAAATTACTGGTGTGTGTGAATAAGCCTTATTGTCAGTGAAACCGGCAATTTTGAAAGTTTGACCACTAGCGGAGTCTTTGATTGAGCTACCGATTTTATAACCGGAAGACTTCAATTTGTCAGAGACGACAACTTGATTGTTATCTTTATTAGTTAATTTTTGACCACTGGTGAGTTTGGGACTTAAAAAACTGTTGGCATCGATCATAAAGTAAGTGATGTCAGTCTTTTTACTGGCATTGTTGGTCTTTTGGATGGTGGCTTGATTGACGCTCAACTTGGCGGCGGAACCGTGATACTTGTTTTTGAATTTGTTCCAATCAGTTGCCGACAGTTCTGAACGGTTCAATCGAGCTTGTGAACCTTTCTGTAAAACAAAACTTTGAGCTGAAGTCTCTTTGATAGCTGAACCACTGTCATTGGCTAAGCCATTGGCTAGACCGGTGATGAAGAGTACCAAAAAGACGATTAAGAAAATTATTAAACCTAAAGCACTGAATTTTAATTTATCATGTCGTAAGTCTTTAAAAGTTAAATACATAATTTGTACCTCCTGATATTGATTATTTTATGGGGAGGGCATCAAAGGAACAATAAACAAAAGATAGGAGTCTGTGTTTTAGTGCACAGATCTACCTAATATGTGCATTAGAAAGGAATACATTATGAACGAAAATGATCGCCGAACTAGACGAACTCAAAACTTGATCCGCAAGAATTTTATCGATCTGATGTTGCAAAAACCAATCAATGAGATCACGATTCAAAATTTAGCCGATAAAGCGGACATCAACCGCCGGACTTTTTATCTGCATTACGAAGATATTTACGATCTATTGAACAAAACAGAGGATTATGTCTTGCAGCACTTTGAACAAATGCTGCGGGAATTTGTGGTACCTGAAAATCAAGAAATTATTGGAACGGCTTTTTTCAAAAACATTTTGACGTATATCGAAGCTAACGAGAAAATGATCGGCGTGTTATGTCGTAATCCAGATTCTAAATTGATGTCAAAACTGATTGAAATGACTGTCAGGGATGGTCAAAGAGTTATTCCTTTTACTCATGAGGAACACAGTGAATATATTTTGAACTACTGTTGTTGGGGGATGGTTGGCATCTTGCACACAGCAATGCGTCACGAGGATTTTGACAGTACGAATTTGTCAGTTTTAGCGGATAATTTGTTGACCAAAACTTTAGAAGTTGACGGAATAAGTCAAGAATAATCAAAAAAAGTGAAGTAAACGATTCCAGAATCTATTAATTAATGGCAATAAGTGTAGAATTTAAAAATGTATTTTAATTTATGTTTTTATGGGGGCTTATTTAATGGAAACTCTGGAACCAAAAAAGAATTATATAAGCTGGCCGGTTTTAGCCTTAATGGATTTTGTTACCGTAATTGGATTTGATGATTTAACTTATAACTTTCAAAACCAAGGTATGGGTGTTATTACTTCTTGGGTTATCATGCTATTTTTATATGTTATTCCATATTCATTAATGGTTGGACAATTAGGTTCAGTTTTTAATCATGAAGGTGGGGGACTTACTTCATGGGTCAGAGGTACGAGTGGTGAATTTTTAGGATATTTCACAGCTTGGACTTACTGGGCAGCTTCGATTCCTTACGTTGTCGATACTGCTAATTCGATCGTTGTTGGTCTAGGTTGGGCTTACAACGGTAATGCTAAGATGCAAAGTCAAATGTCGAATGGCTGGTTTGCTTTTTGGACTTTAGTTACTTTCGTCGTCTTTATCTTTGTACAGTCAAGATTCAAACGTTCTTTGGAAGTCTTGAGTACGATCGGTGGAATCGCCATGTTCGGTATGACTGTTTTGTTCGTACTGATGACATTTGCTGGATTGGCTGCGGGTGGCCATATCGCTACGCAACCGATGAATATTCACACAATTATTCCTAAGTTCGACTTGCATTATCTAACAACTATCGGTTTGTTGATCTATGCAGTTAATGGATACTTGTTGACTTGTGGTTTGAGTGCCTTCATCATGTTGTTGGGTATTTTCTTGCCAAGTATGAATGATATTTTCAACTGGCTCTTAAACTTGAACGGAATTATTTCACCAGGTGTTACTTGCTGGATCTTCTTCGCATTCATTAAGATCAGACAAGATAGTCAAAAATTCCCCTCAGACTATGTTTATATCAAAAATGACAAAGTTGCCTTGGCTGTTGGTTGGTGGTGCTTGATCATCACAGCCGTAGCTACGATCTTCGGAATTGGACCTCAAGATGTCAGTTTCGGAACATCTACTTGGTGGTATGAATTGGTTATTAACTTCGTTGCTATCATCGTTTTGATCGGCTTGGGTACTGTTTTGCCATATGTTACTCGTCGTGAAAACCGCAGTACAACTGGTTCTGCTTTCACGCGCCTACAATGGACAGGTATCTTGGCTGCCATCTTCCTGACGATTGTTGGAGATTTGTACCTTGGTGGTTCAAATTACCAACACAATATCATTTCAATCGTTGTGATCAGTATCGTGGGAATTGCCTTAGTGGTCGCCTTTGGTTGGAAAGAATATAATCTCAAAGAAGCTTAATTATTTGAATAGAAAAGCCGTCTAGAAAAACTAGGTGGCTTTTTTGCTCTAAAGATGAATACATCTTTTGAAATATAGCTGTAATACGATTTCTATATCATAGCAAGTTTTTTTTTGGTAAAATATTTCGAGTTGCTTAACTTTCCATAATGTACACCAAAAGGCAGTCTGGATAGATTGCGGTCATGTCGGGTAAGTAAGCGCTTTAATTTTTTAATATTTTTAAATCATTTTCCTCCTTTTATTCGAAAAATATTGTATATTTGAAATAACCGTTAGGTGAATAAATTGGGAAGAATGATTTATTTTCACTTGAGGAAAACGCCATGACAGAACTAGAAACAAAGAAGAGATACATAAGCTGGCCAGTATTGGCCTTGATGGATTTTGTGACAGTTGTTGGTTTCGACGATTTAACTTACAACTTCCAAAATCAAGGGATGGGCGTTATAACGTCCTGGATTATTATGATTGCCGTGTATGTTGTACCGTACTCGTTGATGGTGGGCCAATTGGGCTCGACCTTCGATGACGACGGTGGAGGTTTGACATCATGGGTCAGAGAGACTAGTGGGGAGTTTATGGGTTACTTTGCCGCCTGGACTTATTGGGCCGCATCGATACCCTACGTAGTTGATACTGCTAATACGATTGCAGTCGCTATCGGCTGGGTCTACTTCGGGGATGCAAAGTTACAGACAATTATGTCGAATAGTAAATTTGCTTTATTCACGCTGCTGATTTTTGTCTTTTTCATTATTATTCAATCACGTTTTGAACATTCCTTGGAGGTACTGAGTACGATCGGTGGAGTCGCCATGTTTGGTATGACAGTCTTATTCGTTATCATGACCGTTACGGCTTTGATGATGGGCGGACACATTGCGACTAAACCCTTAACGATGCACACGATCGTACCAACGTTTAATCTCCATTATTTAACTACTTTGGGATTCTTGATCTTTGCTATCAACGGGGCTGAACGAATTGCTCCCTTTGTAACCAAGATGCGTAATCCTAACAAAGATTTTCCTAAGGCCATGATCATGTTGTCACTGATGACCGGTTTCTTAACGATCTTTGGATCATTTTCTTTGGGAGTATTTTTCAATGCCTATCATTTGCCTAATGACTTGAAGATCAACGGCTCATATTATGCCTTTCAAGCTTTAGGTCAAAGATTCCACATGGGAAATACTTTGATGTACTTATTTGCTCTTACTGAAATTTTTTATTTGGCTGCTTTGTTAGCCGTATTATTAAATGCTATGACGAGAATGTTGATCTCAGATACAGGTAATAAATACATGCCTGAATTCTTGAGACGGACTAATTCAGCTGGTTTGCCAATCAATGGCTACCTACTCACAGTTGGATTGAGTGCTTTTATTATGTTCTTAGGAATTCTTTTGCCAAATATGAAAGATATTTTCAATTGGCTCTTGAATTTGAATGGTATTATTTCACCGGGTGTTACTTGTTGGATCTTCTGGTCCTTTATCAAAGTGAGAATGCGTGATGATATTTATCATTCTGGTTATGTTTATATTAAAAATAAAGCTATGTCATTGGCCGTTGGCTGGTGGTGTCTGGGAATTACTGGAATCGCTACGCTTGCTGCCATCGGACCACAAGATGTACCATTCGCATCACCAATGTGGTGGTATGAATTGACGATCAACTTTATAGCTATTATTGTTTTAATTGGTTTAGGATTTGTACTACCATATATTACGAAGAGAGAAAGAAGAAGTCAGACTGGCAGTGCCTTTACAAGATTCCAGATGATTGGGATTTGGACGGCCGTTTTGGCAACATTGTTAGGTGATCTATACCTCGGCGATGCTAACTTCAATCGTAATATTGGCTATATCGCATTATTAACAGCTGCGGGCGTGGCAATTGTCATTGCTTTTGGTCGCAGAGAATACAATTTGAAGGAGAGCTTGGACTGATGCCAAGCTTTTTTTGTTATCAAAATTATAATAATTCACATGAATTTGTTATCTAGTTTTTAAAACTAGATTGAATAGTTACTATAACTATGATAAATTATAACAGTAATTACAAAAGGGAGCGCTTCTAATGGATGAATTGCAAGCATGGCTAGATAAAATGGAGAACTATCGTCTACCTAGATTTGAGGACCTACCAGAACTAGATTTATATCGAGATCAATTATTGACCTTAGTAGATAAATATATTGGTCCTATTTGGTTAGAGGATGGTCCTGTTGTAACGACGTCGATGGTCAATAACTATGTAAAAAACGGCCTTTTGCCGCATCCAGAAAAGAAGCGTTATACGCGCGAACATTTAGCTTATTTGATTGCCATTACGTTCTTGAAGCAAGTCGTTTCTATTAGCGATATTCAAGAAGGACTCGAGATTCAAACCAACCTCAATGGTGGGATCGCCAAAGCTTTTGACTTCTTCTGTGAGAAACAGGAACTAGCTTTGCGAATGTTGAATCATCGTGAAGAAGGGCAAATACTCTCCGAAAAAAATCAATCATCAGCTTATTTGATGGTTGAAATGGTAACGATGGCTTTCGCTACCAAACTAATTACGAAAAAAATATTAATGCTTGAAACCAATAATTTAGACGAAAAGAGTTAATAATAAATGGAAAAGATTGCTGTATTGGTAGATTCCTGTTGCGATTTGCCAAAAGAATATCTCGATAAACCTGGTATTTATGAATTACCAATGCAAATTACTTACCATGATAGAACTTACTTGGACCGGATCGAAATTTCAGCTGAGGAAGTTTATAAAAACCTTCCAGTTGAAATTCCTAAGACATCTTTACCATCTGGTGAGTCAATTCAAAAAACTTTGAACCAAATTGCGGCTGACGGCTACACGCACATTATTTCTATCTCAGTATCTTCAGCTTTGAGTGGTACGTTTAATTTTCTAAAAGTATTTTTGGAAGATGACGACCGTTTTGTAACTAAGTACTTTGATACGAAACAAGTAGCGGTAGCTTCAGGTTTGATTGCAGTTGGTGCTAAAAATTTGATCGACGAAGGTACTCCTTTTGCAGAAGTAGCTACGAAAGTAGAATCAATGATCAAAAATGCCATCGTGTATTTCTGTATCCCAACGTTGACATACTTGCGGGCAGGCGGACGTATCAGTCCTGTTGCTTCAGCTATTGGAGGTGCTTTGAAATTGGCACCGATCATTACTTGTAAGGCCGATGGTTCTTACACGATTGCGGCTAAACCACGTGGCGTTAAAAAAGGTCAAAAGTTGATGCTCAGTTACGCTCAAGAATTTTTGGGCGATGATAAGAAGTATCTTTTGGCCATAGGTCATGGTGCTGATGAAGCTGGCGGTCAAAAAATGCTAGAACTGTTGCATGACAATGACATCAAGGGTCAACAAGAGTTCGTTGGCCAAGTGGGACCTGCTTTGGGAGTCCACACTGGACCAGGCTTGATTGGAATCGCAATTGTTAAAATCTAAAAAATAAAGACGTCTAGGAAAATTTTCCCAGACGTCTTTTTAGTTATTAAGATATTGCGTAAAAATTATTCAACATCAGATGCTCTAACCCATTCGTTAGTAGCGACACGATACATCTTTTCACCATTGATTGTAGCATAACGGTCAGTGAACCAAGCTGAGTGAGCACCTAAAGCACGGTTGCCAACGGCTTTGCCTTCATAAGTGAAGAGGTATGACATGTGACTTGTTGTAACGACACTCTTGTTTGCAGTCCAAGCTGATGAAGTCTTTTTAGGATTGTATGGGTCGCCGTTTTCTAAGACACTGATATCAATGTAACTATCATCATATTTTGAAGTAGTAAAGTTAGGGTCGATGTGAAGGTGTTCTTGATCATCTAGCCACATGGTAACTTTACCATCAGTAGCATTTCCACTATTATCAAGAACGGTGAATCCTTTTACAGGAATCTGTTGAGTTTGTTTCTTGTTGAGCGCATCAAAGGTGAAAACCGTTGCCACTTCAACGTATGGCGTACTAATATGGTTGTGATCAACATCGGATGGAATTAAAAAATCATCACCATAGACAGAATAACCAATATCTCCTTTATCTAGATATGCTTCTAGTTGTTTTGACATTTGCATAATTTGTGCATCAGTATGAGAACCAATACTATTGGCAATATTCATCTCTCTGGTAAATAGAGTAAGATCTTGAGCTTTACTATATTTACCAGAATCTCTTAGAGCATCAACTCTAATTTGAACTTTGTTAAATTCTTCAACTCCGGCATGAGTTTCATCATAAGAATTCTGAGTAATAGGTGCGTTATTATTTACGTCCGCCTTTACTGTTGTGGCAGTCACAACTGGTGCTGCTGCCATCAAAATTGCTAACCCCATAACAATTGGTCCATAATATTTTTTCATATCAAATCCTCCTAAATTGTATTACTGTTATAGACTAGCAGAGTAGGCTGACACGATATGACATTTGAGAAATGGACTTCAAATAAATTATTTAATTATGAAAAAATTATGATTATAGTATTATTCAACAAAAAGGATCTCATAATAACTGATCATTTAGTTCTTTTTCAACTTTGGTTACATACAATTATTTAGATATACTAATAGGTCATCCAAAAAACAACTGGATGGCCTTTTTAGTATTGTTTTAAATAAAGTATCGAATTTTTATATATAAAATTTTAATACTACTAATGTAAAACAAATAAAAAACCGTTTAGTCTGGAGTGGAATCCCGACGGATGCTCAGCCGTGGTAGTCTCTTGGCTGGCGTACTTTGCCAGTTTAGAGACAGACAAGCTTAGAGACAATTTGAACCGTAATTGGCTCTAAGTTGCTCTCACAGCGTTCCAGCAATCCGCCGGGATTTCATGGAAGACGGCAGTGAACAACCAAACTTGAAAAAGAATCATCATTCAGTCACTATGAAATCCTTTTTTCGTCAAGATTATTTACGTTTGATTTCTTTTTTCCAAAGTTTGACGTCAGCTTTCTTATTAGCTAATTCCTTTTCAATAATAAGTTCCCGGCCAAATTGTTCGGGGTGATTGACGACTTCAGCGAGTTCTAATTCCAACTGGGCAATCTCAACGTTAAGAGTGCGACAACGCAACTCCAACAATTGGTTGAGTTCTTTTTTATGTGGAACGCCCAAGAAGTGTAGACGTAAGATAAAATCGTCGTTATTGATCTCAATCGTAGTAGGCGCCAATGGTAAGCAGAGCCAGTCGTGGAAGTAATCATGGCCTTTAGCGGTTATTTGATAAGTCTTCTTACGCGAACTTTCGTCAGTATTCTCTACTAAACTGATCAATTGCTCTTTTAGGAGTCGATTCAATTCCGGATAGATCTGACTGAAAGGGGCACTCCAGAATTCGGCCTTTTCTTTATCGAAAGTTTGTTTGATGTCATAACCAGTCATTGGTTGACGGGTCAACAATCCTAAAATGATGTATTGAAGCGTATTTGAACGTGCCATTTAAATCTCCTTTACTAAAAAGAAACTGTGTATTAATCTATATATATAAATATATAGTATTGAGGCGGATTATGGAACAAAAAAAGGATAAAAACTTGACGATGATCCTGATTGGTATAGGGATAGTCACCTTCATGTCTACACTTGATAGTAGCATTGTCACTGTGGCACTACCAGTGTTGAGTAAGGCATTAAAGACCAATATGAGTTTGATAAATTGGGTCGTGACGATGTACTTGATCGTGATGAGCAGTACTCTGATGATTTTTGGAAAACTCGGGGACAAGTATGGCAAAATCAAATTCTTCAAATGGGGAACGATGATATTTTTGATCAGCTCTGCTCTGTGTGCATTGTCGACTAGCTGGCTATTTTTAATTATTTCTAGAAGTCTGCAAGCAATCGGAGCCGCAATGACGATGGCAACCTCAAATGGTATCATCGTCGAAGTTTTTCCAGATGATCAACGTGGGCAAGCCTTGGGGTGGATGGGGTCGTTTGTTTCTTTAGGCGGAATCATTGGCCCAAGTATCGGGGGGATTTTATTGAACTTTTTCCCATGGCACATTATTTTTTGGTTGAATGTACCGATCGGAATTATAGCAACGATAATCTTATTTAAATATTTGCCCAGCAGTTTGGATAAAACCTTTGTTAATGAAGGTTTCGATCTGATTGGTTCGCTACTTTTATTAGTCGGCTTCACCAGCATGTTTGTCGGCATTTTGATGAGTCAGCAATTAGGTTGGAGTGATTGGCGAATTCTTTGTTTGACGATTGTCGGATTAATTTTGTTAATCATGCTTTACCGTTATGAAAGCAAGCAATCTGAACCGATCTTGCCAGTAAAATTATTCAAAAATAAGTGGTTTACGATGGAGCTGTTGGCCTGTTTCATGGTCTTTATTGTCGATTTCTTCTTTGACGTCTTAGCACCATTTTACTTGCAGAATGCGCGGGGATTCAGTCCTTTATTCAGTGGTTTCTTCTTATTGATTTTCCCAGTCGTACAGCTATTCATCGCACCCTTGTCAGGTGGTTTAGCCGATCGACATGATCCGTTTAAGATTACTTTGATTGGTTTAGCAATTATTAGTTTTGGACAAATCTTCTACGTTGTCAGTGGTTTACATAACACGGTCTTAATTTTCGCAATCGGAGCGGCTCTGGCTGGGTTAGGTAATGGCTTGTTCCATTCACCCAATAATGTTTTAGTTATGGATAACGTGGCTGAAAAAGACTATGGCTCGGCCGGCAGTGTCTACAGTTTAGCCAGAACTGTTGGTATGGTAGTTGGTTCGGCAATGTCGACAACCTTATTGTTTGGATCGATGTCAATTATCAATGGCAGTCGGGTCAAGTCTTATCTACCAAGTAAACCGCAGCTCTTTATTGATGGGATGCACGTTACTTTTGGTTTATCCTGTATTATCAGTGTGATTTTGTTAGTAGGTATCTATTTGTGGCATAAACGAGCCACAGCAAAATAATTTACAGATTTTTTACAGTAATTAAATCGTTAATTTACACAAAAATAATAGACTGATATCCAAAGGAGTATTTTATGGATTTCAGTCTATTATTTTTTCCCCAAACGATGTCTTTAGGGCGTAATTTCAATTACAGCGCCAGTATTATTGATTTTACTTATTTTTCTGTGGGGCTGTGGAGTTGATCAGACGAGTTGCTAGGTAGTAACAAATAGCAGTGATGATCATGGCTGGGAAGGTGGCACCAACAGTTGAAACGATAAAGCTCAATTTATTTAAACCAAGGTAACTGAGAACTCCAATGATCCAAGTAATAATGGCGATGGGATTAATACCTTTGGTGTACCAATAAAAACCTTGTGGCTTTGAGAATTGGTCAACTGAATAATGCTTATTTCTAATTAGGAAGAAATCAATTAAGAAAATAGCAATTTCAGGTCCTAAGAACATGCCGATACCGTCCAAGAAAGTTTCAAAAGTAGTTAAGAAACTGGCAATGTAGACCGGAATAAAGGTCATAACGGTGGCTACTAAAGTCACGATCCAAAGTGCTGGAGTCAGTTTTAGACGGTGAAAGATATTAGTTAAAGCTGAACCGGCGGCCATTAAGTTGACTGCATTGGCAGTGGTACTGGTAATAACAATGACCAGCATAGCTAGGATTCCTAGACCAAGTTTGGCAGCAATCGTACTAGGATCAGCATTATTGGGATCGAACTTGTTGATCGTGATAGCCGTGGCGATGGTGGCAATCAAACCGATGAAAGCAAACCAGAACAGACCGATATTGGCGCCTAAGAATGAAGCCGTAGTGGCAGCGTGTTTATCTTTCGTAAAGCGACTGAAATCAGCTGCTGCAGTGACCCAAGCCAAGTTGAAAGCTGCTAAAATATCGACGATTTTACCGCTAGGCAGTTGAAATTTGGCTGCTGGTTGCCATTTGACGATATCGTGAAATGGTACAGTCTTTAAAATGACGACTGATTCCCAAACGACGAGAATAATGACTAAAATTATTCCAAATCGTTCGATCCATTTAACTGATTTTTCACCTAATGAAATACTGATTAGATGTAAAATAGACATGACTACAATTCCAATGATAATACTGAATTGATTGTGGAACGCTGAATTGTCCCAACCGAGAATATCTTTCAAAATAAAACTGATCGAAGTGGCTGCGATGAATGTGTTGATAGCGGCCCAACCGATAAACTGAATGACATTGACGATCGATGGCAGAATAGAGCCTTTGACACCAAATGATGGTCTCGTCAAAGCCATTGCTGGCAGACCAGTTTTGTATCCCATATATGAAGCTAAAGCTAAGAGAACATAAGAAACTGAACCGACAATAACTAACAGACTAGATGCCTTGATCAAACCGACGGCCGCAATGACGCCACCGATATACCAAGTTCCGTTGTTGGCATTGGCTCCAATCCAGGTAGCGAACATATCCCATTTGGACATGGAACGCTGGTCAGATGTTGTTGCTTGAATGTGTTCTTTTTTATCCATTTTTACCCCCGTAATCTTAGGCAGTAAAAAAGGAGGCCGCGCTTAGGCAGTCCCCGATTCCTAATTTACCGCATCAGTCTCTGTGACTGACTTAAAAGAATTATATTGTTGATAGTCTAAAGTAGATATTTGTCAATGTCAACTTGGAATTGTATACTATACCAAAAATTCAGAGGAGTGTATGACGATGTTATTACAACAAGTGAAGATTCAAAATCAATCAGCCAAAGATGTCCGTATTGAAGACGGCAAATTTGTTGAGATTGCTGAACATCTGGAACCAAAAGACGGTGAAGAAGTTATTGTTGGCCACGAGAAATTACTGTTGCCACCGTTCGTCGATCCTCACGTTCATTTGGATGCAGCTTTGACGGCTGGACAACCGGAGTGGAATGAGAATGGCACTTTGTTTGATGGCATTCGTATTTGGACCGAACGTAAACAAGATCTGACTTATCAAGATGTCAAAAAACGGGCCATTTTAGCTTTGAAGATGCAGGCCAGTCACGGAATCCAGTTCGTACGCTCCCACGTTGATGTGACTGATCCAAGTTTGAAAGCTTTGAAGGCTTTGATCGATGTTCGTGAAAGTGTCAAAGATTGGATGACTTTGCAATTAGTCGCCTTTCCACAAGAAGGAATTTTGTCATACCCTAACGGCAAGGAATTGATGGAAAAAGCCGTTGATCTTGGTGTTGATGTGGTTGGAGCCATTCCTCATTATGAATTTAACCGTGAATATTCAGTCGAATCATTAAAATTTGCTTTCGATTTGGCTCAAAAAAATGACCTCTTATTCGATGCTCATACTGATGAGATCGATGATCCTAGTTCAAGAAGTTTGGAAACTTTAGCCACTTTAGCTTATGAAAGTGGTTCAGGAGATTTAGTAACTGCCTCGCATACTACCGCTATGGGTTCGTATAACGATGCTTACATGTACAAATTGATGCGTCTACTGAAATTATCCAAGATGAATTTCATTTCTAATCCATTGGTAAATATGTATCTTGGCGGTCGCTTCGATACTTATCCTAAGCGTCGTGGTTTGACAAGAGTTAAGGAATTAGATGCCGAAGGAATCAATGTGGCTTTTGGCGAAGACGATATTAAAGACCCTTGGTACCCAATGGGTAACGGCAATATGTATGATGTTTTGGCTGAAGGCTTGCACGCTACGCAAATGATGGGCCATCAACAGATCATGGATTCCTACAAGTTCATTACGCTCAACGGAGCACAAGCTATGCACGTTCAAGACCAATACGGAATTGAAGTGGGTAAACCAGCTAATTTTGTTTTGATCAATGCTCACAATTTCTATGATGCTTTGAACAAGCATGCTGAAGTTTTGCTGTCAGTTCACAATGGTAAAGTTATCGGTAAAACTAAACCAGCTGAAACAGAGTTATATATTTAAATTTGTGTTAGAATAATATTCTTTGCTTAGGGAGGATGTTATGGATAAAGACTTGATATTGAACACTTTGTTAACGATTGACGATCCATTTTATTTCAATACTTTTGAGAATGCTGAGGCCGAGGATGAATGGTATCGGATCAATGAACGATTCATCCAGGATGATCTTCAAAAATACTTTCCAGATACGATCGACACGCATGATCAAAAAGTTTGGAATTATATCCGCTCCAAATTAAAGCAATTTGAGCTAGAATAGAAGCAACCTTTCGAGGTTGTTTTTTATTTTATTCAAAAGGATGGGAATATGATATTAGAACGACAAAATGTTCTTAATTTAAAAAAATTACGTTCACAATTGGGTGGCTTAGAGAACCGTCCGGCTATCAATGAACTTGCTAAATTAATTAAAATGTCTCAACTTTATCAATCTGGACAAAGGGAAATCAGTACGAAATTAGAAAACTTGGACGCTGAATTCCAAGTTAATTACGATTACAATCCGATCCATCATATGGAATCACGAATGAAGGATATGCAGAGCCTGCTACAAAAAGCTGAACGCAAGGGCTATGACTTAACGGCTGAGAGTATCCAAAAGAATATTTATGATATTGCTGGAATAAGAGTTATAACGAATTATCTCGATGATATTTACAGCGTTGAAAAAATGTTAACGCACCAAACTGATGTAACGCTGTTACGTCGCAAGGATTATATCAAGCACCCTAAGGCAAGTGGCTATCGTAGTCTGCACTTGATCGTAAAAGTGCCTGTTTTTCAATCTACCGGACCAGTCGATGTGCCAGTAGAAATTCAAATTCGCACTGTCGGCATGGATATGTGGGCTAGTTTGGAACACAAATTACGTTATAAGACCGATGCCAATCAAGCGTTAGTTGATAAGTATGGTGATAAGTTGCACGATTATTCGGATGAATTGGAAAAAATCGAACGCGGAATGCAGGAAATCCATAAGGATTTAATTTAGTACAGCGATGCGGAGCTTTTGAATGATTTATATAAAATAATTATTTTTCTATTTAAAAAATATATTTTTAATAGTATCGTTAAATGGAAATAATTAAAAATTGATCAGTGGGAGGCTTCGTAACCTTTGACATGGAATGTTTGGCGGGTTTCACCGTTTATTACAGGCTTATTCTTTGTTTTAGGAGTATTCACATTCTATCAGGTGCTATACGATGAGTTAAAAAGTTATGTTCATCGCAAGAATCTCAATATTGATGATGATAAATTGAATGCTTGGTTTGGTATTTTGTATGTCTTGATCCTTATCTTTAGTATGCAGGCCAGTGTAGTAGGGACAGCAATTTCCTGGGAATTTATGAATTTTCAGTTGCTGGCATTGATTTTTTGTGCGTACTTTTTAAATATCCGCATGAAGTATTATTACTTTATTCCAATTATGTTATTCTACTTAGCTTTCAATGGTTCGATCGGCTATTGGGAATCATGGTGTCATGGGATTACCTTGATCTGTTATTACGAAACCTTGAATTATTTCCGGCGAAAACAGGGAAATACTTACACATTTAAAGCTTACATTTTACCAGGAGCTTTCTTCTGTGCCTTGTTGTGGCTTTATATGAAGATAAAGTTTGGTTTTTCGTGGAAGGTTTATGGAGAAGAATACCTTTATTTAATGATTTTTATGGCTTTCCAATACAGTTATGTGACGATGATTTTACGTGATGGACAATTGAAGATGCATCTGTTGGAATTTGCTAACCACGATGCGCTGACAAAAATTGAAAATTATGCGGCGTACGAGTCAGAAATGCAACATCTCTTTAACAATAGTACGAATAATAAATTAGACTTGTCGATGATGATGTTTGATATCGATCACTTCAAACAAGTTAATGATACTTATGGACATTTAGCTGGGGATAAAGTTTTGCAGCATACGGCCAGCGTTGTCCAAACAATCATTGAAGCCAATGATTCTAAAATTAAATTTTATCGAACCGGTGGCGAGGAATTCAATATTCTCTTTCCTGGCTATGATTTGCAGGCAACGAAATCAATCGTCAAGCAAATCTTTGCAGCTTTGAATCATTTGGATGTTGATATTAATGGTAAAAAAATCAATATTTCGATTTCAGTTGGTGTGTCTATGATTGCTAAAGCTGATAGTAAACCGAACGATTTTTATACACGGGTCGATCAAAATCTTTATCATTCAAAGCGGAATGGGCGGATGCAAATTACAGCTGCTTAAATGGTTTGGCTCATGGGTCACTGCCGTCTTCCATGAAATTCAGCAGCCGCCAAAGAACGCCAGCTAAGTATTGGTGATTATCACTGAAAAATTTAAATCGTACATTTAAAATGATAATTCTTAATATAGTTATTTAGATAGTAAAACAGGTCATCCAAAGAAGGATGGCCTGTTTTTTAACACAATTTTTTAAAAATGAAAGATGAAATACAACTAAACGGCTTGCTCTTGTTTACCGTTCAACCAATCATCTTTAGTTAATTCGTAGGCTAAGACGTGAACTACTCCGCCGGTGGGAAAGGTAAAGACTTCGACTTCACCCAAATCGCGCATGCCCATTTTAGACATGACACGGCCGGAACGAGGATTGAGGTTGGCGTAGTGAGCTTCGATACGTTGGAAATTTAATTCAGTGAAACCATATTTCATCATAGCTCTGCCAACTTCGGCCACGTAACCATGACCCCAAGCACTTTGTCCCAAGGCATAAGTTAAGATGCCAGTATCTTTTGAAGGATGAAATTCGTAAAATCCAATTATATGACGGCTGAGTTTGTCTTCGATGCCAAAGGTATACTTTGTTTCAGTTAAGAAGTGCTCTTCAAAAATTTTAGTGAAGGATTCTGGGGTAGTGGTGTCACGATAACGGGTATATTTGACTACTTCGGGGTCCAAAATAATGGCTTGTAGATCATCGTGATCCTTAGGTTGTAAAGGGCGGATGATCAATCTTTCTGTTTCAATTGAATGCATAATTATTTATCTCCAAATTTTCATTAGATTGAAAATAATAACGTTGATGAATGTATTTGTAAAATAATTTGTTTACCGAAAAAGATTGACTTTGATTACAGAAAGAATTAATATAGTTCGCATACGAACAAATGAGGTGGGAATGATGATAGATCATAAAAAAATGATTGCTTTTAGTATTAGAGATGTTTCGTTACATATTGGTCGTTATATTCATCACGAAGGTCAAAAGGAGGGCAAGAATCCTTTCGAGGACAAGACGGCTACTGATCGGGTCTCTCGTTTGCAAGGGATGGCCGTGGGCTATATTTACAGTCACAATGGTCAACAAGTTATTCAAAAAGATATGGAGAAAGGCATGTACATCAGTAAGTCTACGGCGAGTGGCTTAGTTCAACGGATGGTCAAGAATGGTTTAATCTATACGACGCCAGCCGAGAATGATGCACGGGTCAAATGCTTGAATCTGACCAATTATGCCCTGGATATTATGCGCGAAATGGATAAGAGAGCCATTAGAACAGAAGCACAATTGCGTAAAGGTATCGACGACGAGGATTTGCAGGTCTTTTTCAAGGTACTTAAACAAATCAAAGAAAATACGAAATAGTGTTTTTTTACAGTAATAGTTCGCATGCGAACTAGAGGAGGAACTATAAAACTATTCAAAAGATTGAATAAAAAAGAATATTCAATGATTGGTATCAGTTTGATTTTTATTGTTTTACAAGTTTGGCTAGAACTAGAAATTCCTAGTTACATGTCAACTATCACAGAAAAACTAGAGCAACATGGTACGACGGTGAACCAAATTCTCCAACCAGGGATGATGATGATCCTATTTTCAATTTTAAGTGCCATCGCATCGATTATCGTTGGCTATTTTGCGGCTCACGTAGCGGCAGGCTTCACGGCTCGTTTGCGAAAAGATGTCTTCAACCAAGTTATGGATTATTCAACACAAGACATCAAAAAATTCTCTGTTTCAAGTTTGTTAACACGCTCAACCAATGACTTGACTCAGTTGCAACAATTCATCGCTATGGGTCTACAAGTTATCATCAAAGCACCAATCACTGCTATTTGGGCAATTACTAAGATTGCTAACAAAGGTTGGCAATGGACAACGGCCACAGCTGTTGCGGTAGTAGTTTTGATTTTGATGCTGACATTTATTTTGTTAATGGTTCAACCAAAATTCAAGATGATCCAAAGTTTGACTGACCGTTTGAATTTGGTCACTCGCGAAAATCTTTCCGGTATCCGAGTAGTTCACGCTTATAACGCCGAAGACTACCAAAACAAGAAATTTGATAAAGCTAATAAAGATTTAACCGATACGAATATGTTTGCTAACCGAGTATTGGCCTTGATGAATCCGGGCATGAGTTTTATCTCCAGTACTTTGACTTTGGCAGTATACGGAATCGGTGCAATCATCATCAATCAAGCAACAGTTGGAGCAGCTCGTTTGACGTTGTTTAGTAACATGATCGTTTTCTCATCGTATGCTATGCAAGTCATTATGGGATTCTTGTTATTGTCGATCATTTTCATCTTGTTACCTCGTGTAACCGTATCTGTTGGTCGTATCAACCAAGTGTTGGATGTTAAACCTTCGATTGATGACAACGAAGAGACGACTGGAAAAACAACGGAAGCAGGAACCTTAGAATTTAAAAATGTCAGTTTCAGATACCCAGCCGCCGAAGCTGATGCGATTCAAAATTTGAATTTCAAAGCTAAACAAGGTCAAACAATTGCCTTTATCGGTTCAACTGGTAGTGGTAAATCGACCGCTATGAATTTGATTCCCAGACTTTACGACGCAACGAGCGGCCAAGTTTTGGTCGATGGAATCAATGTAAAAGATTATGCGATTGAAGATTTGAATAATAAGTTAGGTTACATTCTACAAAAAGCAGTACTCTTCAGCGGTTCGATCCGTTCCAACTTGAACTTTGGCTCAACGGGACAACACGATAAGAAGTCGGACAATGACCTTTATGATGCGTTAGATATTGCTCAATCAAAAGACTTCGTTACTGAAAAAGATAAGAAATTGGACGCCAAAGTTGCACAACACGGTGACAACTTCTCAGGTGGTCAAAAACAACGTTTGGCAGTTGCTAGAGCCATCGCTCGTAAACCAGAAATTTTGCTATTTGACGATTCCTTCTCAGCTTTGGATTATGAGACGGATAAGAAACTTAGAACGGCTTTGAAAGAACAGGCTCAAAAGACAACTAAAGTTATTATCGCCCAACGAATCAGTACGATCATGGACGCCGACCAAATTATCGTCTTGGATAAAGGTCGGGTAGCCGGTCAAGGAACGCACCAAGAATTATTGAAAAATAATGAAGTCTATCAAGAAATTGCTTACTCACAACTATCAAAGGAGGAACTCGCTGAATGAGAGTTTTAAAAGGTGTTAAAAAATATGGCTCACAGTATTTTGGACCATTGTTGATTGCCGTCGTCTTTGCGATGGCTGGTAGTATTTTAACAATTGTTGGCCCCAATCAGTTGAGTAAAATCACTGATTTAATTACCAAAGGCTTGTTTGGGACGATCAATATAACTAAAGTCATGAATATCGTTTTGCTATTGGCAATTATCTACATTACGGCAGCTATTTTGTCGTATGGCCAAGGCTTCATCATGGCGACAATCACGCAGAAATTCACGAAGAAATTACGAACTAAAATTACTGAAAAAATCAATCGTCTGCCGTTGCAATATTTCGATACTCACAACGAAGGTGATACTTTGAGTCGAGTAACCAACGATTTGGATACCGTCGGTCAATCGCTCAACCAAAGTTTGGGGATTCTCGTCTCGGCCATCACTTTATTGATCGGCAGTATCGTGATGATGTTTACGACCAACGTTACATTAGGTTTTACTGCAGTGCTTTCGGCTCTGTTAGGTTTTGTTTTGACAATTGTTTTAATGGCCAATTCTCAAAAATATTTCAACAACCAACAGAACAAGTTAGCTGACGTTTCGAGTTATTTGGAAGAAATTTACACTGGTCACGATGTCGTTAAAACTTACAATTACACTAAACAAGCTAAAACTGAATTCAATCAAATGAATGATGAACTTCAAGATAATGTTTGGAAATCACAGTTCCTTTCCGGAATCATGCAACCATTGATGGCCTTCATCGGGAACTTTGGTTACGTTATGGTCAGTGTGATCGGCGCAATCTTAGTTTTGAACGGTCACATAACGATTGGCGTTATCGTTGCCTTCATGATTTATGTCAGAATGTTTACTCAACCCTTGTCCCAGATCACTCAGGCTTTTACCAGTTTACAATCAGCTCAAGCAGCTATGAAACGGGTCTTTAGTTTCTTGGAAGAAGACGAAGTAGTCGACGATGAAAAGAATCAACAAGAAATTGCTGGTACTAAAGTTAATGTTGAATTTAACAATGTCGAATTCGGCTATTTACCTGGTCAAAAGATCCTCAAGAATTTCTCGCTCCAAGCAAAAGCTGGTCAAAAGATTGCTATTGTCGGACCAACTGGTTCTGGTAAAACAACGACCGTCAATCTCTTGATGCGTTTTTACGATATGAATCACGGCAATATTAAAATCGATGGGGTCGACATTACCCATATGAAACGTTCTGAAGTCAGAAAACAATTCGATATGGTTTTACAAGAAGCTTGGCTGTTCGACGATACGGTTCGAAATAACTTAGTTTACAATCAAGAAAATGTCACCGATGAACAGATCAAAAAAGCTACTAAGGCAGTCGGCTTGGACCACTTTATTGAAACGTTGCCTAACGGCTATGATACTGTTCTGGACGATTCGGTCAGTTTATCAGTTGGTCAAAAACAACTTTTGACGATTGCCCGAGCTTTGATCAGAAATGCCCCAATGTTGATTTTGGATGAGGCAACTAGTTCGGTTGATACAAGAACTGAGGAACAGATCCAAAAGGCGATGGATATTTTGATGAAGAATCGGACATCCTTCGTTATTGCGCACCGACTTTCAACGATTAAGAATGCTGATTTGATCTTAGTTGTCAAAGATGGCGAGATCATTGAACGTGGTACGCATGATGAATTAATGGATGAGAATGGGTTCTATGCCAACATGTACAATAGTCAATTTACTAAATAGAATTTTAGAAAAAATAGAGAGTGTGTAACTCGTTTCAAAAAGACAAAACATGGTTAACTTTTGAGCACTAACGTAAAGTCGCCTCTGATTCGGAATTTCGAATCAGAGACGATTTTTTTTTGCTCGATAATCCATTATTGTCAGCTTTTTAACTAAATTAAATAACTTTTGTTATTATTAAGAGGCATTCTAAAAAAACATCAAAAAAACTTGTCTAGTTTTGATTTGGCACAGTTGTATGGGCTTACAAGTAACATGTCTAGTTTTTTCAGACAAATGGCGTGTAGACAATATGTAAACGCTTTTATAGTTGTGGTAATCTAAAACTCGTTGGAGGACATATGAAAAAGTATTTGGCGATATATCACGATTTATTGAGTGATATTCAAGCAAAAAAATTTGAAGCAGGTGAAATTCTACCAAGTAATCAGCAGTTGGTTTTACGTTACGGTGTTTCCCGGGAGACGGTGCGTAAGGCGATGCAATTATTGGCAGATGAAGGCTACATTCAAACGATACGTGGAAAAGGCAGTTTGGTTTTAGACAATGAACGTTTGCTGTTTCCACTGTCAACTATTAAGAGTTATCAAGAAATAGTTGATCAAAATAACTTGAAATCACAAAGTCGGATTCTAAAAGAAGTCAGCCACGTATTAGTTCCTGATAGATTGAGATTTGGTTCACCAGCAATTTATGCACAACTGATCGTACGTGAGCGCATTGTTTCAGGCGAACCAACAATTCTCGATTATGACTATGTCAACGAAGCAATCACACCAGATATTCCGTTGAAGTCAGGCGATTCACTGTTTAATTATTTTGAGGAAAAGCGTGGTTTCAATATTGACTACGCAGTGAAGCATTTAACCGTTGAATCGGCTGAATATGACGACTGTCACTACTTGAAAATCGATCAATCAGTACCAATGTTGGTCGTTCGGAGTGAAACGCATCTGGCAGATAATCGCATCTTGGCATACACCGAATCGCGACATCGAGGCGATAAATTCAGCAGCGTGGAATTTGCTCGCCGCCATCACTAAACACTAGGGGGTACAAAAATGTTTGGCTTTAAAAAGAATAAACAGACAAATGAACTTTTAGCACCAATTACAGGCGAATTGATAAAACTTAGTAAAGTCTCAGATCCAGTCTTTGCACAAGGCATGATGGGAGAAGGATTTGCCATTGCACCAGATATGAACGATGGCGAATTGGTTTCACCAATTGCTGGCGTAGTCAGTGTTGCGCAAGGACATGCGATAGGAATCATTCGAGACGATGGCTTGGAATTTTTGATCCATGTCGGAATCGATACCGTTTCTTTGAAGGGAGCACCTTTTACAATTCAAACTAAGCCTGGCAAAAAGGTCAAAGCAGGTACACCGTTAGTTGAAGTTGATTGGCAACAAATTACTGATCATAAACTTGATCCAACTGTAATGGTATTGATTCCTAATTCAAAAACGAACCTGGGGCAATTAGAGGTTTCAGAACAATCCGTAGCTAAGAATGGTTCGATTGGACAGGCAACAATTAAATAGAGAGGGGATTTAAAAATGGCAAAGAAAAAAGATTACGACGCTCTAGCAAAACAGATCATTGCTGGTGTTGGTGGCGCCGAGAATATTAATAAAGTTATTCACTGTATATCTCGTTTGCGGTTTTATTTAAAGGATGAAACTAAAGCTCAAACGGATAAATTATCAAACTTAGATGGTGTCGTGGGGGCACTTTATAACGCAGGATTGGGACAGTACCAAGTTGTTATTGGACCAGCAGTTACCGACGTTTACGATGCTGTGATCAAACAATTAGGTTCAAGTTTCGCTGATGATGAAGCTACAGAAGCAGCCGTTGAGGAAACTGGAGCTAAACCTGCACCCAAGCCAACTACTCCATGGGGTTGGATTTCTAGAGCTTTCCAAGTTTTGATTGGAACAATTACCGGTTCAATGATTCCGATTATCGGTTTGTTGGCCGCATCTGGTATTTTAAAAGGATTTTTAACGCTATTCACATTCAATTTAAATTTGATCGACACGAAGTCGACAACTTACATTATTATTAACGCCATGGGCGATTCAGCCTTTTATTTCTTACCAATTATTAGTTGGTTTCAGTGCCGCTAAACAACTACGTTCAGATCCAATCGTCGTAGCTGCGATTGCCGGGGTATTGGTTCACCCTACGATTGCTGCTTTGTGGGCTGCACCAACGAAAGGGATGTCAACTTTCTTAGGAATTCCAATGAATGCTACATTCTTCGGATTGCCTATTCATATCCCACAATATACTTATTCAATTTTCCCAATTATCTTCGCTGCTTGGTTAGCTAGACCAGTTGGTAATTGGCTCAAAAAAGTTTTACCACTCAGTTTACGTTCAATTTTCCAACCATTATTTACCGTATTTATTGTTACAACTGCCGTTCTAGTTGTTATGGGACCAGTTATTTCCTTGATTTCTAGTGCCTTTGCCAGTGTGATCAATCTCTTGGTTACATCAAACGAAGCCATTGCCGGATTGATCATCGGTGGTTTGTATCAAGTACTTGTTATCTTCGGTTTGCACTGGATGGTCGTGCCAATTGTTTCCAATGATATTGCCATGACTGGTCACTCAGTTCTAAATGCTTTGATCAACTTTACAATGATTGCTCAAGGTACTGGTGCTTTGGCTGTTTGGGCTAAAACAAAACGTGCTGATATCAAAGGGTTATCTTTGGCTGGTGCCTTGTCAGGTTATGCCGGAGTAACTGAACCTGCTATGTATGGTATCAACTTGAAATATGGTCACGTCTTCTGGATGGCAAATATCGGTGGGGCTGTCGGTGGTTTGATTGCCGGACTCTTCAAGATCGATATGTTTGGTTTCACCGGTTCATTGATTGGTTTCCCATCATTCTTCTCCAAGACTAACCCTAACAATATCTGGGCCTTCGTTATCGCCAGTGTGGCAACAATCGTTGTCTCATTCATCTGTGTTTACTTCTGGGGCTTTAGCGATGCTGACTTAGATAAAGTTAAGAAAGCACAAAAGAAGAACGTCTTCAAAGATGCAACAAAGTAAAATAGTTAGTTTACAAAGATAAAATGCTCCTTTGGATAGACAGACTAAAGGTCTGCATGTCTAAAGGAGCTTTTATATTTTGAAGGGGATGATGGGGCAATTTAACGAATTTTTAGATAATTTGAAAATTTATTTTTAAGTAAAAAAATTGATTAAAATAACGCTCATGACAATCATAAGGTGAGATTTTTAATATTTTTCAAAAATATAAGCAATTGACAGATGTATAAACATATTATAATATTATCGCGTCAAGTAGGCTTAAATTATAAACAATTGAGGAGAACTTACATGAAGGAATGGCAAAAGGAAACTGTGTATCAAATTTATCCACGTAGTTTTCAAGATTCAAATGGGGATGGAATTGGGGATATCAACGGTATCATTTCACGATTAGATTATTTGCAGAAGTTAGGCATCGGTCTTATCTGGTTGACGCCAATGTACGTATCGCCAGGCAACGACAATGGCTACGATATAGCCGATTATTACCAAATCGATCCAGTCTTTGGAACGATGGCAGAGTTTGAAAATTTATTGAACCAAGCTCATGAACGTGGCATCAAGATCATTATGGATATGGTTGTGAACCATACTTCAGATCAAAATCGTTGGTTCCAAGAAGCTTTGAAATCAAAGGACAATCCTTATCACGATTACTATATTTGGCGTGATCCAGTTGATGGCCATGAACCAAATAATTGGGTTTCCAAGTTTAGTGGCAGTGCATGGAAGTACGTTCCAGAATTGGATCAATATTATTTGCACCTTTATGATGTAACGCAACCTGACTTGAATTGGCGTAACGAAAAAGTTCGTGCTGAGATTTTTAAAATGCTCAAATTCTGGGCTAACAAAGGTATCGACGGTTTCCGTTTGGACGTTATCAACAACATTTCTAAGGATAAAAATTTACCTAATGATACCTTCAAGACGCCGTTGGACGATGGTCGTAACTTTTATACTAATGGGCCACACGTTCACGAGTATCTCCACGAAATGTACGAAGAAGTCTTTGGACCTAATAATTTCGTAACTGTTGGGGAATTATCTTCTACACCGATCTCCGAAGCAGTAAAATATACTAACCCGAAACGTCAGGAATTATCAATGGCCTTCACATTCCATCACGTAAAAGTTGACTACACTGGTGGTAAAAAGTGGACGTTAGGTCACTACAAGTTGACCGACTTAACAAGAATCTTGAGTGAATGGCAAGTTAAGATGGGTGCTCAAGGCGGTTGGAATGCCCTATTTTGGGATAACCACGATCAACCTCGAGCAATTTCCAGATTTACCGACGATGGCAAATATCGTGATCAATCAGCTAAATTACTAGCAATGGTCGAATTCGGACTTCAAGGAACGCCTTATATTTATCAAGGCGACGAAATAGCGATGAAGAATGCTTATTTCACTGATATCAGTCAGTACAACGACCACGAATCGATCAATGCTTACCATGCGCTGATCAAGTCAGGCGTAAGTAAAGATGAAGCTATTAAGATCTTGCAACAAAAATCCCGTGAAAATTCACGTTTGCCAATGCAATGGGATTCCAGCAAGAATTATGGCTTTACGACTGGTCAGCCTTGGTTGAAACCAATTCATCACGATGATTATTCAGTCGAAACAGTTCTTAAAAAGAAGAGTAATGTCTTTAATTTCTATCGGGCCTTAATTTTTATGCGTAAAAACAAGCAAGTTTTGACCGATGGGGCATATAAATTGCTAGATTCTCATGATAATAGCGTTTATAGCTATGAAAGATTTGACGATAAGGGTAAAATTTTAGTAATGGCTAATTTTACTGGAGAGACCCAGGAACGAAAAGTTGCGGACGGTTTTAATTTAATATTGGGGAATTATGATAATATCGAACTCAACAATGGGACAGTAACTTTACGACCATACGAATCTATAATGTTAGAAAATAAATAAAATTCACCTGCGGGTGTTTTTTATTCTTGTCAAATAAAGAGTAGACTAGAAAGCAGTATTAATTGAGGAGAAAAAATGCCTAAAAATTTATATTCAGATATATATCACATCTTAAAAGGTGAAATTGATAGTAATGTTTATCCACCAAAAACAATTTTGCCAGGTGAAGAAGACCTTTCAGAACGTTTCAGCGTTACCAGAAATACGATTCGCCGAGCTTTAAAAAAATTACAGGAAGATGGCTTGGTTTACACCGTTAAGGGTCGTGGCGTTGTGGTCTTGGAACCGATTGTTGATAATAGAGTAATGTTTTCGGCATCCAATCATTTTGGTTTCCTAGATTTAATGAGCTTTCCACAAAACAAATTTATTAAAAAACTGACAACTAAAGTTTTGAACTTTGAAGAAGTCGTGATCGATGATGAACTTTCCAAAAGAACTTCTTTTGGTATCGGCGATACGGCCTACTATGTTGAACGATTGAGAATTTTCAACGGCAGTGCCATGGCAATTGATTTCAGTTATTTCCGTAAGGAGAATTTGCCGGGCCTATCGATCGATGATGCCCAAGGTTCGATCTATCAATATATCCGTGACGAGAAGATCTTCAAAATAGCTGCTGCCCGTTCAGTTTCAACTGTTGAGACAGTTTCCGACAGAGAGTCTGAATTGTTAGATCTCAAGGAAGCAAATTGTGTCGGCGTTTTGAAACGTTACGTCTATACTGACCTTGGTAATTTGTTTGAGTGCACAGAAACCAAATATGTACCTAATCATTTTTCTCTCGTTGGCTTTGAGTCTTACTAGAGAGTGGAACAAATCGAGGGTCACTGCCGTCTTCCATGAAATCCCGGTGGATTGCTGGAACGCTGTGACCATCGATTTGAGCCAATTGAAGTTCAAATTGTCTCAAATTCGAGGTGTTATCTAACTCCGCAAAGTACGCGAAGTAAGATAAGACTACCACGGCTGAGCATCCACCGGGATTTCACTCCAGACTAGGTTGGTTTTTTATTTGTTTTTCATTAGTAGTATTAAGGTTTTAGATTCTAATAACTTAGATATTTTATTTAGAATAATACTAAAAAGGTCATCCAATTCTTTTGGATGGCCTTTTATTCTGTCTAAATAATTGTATGTAACTGTGATTCAGAAAGAACTATTTTTATTCTTTATTAGCTTTGATTGCTTACGATTATATACGAAATATGAAAATTGATTAGTCTGGAATGAGATTTAGGTAGTTGCTCTCACTGCATTCCAATGTCTACCGAAATCCCATGGAAGACGGGAAGTATAAAATAACTAAAGGCCCTTGCTGCCTTTTTAGAATTTCAAAATCTGATTAAAAATAAAGTTATCAGGAATAAAGTGCGACTCAGTGTACTCGAACTGACGGCCATCATCATTGAAAGCAAAACTGACCATATTACCGACACAATTATCGATTCCGAGATTGAGGTGCTCGTAGTCGATTTGACCGGCACGTTCGAAGCGTAATTGTCGTTTGAGAATGGCAATTTTCATACCCAGAGTTTTCTTTATGTACGAATAGATCGAACCTTTGGCAATTTCTGGAGTGATGTCAGGAACTAATTGGGCATTGAAATAGTTGATATCTAAAACAGCATTCTTATTATTGATACGACGAACACGTTTGATAGCGTAAACGGGGATACCTACGGCAAAGGAAGTTTTGTGGCTGAGAGCTTCGTCAACAATGATCTGTTGGAAGCCCGCAATGAGTGTGATGCGGTCGAAATCATGGGTTGAATTGAGAACTTGTAAACTGTCGACTTGATCCAAACTCAAATTAAGTTCATTAGTTTGAGGTGTCTGTTCCAAAACAACGACGCCTTTACCTTTGACACTGTAAACTAAACCTTCGTCAGAGAGCTGTTTGATAGCTTTTCTAATCGAATAGCGACTGGCATTGAACTCATCAATAAGCTCTTCTTCAGTAGGTAAGCGCATTTTGATATTATATTTTCCCTTGAGGACGCGTCTTTTAAGTTCTTGATAAATATCCTTGTTAGTAACAATAGTTTCAGTCATAAATAGCACTCCAATTTAATTGGGCAAAATATTGCCCTTAGGATAATCTATATAGGAAGAAATATTAAATCATTTTCTTGCGGATCAGTTGTTCTTTAATGTGTCTGGCCACGACTTGACCACCAATTTGAGAAAGATGAAGGTGATCGCCACAGTCATATTCGGGTTTGAGACCACCATTTTCATCAACTAATGACGCAACATCAATAACATGAGGTAGCTGTAAGATGGCTTGATTGACCGTCAAACGTAAGGCTTCTTTTTGGGCTGACCAACCGGAGTTATTACTAGCTGGGGTAATCGTCATAGGGACAAAGGTGATATTGAATTGGCGACATTTGGCCTTCAGTTGATAGATTGCTTGAATAATAGCTTTAGCGGATGGCAGTTCGCTCATTGGTGAACCAGTGCCAGGATGAAAGAGGTCATTTATACCTTCCATAAAAATAATAATATCGGGACGATACTCAACTAGCATATGGTCAAAACGGCTCAATCCAGCTTCGCCAAAACTATCAGACCACTTAGAAGTACTGTGGCCTGGGCGCAACAAGCGATTGCCTGAGATACCAAAGTTAGCAGTCATCACCTGAAAGTTATTTTCCAAATCGACAGCCAAAGGAGCACTGAAGTTGCCTTGATTAGTTAAAGAGTCACCGAAGAAGGCTAGCCGTTTGAAGGATTCTTTAGTCTCAACTTGGATTCCCGAGATGCCAAAGAAATACTTGGCGATTTTAGGATCAGTTACGGCAGTTTTTACTAAAGCATTAGAAATAGTTAAGCCGGCGGTGTGGATTGCTTGGTTAGGTGATATCAGTTCGATGTTCAAGAAACTGCCAGCAGGGACGGTTAAATCTATCCAATCAGACCAAACTTTAAGATGGGGTTCGATTTGAAAGGAATCATTGTCATTCATAGTGACGCTTTTTTGATGGCCAGGTTCAGAGAATATTTTCAAGCTGGTAACCTCTAAAGGAATTTCATCGAACAAATTATTTAGCTGTAATCTGATTCTTTTGGCAGCAATAGGTTGTAAAATTTTTAAATATTGTCGATCAGATTGGTTGATATCGTTGAGACAAGTGTAGTTAGTGAAGTTGTGTTGCCAAGTAGTAGTTGTGATCATAAGCTGAACCTTCTTTGCAGTGAATGACTTATTTAATTAATAATAACATGTTTAAACAATAATTGAGACTCAAAAAAACTGAAATTGGCAAAATTTTTTATAAAAAAATAAAATTTGGGACGCAATTATGTTTTTCATTAAATATGCAGCACAAACGTGCAACAGAACGTAACCTCTTGTGCATAATAAAAAATCCTCAATATTCATAATACGAATATTGAGGAGAATAATTGTTATTTAACTACTGGCTTAGCACTCAAAGTCCATGTGACGATCGAGTTCATTTTCTTAGCTGATGCTTCAGTTGAAACCTTGCCATCAGGAAGTTCCAGACTAGCTGAATCAGGTGTGTTGAAGTTAGCCTTAATGACGCCACCGTTGTAAGAACCGGCATCCAAAGCCATAACGGCCATTGTGTTCTCATTGCCAGTTTTGCCACTATCGATGGTTGTTTTTTCAGTCGTGAGATCCTTAGAAGAATTAGAAACATTGACGTTTTCACTGTTGAGCAAAGGCATCGAACTGAGACGTAAAATAGCTCTCAAACTATCGTCGGTAGAATTAGCAACAGTGGGATTTAATTTACTGATCGAAGCCGATAAAGTAAATCCAGGCATTGTCTTCATATCGTTTCTGGAATCGATGACCTCAAGCAAACCGGCGTCGTTACCCTCTTTAGAAGCTGTGGCGTTTGTTCCTTCGGTATTGAATTCGGAAGTATCGACGGTGTTAGTCTTCAAAGGGGCAATCGTACCTTGCATCATAGAACCGAAATTAAAGTCAGGAACAGCTTCTAAAGTTAGAATACCTGAAAGAACGGTAACACTAACGTTAGAAGTATTTGGGTCGTCAGAGTTAGTTGTAGTTGTATCCTCGGCTGTGGCGGATAAACTTTCAGTTTCGGCAATTGGTTTAGTAGTAATACCAAGAGATGATGAAGATGAACTAGCAGTATCTTTAGTAACTTGGATCGGTGTATTAGTAACGGCTTTAGCTGTTGTTAAAGGGGTAACGGACAAACTAAGGCTAACTAAGGCTAATAATCGAACAATATTTTTAAGTAGTTTCATTAGTTGTCCCCCTTTATTCATAATTGTTGATGGGCCTACTCAGACCTATTCCATGCTTAAAGTTTACCAAAATAAAACAGACAGATTGTATCGCTATTGATAAATAATTTTTATCTAAACTGGAATAATTTTTAGACCTTGAAAATTTATAAAAAATGCTCCAATTTTTAAAAAAGAGACATAAATTTTAAAATCTCATATAATATTTAATCAATAAATGCCATATTAAAGCCACAAAATGAGAATTGAATTATGCGAATGGATCGAGGATTTGTGACCAATAATAAATAATCCAATATAAAAATGAGCCTTCATTTGAAGGTTCATTTTTTTTAATTCTTCAAAACAAAATAGATAATTAGCAATTAAATAAGTTATTTATGTTATTGAAGCAAAATAATCAAGAATCCATTATTTCGGTATGTAAGCGTATTATCTTACAAAACTGTCACATGAGACTAACACTTTAGTAATTGTGACGATCAATTATTTACTTTTGATTATCCACGCTCAATAATGATAACCGTTAATTGATTCGGGCCGTCATGACAAGGAAAAGACGACTTGGCGAAAAGCCAATTATCAGTGGAATTCATTACGGAGCGTATATTTTGAAAAAAATAAGCGTATTAATTATAATTAATTTGTTTAAACAGATATGATGAAATCCCTTGTAAATACTGGTTTTGGTCAAAAAAGACAACATTTTTTTACAAAAAAGTTAAATAGTATAGTCACAATTTTTATTATAATGTTTATACAGGTGATATAGAAAAAATAATATCGATTTATTTAGCTCTAGATTTTGGTTTGACACCATTTATCTTGAATGGTTAGATAGTTTCCGCATAAGCAAACTTTTTTCAGTGAGGTGTAAATTATGAAAAATAGTCTTCTAGTTTTTTTAAAGAAACCCGTCACGGTTTTTATTATAAAAACAGTTGTATTTTTCGCTATATTCGTAGTCCTTTTATATATTTATGGATACAACGGTGTCGGAAGTGCCAAGTTTATTTATAACGAGTTTTAGCAGGAAGAAGGGAATAGTATGAATACAATCATTGAAAAAATTACCACTACCGCATTACAAGCACCAGATAAAATTTGCTACAAGAATGGTGAAGAGACGCATACATATCAAGAATTGCTCCAAGCCTCTGATCGGATTGCCAGTTTCTTGCAAGAAAAATTCTTGCCTGCTAAGAGTCCGCTGATCATCTTCGGCGGTCAACAATTTGAAATGTTAGTGATGTTCTTAGGTTCCATCAAAGCCGGTCACCCATACATTCCAGTTGATGACGGATCAGATCCTTCACGAGTTATTCAAATCAACAGTGTAGCTGAACCAGCCTTGATCTTGAATTGGAGCGACATTGAAGATTTTGGCGTCGATACACCTCAAGTAACCAAAACAGAATTAAAAGAAGTTTTGGCTTCAGACAATAATATTTATGATAGCAATCGCAGCGTAGGTCCTGATGATGACTTCTATATCATCTTTACATCGGGAACGACTGGTACTCCTAAAGGGGTTCAAATCAGTACCAATAATATTTTGGATTTCGCCAGCTGGGCGGAAAAGGAATTCAATTACTCAGCTGAGATGAATATGTTATTGCAAGCACCATTCTCATTTGACCTTTCAGTTTTTGATATTTATCCAGGACTGATGAGCGGTGTGACTTTAAACGTTGTGGATAAAGAGACGACTAAGAACTTTGGTAAGCTGCAAGGAGCCATTGTTGATTCAGATTTCAACACTTGGGTCTCAACGCCATCATTCTTTGAAATGTGTCTCTTGTTCAGAGGTTTCGATGCTGAACATATGCCACAATTGAACAAATTCATCTTCTGTGGTGAAGAGTTGACTCATGCCACGGCGCAAAAATTATTGAAGAAATTCCCTGATGCAGAACTTTACAACACTTATGGTCCAACTGAAAATACAGTTGCCATTACATCAATCAAAATCGACCAAGCGGCTTTGGCCAAATATGATCGACTTCCAATCGGTTATTTGAAGGGCAACATGGACCACAAGATTATCGGTTCCGTTGATGAAAAAACTGGTCGTATGACTGGAGAACTTTTGGTCAGTGGACCGGATGTTTCTAAAGGATACTTGAATAACCCTACGCAAACGGCTAAGGCTTTTGAAGAGATCGACGGCAAGAGATTTTATCACACCGGCGACATGGTCAGTGTGGCTGAAGATGGGTTGTTGTATTACCACGGTCGAACTGATTTCCAAATCAAGATGCACGGCTACCGAATCGAACTTGAAGAAGTTGACTCAATGCTGGGCAATCTAAAACAAGTTAAACAATCGTGTACCGTACCTCTGTATAACAATAAGAAACAAGTCAGCAAAATGATTGCTTGTATCGTACTTGAAAATGAATTTAACGACGATGATCAAAGTGATTTGGCTACAGAGATCAAAGATTCACTCAAAGAGACGACAATGGAATATATGATTCCCAATGTGTTGAAGTTTGTAAAACAATTGCCAATTAGTAAAAATGGAAAAATTGATAGAAAAACTTTGATAGGTGAGATTAATGAATAATATTACGCCTTACAGCAGTCCTCACTATTTCATATACTTATTACTACTTTTACTACCTATAATCATTGGATTATGGTTTGGCAAACGTTTTAGGATCTATGACCTCTTTGCGACTGTCGTTATTTTGATCACAGCTTTCTTCGGTGGCAACATGAAGCAAGGTATATCGTTGATCTTCTACATTCTGTTTGAAGTAGCGGTTATCTTCACTTATCGAGCCTACCGGAAAAAGTACAACAATTTCTGGGTCTTCACCTTATTCGTCGTTTTAGCAATCGTACCACTGGTATTTGTTAAACTCGATCCACTGCTCAACAATGCAACAATTTCCTTGTTTGGATTCATGGGTATCAGTTATTTAACTTTCAAGTCAGTTGAAATTGTAATGGAAACAAGAGATGGCGCTATCAAGGAACTAAAGCCATTTGAGTTTGTCCGTTTCTTGCTATTCTTCCCAACAATTACTTCTGGACCGATCGACCGTTTCAAACGATTCCAAAAAGACGTCAACAATGTTCCTAGTCGAGAGGAATATGTCGAACTGTTGCACAGTGGTGTCAACAAGTTGATGAAAGGTTTGCTTTACAAATTCATCATCGGATATTTCTTTGGAACATTGCTTTTACCAAAGATTCAAATCTTGACCCTTTCGTACAGAGGTCAAACGCCTTTGAACTTATCATGGGCCTTAGTAGCTTATATGTACGTTTATAGTATGTACTTGTTCTTTGATTTCGCTGGTTATTCACTCTTTGCGGTGGCAATCAGTAATTTCATGGGTATCAAGACACCAATGAACTTCAATGCGCCATTCAAATCTAAGAATATCAAAGATTTCTGGAACAGATGGCATATGACCCTTTCATTCTGGTTCCGTGATTTCATCTATATGCGTCTGATGTTTACAATGATCAAACACAAATGGATCAAAAACAAAGTTACGATTGCCAACTTCGGTTATATAACCTTGTTCTTGATCATGGGATTCTGGCACGGTGAGACGTGGTACTACATCGTTTATGGTATCTTCCACGCACTTGCTATGATTACCAACGATGCTTGGTTGAGATACAAGAAGAGACACCGCAAGAGTATTCCAAGCAACAAGTTCACGCATGCTTTTGCAGTCTTTCTAACGTTCAACGTAGTATGTTTCAGTTTTATGATTTTCTCAGGTATTTTAGATAAATTATGGTTTTAGATAGGAGAATATATTATGGACGATATTAAAACACAAATTGTAAGTATTTTAAAAGATGTAACAGGTTTGGATGACGCTGGTCAAGATATGGACCAAGACTTATTCAAAGACGGTATTCTTGATTCTATGGCAACTGTAGAGGTTCTAGTAACATTACAAGATACTTTTGGTATCACTGTACCAGTTTCAGAATTCGACCGTTCACAATGGTCAACAGTTAACAAAATTGCTCAACAAGTAAAAGAATTGGAATAGATCATGAAAAAAAAGTTATGGATGATTTTTGGACCTGTCATAGTTGCTATTGCTGCTTTATTGATCCTTCTCTGGGCTCCAATCAACTTTAAAACGGTTACTCCAGCTAAAGTTCAACAAGCTGCTACTTCACTAGACATCCGTGTTTTAAAGGGCGAGAGCGTTAAGAATGCGGCTGAGAAGGAAAACTACATTCCTATCATTGGTTCATCGGAACTTTCTAGAATGGATCCGTTCCATCCATCTTCCATGGCGCAAAAATATCATTGGAAGAATAAACCATTCTTACAAGGTAATCCCGGAACTGCTTCATTGACACAGGCAATGAATGTTGGTGGGATGACTAACTTAAAAGGGAACAAAGCAGTTTTCATTATTTCCCCACAATGGTTTACCAAATCCGGTGTTCCATCTGATGCCTTCAAATACTTCTTATCACCATTGCAATTGACTGGTTTTATCTTAAACTCCGATCAAGGCGACAGAGCAATGAATAAATATGTTGCCGGCCGTATTCTTGATCTAGGTGTCAGCAAGGGACCAATCGAAGATGATGCACTAGAACGTATTTCAAAGGGACAACAGATTACCAGTTTCCAACGTTTTTATATTAAGAACTTTGCCCGTTCCAGTTTGCAAAGCCAGGATGATTTGTTCGGTGCTTTGTCGATGAATGACCACGAAGGTCAAATCAACGAAGCTGCTAGCAAGTTACCAGATACATATGATTACAAGCATTTGAATAAATTAGCTACTAAGATGGCTAAGGAACATTCAACTGATAATGACTTCCAAATTGGCAATTCCTTCTATAATAAGGAATTAAAGAAGCGGATGGATACATATCGAAATGCGCACCGTCACGTAACTTATACACATTCCCCAGAATATAATGATTTCCAAGCATTGCTTTACATGTTTGCTCAAAATCACACTGAAGTGATGTTTGTCATTCAACCAATTAATCCATATTGGGTCAAATATACTGGTATGCCAATGAGTTCGATCACTAATTTCGATACTAAGATCAAATATCAATTGAAGTCACAAGGTTTCAACAATATCGTTGACTTGTCCAACGTTAAGAATCCTAACTATATCGCTGAAGATACCATTCACATGGGCTGGCGTGGTTGGTTGATGCTAGATCATCATCTCAAGGGATTCTATAAGGATAAGAAAGCAAATCCTAAGAATACTCAATATAAGATGGATAGCTACTTCTTAACTGACACTTGGGCTAACAATACAAAATTTTAGATAGCAAAAAAACAGCATTTTCAAAGATGCTGTTTTTTTGCGCTTTAAAACGATTTTGCCGATCAAATAGCAAGTTTACTGGGACTAAAACCGCCCAATACCAGAATGATTTTTTCAGTGAATAAGGAAGAAAACAAATGAAAAATAAAAAAATAGATTATTTTTTTTAGAAAATTTGTTTTAATTTTAAAAAATCGCTGTAATCCATAACATGACTATCATTGATGCGGTTTTAAAAATTCAAAAATGGGACCTTTTTTGACGTTTAAAATGCTTACAAAAAAACTGATAATTTGCATAAGTAAAAAATATTTGTTAGGGTGGTTTAGTCGCTATTATTCGTTTTGTTAAATAATAGTTTTTTTATTTTCAATTAATGAACACTTTTAAATGTTCATTTTCGATTCCAAGATACATTCCAAGAATGGGGGATTTAATGAGTACTAAAAAAAGTACAAAAGTAGAAGTCAATAACTTAACAAAGATTTTTGGTAAGCATATTAACAAAGCCAAAGAGTTAAGTCGTCAAGGAAAAGATAAAGCAGAGATTTTAAAGGAAACTGGTGCCACAGTCGGTGTTGACCGAGCCAATTTCAAAATTTATGATGGTGAGATCTTTGTCATCATGGGATTATCAGGTAGTGGTAAGTCAACCTTAGTTCGAATGATCAACCGTTTGATCGAACCAACCGAGGGTGAAGTCTTGATCGATGGTGAAAACTTGATGAAGATCGACAAGAAACAACTCCGTGAAGTCCGTCGTAAGAAAATGAGTATGGTTTTCCAAAACTTTGGTCTATTACCTAATCGGACCATTTTGGAGAATGCTGAATACGGACTTGAAATTCAAGGCGTAGACAAAGCTACTCGTGAACAAAAAGCAAAAGAAGCCCTCGATACCGTTGGTATCAGTGGTTATAATGACGAATATCCTGACCAATTGTCAGGTGGGATGCAGCAACGTGTTGGGTTGGCCCGTGCACTTGCCAATGATCCCGAGATACTTTTGATGGATGAAGCTTTCTCAGCCCTTGATCCATTGAACAGAACTGATATGCAAGACCAACTGCTTGATATTCAAGAACGTTTGCACAAGACGATCATCTTTATCAGTCACGATTTGAATGAAGCTTTGAAGATCGGTGACCGCATTATGATCATGAAGGATGCCAAAGTCATTCAAACTGGTACGCCAGAAGATATTTTGACACATCCAGCTAACGAATACGTTGAAGAATTTATCGAAAATGTCGATCGAAGCAAGGTCTTGACAGCAAGCAACGTTATGATTAGACCAACTATTGTTAATATCGAAAAGGCTGGTCCAAGATTGGCCTTGAAGATGATGAAGGATTCCGAAGTTTCAACAGCTTATGTGGTTGATAGTCGTCGTAATCTATTAGGAATCGTCGATGCCAACGATGTTATCCGATTGGTTCGTGAAAAGAACGGTGATTTGACATCGATTGTACAAACGAAGGTTCCAACAACTGATGAGGATACACCGATCTCCGAATTAATGGATGATATTTCGCAAACAAGTATTCCTTACGCCGTTATTAATGATAAGAAACAATTACGAGGAATTATCGTACGTGGTGCCGTATTAGGTGCACTTGCGGGAAATGAGGTGAGCGATTTTGAATAGTATTTTAGGAAGTATTCCCCAAATACCTTTAGCTCATTGGATCGACAATTTTGTCGACTGGCTAGTACAGTTCACTGGCTTTTTCAATGCTATTACTAATTTCATTGGTTCGATCAACAATGCCTTTCAATGGGTCTTTGATCTGATTCCAATTTGGCTCTTTATTGTCTTAGTCTTAGCACTAACGTATTACATTAATCGTGACAAGCAAAATTGGGGCTTATTGATTTTTGAATTCTTAGGTCTATTGATGATCTGGAACTTGAATTTCTGGCGTGATATGACGCAAACATTGACCTTAGTTTTAACTTCAAGTTTGATTGCTTTAGTTATCGGAATTCCTTTGGGAATTTTAATGGCTAAGAGTCACACTGCTGAAGTTATTCTCAAACCAATTTTGGATTTCATGCAGACAATGCCAGCTTTCGTTTATTTGATTCCAGCCGTTGCCTTGTTCGGTATCGGTATGGTGCCTGGTATCGTGGCTTCAGTTATTTTTGCTATGCCACCAACAGTTCGAATGACAAATATGGGTATTCGTGAAGTTCCAGATGAATTGATCGAAGCAGCTGATTCGTTTGGATCAACTGAATGGCAAAAACTTTTCAAAGTTGAATTGCCAATCGCTAAGACCAGTTTGATGGCCGGTGTCAACCAAAGTATGATGTTGTCACTTTCAATGGTCGTTATTGCATCAATGATCGGAGCTATGGGTCTAGGAACTAAAGTTTACTTTGCTGTAGGACGAAACGATGCCGGTAACGGTTTTGCCGCCGGATTAGCTATTGTTGTCTTGGCCATTATTTTGGACCGTTTGACACAATCATTAACTAGAACACGTCGCAAACATTAGGAGGGATTATTTGAAGAAACATAAGTTTATCAAACTTTTCTTACTATCGTTATTGATTATCCCAATTATTACTGCATGTAGTTCACAGACTGCTGCCTATAATAGTAAAGAAAAACTAGGTTCACAGATCAACTATACGATCACTGGTATCGATGCTGGTGCCGGAATTATGTCATCAACCCAAAAGGCTTTGAAATCATATGGCCTGGAACAAGATAACTGGCAACTACAAACCAGTTCAACTTCAGCCATGACCAGTACTTTGGATAAGGCCGTTCAAGATAAGCGACCAATCGTCGTAACTGGTTGGCAGCCACACTGGATGTTTACTAAGTATCCATTGAAATTCTTGAAAGATCCTAAGAATGTTTTCGGAAAAGCTGAACATATCAACACAATTGTTCGTAAAGGCTTGAAGAGTGATAAGCCGGAAGCATATACTATTCTTGATCGTTTCCACTGGACACCAGCTCAAATGTCTGAAGTGATGTTGCAAGTTAATAATGGTAAAGATCCTCAGGTAGCTGCTAAGAAGTGGATCAAAGACAATCCTAAACAAGTTCAAGCATGGACTAAGGGAGTCAAAAAGGTTCACAATCAATCACTGAAGCTGACTTATGTGGCTTGGGATTCAGAGATAGCTTCCACTAATGTGATTGCTCAAGTTCTCAGAAACCAAGGCTACAAGGTCACTATCCAAGCAATGGAGATCCAACCAGTTTGGGCTTCTGTCGCAACAGGGGCTGCTGATGCACAAGTCAGTGCTTGGTTGCCTAAGACTTCTGGTTTGTTCTATAAGGATTATAAGGGCAAATTTGACGATTTAGGTCCAAATTTGGAAGGTGCCAAAGTAGGATTAGCGGTACCTAAATATATGACAAATATTAATTCCATTGAAGATTTAAAAAATAAATAACAAATTAAAAATCGGAAGAAATTCCGATTTTTTTGTGCGAAAAATGCTATTTTATATATAATTGGAATAATTTTATCCGGGTGCAATAGTTTTAATCATACAGAAAAAAATTATTCATTATCCAAAAAATTCATTCGTCGGGGGTATCAATGACATGGAATAATTATGGGTATATAATTAAATTAATTGTTATATGAAATAATTATATAGGGGCGATGGCGTGGATATACAGACGTTTATTGATAAAAGAAAAGAGTTGGGACTCTCTCAAAAGGAGCTAAGCAATGGCATTTGTACGCAAGCAACTTTGAGTAAGTTTGAAAACAACGGCAAGATACCATCACTAAAAATTTTAATTCAATTGTGCAATCGTTTAGGATTGTCTTTAGATAGTATCATTGGTGTCAGTGATACGAAGAGTCAAGAAGTTATTAAGGCAATGAATAAAGCTGAGTTTAATTTGATAATTCAAGAGTACGCTGATTCTTGGAGAATCATCAAGTCGATCAATCCCGACGATTTGGCCGATGATAAGAATGCTTTGATGCAATATTATTATTTGAAAGGCTATTTGAATGTTTTAGATGATGGGGATCTCTTTGACGCTGTATTCGATTTTAATCGGATCTTAGCGGAATTAGATGCTAATGGGGAAACTATCTTCACTTTCCTCTCATTCGTTGGTATGGGCATGGTTTATGCCAAACAAGGCGACGATAAAAAGAGTGAATATTACTTTAGCAAAGTTTTCAATAATATTTATACGATGTCGATCGATGATGTCAGCAAGATTTGGCGTTATATCAATATTATTTTCTACTGTGCACTGTATTATTCAGAACGCCAAGATTTGGAAACTGCCAATGCCTTGTTGAAGTATGCGGTAAAAATCTGTGCTGAAAATCATGTGACTTATTATATTGCCAGAATTTATGCACAGTTAGCCATGAACGAAAGTCGAGTCAACGGCAACAATAAGAAAGTCCGTAATTTAATGAATAAAGCCTTGGTCTTCTCAGAATTCAATCGAAATGAGAAAGAAATCGAGCTTATTAAACGCTGGGTTGCTAGTAATAAAATGTAGATGTTGTAACGGTGCGGGAAAAGTTGGTTGTTTTTAGTTTCCCGTCTTCCATGAAACTTCGATAGACGCTGGAACGCTGTGAGAGCAACTTTGAACCAGTTCGTAGAACTGTTTCAAAGCTTGTCTGGCTCTAAGCTGTCAAAGTACGCCAGCTAAGACCCTCCCACGGCTGAGCATCTATCGAAGTTTCATTCCAGACTAATGTTTTTGTATATCAGGAATAAAGTAATCTTCTTGAGAGTGAACCACTTCAAATGGGGACAATTTTTGAGTATTAACATAAAATCATCTTTGATTCAGTATTTAGAATCAAAGGTGATTTTTTAGTAGAAAAAGCTATATTTTGATCTGTGTTTATGTTGCGTAACTTCATGAGTTATATCTCAAGCAATCTAAGAAAAAACGAAAGGTAGGACTCTTTTTTTCAAGCATTCGAAGAGTTTAAAGACAATCTTGATATCACGAATCTAAAAGAAGAAAAAGATTATTTAGTCTGGAATGAACCCCCGGCGGATGCTCAGCCGTGGGAGTCTCTTAGCTGGCCGTTTTTTGCCAGGTTAGAGACAGCCAATCTTCAAAACAATTCGTAGAATTGGTTCGAAGTTGCCGCTCACAGCGTTCCAGCAATCCGCCGGGGGTTCATGGAAGACGGGAAGTATAAATAATAGAAATATAAAATAAAATTACTAATGTTTAAAGTGCTTCATAATTGTTAGACAAGAAATCTAACAGTTATGGAGCCTTTTTT
>NZ_AZEZ01000098.1 GCF_001434275.1 Companilactobacillus mindensis DSM 14500 | reverse complement strand
AGTACTGTTTAGAATACTCTCATTTTCTATATATCCACTTGACTAATCGTAGGAGAGAGTGGGGCAAACCTGGTTAATTTTTGAGTATTTGCCTAATCGGGCGGATTGCTCAGAAATTATATAAATAAGTTTGGTTGTTCACTGCCGTCTTCCATGAAATTCTGGTGGACGCTGGAACGCAGTGAGAGCAACTTAGAGCCAATTACAGTTCAAATTGTCTCTAAGCTTGTCTGTCTCTAACCTGGCAAAGGACGCCAGCCAAGAGACTACCACGGCTGAGCATCCACCAGAATTCCATTCCAGACTAAACGATTTTTTATTTGTTTTACATTAGTAGCCTTAAAATTTTAGATCTAATGATTCGATATTTTATTTACGACAATATTAAAATAGGTCATCCAGCTGATTTTTGGATGACCTATTAGTGTAGTGCGCCCGGCAT
>NZ_AZEZ01000097.1 GCF_001434275.1 Companilactobacillus mindensis DSM 14500 | reverse complement strand
AAAAGTTCTAAGTAAAGAGTTTAATCTTTACTTAGAACTAATCTTAGGTTGTTTAACGCTACATGAAGTTTGCAATCAAGTGAATGATCCACAGATGCAAGGGATAAAACAAATAAAAAACATATTTCATTTGAGTACTGTAACGGCCCAATTTTCCATTGTAAAAATGTAGCATCGGAACTAAGAAAATAAAAAAGATATCACTGGCGTTCATAGCCACGCTGTCAAATATTCCTAGCCAATTATTGCTGGTAGGAGCGCTCAGAGCCATTGGTAATTCAACGACAATATATAAAATCATTAAGCCTAAATACCAGAGATTGCGCTTTTTTACATTTTGATGCGTTAATTGCGTAATGAACATTACCGGTATCACGACAAAACTACCTTCTAAAATCGGTAAACACCCCAGTACTAATAATATAATGGAAAGAACTTTAAAGAATCGTTTTCTTTTAAGATCAGTTTGGTGATTATCCCATAAGCAAATGATCAGAGCTCCCAATGTTAAGGTCAAGAAGATGTTGTCGCCGATAAGTGACATAGCGTATTGTTTTCGTAAAACAAATAGATTCATTAATATATTGCCGAGCATCATCAGTCCGCCGAAACCGCCTAGTCGCAATAAATAATCCTTGCGACTGTGAGTATAGTAAAGTCCCTCAACCACCAGATATCCAAAACCAACCGCCACTACTCGAGTCAAAATGTGAAAAACGTCAGCCAAATATGGTGAAATAAAATACTCCAAATGGTCCAAGACCATTAACCCCATTAAAATAACTTTGAAAACTTCGCGATTCATCGCCTTTGATGAACTATTAGGCGTGAATTGTTGCATTTTTGTACTCCCTTTAATTGATAATTTACATTATCCAAGAAAATAATTTGCCTGTAAATAAACCTAACGTAACTGTTAGTGCTATATTACAAATTAGTAAGACTCTTTCAATAGGATCGATAAAATGAAAAAATTCCATAAATTTATACATTCAAACAGTTATTATCTAGTCATTGTTTTAGCTGGATTGGCCTCAATGGTCGTTTTAGTTTTGAGTTATATCCCCGGATTTGACGTTACCAAGACGCCTTATATCGAGATCGACTTTATCACCTTATTTATTTTTGCCTTCGACTACTTTGGCAGACTCTACTTAGCCAAAAACAAAGGGCAATTTTTTCGTCATAATATTGTCGATCTTTTGGCAATCCTTCCCTTCAGCACCGTCTTTAATATTTTCCGAATCTTTCGAGTCGTCAACGTGATCCGTTTTGCCAAAGTTTTTACACTGATTCGTTTCATTGGGACTGCCGGCAAACTACAAAAAAATGCTAAAAAATTTCTCAAGATCAATGGTTTCATCTATTTAATCATTATTTGTGGTATCGTTTTGGTTACTGCTGCGATAACTTATTCACTCGCTGAAGGTGTTTCATTGAGCAATTCCTTTTGGTGGGCCATTGTCACCGCTTCAACCGTCGGATATGGCGATGTCGCTCCCAAAACGCTAGTCGGGCGAGCAGCCGCAATTTCTCTGATGATCGTCGGCATTGGCTTTATCGGAACATTGACCAGTACTATCACCAATTATGTAACTCACGAGAGTACCGTCAAAAGCGAAGACAAATTGGACAAGATCTTATTGAAACTCGATAAGCTTGAAAAGGAAAATCGCAAGCTCCGTAAGGATTTAATCGATTTGAAGGCTAAAAAGGAACTCGAAAACCCCAACGATTCAAAAGATCATTAATTTATTCAATATTTTTATACATTTTTATTTTTAATATAATATAATAAAATTTGTTAGAAGAAAATCCGAATATGCAATAATTCGTTAGATTTATTCACCAAGAAACCACCCTTCTAACGAAAAAACACCGCTGCCCTGTGGTGTTTTTTTTATGCCTAATTTACTTATATCGAAACAACATTTATTCAATGCCATGCTATATCAAACTTGAATGGAATCTCTGAGAGCTCTTTAGATATACTAAGAACAACTTATTAGGAGCTTATTAATGAAAAAATTACTGTTAAAGACCTTTCTCGGATTCTCTATCTTGACAAGTACTGGTTTATTCCAACCGATCTCGGTTTTGGCCAATACGGATTCACCTACGCATAAGAGTTCTTACGCCAAACTGAAAGATCTCAATTCAACTATTAATCAAAGATTATTCGATCTACGAGAATATCCGCACACGATAAAACTGCTCCCAAATGTAACTACCATTGGTTCAAATACGTTACCAACATCAACTATTTAAAAAACGATCAACTTGAAGTCTACGTCACACCCAAATTCCAAACACTCAGTGAAGAACTTCGCCAAGAAATCATTTATCACGCTCAAATATTCTCACTTCAATTAGCCGAAAAAAATCAAAAAATTTCAGCGACCCAATATCATGAAGGTTTAGCAACAATAGTTTTTTGTGACGGCAACTATTTGGGGCGTTCACATTACTTGTACAATCACGAATTGAGTTGGAAAAAGTAATTTGATTAATATTTTTCTCTTTAAAATACATTGCGTCATTATCGGATTATAATTTTTGTAATATCATCTCCTAGAGCACTATAATGCGCTTGCAATATAGTTAAGAGCGCTTGATTATATTGTTAATCTCAGCGTTAAATTCTGACTGAAATATACCAGTATAAAGGAGAATCAACGATCATGCGTGATGAAAATGTTGTTTCCAAAAAGCACAAATTGATCGAATACGCCAACGGTCCTTCATTGGAAGAAATCAATGGCACAGTAGATGTCCCTAAGGATAAAGGTTTCTTTAAAACTTTATTCGCCTACTCTGGTCCAGGAGCGTTAGTAGCTGTTGGGTATATGGATCCTGGTAATTGGTCGACTTCAATTACTGGTGGTCAAAATTTTCAATATCTCTTAATGTCAGTTATTCTAATGTCTAGTTTAATTGCCATGTTATTGCAATATATGGCCGCTAAACTAGGCATTGTGAGTAAGATGGATCTGGCTCAAGCCATCCGTGCGCGGACGAGTAAACCTTTAGGTATCGTCTTGTGGATCCTAACGGAATTTGCCATCATGGCTACCGATATTGCCGAAGTTATCGGTGCTGCGATTGCTTTGTATTTGCTCTTTCACATTCCACTAATTATCGCCGTCTTTATCACAGTCGGTGATGTATTGGTACTTTTGTTATTGACCAAGATCGGTTTCAGAAAAATCGAGGCTATCGTTGTCTGCTTGATTTTAGTTATCTTATTTGTTTTCGTTTATCAAGTAGCACTCTCTAACCCTAATTGGGGCGGTGCTATTGCCGGTTTGATCCCTACTTCTAAGACCTTTGCTACTGGTCCTGCAATCGGTGGTCAAACTCCCTTGACTGGTGCCTTAGGTATTATTGGTGCCACAGTTATGCCCCACAATCTCTACTTACATTCAGCAATTTCTCAAACTAGAAAAGTCGACCATGCTGATGAAGATTCAGTTGCTCAAAACGTTCGTTTTTCAGCTTGGGATTCCAATATTCAACTGACCGCCGCCTTCTTCGTCAACGCTTTGTTGTTGATCATGGGTGTGGCTGTCTTTAAGAGTGGCGCCGTCAAGGATCCTTCTTTCTTTGGATTATTCGATGCCCTCTCAGACACTTCAACGCTCAGCAATGGCATCTTGATCAAAGTTGCTAAATCCGGTATTCTTTCAACCTTGTTTGCCGTTGCCCTACTAGCTTCAGGTCAAAATTCGACTATCACCGGTACATTGACTGGTCAAGTGATCATGGAAGGTTTCGTCCACATGAAGATGCCTCTCTGGTTACGCAGACTAGTTACCCGTTTATTGTCAGTCATCCCCGTTTTGATCTGTGTTCTATTGACTAGTGGCAAGAGCGCTTTAGCAGAACACACGGCTCTAAACGACTTAATGAATAATTCTCAAGTCTTCTTGGCCTTTGCTTTACCATTCTCCATGTTGCCACTGTTATTGATCACTGACAGTGCTACCGAAATGGGTAATCGTTTCAAGAATTCGCTCTGGGTCAAAATCTTTGGCTGGATCTCCGTAATAGCTTTGACCTTCTTAAATCTTTACGGTCTGCCAGACCAAATCAGTGGCTTCTTTGGCAACAATCCTTCCAAGACGCAACTATTAATTGCTAATGGCATTTCTTATACCTTGATCTTAATTGTCATCGCCTTGTTGACTTGGACTGTTATCGATATGCACAGAGGCAATGAACGTCTCAAAGAACACCTTGCTAAAGAAAATGAGGCTTCGGCTGTTGATGCTTTAGCTAAAGTAACTGCTGAAGCTGAAAAAGAAGAAGCATAAAATTTAAACAACAAAATAGACAGTACTCTTTCGAGCATCCCGAACGAGTATTGTCTATTTTTATAAAACAACTGCATATTTCTTCTGATATACTTAACTCCGTAAATATATATTTATGGGGGAAAATATGAAGGAATATTTTAAAGAGCACTGGAAGTGGTTATGTATATCACTAGTTTTTCCATTAGTTTTCACTGTACTAACATTCTTTTTGAACAATGAACCACTCGGAAATTTAATAACATATACGATAACTTTTTTTGTTTTTGCCTTCCCAGTATTGATTGTATGGTTGCTTATAGGCTCATTCCGCAAATCTTTTAAATTGCCAATCACTTTAATTCTTGTTTCAATTTTAAGTGTTGCTTTGACTTATGGGTATACACGCGTGCTGGGTCCAAGATACTATACAGAATCCGAAACAGGCATAACAATCAATGGGTTTCAACGTCATAGATTAAATATTGGGGCCAAAAAGATTAAGCAAATTAACCATGCTATTGGAAGTAACAATCATTCCGAAACTGAAAGTGCCAAATCTAATGCGAAATATCTAAACGATTACGTTTCAAAACATAGCAATAGTAATTCATTACGCAGTTTATCATCTTACTCTTATAAAACTTTAAAGAGTGATCTCGGCTCCTCTAGTTTCGATAGTGATGATACAGCTGATTCAAATGCCTTACGTAATTTAACTATTAACTATGGAAGAACTGTATTAGAGCAGCACAACACTGAACAAGAAATGATTAGTGATAATGGAAAATCGTTAAGGGAATTCATGAATATAACTAACCAATAATCATCGAAAATAAACTAAGTCTCAAAGCAGGCTTATTTATTTTTGCCAAATTTAAGGAGGTCTTTATAATGGCAACAATAGAAAAACACGGTAAAACGTATAGATACAGAATCAATTTTAGAGACGATAATGGTCAGTACCAGCGATATAACCAGAGTGGTTTTTCAACCAAAACTGAGGCTAAACATGCTGCTGAAGAAATGGAAAATAAAATGAGACACGGTTCCAATCTCGATCAAAAGGATGTAACTATCAATGATTACTACAAAACTTGGGTGGAAGTGTACAAGAAACCTAATGTCGGTTATTCGTCGATGAACAGATTCAACAACATTGCTAAAGTAATAGATAACTACTTCCCTAATACAAAACTTACGGATATAACAAAAATGAGTTATCAATCCTTCATGAATAAATATCAAGCAACGCGATCAACTGTAACATGCAAAAAGACTAACTCTATTATTCGTTCGTGCGTTCAAGATGCAATTGATGACCAAATAATATATTCAGACTTCACTCGTAAAGTAACTATTAAAGGTGCACCGAGTCGTAAACGTGCTGTTAAGTTTCTAACTGTGGATAATTTCAAAAAGCTTATTGATTATGCTGACAAAAATAAATCATTCTCAACAATAACCTATTACATGGTTTTAACTGGTGCCTATTCAGGATTGCGTTTTGAAGAAATTGGGGGGCTTACCTGGAATAATATCGATTTCGCTAAAAATGAAATACACTTTAAAAACATTTATGATTATCAAGATACTAAAAAAAATCGTTCCAAGAACAAAAACTCCAAGTTCTGTCAGAACTGTTCCCCTATTGCCTGAACTCTCCACTATATTGAAACAACTAAAAATGGAACAATCGAAATGGCAACTGGCAAATAAATATCGTGACCCAGAAAATACAGTATTCAAATCAGCCGATCATAAAATACCAAGTGATACTGGATGTATTAAAACCCTTACCTTAATTCAAGATGAAATTGGTATTCCACGCAAAGAACAGATAGCTACACGCGGCTTACGTCATACCCTAGCCTCTTATCTTCTATCCAAGGGTGTTCTTCCAAACTCTTAGGACACAAGAATACGGCTATCACAATGCGTGCATATGAGCATTTATTAAAAGAACAGCAAGCAGAACAGCAAGATAAGACTTTAATTGCTTTAAATGAATTATCCAAATAAACGTTGATATAACAGTGTTTGCCCCAAAAGGTGGTAAATTGGGGCAAATGGGGCAACTTTGGGGCAACTCAATAACGGTTGTTAGAATAAATTAGAAAATGGTATTTATTTTTTTCGTTTGAGATACTTCACTGAACCCTTTATTATCAATGGTTTGACTAATTTAAGACAAAAAAATAGAACATTCGAAAGTGTTCTAAAATATGCTTGAAAAGGAGAGTACAGGATTTGAACCTGCGCGCCTGCTATAAAACAGGTTCGTCGGATTTCGAGTCCGATGCATTACCACTCTGCCAACTCTCCATAGATAAGGCCTGTATACCTTACAGACCTATTTTAAATTAATATTGCATAAGAGTAAACATATCATACCCTTTTATTTTGTCACGACCGTGTAAATCTTTCAATTCGATCAAGAAAGCTGTACCGACTACGATACCGCCTAATCTTTCGATCAACTTGATCGTAGCAGCCAGTGTACCACCAGTTGCCATCAAATCATCAACGACTAGAACTTTTTGACCAGGCTTGATTGCATCTTTTTGCATATACAATGAAGCTTGACCATATTCAAGATCATAAGAAACTGAAACGGTTTCTCTAGGTAGCTTACCCTTTTTGCGGGCAGGTGCAAAACCAATACCCATCTTGTAAGCAACTGGACAACCCACGATGAATCCACGGGCTTCCGGTCCTGCAATCATTTCTGCACCACGGCTCTTGGCATATTCAACAACCTTATCGGTTGCTGCAGCATATGCTTTGCCATCAGCCATTAATGGTGATATATCTCGAAATAATACACCAGGTTCTGGAAAATCTTGAACATTAGCAACATATTTCTTAAAATCAATATCCATTTTTAAAATTCCCCATTCAACCTAACAATGGCAATCATAATCACTCATCCAAGATAAGAGATCGTCAAAGTTGGATTCAATTAATATTTTTTCAACATCATTGCGTTGTAATCTCTTCAAGTAAGTCGGAGACTCTATCAATTCACGTTGTTGTGAAGCATCAGCTTTTTCAACAAAAGCATTTACTATTTTAACAAAATTTAACTCAAAAAACACTTTTAAATAAAAATCAACGTCATTTTTTTGCAAATTTAAGTATTTAGCGACTAATTCCATCTCATCAGCTTGAACATTTTGGTGAGAATATAAATATTTCAAAAGCGTTTTCATCTTTGCCATATCGGGTTTTAGATAACGACTATCTAAATCAGTGTGGAAATAAAGCGCTGTGTAATTAGTTTTATTTTTTTTGATGAAATTTTCGAACAATTCCAAGCTGTGTGGTCGATCATAGATCAAAATATTGTTGCCATTGCACTCTTCATCGTATCGGATCAACTTAGCTTTAACATTGGAACGTTTGGCTGCTTCATAATACGTATCATTGAAAAAGACAATATTGTCAAAGTGGTTCAAGATATCGATCGAAAGTCGTTTGTTGCGATAATCCAAATAGACTTTCTTTAAAGCAGCGATTTTTTTAGCTTGTGGCGACATTTGAAAATCATCCAGCATCAGTTGGAGACTCTTACGACCAGCCCACTCATTGATACCAATTTTACCATAGACATCACAAATATTTTGACCGACTGTCTGAGCTTGAGCAAACATCCCAAAACCAATCGCTGCCACTTGGTAAGTTCCATCTGAGATTAAAGTCTTCAGATGGGTAGCATCTTTACCGATCGAACGCGACTGATCCAAAGTAACGTTAGTGAATTTAATGATTGGTTTAGGATTACCCATTCCAAATGGTGCTAATTGATTGATCTTCTTGATCAAGTCAAAATTGAGTTGAGAGATATCCAGATCCAAATCGTAATCTTTAATAACGGGGGCATTCGGATCGAAACCTTGCTCTTTTGGTTCCTGTTGCAATAATTCTGTCAGCTCGTCCAATTGTGATTCTTCGATCGAAAAACCGCAAGCCTGAGCATGACCACCGAAGGCAGTGAACAAGTCACGGTGTTTGTTCATGGCGGTAAACAAGTTGAAGCCTTCTGGACTGCGGCCAGACCCTTTCATCACGCCACTATTCTCATCGAATTGTGTTGCCAAAACTGGTTTGTTCACTTGGTCCATCGTCTTACTAGCTACGATACCTAAGATTCCTTGATGCCAGCCGTTACCTTTCAAGACGATTATGCCGTGATCTGCTTGAGCTTTTATCTGGTCTTGGGCATCGGCAAAAGCAGAACTAACTAACTCTTGACGACGAGAATTGATATCTTCAGTTTCATCAACGATCTCTTTAGCAAAAGACGCATCACCGGTCGTCAACAATTCAACGCCTGAAGAAGCATTCTCTAGTCTGCCCAAAGCATTGATCCTAGGAGCCAATTTGAAGCCAATATCTTCTTCAGTAATATCGTTGACCTTCAACTTGCACTTCTTGATCAGAGCTTCCAAACCGACGTGGTGATTCTTTTTCATCTGTCTGAGTCCTTCAGCAACGATGACTCTATTCTCGCCTTTTAAGGCCACAGAATCGGCCACAGTACCGATTGCGGCAATGTCGATCAATTCTAAGGCTTCGTCCCCTAACAGTGCGTCAGCAATTTTAAAAGCCACGCCTGCACCGGATAAATATGGACAGCTGTATTCAGCTCCAGGGATCGAAGGGTGCACGATCGCATCGGCTTCTGGCAATTCGTCTGGTAAATCATGGTGATCTGTGACAATAACTTTGACGCCACGATCTTTTAAATATTTGATTTGATCTTTGCCGCTGACTCCATTGTCGACTGTGATCAATAAATCGATTCCTTGGTCGGCTAAGAATTTATAGCGTTCCAAATTTGGACCGTAGCCATCTTTGAAACGATCTGGTACGTAAAAAATCGGCTTAGCACCGAGTTTTTGCAACGTTAATTTCATGATCGAAGTACTCGTTACGCCGTCGGCATCGTAGTCTCCATAAATGGCGATCTTACTTTCCGATTCGATGGCTTGGTCGATCAGTTCCAAAGCTTTATCCATATCGTGCAATTCAAATGGATCTTGCAAGCCATCAACGCTTGAATCCAAGAAACTGGCGATTTCAGCTGGATCAGTTATGTCACGTTCCAAGAGCAATTCTGAAACGATCTCATCTAAATTATTCTCTTTAGCAAATGTTGCTATTTCTTGTTTTGTGGGATTTTTACGCTTTTCCCAGTTTATTAAAGTCAATCCATCACCTACTAACAATTAGTTAATTATATCAATTTTTAAACAGAAAAAAAAAGCCCTGTAATGTCATTTACAATTTAATTTGATCCTTCGACATTCCCAAAACTTTTTAAGGAACCATTAAGAAAAGACTGCTAAAGTACCTTTATTGGCTGGCTGATTGCTGACCAATGAACCTTGGAGAGCCCAACGGTTCGTTCCACCATCGGCACAAGTTATCAAAGTCAAAATGCTCTGTCCTTTGACATCATCCAGCAGGTAGACTGCTGTTGGTGGGACGATTTTTTTAAAGTAGATCTTGTATGTATAAACTCGATGCATATCGGTAATATAAGCTAAGTTGCCGATTTGAGCATTCTCTAATGGTGAAAAGAGCGCTCCTTTATTAGTCATATAATGACCGGCTAAAGCGTAATTCGACTTACCCATTTTTTCATTTTCTTTCATCGTTCCGCCACCAGTTGACAAAGCATTGTCACTGAGACCAACAACGATAGGAAGCTTTAGATTGACTGAAGGGACTGCCATTTTACCAATTACGGCCGCATCATTGTTGACTGATGCTTTGGCAACCTGTGAAGCAGAAATGGGCTTTACTTTATTAAAATCAAATTGTCCACTCTTCTTCTGATTCTCCTTGACCTTTTTAGCAGTCAAAGTAGTTAAGTTTCGTTCAGAGATTCGTTTTACCGCATACTCTTTGATCGGTTGATTAAAAATCAACGCCAATGCGATCAACAGTAAGAGGATAGTTCCAAAAATTGAAAAGAATTTCTTCATTTTTCTCATTCCGTCCCAATGAATTTGCAATATAAACTTTATATTAAACCATATAGGTTAAAAAGTTAAGTTCACTGTTTGAGCAAATTTTCCAAAAATTTAAAAACATTTAAAACCCGTTAAATAAGTTATAATGAACTTATAAATGAATCTGGAGGTAATTTTATGAGCATTCTTGTTTTAGGTGGTGCCGGATATATCGGTTCACACACTGTCGATCATTTGTGTGAGCTCGGATACGACGTCATTGTAGCAGACAATTTATCAACTGGTCACGTACAAGCAATTAATTCTAATGCCAAGTTTTACCAAGGCGACGTGCGTGATAAAGAGTTTCTGATCAAACTATTCCAAAATGAAAATATCACCGACGTGATTCACTTCGCAGCCTTCTCGATCGTTCCTGAATCAATGAAGGATCCTTTGAAGTACTTCGACAACAACACAGCTGGAATGATCTCACTTCTTCAAGTCATGCACAACTTTGACGTCAAACACATCGTCTTCTCGTCAACAGCAGCAACCTATGGCGAGCCTAAGCAAATTCCTATTAAGGAAACTGATCCAACTGTCCCCACTAACCCTTATGGTGAAAGCAAACTGGCCATGGAAAAGATCATGCACTGGTGCGATGTCGCTTATGGCATTAAGTTCGTAGCTTTACGTTACTTCAATGTCGGTGGTGCTAAGCCAGACGGTTCGATCGGTGAAGATCACAACCCTGAAACTCACTTGATTCCAGTCGTCTTACAAGTAGCTGCTGGTCAAAGAGACGAATTGACAATTTTTGGCGACGACTATGACACTCCAGATGGTACTAACGTTCGTGATTACGTCCACGTTGAAGATTTAGCTGAAGCTCACCGTTTAGCCATGGAATATCTTCGCAGCGGCAATGACAGTGACGTCTTCAATCTCGGTTCTTCCAATGGTTTCTCCAACAAGCAGATTCTCGAAGCTACTAGAAAAGCTACTGGCAAAGAGATCCCTGCTAAAGTCGGTCCACGTCGTCCTGGCGACCCAAGTACTTTGATTGCTGACTCTACTAAAGCCAGAACTGTTTTGAAGTGGCAACCAAAATACGATGACGTTCAAAAAGTTATCAGTGACGCTTGGAACTTCAAGTCAAAACACTTAAATGGTTACGAAGAAGATTAACTTTTAACAAGATTACGTTAATGAAGCTGATTCGTGACATAACTATATGCTAAAAATAACCTCTGATTCGAAATACTGGATCAGAGGTTATTTTACGTTAAATCAAATATTCCAAATCAGAAGCAGCGGTTGGATAAGCCATGATCTCCTTGACCACGTCCGCATGCGTCATTTTTTGCTTGATAGCCATCGTCAAAAGATTGATCAAACTATCAGCTTCGTTGCTCAATAATGTTGCACCGATAATTTGTTTTTTATCATTTAAAACAATTCTAACTTTAGCCTTGGGTTCATTCGTGTGACTGTACGTAAACCAACTCGTAACATCTTGATCAACCACATTGTCACTGTCTTGAATTCCAACTTTGGCCAATTTGGGACTGCCATAGACGACCGTTGGGATCAGTGGCAATTTCAAATCTTCAGTCGTTTTGCCAGTTAAAATGTCACTGACATAATTAGCTTCAAAACCTCCGACCGGCGTCAATTTAGGCTGCTTAGTCGCTACGACATCTCCAATCGCATAAATATTTTTATTCGTCGTTTGCAACTTACTGTTAACTTCAATACCGTGACGTGAATATGCGACCTTAGCTTTTTCCAAATCCAAGAAATCAGCGTTGGGAATTCTACCAGTTGCGCCAATAACTAAATCAGTTACCAATTCAAAATCAGTGGCTTTGATTGCATATTGACCATTTGTTTGCTGCTCAATTGCTTGAGTGTCGACATTGAAATTGAAATCAACGCCCTTATTTTCTAGTTGTTTGACTAACTCCATTGCATAAGCTTGGTTGAATTTCTTCAATGGTCGATCGTTGTGGTGGATTATGTGGACCCTACTGCCAGTGGCATTAGCAATCGTAGCCAATTCAAAGGCGATATAACCGGCACCGATGATCGTAATATCTTCTGGCATTTTCTTCAGTGATAAGAAATCGGTACTCGACAATAGATGCTCTTTACCCGGAATATTCAAATAACTAGGACGTTGGCCAGTTGCAATAATGAATTTATCAGCTTGATATTCTGTCTGACCGTTAACTTTGATCGTACCTTCAGCAATAAACTTAGGTTGACCGTCGATAGCAGTTATTCCCGCTTTGACGATTCCTTGACGACTGTCGGCAGAGACTGGATCGGTAAAGGTTTCCTTGAAAGCTTCAAGTTGTTTCCAATTGACGTAGGGAACCTGCTCAAAACCTTTGTCTTGTAATTGGATCATCCGATCTCTAGCTTCAACGCCACTCAACAAGACCTTTTTAGGATCACAGCCCCGGTTAGGACAAGTGCCGCCCCAGAGATTATTTTCTACCACGGCTACCTTTTGGCCGTTAGCTTTTAAATTATAGGCCGCAGCTAACCCAGCAGGGCCCGCACCGATAATGATCGTATCAAATTTCTCCATTTAAATGCCTCCAATTATCCCTTAAAAGTTATCAATACCTACATTATAGAGTTCTTTGGGAAATAATAATGTTTTGATGCTCACTTACTGAGTAGCTTTGCATTGAACAATCATCATCTGATAAGATTATTTAAAAGACGTATCGTCTGGGGGAAAATTATGAATCAAATTGAGAAACTGCCGCGGGAAATAAAATTTATTTGGCGTTTGAATGCCTATCTTGATTTTACTTTTTTGTTATTAGTGACCGTGGGAATTTTTATTTGGCAACTCTTAGCGCCAATTGGAATGAAACAGCCACTGACATGGAGTTTTATTGTTCTCTTAATAATTTCTATAATTACTCTATTGATTGAATTGGCGTTAGTTAATTATCATTGGAATTTCTGGACTTACCTCATTGACGAGCGTCATGTTGAACTGCATCATGGCTTCTTCTTTCGTAAACAGACGATTATTCCTATCGCGCGGGTTCAAAACGTCACTTTGAAACAAGGTCCATTCTTGCGTTTAAAAAATTTACAAAAGGTCGAGATCGTTACGGCTGCCGGTTCTAGTAAAATCGACGGTTTACTGTCCTCACAAGCTGATGTTTTAAAAGAATTGATCATGAAACTTGCGCAGGAGGCTCAAAATGACCTCTAAAACTCAACACTTGCATCCCATCGCGTTAATTTTTTTCTTTTACAGTGCTTTTAAAAATGCTATCTTTCCCATAATCATTACGATCGTCGGAATAGCCAATACTAAAAAAAACACCGTTTGGTTGATAATGGTCTTTGCCGTGGCTGTAATCATTTTGTTAATGACCTTTTTGAAATATATAACGTTCACTTACCAAATCACTGCTAGTGAAATTATCATCAAATCCGGTTTGTTCGAGAAGAAAATAAATCACATTCCTTACGACCGGATCCAAAATATCACCACTAATCAATGGTTCTTTTTGAAACCATTCAATTTGACTGAACTTGAAATTGAGACTGCTGGACATTCAAACAAGGCTGAAGTCCAACTACAAGCCGTTCCCAATACTCTCAAACAAGAAATTGATCAACTGCGCAAATCGCCTACTTCAGTTAACATTGACGCCACGCCAAATGAGTCAACGAATAGCTATGCTATCACTTGGAATGAGTTGTTAAAATTCTCCTTCACGTCGTCCGCCTTTCTCAGTGGTCTTTTGGTCGTTTTGGCAATCTATGGCAAGCTTCAACACGTTATTAACGAACAGATCTATCGAACTGCTGCAAACGAGTTCTCACACTTAGGCTTACTAATTGCCATTGTTTTAGTCGTCATTGTTTTATTGCTCTTTTATCTAGCTTCAGTATTAGTTCTAATTTCACAATATTATCATTTTCAAGTGACTGAAACTGCCAACAACTTTGAGATGACTCGAGGACTTTTTCAAGCTAAAAAAACTAGTCTCTCCCGCAAAAGAATCCAAGCTGTTATCATTAAACAAACTTTACTACGAAACTGGTTACAGATTGCCACGATTCAGTTAGTGATCATTTCCAACTCCAGTCAAGGCGACACTGAAAAGAACATCGTTATCATGCCAGTCATCAAAGTTTCCAAAATAGATAAGTTCATGCAGAAATTCTTTTCGGATATTCCCATCATAAAAATTGATCCCCACCCGCTCTTTTGGACGTTTTACTATAATCTCCGCAATGCCACGATTTTCTTTTTAGTAACTGCTGCTTTAACTATCTGGTTGTTGCATAATTTTATTTGGCTATGGGCAATCTTAATAGTCGTCGAATTGATTTTCTGGTATATTCCGGCCATCTTAACTAGTCAACGTGCGCAAGCAAAAATTGAAAAAGACTTTTTGATCGTCCAAAATAATCACTTTATGACTAAAAGCTTAACTTACGTTCCTAAAAATAAAATTCAATTCATTGAAAAGAAAACTAGCATCTGGCTAAAGAAAAGACATCTAGCTGGTGTGACGATCTATCTTCGATCTGGCAATACGCAGCACAAAATAAAAGTGAACTATATCGCAATCGACGAGATAAACCACGTACTTGATTGGTATAAAGAATAGAATCAAAAAAAAGTCTCAATCTCTGAGTTTTATCAGAGATTAAGACTTTTTTGCAATATTTATTTTTCCAAATCAGAAAGTTGTTTGAAGTCTTCGTCACTCAATTGAACATTGCCAGCGCTGAGATTGTCTTGCAAGTGTTCGATCGAACTGGTACCGGGAATTGGCAAGATATTGTCAGAACGCTTCAACAACCAAGCCAAAGCGATTTGAGCTGGTGTGACTGAATACTTTTGGGCGATGCCACTCAATGGACTATCTGGCTTTGCTAAATTACCAGTATTGAGTGGGAACCATGGCAAGAATGCAATTCCTTGTGCTTTACAGTAATCGACAATCGCATCGTCGCCTTTGTGATGACCAACGTTGTACATATTTTCAACCGCATCGATCTTGGCAACCTTTTGAGCAGCCTTTAACTGCTCGAGCGTTACTTGACTAATACCGATGTGCTTGATCTTACCTTCATCTTGCAGTTTCTTTAGTTCACCAACTTGGTCTTCCATTGGATATTTCGTATCGATTCGATGTAAGAACAAGAGGTCTTCATGGTCACGGTGGAATTTACGTAACGACAATTCAACTTCTTGGCGCAAAAAGGCTGGTGCACCAACTGGGACCCAACCTTCAGGACCAGTACGGACTTGACCGACTTTATCAGAAATAAAGATCTTATCAGAATCCGGATATTCCTTCAAAGCTCTGGCTAAATAATTATCGGCGTTCCAAGGACCATATGAGTCAGCTGTATCAATGAAATTGACCCCAAGGTCAAAGGCCTTCTTGATAACGCTGACGGCTTGGTCAGGATCTTTATAAGGACCCCAGACGCCAGGTCCAGTCAACTGCATCGTTCCATATCCTAGACGGTTAACGACAAAATCCTTGTCAAATTCGTAAGTACCTGCTTTAGTAGCATTGATTTTTTCAGTTTCATCCATTATTAAACAAACACTCCTTGCGTAAAAAAAATCCATGTAAAAATATAATTACTTTTTACATGGATTAACTTAATTCAATTTGTTTTTTGATACAAACATTTGCTACAAACGTTTATTTAAAATCGATTCAAATAGATTTATAACAAGCATTGTCGCAATTATCGACAATTAGGATATGAAACCTATTTGTCGCTGTCATCTTTACCACGGTTGAGGTCAAGTACGGACATGAAGGCTTCTTGTGGAACTGAAACCTTACCGACTTCCTTCATCCGTTTCTTACCAGCTTTTTGCTTGTTCAACAGCTTATCACGACGAGTTCTGTCACCACCATAAAGCTTGGCAGTAACATCCTTACGATAAGCTTTCACATTGGCCCGGGCAACGATCTTGTTACCGATAGCAGCTTGAATTGGAATTTCAAACATCTGACGAGGGATTACTTCCTTCAAGCGGGCAACGATATCACGACCACGTTTTTGAGCAAAATCCTTGTGGACGATAAAGCTCAACGCATCGACTGGTTCACCGTTCAACAAGATATCCATCTTAACCAATTCACTTGGTTCATACTCATCAACATCGTAATCGAGTGAAGCATAACCCTTAGTGTTAGACTTCAAGTCATCGAAGAAATCAAAGATGATTTCTAGCAATGGCAACTTGTAGATCACGTTGACCCGATACTTATCCAAGTAATCCATCGTGACGAATTCACCACGTTTTCTTTGGCAAAGTTCCATAACTGGTCCAACATAATCCTCTGGCACCATGATCTCTGCTCTAACGAATGGTTCACGAATCTCTTTGATATCAGCCGCATCCGGCAATTCAGCTGGGTTATCGACGATGATCTCTTCGCCGTCGGTCTTTGTAACATGGTAGTCAACTGATGGTGAAGTCGTGATCAAGTCGAGATCAAAGTCACGTTCCAATCGCTCTTGAACAACATCCATATGTAATAATCCTAAGAAACCGACCCGGAAACCAAAGCCTAGAGCTTGAGAAGTTTCAGGTTCATATTCCAAAGCAGCATCGTTTAGTTGCAATTTGTCCAAAGCTTCATGCAAGTCTTCGTACTTGGCGTTGTCGACTGGATAAAGTCCGGCATAAACCATCGGTGTACTCTTACGATAGCCAGTCAAAGGCGAGTCAGTTGGATTGTCGGCCAAAGTAACTGTATCACCAACTTGCGTATCCTTAACGGTCTTAATGGAAGCTGTGATATAACCTACATCCCCAGCCATCAAGTAATCACGTGTAACGGCTTTAGGAGACATCACACCAACTTCAGTAACTTCAAAGGTCTTCTTATTACTCATCAATTCAATCGTGTCTCCGACCTTCACAACGCCTTCACGGACACGTACGTCCAAGACAACGCCCCGATAACTGTCATAGACAGAATCAAAGATCAAAGCTTTGAGTGGTTTGTCGAGGTCCCCTTCTGGAGCAGGTACATCAGAGACGATCCGTTCCAAAAGTTCATCAACGCCGACGCCAGTTTTGGCACTCATCATTATTGAAGATTCCGCGTCGATCCCGATCATCTCTTCAATCTCTTCTTTGACCTTATCAGGTTCAGCGGAAGGTAGATCAATCTTATTGATAACTGGAACAATTTCCAAATCATTGTCGATAGCTAAGTAAGCATTAGCTAAAGTTTGTGCTTCAACGCCTTGAGCCGCATCAACGACTAACAAAGCTCCTTCACAGGCCGCTAAAGAACGTGAAACTTCATAGGAGAAGTCCACGTGTCCTGGGGTGTCGATCAAATGGAAGATGTAAGTTTTTCCATCCTTAGCTTCATATTCAAGTTCTACCGCGTTTAGCTTGATAGTAATTCCACGTTCACGTTCCAAATCCATGTCATCGAGAATCTGGGCTTTCATTTCACGTTTGGATACTGTTTTGGTTCTTTCCAAAATTCGATCAGCAATCGTTGATTTACCATGATCGATGTGCGCTACGATAGAAAAATTACGAATTCTTTTTTGTCTTTCTTTTAACTTATCGAGATCTAAATCCATAAATTATTCCCTTCTATCAGAAATTTTTGGTCTTTTTATGTTAGTTTAGGCACCTGATCAATTTTAAACTATGATCCATGCCGATATTTTCTAAACAATTAATTATTCAAGGACCTATTTTCTCATTCAATCTATTTTACACTATTGTACACTCATGTTCTAGATAGTAATACTTCTAAGCCATTGGTTTGTACCCATTAAAAAAGTCGGAATCCTCTAGGAGAATTTCGACTTTTTTAATTATTCGCCTTTAAAGGCATCTTTCATCTTGTTGAAAAAGTTATTATCTTTTTCCTTGATCTTGTCTCCGCCTGCTTCCGCAAACTTCTTCAAAGCACTACGTTGTTCACCTGACAACTTACGTGGTGTGACGATGTTGACTGTTACCTTCTCATCACCGATACTCTTGCTATTCAAAACTGGAGCACCTTTGCCACGAAGTCTGAATGTCGTACCAGTTTGAGTACCACTTGGGATATTCAATTTAACTGGACCGTGAACTGTGTTGACCTTGATATCGTCACCCAATGTTGCTTGTGGGAAACTGATATTTACTGATGCATAAATAGTTGATCCGTCACGTCTGAACTCTTTGCTTGGAGCAACGTGAAAGACGATGTACAAATCACCGTAAGGTCCACCGTTAGTTCCGGCTTCACCTTGACCATCGAGACGCATTTGTTGGCCATCTTCAACACCTGCGGGAACAGTAACTTTAAGTTCGTGCTTTTCATTTACCTTACCTGTACCGTGGCAAATGTTGCACTTTTCTTTGATTTCCTTACCAGTACCATTGCAGACGTCACAGACAACACGTGTACGCATACGGCCGAGTGGAGTTTGGCGATCGACTTCAACATAGCCTGAACCGTGACACTTAGAACATGTTTCCGGATGAGTTCCAGGCTTAGCACCGGAACCATCACAAGTAGCACACTCCTCTTCACGATTGTAAGAAATATTGGTCTTCTTACCAAAAACTCCTTCTTCGAACGTTAGATCCATTCGATATTGAAGATTGGAACCTTGTCTTGGGGCGTTAGGATTTTGACGAGCGGCACCGCCGCCACCAAAGAATTGACTGAAAATGTCTTCGAAACCGCCGAACTGATCTGAACCAGCTCCGCCTCCGAATCCACCAAAGCCACCTTGGCCACCATTCATACCGGCAGAACCATATTGATCATATTGTGCACGTTTTTGCGGATCTTTTAATATTTCGTAGGCTGCGTTTACTTCCTTAAATTTTGCTTCAGCATCAGGGGCTTTGTTCAAGTCAGGATGATACTTTTTAGAAAGTTTCCGGAAAGCCTTTCTTATATCGTCGTCAGAAGCGTTCTTATCAACGCCAAGTACGTCATATGGATTTTTATCTGCCATTAAATCACCTTTATGTAATAAGACATTGCATCTTATTCCTTTTTAACGCTCAAAAGAGCAGTTATTGTTTTTACTATACCATAAACAAGGTTTAGTAATAAAACACTGCTCTTTATCACAATTATTATTTCTTATCTTTATCAGGATCTACTTCAGAAAAGTCGCCATCAACGGTGTTGTCGTCTGACTTCTTCTTGTCATCAGTTGAACCTGTACCGGCATCTTTACCACCAGCAGCTTGTTGTGCTTGTTGAGCTTGTTGATAGAGTTTAACTGAAAGGTCTTGAACAATCTTGTTCAAATCGTCACGTTTCTTCTTCATATCTTCAAGATCACCTGAGTCTTGAGCTTTCTTCAAAGCGTCACGAGCATCTTGGGCTTTCTTGATCTCATCGTCAGAAACTTTGCCTTTAACGTCTTTTAGAGTCTTGTCTGTTGCGAACAATGTTTGTTCAACGTCGTTTTTAACATCGACTTCTTCCTTACGTTTGTTATCTTCCTCTTCGTGTTCTTTAGCTTCCTTCATCATCTTGTCGATTTCTTCATCGCTCAAGCCTGATGAACTCTTGATAGTAATCTTTTGTTCCTTGTTAGTACCCATATCCTTGGCAGATACGTTAACGATACCGTTCTTATCAATATCGAAAGTAACTTGGATTTGAGGTACGCCACGAGGTGCAGCAGGAATATCTGTCAATTGGAAACGACCTAAAGTCTTATTGTCAGCAGCCATTGGACGTTCACCTTGGAGAACGTGGATATCAACGGCGCTTTGGTTATCAGCAGCAGTTGAGAAGACTTGTGACTTACTTGTTGGGATAGTTGTGTTTCTGTCGATCAACTTAGTGAAGACACCACCCATTGTTTCGATACCAAGTGATAGAGGTGTAACATCAAGTAAAACAACGTCCTTAACATCACCAGAAATAACACCACCTTGGATAGCAGCACCAAGAGCAACGGCTTCGTCAGGGTTGATTGAGTGATCTGGAGCTTTGCCAGTCCACTTAGCAACAGCATCTTGAACAGCAGGGATACGTGTTGAACCACCATTTAGGATAACTTTGTCGATATCAGCGTTTGTAAGATTTGCATCCTTCAAAGCGTTGTCAACAGGGATCTTTGTTCTCTCAACAAGGTCAGCTGTCAATTCGTCGAACTTAGCACGTGTCAATGTTTCTTCCAAGTGAAGTGGGCCATTAGCACCTGATGAAATAAATGGAAGACTGATTGATGTTTGAGCAACACCTGACAAGTCTTTCTTAGCTTTTTCAGCAGCATCCTTTAGACGTTGCAAAGCCATCTTGTCTTGACTCAAATCAACGTCATTCTTAGCCTTGAATTGAGCAACTAGCCAGTCGATGATCTTTTGGTCAAAGTCATCACCACCAAGACGTGTATCACCATTTGTTGATAGAACTTCGAAGACACCGTCACCTAATTGAAGTACGGAAACATCGAATGTACCACCACCAAGGTCATAAACAAGGATCTTTTCATCACCCTTGTCGTTATCTAGACCATAAGCAAGTGCTGAAGCTGTTGGTTCGTTGACGATACGTTGAACGTTTAAACCAGCAATCTTACCGGCATCTTTAGTAGCTTGTCTTTGTGAGTCATTGAAGTAAGCAGGTACTGTGATAACAGCATCAGTAACTTTTTCACCTAAGTAGTCTTCTGAGAACTTCTTGATGTGTTGTAAAATAAATGCTGAAATTTCTTGTGGTGTGTAATCCTTGCCAGCTACGTGAACCTTGTAACCTGCTTCACCCATGTGACGCTTGATTGATGAAACTGTATCAGAGTTAGTGATTGCTTGACGCTTTGCAACTTCACCGACTTGAATTTCACCATCTTTGAAAGCAACAACTGAAGGAGTTGTTCTGGCACCTTCTGGGTTAGTAATAATCTTTGGAGAGCCACCTTCTAGAACGGCTACAGCAGAGTTTGTAGTACCTAAATCAATACCAATAACTTTTGACATAAACCTAAACCTCTTTTAAATTTTTATTTATATTATTTATTTTTATTGTGCAACGACAACCATTGCGGGACGTAGAACTCGATCTTCTAGTTTGTAGCCTTTTTGAAGAACTTGAACCACAGTGTCCTTTGGATGATCATCATCTGCTGGAACAGTTTGAACGGCTTGACTTGTTGCAGGATCGAACTTCTTGCCTTCATCCGCAATAGCAACGACATGGTTGTTTTCCAAAGCCTTTTGCATATGCTCGTGAACCATTTCGATACCTTTTTTAAGTTGTTTTGAAGCATCGTCGTCAGCTTCAACACTCAAAGCACGTTCCAAATTATCAATAACTGGTAAAATCTCAGTTGCCAATTTTTGACCGTCATATTTCAGGATTCCAGCAACTTCCTTCTTATGACGTTTATTCATATTTTGAATTTCTGCTTGGCATCTTAATAAGTCATCCGACAAGTCAGAATTTTTGGCTTTAAGATCTTTGATTTCTTGATCTTTGGGATCCTTACCAGCATTGTCATCTTTAGCTGATTTGTCAGCTTTTTTATCAGTCTTTGGAGCTGCTTTTTCAGTAGCTTTCAAATCTTGATCTTTTTCTTTATCCGCCATTACTTCCTCCTAAATTTCAAGAATCATCATACCTTGAATAATAATCGATCAATCTCTTAGCCAACTCGCTACGGAACTCTCCAAGCAAACCGATCAATTGTGAGTAGTGCATCGACGTAGGACCAAGCAAAGCAATAACACCCTTGCCGTGGTGACCGACATCGTAATTAGCCGTGATAATACTGTAATTCTTCAAGGCATCACTACCCAATTCGCTTCCGAGTCTTACTCGAATGCCATTGTCGGAAATACTTGGATCTAATAATTTCCGTAAATCAGTACTCTGATTCATAATTGAAAACAGCGATTGAACTTGTGATAGATCTTCATTATTAGCATAATTTAAAAGATTCAATTGCCCATCAACATAATACTTCTCTGAACCGGCCTTTTTGAAAAGCTGATCCATCATATCCAACAATCCATCAGTCGAATACATGTACTCGGAAAGAATCTCAGGCACATCGCTGTGAAGCATCTGAATAACCTTTGACAAAGGCTTGCCGACTAATTTATCATTAACGATATTTACGATTTTTTCAATCAAAGAAGTATCAAAATCATCGTCGATAGTATAAATATTATTTTCAACATTATTATCGCTTGTGACGATGATCGCCATTAGTTGATGTGGATTCAAGGGAACGATTCGAAATCCAGTTAACAGGATCGAGCCGCTCTCTGGTCCTAATGTGATTGCTGTGTAACTTGTTAAGTGTGATAAAATCTTGGCTGATTGCTCAATAATATCATCGATCTGGTGATATGTTTTACCGAAATCTTTGTCAATTCTCTGGGCAATATCTTGTGGCACACTAGTTGGTTGTACCAGATGATCAAGATAGTAACGATATCCCATTGCTGAAGGAATTCTACCTGAAGACAAGTGAGTTTTCTCGAGGTAGCCCACTTCTTCAAGCATCGCCATTTCATTTCTGATCGTCGCAGAACTTACACGAAATGGTAATTCGTTCATCAAGGTCTTCGAACCAACCGGCTGGCCGGTATCTGTAAATATGCGCACGACTTCTTTCAAGATTGCATCTTGACGTTGTGATAGCATTTATACCGTCCTCCTTTTTAGCACTATTCATACCTGAGTGCTAACAATGTAAAATATAACAATCTATCCTTATAGTGTCAAGTATGCACGCTCAATTTATCGAATTATTTCTGGGAAATTTCCTAATCGGATATATTATGCTAAAATTTAAGCAATATTAATAAACCACGAGGCAAATTATGAAAAATCAAATAATTGGTGTAAAGTTTTTGCACACTCAAGATTATCAAGAATTGCTCAATGCTTCTAATCTATTAGCCTTAACTGCTGGCAAAACTTATGCTTACATCAGTGCTGGCTTTGACGTTCAAGTCGGCGACTTAGTTATCGTCCCTAACAGAGGCTACAACGATACAGCTTTGGTTCCTGCTCTAGTAACTATTGTCAACTACCATGGACTAAAGTCCACGGCTTGTAAGTAATAAACAAACTTACTGCTTATTAGTCACAATTTACATAGATACAGCACTGCGTACCATCCGAAGATGCTATGTCTTACACGCTAATTACCAATGCCTTTTTAGTCCGCAAGTTGCCAAACGGTCTTTATATTTCTATTGTTTTGTCAATCCTTTATTCAGGATATTAATAGCCGCATTATGATCTCTAAGGTGATATTTATGACAAATTGGACAAGTCCATTTTCTGTCAGCTAGAGTCAATTTGTTAGCACCGCTCAAGATAT
>NZ_AZEZ01000096.1 GCF_001434275.1 Companilactobacillus mindensis DSM 14500 | reverse complement strand
ACCCCATATGAAGTATTTTTTGACAAACCGTTGCACTTAGTTTGACAATTCGCCATGAATAAAAACACCTTTAATTTATTAAAATCATATATTCTATATTAACTCATTTTAAATTAAAGGAAAGCGCCTAACTTTTTACAATTAGTAAACTTACCGTCCTAACAAAATAAGGATGCTAATATTCAGCGTGCAAATATTAGCATCCTTATTCTTACTCTTGTTTGTATAACATAGGAATATCATCTAAGAATTTTCCCCGTTTTTCATCAGTAGTCGTATTGGCTTCCCCAAAGTGAATCCAATTAACATTTTTGGCATCAATTCCTAAATCTACCAAAGTCCGATTGATGAAAACTTTTTGGATCGGGTCGCCACATTCAGTTTGTAAATATGACTTAGTTACAGTCGACGTCGTTATAACGGTAACCTTCTTAATGTACGTCAATAGGCCTTCCCAACCGTTATCTTCGTTATAAGCGAATCCTTTGAGCATCGTTTTATCTAAAAAGCCCTTCAACATAGCTGGTACGCTTTGCCACCAAATGGGAAAAATAAAGACTAATTCATTTGAACCAGCAATTTTTCGCTGATATCTTTTTACCTTTTCGTCGTCAGTCTTTCCCTCACTATAAGTAGCCAAATTCTCTCCCCTCAATAAAGGATCAAAATCATCACCGTAAAGATCAATAATTTCAAATTCCTCATCATGCATTGAGAAATAATTTGACAATCTATTTAAAATCTCATGGTTAAAACTTCCCACGTAAGGATGAGCATAAATAATTGTTTTCATAGCAAAATCTCCTCGCATCTTCATACCACCAGTATATTATTTTTTAAGCGGTTTCTAGACCCAATAAACGGAGATTTTTATCGTCTAAATTGAAATAGCTTTATATCTAAATATTCTTTTAAAAAATTAACAATTTTCAACAATAATATATTTAATTTATTACGTAATTATTCCTTTAAAAAATACAATAAATTATTAATGTATATAAAAAATAGTTTCTGATTTCGAGTGTGAAATCAGAAACTATTTTTTCAATTAATTGTCATTAAATTTACCTGAAATCGACATGGTTGGTTGAATGTTAATGAAGGCATTCGGATCAATGCTCATAATCACTTTTTTCGCAAAGAACAACTGATATTTGGTCAAAACCATTGTGATCGAACCGATCTCTTCGCCTGAATAAGCTCCTCTTAGATGATAATCAAGCGTTAGGCCACGATTGAGTGTCTTCAAGAGTTCTTGAGAAACTTCGTCAACTTTGTGCGTATAGACGATAGCCGTGATCTTCTGTTGTTGAATGTACATCTTGTCGATCACCATGTTAGTAATATAAATTGAGATGATCGTGTACAAATCCAAATCCCAACCGAAAGAAAATCCGGCAATAATAATAATAACAGCATTAACGGCAAAACTGACTTGTCCAACTGTCCGGCCAGTCTTTCTTTGCACGATCAAAGCAATAATATCTGTCCCACCAGTCGAAAAACCATAGCGGAAACAAAGACCGATCCCCGCTCCAGATAAAATCCCACCAAAAACGGCTGATAGCAAAGGATCTTTAGTAAGGGGATATAACGGTACTAATAAAATCAATAACGATGCTGAAACGACGGAAATAATCGATAATATCGTAAACTTCTTTCCTAATTGGAACCAAGCCAAAATGATCAATGGCAGGTTCAACAATGCATACCAGAGATATACTGGCGTGTTCACATTCATGAACTCGTTCAGTAAGTTAACGATCAGCTGCGAGGCACCAGTAACTCCACTAGTATAAAGTTTTGCCGGCTGCAAGAGCAATTGAATTCCAAGTGCTGAGGTTATTCCATAGAATAAAGCCGCTAAAATACTTTTATAATAGTCCTTTATAAACTTCATAATATCCCCCTCCGTATCTATTTATATTTTGATGAATCACCACAAGAATTATATCAAATAAGCTGCCCTAAAAAATAGAGTAGGCATATCTTTATTGACAAGTTTTTTCATATAATATAATGAATTAGCAGAATGGAGGAATTAATATGCAAAAAATTGGTTTTATTGGTACCGGCGTCATGGGAAGCGGCATTATCAACAACCTCCTCAACGCTCATTACGATGTTGATATTTATACTCGAACAGAGTCAAAAGCCGAGCCTCTGATTGCCAAAGGTGCTAAATGTCACTTCTCCTAAAGATGTCGCTCTAAATGCTGATATCATCTTTACGATGGTTGGTTTTCCTCAAGATGTTGAAGATGTCTACTTCAAAGATAACGGTATTTTTGCTGGACTTTCAGCTGGCAAAATAATCGTCGATATGACGACAAGTACACCAACGCTAGCTAAAAAAATCGGTCAAAAAGCTGAAGAAATTGGCGTTGAATCGATCGATGCCCCTGTTTCCGGTGGTGACGTTGGTGCCCGTGATGGTCAACTGACAATTATGGTCGGCGGTTCTAAAAAAGCTTTTGAAACGTTGCAACCTATTTTTGAAATTATCGGCAAAACTAATCACTACTTTGGTAACTTCGGTGCCGGTCAACACGCCAAGATGGCTAATCAGATCATGATTGCTGGGACGATGACCGGTCTGACGGAAATGTTCGTTTATGCTAAAGCTGCCGGATTGGATCTGCAATCAGTACTTGAAACTGTCGAAGGTGGCGGTGGCGACAACTGGAGTTTGGAAAATTATGGTCCTCGTATTCTAAAGGGCGACTTCAAGCCTGGCTTTTATTCCAAACATTTCTTGAAGGATCTACGGATTGCTTTGGATGAGAGCGAAAAGATGGGCTTGGACTTGCCTGCTACTAAACAAGCTAAGAAATTATACGAAACCTTGGTTGATGAAAAAGGTTTGGGCAATGATGGTACTCAAGCTTTGATCAAACTATGGTAATGTGATTTTTGTTTTTGTTTTTGCTTTTGTTCACTGCCGTCTTCCATGAAATTCTGGTGGACGCTGGAACGCTGTGAGAGCAACTTAGAGCCAATTATAGTTCAAATTGTCTCTAAGCTTGTCTGTCTCTAACCTGGCAAGGGTACGCCAGCTAAGAGACTTCCACGGCTGAGCATCCACCAGAATTTCATTCCAGACTAATGGGTTTAAGTACCTTTAGTTTTGAGATATTAATATAGTCAATTTTATTAAATATTGAATATCTATCAGTAAAAACATATAAAAGGCCGTAATTCTTAATTAATTTAGGAATTACGGTCTTTCTTATATGTAAAACTATCTTTATATAACTAATAAGTTTACTCAAATATTATACATACCAACTAAACAACGAAGACTCTAGCCTGGAGAGCAAAAGCTGATGGGCTCAGTGGTGGCTTAATCTTAGTCAGCGTACTGTGCTGGCTTAGATTACTGACGAGCTTGAAGACAATTTTTAAATTGGCTCCAAGTCGCCTCACCACGTTCCAGCCCAATCAGCTTTTGATCGGAAGGCGGCATCCTTCACAAATCCAGCAAACGACTCATCAGTTGAAAATGGTGCATCAAAGATAACTTTTTAACTGTTCCCAAACCTGGAAACTTATCCTGCTGTGCATAAGCTAATAAATCTTGCAACGCTGGCGTATCGTTTAATCCGTGGATGTTTTCCTTTGACCAAGCAACCAACTTGTTCAAGGCTTCAAAAAATTTATCCTTTTGGCCACTCATTCGCTCATTGCTGTCTGATACAAAGTGATGAATACGCAGGCTACCGTTTTCTGTGACATAGATCAAATGCAAAGCAATCGCACGTGATGGCATTCCTTTGTCAAAATACACATGCCCGACCATCGAATAATCGCCAAATCCTTGATAGTTATCCACTTGTCGATACCAATAAGCTGGTTCAAAAAACTCATCTTCTAAATCTGCGTAATCTTCAACATGGCGGACAAAAGTCAATGGATCGGCTAATAGTGTGGCTTTATCTTTGACTAATTCATGGATTCTCGCCACGTCTGGAATTAGGACGTTATCCACATGTAACAAAACTTGCGTTTTTTCGTAGGCCTTCAGTAACTCGTAGTTCTTTACTATCAATAAAGAATGTTGATTTGACGCTGTTTTTTAAAAATCACTACTAAAATCAGCCGCCAAGATCGCACTTGGATGATAAAACGATAGGTTATCCACAGCTGGCAACGGATAGAGTTTCGTATCGTTCAAGCCATAAATACTCACCTGCGGATTAGCAATCACACTGAATGGCTGTTTTGCCGTAATAAACGTTTTAACCGTCTGTTGCAGTTCTTTGGAATCACGCACTGGTTCAATGATCGGCACGATTTTTTTACTGAGTTGCCCTGATTCACAAAGTTCCTTTAGGGCCATCAAGTCATACATTCGACCACGCAAATAAGGATAATAAGTCATATTTTATCCTCCAAATTAGGCTGTTGCAGTTGTTGCAATTCTAATTTCAATTCCTGATATTCCGCATTTCTAGCGTCCAATTCTTCCTGCAACGCCGTCACAGCAGCGGAATTCATCTCTTCGATAAATCGGTCATATAAATTATGGTCCGGATTGTAAACATCGTATCCCACTTTGGCCCGTTTTTTTAATTCTTTAAACAAACGATCGTCCGAATATAGTTGCAAACCTTTTTCAACTTTCTTAGCCTTATCAACTTCTCTGAACAGTGAGGCGACAAAATGACTTGTCAATTGTTGTTCGTCAACTTGGAGTTCTTGATATTGAGCCTTTTTAGCGACAGTCAAAAAACCTGGTGCTCTTAGAGTTTGTGGCGATGCCTCGATAGCTTCTTTATCGAAAGCTCGATAGATCAAAACACCAATGTGACTAGGAATCTCAGATGAAACTTCATCATATAATTTTTGCGGCAAAACGAAATAATTGTAGTTACCGATAAAAGACAGTTTAGCCTTGGAATGAAAATCAGACTTGGTGACCTTTAATTCGTAACAGCGCCACTCGATTTTCCCATCGGATAGCTGCTGATAGCTCAACGTATCGACAATTCCTTTACTATCAGGCATTGAAACCTCTTCAACAACGTAAGAACCTTGTTCAAGACAATATTGATACAACGTACTCTCTAATTGTTTGGTTAATTTAGTCTTCATGTGTTCGTTCCTTCCAAAAGTTATCCACCGCAAATTTCAAACGGTCGATGGAATTAATTCGTTGGAAATGTTGCCAGTGCTGTGGAAAAAGTTGCGTGTAGCGGCTACTGCCAAAGCGTTGATCCAACAACAAGACAATTCCTTCGTCATGACTGCTACGAATCAAACGCCCCGCTGCTTGCAAGACATTGTTTAACCCTGGCATCTGATAGGCGTATTCGAATCCATGGCCATTATTTTCATCGTAATAATCACGAATCAAATTATTTTCAGCGCTCAAGCCTGGCAAACCAACACTGACGATTGCCACGCCAATCAATTTATTGCCCCGTAAGTCGATGCCTTCAGAGAAGATTCCGCCCAAAACGCAAAAAGCCGCCAGTGTCTGTGTCGGATCAGTTTGAAATTGGTCAAGAAAAGCTTGTCGTTCCGTATTATCCATCGAACCAACTTGAGCAATCGTTTCGACCTCAGGATACTTCTCTTCAAAAGCTGCTTTGATCTGTTGTAAATATCCATATGACGGAAAAAAGAACATGTAATTACCGGTTTTACCTTGAATCAAAGTTGCCAAACTATCCACGATCTTATCTTGATTGAACGGACGTTGCTTGTACGTAGTTTGAACATACTGAGTGATCATAATGGCTTGATTCTGAGCGGGAAACGGCGATGGCAACTGATATGCCAAACTGTGCTCGATGCCGCCTAAAACATTTTGATAATAGTTCATTGGTGACAATGTAGCTGAGAATAAAACGGCTCCCAAACCTAAATCTAACGACTGATCGATAAAGTGGCTCGGATCAAGACACAGCTGCTTAATGACGATATTCTTATCTTCGATAACGATCCTAGTCTTATAGCTGTCATCATATAAAGCTCCAATTTTAACGAAAGTCAGACAATCGAAGAAAAAATCTTTGGCATCATCCAAAAAATCAGACGGTTTCTGATCTTGCATCCACTCACCCATAAAATCATCGAATTTACCTAAAACATTGATCAGTTTATCTGGTGCATCGGCAGTGATTTTTTCATCCCGTACTTCTTCTTTAAGGACTTTTTTGATTTGATTGAATACGCGGCGGACTTTCTTTAGCTGTTTTTGAAAATCCTCACTCGCTTTATTTTTAATGCCACGAGCTGATTTCAAAAGTGCAGCGATTGCCTTATCACTGATTTCAGCTGAGTACATCGAACGTGAGCGACTGACTAAGTTGTGAACTTCATCGATCAAGAAGAAATTATCGGTATCTTTTTCAATAAAGAAGCGCTGTAAATAAACTAATGGATCGAACAAATAATTATAATCGCAAATGATCACATCGCAGAACAATGAGGCATCCAATGAAAATTCAAACGGATCAACTGTATGTTTTTTAGCATATTTTTCCACAACCGCTCGAGTAATCGCATCTTCATTGGTCAACAGATCGGCTAAAGCTGGCTTCAAACGGTCGTAATACCCGATCATATAAGGATTTTCTTCTGGTGGGACATCTTCTTCAGGAAAACGGATCTTATCCTTAGCCGTCAAAGTAATACTTTTGAGTTTTAAGCCTTTATCAGCCATCAATTCAATTGTCTCTTCAGCCACGTGACGTGTACTCTGTTTAGCAGTCAAATAAAATAACCGTTGAACCTTCTCTTCTCCCATCGCTTTAATAGCCGGAAATAAAGTAGAGATTGTTTTGCCGGTACCAGTTGGTGCTTCAACGAAGAGCCGCTTCTGTAAATAAATCGTCTTATACACTGCCGCCGCCAATTCGTGTTGACCTGTACGAAATGCTGGAAAAGGAAACTGTAATTTTTGAATTGATTCGTTGCGGGTCTTGCGTAATTTGGCTCGCAATGTCAGCCGATATTCATATTCATCGATCAAATCTTGAAAAAATTTCGTCAGTTCATCCCGCGTTAAAACTTTTTCATCGGTCGTGACATTTTCATTGCTAACTTGAAAATAAGTCAAATGTAACGTTACATGATCGAATTCTAGATGATCTTTTAACAACAAGTAACCATAGACTTTCACTTGGCCCCAGTACAATTCTAAAGTGTTGTCGCTCAAATCTTCAAAGGGCTGATCCGACGTTTTGATTTCTTCAATTAAAGCCCCACTGTCAGTCAAAGTTATCCCATCGGCGCGACCTGAAATTAAATAATCCGTGCCATTCATCGTAACGATAGATTTTAAATAAACTTCACTCTCATAATTGTCATCTTTTGAACGCTGTTTTTGGAGTCGACGATGGATTCTGGCACCGTTGGCAGCAGTATTTTGACTATTCTTAGTTTCAATCAAATCACCACTACGTAAAACAAACTCAACGAGTTGGCGAATTCCAATTTTTGTCGGCATAAAATACTCCTTAAATAATTGCTAAATAACATTGTAAAACATGTGTTCGATTTTGTCGCTATCTCTTTAGGTGATTGTGGAAAAAGCACTGACCTTTCATGAAAATAATTATATAATTGTATTAATTCAAAGGAGGATTCGGTCATGCAAGCAACCACCGAAGATGTACTTATCGATGCCTTGAACGTCATACTCGAAAAAAAGCCTATCGACAAGATCACTGTGAAGGATATTGTCAGCGAATGTAATTTGACTCGGCAGACTTTCTATAATCATTTTTCTGATATTTATGGGCTCGTAGAATATTCCGCCAAAGAGAATGCCAACGAACTTTTGGGAAGTTTTTCCGACTACGACACTTGGCAAAAGGGTTTTTACGCCGTCATGTCCGCTATGCGCGCTCACAAATCCATCATTCAAAACGTTTATCAATCAGTCTATCGTGATTTGATGGAGAAATACATCTACAAAGTTATCTACAGCTATATTATCGATGTCGTCGAAAAACAAGCTGAAGGTATGGTGGTCGATCAAAAACACAAAGATTTCATTGCCCACTTCTACAGTCTGGCTTTTATCGCTCTGATTCTCGAATGGATCATGGATAATATGCGTGCCGATCCGCAAGAAATCGTCGATCAAACCGGCGTCCTCGTTCATGGCGACTTCAAAAAGGCTCTTAAAAAATATGCTAAATAATTTTACAAATTGGTCGAAGTGTAAATTTTCTTTACACTTCGATTTTTTTGTAAATTGTCGTACCCACCGTAAACTTCTATCGTAGGTTTTGTAGTAAGCAACCTATTCGAAAAGAGGTAAAGCAATATGAACATTTATAAGACAATGTATCATCCTAACAAGCCAGCTGGCGTTGATGCCCGTAAGGCTAACATCGTTGGTGGTGGTATTGCTGGATTAGCTACAGCTGTTTTTCTAATTGACGATGCTAAAATGCCCGCCAGAAATATTACTATCTATGAAAAGAAACCGGTTATGGGTGGCTCAATGGACGGTACTAAAGGTAATGAGGGATACCTTTGCCGTGCTGAACGTGAACTCGAACCTTACATGGAATGTCTCTGGTATCTTTGTAGCAAGATTCCTTCATTAGAAAACGAGGGACGGACTGTTTTAGACGACGTTGTTGACTTCAACCGTGATGAACCAATCCACAGTGAAGCTCGTGTTATCGTCAACCAAGGCGAGATCGACGGTCACTATCACGATTACAAATTACCTCAAAAATATGTCACAGCTATGGCCAAGATCGTTGGTTCTTCGGAAGAAGAATTAGCTGACAAAAGAATTGATGAATTTTTTGACAAAGATTTCTTCAAAACTAACTTCTGGACTTGTTTCCACAGTCAACTAGCCTTCAAACACTATCACAGTGCGATTGAATGTCGTCGTTATTGGCAAAGATTTACTTTCATCAACCGTCACGAATATCTTGAAGGATTTATCCACACTAAATATAACGAATATGATGCTATTATTTTGCCTATCGAAAGATGGTTGATCGATCACGGCGTTCGCTTCGTTAACAACTTCTCTGTTTACAACTTGCAACTAGATGACAGAAACGATACCGTTCAAGCTATCTTGGCTCACCAAAACGGCAATGATGTTTCCGTTGACGTTGCTAGTCGTGATCTAGTCTTCGTTACGACCGGCTCTATTAGTGAAAACAGTACTTTCGGTAATAACACAACGGTTGCACCAACGAACACTAATACTGACGACATGGGAACTTTCACAATTTGGAAGAACCTAGCTCAAAAAGATGACAAATTCGGTCACCCTGATAAATTCCTAGGCCAAATCGACAAGACAAAGTGGATCTCATTTTTCCCAACAGTCAAAGATTATCCAGAATTCTTCAGAAGAATCGAAGAACTATCCGGCAGTAAAGCTGGTACTGGTGGTTTGATGACTTTCAAAGATTCTAATTGGGATATGTCATTTGAAATCCACCACAAACCATTCTTCCCTTACCAAGCTGACGATGAAGAAGTTGGTTGGGGCTACGGACTATACGGTGAAAATGTCGGTAACTACGTCAAGAAACGTATGTGGGACTGTACTGGTGATGAAATCATGACTGAATTGCTCTATCACTTAGGTATGCTCGACATCAAAGATGAAGTTTTGAAACACACTTACATGTCAACTGCCATGATGCCTTACGTAACCAGTCAATTCATGCCTCGTAAGCTTGGCGACCGTCCAAAGGTAGTTCCTGCTGGCTGCACTAACTTAGCTTTGCTCGGTCAATTTGTTGAAGTCGATACTGATGTTGTCTTCACAGTTGAAACCTCAGTCCGTACTGGTTTGGAAAGTGTCTATGAACTGTTGCACCTTGATAAAGATGTTATTGAAGTCAATCCATCCAGATACGATATCCGTTACCTATTAGAACGTGTTAAGAGATTCAATGGTATCAAAGGTAAGATCAATGCTGACGACCTACCAGCCATCACGCCTGAATCAATGCCAATGATCCAACAAATGCTCTTACAATACGTCAACAACATCCCACCTTACTATCAAATGTATCTTGGACGCGACAAGACGATTCCTCTGAAAGAATCAGTCTTACATCCAAAAGCTCCACACAGCAAATAAATTCCTACACCTTATAAATATAAAAATTCTTACTCCATAATCGAGTAGGAGGTAACTTTTAATTACCGACCTCTCACACCACCGTACGTACGG
>NZ_AZEZ01000002.1 GCF_001434275.1 Companilactobacillus mindensis DSM 14500 | reverse complement strand
CCATTCCAGACTAAACGGTTTTTTATTTGTTTTACATTAGTAGTGTTAAAATTTTAGAATTTAATGATTCGATACTTTATTTACGATAATACTAAAATAGGTCATCCAGCTGATTTTTGGATGGCCTATTAATATATCTAAATAATTGTATGTAACCAAACTTGAAAAAGAACCATATTGCGAACCAGAAGTCATTTTTGGGTAAGCAGCAAGATTATAGACTCTTTTTTGCCTGCTTATAATTTTTACGATATTTTTGCCATTCAGTTTTGTCCATTAAAAAGGTTTCACCAGTGTTCATGTTTCTGACTGTCAAAACTGCCGAGAAGAAGTAAAAATCAAGTAAAGAGATAATCAGAAAGATTCCACCGATTCCGCGTAAAAATAAGGTTACTAACCCGATAAATAATTCAATGTATTGGCGTTTATTAAAAGTGCGAAATAGTTTGGGGAGTTTTTGATCTTGATTATATACTTGCATGGCATTTTTAGTTGGCAACTGCCGTTTAAAATTTCTGATAATGATACCCCCTTAGTCTGGATTTAATTATATCAAAATATTTATGATTATTTGTAATTCAATTGTAGATTCCGCTATAAGACGGTTTCGCCACGTTGAATTACTTCGTGGTGGTCTTCATATCACGACCGTAACCGATGTACCCCGATTGATCGACTTGGGAAAAATCTGGTTCTGAATGCCTTCTTTACTCTTTAACACAACTATAACAAAAAAATTTTTCTAGGGTAGATAAATACTCGCATAACGACAAAAAAATCAATATTCAAAGTTCGAATATTGATTTTTGATTGAAAATAATAAACGTTGCATTTTTATTTGAAATATTCTTTCAAACCATTGGTTACATCTTTAGCAACTTGTTGTTTGTAACTATCAGAATTGATGTACTTGTAGTCTGACTTAGAGTTAATATAGCCTAATTCGATCAAGACAGAAGGCTGACTGTTGTAGTGCAAGACATAAAGGTCTTTTTGAGCCGTCCCACGACTACCGATTGATAGTCCCTTGAGTTGAGCGTTCAAGTCATCAGCTAACTGACCATCTTTATTCTTGTTATAGTAATAAGTCGTTACACCGGAACCAGAATTTGCTTGAGCACTGGAATCGAAGTGCAAACTGATAAAGGCATCAGCTTGGATCTTACTTGAAAGTCGAGCCCGATCGCCAAGCGACTTGCTATTGTCACCGGAACGAGTCAAGACTACTCGAGCACCGGTTTGTTCGAGCTGTTGCTTGATAGCTTTAGCATAGGCAAGCGTGAAGTTCTTTTCATAGGTACTCTTCTTTGATTCAGCACCAGAGTCATCGCCACCATGTCCTGGATCGATAACAATCGTTGCTTCAGAAATGTTAGTTGCGGCTGACTTAACGGCACTCTTAGTACCCGAGATCGTTACGACCCAACTGGCGATGTAGCCAACTGAACCGTCAGAGTCACGAACTTTGTACCATTTACCATCTTTGCTCAAGTAATCAAATTGTTTGCCGACCTTAACGGTTTTGACGACTCGACCATTTTGATCAGGTTCGATCCGTAACTTGGTATTAGGTTGGGTAACAGTGACTTTCTTGATGTCATCGTCAGAAGTATTGGAATTATTTGTTGAACCAGATGTCTCTTGAGTGCCTTGGATGAAGTTGGATTTGACCCAACCAGCAGTGCCATTGTAAAGGATCTGAGTCCAATCTTGTTCCTGATACATGATAGTGACTTTTTGGGATTGTTCGATCGTTCCTAAGACATTGCTGCCGGCGTCGGCATTTTTGAACACAGTCGTATTAGGGACTTTAACGATTCCAACTTTATTGGTTGCCGAACTAACTTCAGTGTTGTCGATCAACCAGCTGGCGACCCAGCCAATTTTATCTCCGGATAATCTAACCTGATACCATTTGTTTTTTTCGGCTAAAATGGCCAATTTGTCACCTTTTTTGACTTGACCCATATTGGCGTAAGATAGTCCCGGGCCGATACGGACATTGACAGAATCCGATTGAACGACGACAGCATTAGCACTGGCCAAAGCGACTGTCGACCAACTGGATAAGGCGAGTAATAACAAAATAGCAACAAGGATCCGGTTTCTAATAAAAAATTTAATAATTCTTTTCATTTGACTGATCCCTCAATTGTCTAACTACTGATAATCTTATATCTATATATTACTTAATTATCAGAGAACTTAAAAGAATAGAATGCAAATTTCCCTTGAAAACTTGACTTTTTTCACGTTTTTGATTAATTTATAAATATATTCTAAATCAAATTAAATCGTTTTACAGAGAATCTGGCAGCTGAGAACAGATAACGATTATTTGTGTGACGTTTTTTATCGTCTGGCAGGCGTTAACTGCAGCAAAAAAACTAGGTGGTACCGTGCAAATTGCACCCTTGTCTTATTTAGACAAGGGTGTTTTTTATATTAAGGAGGATTTTATGCGTTATCAAAAACCAAAGGGGACAATGGACATCTTACCCGGCGAGTCAGCCAAGTGGCAATATGTGGAATCCATTGCTCAAGATACTTTTAACAAGTATCGTTTTTCTGAAATTAGAACTCCAATTTTTGAATCATACGATGTTTTTGAAAGATCATCAGGTGATACGTCGGATATCGTTTCAAAAGAAATGTATGACTTCAAGGACAAAGGTGACAGACATCTTGCTTTGAGACCAGAAGGTACAGCCGGAGTCGTTCGTGCCTATGTTGAAAACAAGCTTTACGGACCAGAACATATCAAGCCTTATAAGGTTTGGTACAAAGGACCTATGTTCAGATACGAACGTCCTCAATCAGGTCGTCAACGTCAATTCCATCAGATTGGGATTGAAGCCTTTGGTTCTGATTCACCGGAATTAGATGCTGAAATCATTTCAGTTGGTTTGGAATTCTTGAATCGTTTAGGAATCAAGAATTTGAAGGTAGCCTTGAATACTTTGGGTGACCCGGAATCACGTGCAAACTATCACCAAGCTTTAGTCGATTACTTTACACCGTTCAAAGACCAATTGAGTGATGATTCCAAAGTTCGTTTGGAAAAGAATCCTTTGAGAATCCTTGATAGTAAAGATGCTAACGATAAAAAGATCGTTGCCAATGCACCTTCAATCTTAGATTACTTGAATGAGTCTTCACAGAGACGCTTCGACTATCTAAAGGAATTGCTTGATGACCTTGATATCAACTATGAAGTTGATTCAACCATGGTTCGTGGCCTTGATTATTACAACCACACAATTTTTGAATTCATGGTCACAGATCCAGCTTTTGATAACAAAGAAATCACAGTTTTGGCTGGTGGTCGTTACAATGGCTTAGTTGAAGAACTTGGTGGACCAGAGACACCCGGAATTGGTTTTGGACTTGGGGTCGAACGTTTGATGCTCTTGCTTAAGGATGAAGATCTTCCTAGTCAAGATGATCTTGATGTTTACTTAGTAACCATTGGGGAAAAAGCTGAACGTGCTTCAGTCAAAATTCTTTCTGGCTTGCGTAGAGCCGGGTTCACTGCAGATAAAGATTATCTACAAAGAAAAATCAAAGCTCAATTCAAGACAGCCAATAATTTGAATGCTAAATACACGGTAACTATTGGTGATCAAGAATTGGAAAATGATACGGCTAATGTTAAAAACATGGCAACTGGCGAACAAGTCAGCGTATCATTGGAAAATCTAGCTCAAGAATTGAAAAAAATCGAGGGATAAACATGGAAGAAAGAACAGATTATTGTGGCAACATTACTGAAAAGTATGTTGGTAAAAAAGTTTCTTTAGATGGTTGGGTTCAACGACGTCGTGATTTAGGTGGTTTGATTTTCGTTGACCTTAGAGATTACAAGGGCATCGTCCAATTGGTTTTCAATACAGATAACCAAAAAGCACTTGATGTCGCTGAAACATTGAGATCAGAATACGTTATCAACGCTATCGGTACAGTTAGACTTCGTGGCGAAGGCGCTACTAACGAAGATATGACAACTGGTAAGGTCGAAGTTGTTGTTGAAACAGTTGAAGTACTTAACAAGTCATTGACACCACCATTTGAAATCAAAGATGGTATCGACTCTTCAGAAGAAACTAAATTAAAGTATCGTTATCTTGATCTTCGTCGTCCTGAGATGCAAAAAGCTATCAGAACTCGTGCTCAAATCAAGCATTCAGTTAATGAATACTTGTACGAAAATGGCTTTATCGATATCGAAACACCAAACTTAACACCATCAACACCAGAAGGTGCTCGTGATTACCTTGTTCCTTCACGTGTTTATCCTGGTAAGTTCTTCGCTCTTCCTCAATCACCACAATTGTTCAAGCAATTGTTGATGGTCGGTGGATTTGACCGTTACTTCCAACTAGCACACTGTTTCCGTGATGAAGATCTTCGTGGAGACCGTCAACCAGAATTTACTCAAATCGATATTGAAACTTCCTTCATGAGTAAAGAAGAGATTCAAACTGTTACTGAAGGACTTATCGCTCGTGTTATGAAAGACGAAAAGGGTATCGAAGTTAAGACACCATTCCCAAGAATCGACTGGGATGACGCTATGGACCGTTACGGTTCAGACAAACCAGATATTCGTTTTGGCATGGAACTACAAAACTTGAATGAGACTTTGAAAGATACTGAATTCAAAGTCTTCAAAGGTACTATCGACAACGGCGGTCAAGTTAAGGCTATCGTTGTTAAAGATGGCGCTGACAAGTATTCAAGAAAGAACATTGAAGCTTACCAAGAATACATCAAGCGTTTTGGTGCCAAAGGACTTGCTTGGGCTAAGTTCAACGACAACGAATTGACTGGTGGCGTATCTAAATTTATCAAAGACCACGAAAGTGCTTTGGTTGAACGTTTAGGTCTTGAAAACAACGACTTACTATTATTCGTTGCTGACAACAAGAAGGTTGTTGCTGATTCTCTAGGTTATTTGAGAAAAGCTATCGCTAAGGAACAACACCTCTACGATCCTAATGAATTTGCCTTCACATGGGTCGTTAACTGGCCATTATTCGAATATGATGAAGGTATTCAACGCTGGACAGCTGCTCACCACCCATTCACAATGCCTAACGAAGAAGATGTTCACTATCTAAATGATGGCGAAGATCCTCACAAGGCTTACGCCCAAAGTTACGATATCGTTCTTAACGGTTACGAACTTGGTGGTGGCTCAATCCGTATTCACGATTACAAGATTCAAGAGAAGATGCTCAAAGCTTTGGACTTCACCAAAGAAAAAGCTTACGAACAATTTGGCTTCCTATTGGATGCTTTACAATACGGTTGTCCTCCACATGGTGGTTTGGCTATTGGTTTGGATAGATTTGCTATGCTTCTTTCGCAAAAGGATAACATTCGTGATGTGATTGCTTTCCCTAAGAACTCAAATGCTAGTGAACCAATGACACACGCTCCACTGGAAGTTGCTAAACAACAATTAGATGATCTTGGAATTGAGATCAGTAAAAAAGATTAATTATAAAGTATAAATAGAAAAAGGTTATATCAGCTTGTGAAAATTTGCTGATGTAACCTTTTTTTGTCCGTTTAATAAACATTTTTTAGGCATAGCATTTTTCACACCCTAATAAAAGCCCTTACAAAAATCGAACTAATAATCCCATTAATTAATTTATAATTAAATATACTAAAAACAAATTGATTAATTGGGGGGAACCAAAAATGCGTAAACAAATAACATGGTCATTAATGCTTTTGACGGTTCTTTTTGCAGCCTTAGGGTTATTTCATCCACCAGCAGCAATTAAGGCTGCTTCGACTGCTAAAGTGTATACCGTTTCTACAACCGAGGATATTTTCAACAATACACCTAAGGGATTGAAACTACAGGATTTTGTATCGACGCCAGAATATTACAAGAATACCAAAACTGGTGCGACTGAAGCTTTTAAAAGTTCTGATAAATTATATAAGGTTGGGGACACAACAAATCCATATCACAACAAGGCTGATATTATTCAGTTGTTGAGTGCTAATTCAAGTCAGAGTTCACAAATCGGCTCATTTTGGGGCAATGTTAAAGGGACTAAAGACGATCCAACTTATAATTTTTTTGATTTAACTAAATCGCAGGAAATTTCAGCTTGGATCTACAACGGTAATGATGACAGTAAGGCTACCGATGGCTTTGCTTTTGTTCTCCAAAATGACAATGATGGTGAACAAGCTATTTCTAGAAGCAATGGGATGCCAGCTGGAGGTCAGACACTAGGTGTTTGGGGTGGTGGCGATATTGACCCCCAGACTAGTTTGACAAGTGATTATGGTGGTATTAAAAACAGTATTGCCATTGAAATGGATCGGTATTTGAATCAAACGCCGGGGAGCATTAGTTACACTAAGAATAATTATTTGGACTTTGATGATTTTTCAAGTACTGGTTTTGTCAGAAATCAACTAAAAGAAAAGCATATGGCAATGGGTTATCCTGGAGAGTCCTCTACATATAAAGAGGCTGGTAATTATTCGACGGGTTTAATTCTTAATAGAGTCAATCATTATTATTACTATATGGGACACCGTGGTCCTGTTCAAAACCGGATACCAATGGCAGGATATGAAGCTAATGAACCTGCTGCCAATGAAACCAAAACAGATCCCATAAAAGCTTGGCGGCACATCAAAATCAACTATACACCACCGGCAAGTGGATCTACAACGGCAAAATTAACATTTGCAATCAATGATAAGTTTGCTGATGGAACGATCAAACCACTGACTCAACGTGATAAGAAAACTTATGACATTGACATTTCAAAATTAAATGCTTCTAAAACAAATAAGGTACGCTGGGGATTTACGGCTGCAACTGGTTCACCTGAGAGTAACAAGCAGGATGTTGCGATGATCATTGAAAAAATGCCAGCGGTACTTGATATTAAAAAACAAACTACTTTGCATGATGATACAAAAGATATCGGCAGTTCATACGATGATGAAACTCAGACAACTAGCAAAGTTATTACTGCTAGTGATGGCGATGATTTAACTTTTACTTATGATTTGACTTACGACGGTGGATTGACAGCTTCTGGTGATATTAAGACGACGATTGCTTTGCCAGAAAATGTAAATTATTCCGGTGACAGTGCAGGAAATATTGGTAAGATCACTTATAAATCAGCTAGTGGAACAACTACAACTAAAGATATCAATAAGAGTGAGATCACCGATGTTGATATTACGATACCAGGGGCAACCTCGACAGATCCATCAACGACCAAACGAGTCCCAGGTTTAATAGTGTCAATTCCTTCATTGGCAAAAATCGGTGATAACGCTAGAGTTGAACTCAAAGGACAGGCCCAAGCACCAGCCAGCGACAAATTGCAAACGACTTCAGTTGATTCAGCTCATACATCATTTGAAAGTGAGTATTTTTCAAATGATACAATGTCACCCGAATTTAAGATCGATAATGAGAAATTACAAATCAGTACGACTGATGAGATGAATCAAGAATTAAAGGGTGATGATACGGCTAAATTTAATCTTCAAGCCAGTTATTTAAGAGGTAGTAAATTTGATGGAGAAGATATGATCGCCAAGGCTGCCGTTTATGATGCTGATGGCAATTCGATCAAGGTCGACGGATTACAGACGGTTTCAATTGCCAAAGATCAAACTACCGGCAATGTTTCATTCGATTATCCATTGTCAGACTTAACGCCTAATCAAACGTATACTTTTAAAGTTACATTGAGCGACAGCAGTAGCCGGATTTCTAATACTTTGACTTATACGATCAAAGTTGCTGACCAGAAGCAATTGGTTTTGACACGTTCAACTTATAAAGATTACTTCTTGACCGAACGTGATAGTAATAATTTAACGCTTGGCTTTGACATTACCTATGACGACAAGAGTGACGTTAATCCGGATGAAGTTACTAGATATATCCAAATTGACGATCAGACGCCAACGAGTGCTAGTGCTGGTCCAGGAACTACTCAACCGATTATTAGTCAAGGCTTTAAGATTGATTTACCTAAGCTTTCTTATGGCGTTCATACAGCTAAGATCTATGCTAACGATGGCAAACGTGAATCCAACGTTTTGAATTATAAATTCAAGGTCATTGATAAGGGCTTGGTCTTGGAGCCGGAAAAAGATACGATCGATGTTACGAATAATGAAGCTGTGAAATTGAATTGGAACGTGAAGTACAGCTCTGAAGTCGATAATTTGGAAGATGGGCAAGTAGCACCTGAATATATCAGAAGAAAAACGTTACAACTGAAAACGGAAGAAGACGCTGATTTTAAAGATATTGCTTTATCAAGTATCAATATCAATGCCATAAATGTTGACAGTAATAATAATTTCTCGATCACGCTCAATCCAATCGGCTTTGGCTCACAAAAAGCAGATGAAGATCTGGATGTATTAAAAGCTGGTCGCAATGAATTGAGGTTCTCGGTTTCTAACGGAGGATATACATCAGAAACTAAAACGATCGTGATCAATGTCCCTAAGTTAAAACCGCAAATCGATCTGCCAACTTCAGAGATTTACTTTAATAAATTGAGTGATCCCTTGAGATTTAATTTCGACTTCTCTTATCCAGAAGATGATACTTATACTACTAAACAAAGTAGGACAAAGATGAAATTGGCTTTGGACAACGGTGAAAATGTTACTTTATTGCATCAGAAGAGTAATTATAACGACTACAATGTCTTACCACTAACGGTAGCGTTGATGCCAAGTTCCATTGAAGCCAGTGCTGATAATCGTGAAATTAAAGGAAACTTGGTCGTGACAGATGTTTATGAACGAGTGGGCTCAAACGCCGATGACGTTCAACTATTCATCTAAACTACTCGAATTGACGGTCAATAATAATTATCGATTTGAAGATATTAAACCAGTTGATAGATTTGGCGACTATATCAAACGTGATGGCGAATGGAAAGTTAACGTCAATAGTTTGAATGCCAAGTGGAATTTAAAGGCTCAGTCAGATGGAGTCTTCAACCAACGTGACACAGACTTCTATGAACCGTTGATTTTTATGAACAAAACTAACGACAAACAAGAGCTTTCCAATAATCCAATTATTGCCAGTCGCAGTACTGCAATAACTTCGCAAAATCAAATTGAAAATATCGCTGATGACTGGTCAGACGATGAAGGTATCTTACTAGAAAATACTCAACCTAATTTATCAGGTGAGTATAAGGGGAAAATTAGTTGGACTTTGACGGAGGCACCTTAAATAGTGCAAAATTTTAGAGAGTGTGACAGAACTCAGTTAATTTCCGAACGATAATAGCAAAAACCACAATATTCGAATTATGAATATTGTGGTTTTTGCTATTATGTGGAAGAAGTTGAGTTCTGTTGCACTGTATGCTGTATGCTGCATATTTAATGAAAAACATGGTTGTGTTCCAGAGACGTCATTTTGTTGACTAAAAGTCGATTAGTCATGTTGTTAAAATATTATTTTGGGTTAATTTATCATAATTATTTTGTAAATTAATCAAATTATCTTTATAAGCTTTTGAATAAACAATGGAAAAGAGCGTATCCAATAAATATTCGAATGTAATCTGGGAGGCGAAAGTACTGACCTTGAAAAAGTTGTATTCATCTTGAACAATCAAAATTGTCTGAGTTGCGAAGGTCTTTAATTTACTATCGGGATTACCTGTAATTAATAAAGTAGGAACTTTTTGTTTATTGAGAAAGCGAATTATTTTTAAGTATTGTTTGCTATCGCCCCCATAAGAAATAAAAATTGCCAAATCATCACTGTTTAGACTAACGGAGGTCCAGGAGTCGTCTCCGTATTCTTCAGCCAAGATTGCGAAACGATTTATTTTTACCAGTTTATTTTGAAAACTACGGGCTCTAATTTGAGTGTCTCCAAATGCAAAGAGAACTAGTCGTTTGCTTCGAACGATTTTATTAGCAGCCTCGGCGAGAGATTTTTCGTCCAATTGTGTTAAAGCTTTTTTAACTGTATTGATTGTTAAATCAGCAATGTTTTTTGCTACATCAATAGCAGTATCAGCTTCCGAAAATGGGAAATTAGCATCTACATCATTTAACTGGGATAGTTGCTGTTGAGCCGCTTTGATAATATCGTGTCGCATAGAACGATAACCATCATAATTCATTTTTTGGGCAAAACGAACGATAGCTGAATGAGAGGTGTAAGTTTCTGCAGCCAGGTTTTGAATCGACATTTCAGAAACGCTAGCCAAATTATCTTTAATATAAGTTGCGATTCGCTGCTCATTTTCAGTCAAATCATTTGTGTGTTCAAGTTTATCTAGAAATAGCATATTTTTTCCTCCTAAAGCAATTATACATATATTTTCTGAACAAAATGTTTATGCAAAAGTTCATAATCTTCGTTTCTTTGAAACCTGTAACCAGTATCTAGCAAAAGGGTTATCTGTGATGGAGTTGATTGATAGAGTTTAGTCATAGGAGTTAGGAGGAATTGATATGAGAAAATTAACGATTGCATATATTGGAAATGGTAAAAGCGCGAACCGGTATCATTTGCCATTTTCTTTGAAATTAAAGGATATTATTAAAGTTAAAACGATTTATGCACCACATATTGAACATGATGTTTGGAAAAAAATTGAAGGTATTAATTACACGACTGAAATTCAAGATATTTATGATGATCCAGAGGTCCAATTAGTAGTCTTATCAGTCCCTGCCTCAGCACATTATTCTTTAGCCAAAGAAGTGTTGAATCATGGTAAAAATGTTTTAGTAGAGAAGCCTTTTACTGAAACTGAATCGCAAGCCAAAGAACTGTTCCAACTGGCTAAAGAGAAAGGGTTATTGATTCAATGTTATCCAAATCGTCGATATGACTCAGATTTTTTGACGGTCCAGAAAGTGATTGAGAGTGGCAAATTGGGAGATATTTTGGAAGTCGAATCAACCTATGACTATTATCGCCCTTATGTACCTGAAGGTGAGAAAGAATTTTCAGTTGGTCACAGCTATCTTTATGGACATGCTTGCCATACTTTGGATCAAATTATTTCATATTTTGGTAAGGCTGATAAAGTTCACTATGATGTTCGACAGTTGCTTGGCAAAGGCCGAATGAATGACTATTTTGATATTGATATGTATTACGGCGTAATGAAAGTATCAGTGAAATCTAGTTACTTTAGATTAGTGCCACGTCCCAGCTTCACTGTTTATGGTAAAAAAGGTGTCTTTGTCAAACAAGATATGGATCGTCAAGAAATCGATTTGAAACATTTTTACATGCCAGATCATGAGGATTTTGGGATCGACCGTCCTGAAAATTACGGTACTTTAACGTATATGGATGATCAAAACCAATATCATCAAGAAAAAGTTGTTTCAGTTAATGGTGACTACAGTCGAGTTTACCAAGGTTTATACGATGCAATAATTAATCACAAATCTAAAACAGTCAAAGATGAAGAAACAATTTATCAGATACATATGTTGGAAACAGGAATCAAACAGCTTACTAGTGCTGAATAAGGAGGACAACATGATAGATCTGAACGAAGTTTTACAAGAAGAAAAAAAGTTACGCTTTTCAGAATTTTCCAATCAAATAGCTTTAGAATTTGCTGCTGAAGTTGAAAGAATTATCAATGCTGAATCTGACAAGCCAGTTGCTGTCCGAGTGACATTAGACGAGCAAACGATTTTAGATTATCGTACAAATAAACGTCAGGGAAGTGGCTGGCTAACGCGCAAGGTTAAAAAGGTTATCAAAGCTCAGCACAGTTCAATGTTTGTTTTTTTGAATCAGACTAAAGATCCATTCCAAAATTGGATTGGGGATGAGTCATATGCTGTTTGTGGTGGTGGCTTTCCACTTTATATTAACGACCAGTTACGAGGCGTCTTGGCAGTCTCTGGTTTAAATCATCAAGATGACCATCGTGTGTTAGTAACGGCTTTAAACAAAATAATTAAATAAAGAAAGAAGAATAAATTTGAAACTAGCAATTTTTGGAGCGGGAATGATCGTTAAGGATTTTTTGACCATGATTGATAATTTACCTGAAATTAAGTTAAACGCCATCATGGGAGTTGAGAATGATTTACCAGTGATGAAACAATTTCAAACTGAACATCATATTAAAGAAATTTATACAAATGTAGCAGAATGTTTACAAAAAGCCGACATTGATACGGTCTACGTAGCATTACCCAATTTTTTGCATTATAAATTTGCCAAACTAGACTTGGAAGCTGGTAAAAATGTTATCTGTGAGAAACCATTTACTTTAAATTCACAACAATTAGCTGAGTTAAAAGATTTAGCTGAAAATAAACATTTGATTTTAGTGGAAGCTATTACTAATCAATATTTAACAAATTATCGTGAGTTGAAACAAGATTTGAAACAATTGGGGGATGTAAAGGTTGTAGAATGCAACTATTCTCAATACTCGCATCGTTATGATGCCTTTTTGGCTGGTAAAGTTTTGCCAGTCTTTGATCCTAAAAAAGGTGGCGGTGCTTTAATGGATCTCAATATTTATAATATTCATTTTGTCGTTGGATTATTAGGCGCTCCTTCAAAGGTACATTACTATGCCAATGTTGAACGTGGAGTCGATACCTCTGGTGTACTGGTATTAGACTATCCAGAAACGAAAGTAATTTGTATCGCTGCTAAAGACTGTACGGCTGAGGTCACTTCAACAGTTCAAGGCAATAAGGGTTCGATAGTAGTAAAGGGGCCAACGAATGTTTTGGATAGTTATAATAAGCAATTAAATGGTGAAGATGATATTCACGTGGATAAAAAGGTTTGTCAGCATCGGATGTATGAAGAATTTCAAGAATTTAATAAAATGATTCAAGATAAAGATTTGACGGCTGCTAAATCAAGAATGGATCACAGCGTTGCAGTTATGAAAGTTGTCGATACAGCTTTAGCAGACGCTCATATCAAATTAGGTTAAAAATAAAAAATTAAAGAAAACATCATGTAAGAATCAGGTCAGTAGCATTGTCAGTGCTTTGGCCTGTTTTTTTGTTCAAGCGATTTTTATTGAATTAATTATTAAAAAGATATTAGAGAATAATTTAAATCGCGTACAATTCAATTATTACAGAGCAAGTGACAGTAAGTCTTTGAGCTAAGTGGTGGAATTAATATTCGAGAAGTTTATACTAAAATGTATAAATTGAGGAGGAGTGATTTTATGTCAAATGAATATAAGAAGAATCTAACCAATTTGTCAGATGAAGAAATTGCGGTAACTCAACACGCTGCCACAGAGCGTCCTTTTAGTGGAAAGTATGACGATTTCTACAAAAAAGGTATCTATGTTGATGTTACAAGTGGCGAACCCCTTTTTTCATCGGCTAAGAAATACGATGCCGGTTGCGGTTGGCCTTCATTTACGGAACCAATTGCTAAGTTGAAAGAACACCGTGATTCTTCCTTTGGCATGGAACGGACTGAGGTAACGAGCAAGTCAGCCGGATCGCATTTGGGACATGTCTTTACTGATGGACCACTTGATCGTGGTGGATTGCGCTATTGTATCAACTCAGCTGCTTTGAAATTTATTCCTTATGAAAAAATGGATGAAGCTGGTTACCAAGATTATAAAAAATACGTTGAAGATGGAGATGCTGAATAAATGAATAAACAAACTGCAATTTTTGCCGGTGGTTGTTTCTGGTGCATGGTCAAGCCATTCGATGAACAACCAGGAATTATCTCGGTTGTATCAGGATACTGTGGCGGACACGTCGCAAATCCTACTTATGAACAAGTTTGTAGCGAAACGACTGGACATGCTGAGTCGGTTGAAATAACTTTTGATGCGGATGTGGTCTCATATAAAGACTTAGTTGAATTGTACTGGCAGATTGCCGATCCAACAGATGCAATGGGGCAATTCCAGGACCGCGGCGACAGTTATCGACCAATTATTTTTTACAAGGATCAGACGCAAAAAGATATTGCCGAATCGTCTAAAAAGGCCCTTGCTGAATCAGGTGAATTCGACGAACCAATCGTGACTCAGATCTTGCCAGCAACGACTTTTTATCCAGCTGAAGACTATCACCAAGATTTTTATAAAAAGAATCCTGAACGCTTTGAACTCGAAGAGAGTGCCGGTCGGGCTGATTTTATGGAAAAACATCGTAAATAATCTGAAAACTTTCCTATTTGTGCTAATATGTTTAGGTAACATAAGACAATTAGGAGAACGTTTAGTATGGGTGAAATAGATAAGTTGCTTGAACGGCATCAGTACTTATCCAAAGTATCAGTAGCATTTTTATATTCAATTGCAGTATCAATTGCGGTTAACATGTTTTGGACACCAGGTGGAATTTATGGTTCTGGTGTAACCGGTGCCGCACAATTGATCTCGACAATTTCACATCGATGGTTCCCATTTAATATTTCAACTGCCATTATGTATTTTGCATTGAATGCGCCATTGTTTGTACTGTCATGGAAAAAAATCGATCATAAGTTTACTGTCTTTACAGTAATTGCGGTCGCTTTAGCCAGTACGATGATGCACTTGTTGCCACCCGTTAAGATCACAGCTGATCCGTTAGTATGTGCGATCTTTGGTGCGGTAGCCAATGGATTTGGTACAGGGATGGCCTTGAGAAACGGAATTTCAACCGGTGGTATCGATATTTTAGGAATTATTCTACGTAAAAAAACCGGTAAGAGTGTTGGTACGATCAATATTATGTTCAACATCTTTATTGTTGCCTGTGCAGGCTTATTATTTGGTTGGGTACATGCGCTTTACAGTGCGGTCAGTATCTTTATCAATGGGCAAGTGATCGATATGATTTATAACAAGGACCAAAAACTCCAAGTTATGATCGTTACTTCTAAACCTAAGAATGTCATTACACAGATTCAAAATGAGATGAGACGTGGTATTACGATAGTGCACGATGCCGAAGGTGCCTATAAACATGAAGAAAAAACTATCTTGTTTACAGTCATTTCTCGTTCAGAACTATATGATCTAGAAACAGCTATGGCTAAATCTGATCAGCATGCTTTCGTTAGTGTGACCGATACGGTTAAAGTAATGGGGCGTTTCTATCAAAAACATATTTACTAATAGAATTGTTCAATTCTTGAATAACAAAAAACAGTGGAGTCAACCATCACAGGTTGAGCCACTGTTTTTTTGTAAAATTGAATTTTGGATTTTCATTTCCGAATAGAATTTGGATCAATGCTATAATTTATTAGATGTTTTAAAAAGGAGTGTATTGAAATGATTATTGGTTCCCATGTAGCAATGAAAGCCCCCAACATGTTAGTTGGTTCAGCTAAAGAGGCCCACAGTTATGGTGCTAATGCCATGATGATCTTCACCGGAGCACCACAGAATACGCGTCGTAAAGATATTTCAGAGATGAAGATTCCTGAAGGGAAAAAGCTATTAAAAGAATATGGCATCGATCACATCATCGGTCATGCCCCATATATCGTCAATCTAGGCAATACCGTTAAGCCGGAAAACTTACCATTTGGTATTTCCTTTATGCACGATGAATTCCAACGTGCTGATGCTTTAGGTATTGAAGCCTTGAGCTTTCATCCAGGAGCTCATCTGAAACAAGGTCCCGAAGTGGCTCTCAAGCAAATTGGCCAGGCTTTAAATGAGGCTATCTATCCTGAACAAAAGGTCTCAGTAGCGATTGAAACTATGGCCGGTAAGGGAACTGAAGTTGGGGTCACTTTTGAACAGATTGCTCAGATCTTTGATAATTGTGCGCAAAATGATAAATTGTCCGTTACAATGGACACTTGTCACATGAATGACGCCGGTTATAATGTCAAAGAAGATTTCGATGGTGTTTTGAATGAATTTGATCACATTATCGGTTTAGACAAACTATCAGTCATCCACTTAAATGATTCGAAGAACGAAATGGGTTCACACAAAGATCGCCATGACAATATCGGCTTTGGTACGATCGGTTTTGAAGCCTTGAGTTATGTTGCCAACCATCCACAACTACAAAATGTTCCTAAAATTATGGAAACGCCTTACGTCAAAAACGATGAAAATGATAAAAAAGGTGTTGCTCCATACAAACAAGAGATTGCAATGTTACGTAATAACAAATTTGATCCTGACATGAGAACTAAATTGGTTAAATAAAAAAACTTATATCGGTTAGCATCTGCTAGTTGATATAAGTTTTATTTTTGCTTTGAAGTTAATTAAAAGAAGTTAAGGAACAATAATTGATCAAATGGGATTAACTCTTGTGGTAATCGTTAAAATTTAATTTTTCCATGATAATAGCCGCAGTCTCTTCAATTGAGCGGTCAGCAACGTTGATCACTGGACAGCCGAGTTTCTTGTAGATACCGTTGGAGTAGTCTAATTCTTTTTGAATCTCGCTTTCGTCGGAGTAAGTCGTGCGGGAATCCAATCCGTAAGCGATCATTTTTTGTTTACGAATTTTCATCAAAACATTCATATCGTTAGTGAGGCCAACGATCTTTTTAGGATCAACCTGCCATAATTGCTCTGGGAGCGACATTGAAGGTCCTAATGGTAGATTAGCCACCTTGATGTTTTTATTGGCTAGATAGAGCGATAGAGGCGTTTTGGAGGTTCTGGAGATACCCAACAGAACTAAGTCAGCATCTAAAAAGCCTTTAGGATTTTGACCGTCATCGTTAGTAACGGTGAATTCCATGGCGGAGATCATGTCAAAGTAATCTTTATCCAATTCGTGAAGCAAACCTTTTTTACGCAAAGGTTTTTGGTGAGTCATTTGTGAGAAAGTCCCGATGATTGGATTTAAGATATCGTAATAAACGATACCGTGTGTTTGACAAAAAGAATTGATGATCTCGCAGATCTCAGTTGAAACGATTGTGTGTAAAACGACCGCATGCTTGTCATTTGCCAAGTTTAGGATGTTATTTAGTTGTTCATCCTTTTTTATAAAGGGGTACTTAGTGTAGGAAGTGTTCATTTCTGGAAACTGAGCAAAAGCTGCTCTAGCAACTCTCAGAGCTGTTTCTCCGACACCATCTGATAGTACAAAAACGTCCAATTTTTGATTCATAATAAATTCCTCCAAAAAAATTTAAAAAAATATTTGAACATTAGCTTCTTTTTGTTATAATAACATATGAACTGCAAGAGACATAGACAGTTACGTTAACAATCGAAGGGAGGGATTATCATATGGCAAAAACCGTCGTTCGTGAAAACGAGTCGCTTGATGATGCTCTTCGTCGATTCAAACGTTCCGTTTCAAAGAGTGGTACTCTTCAAGAATATAGAAAACGCGAGTTCTACGAAAAGCCAAGTGTCAAGAGAAAGTTAAAGTCTGAGGCTGCTCGTAAGCGCAATAAGAAACGTCGTTAAGATGATTCCGAAAGGTTAAAACATTTATGTTTTAACCTTTTTTTTGTCCCAAATTTTCAAGCTAGTCCAAGTAATATCGTAGCTAGTCTCATCGGCATAGTGACATTGTTAATTAATGAATTAGAGTGGTAAAATAATAGAACGAAGTCTAATATATATTAAGTTTTTAAGGGATCGACAAGTTTATGATCATTGAGATTACGAAGAATCATTCTTTATAACCAAATGTGTAGCTATGACAAGTAAAAAAGTCTATTATCGTTGATATAATAGTACTCTGAAATAAATTATCCAAAACAGGAGGATTGGTGTTTATTGGCAGAAAAAGATGAACTAACTAAGAAAAGCATTCAGATCAAGAATCCTCAAAATGCGGTCAATCTTTTTGGCGTGAACGATAGCAATTTGCAGTTGATCGAAGAAGGGCTCAATGTCCAGATCAATGCCTTTGGCGATCAATTGGATGTGACTGGCTCTGAGGTTGACGTCAACAATGCTTTGGCATTACTTAAAAAATTGATGGAATTGGTTCATTCGGGAATTAGTTTGGGTGCAGCTGATGTCGTCAGTGGACTCAAAATGCTCGAAAAGGGAACCTTAGATTACTTTGGCGATTTGTACAAAGATGAATTGATCAAAGATTTTGGTGGCAAACCAGTTCGAGTCAGAAATTTCGGTCAAAGACAATACATCAATGCCATTAATCATAATGATATTACTTTTGGAATTGGACCAGCTGGTACTGGTAAAACCTACTTAGCTGTCGTCATGGCAGTGGCTGCCTTGAAAAAAGGGACCGTTAAGCGAATTATTTTAACCCGTCCAGCTGTTGAAGCCGGTGAAAGTCTTGGTTTCTTACCTGGGGACTTAAAAGAAAAGGTCGACCCATATATGAGACCTATTTACGACGCTTTGTATGCCATTATGGGCTCAGATCACACTGGTCGCTTGTTGGAACGTGGCGTGATCGAAGTAGCTCCGTTAGCGTACATGAGAGGCCGTACGTTGGATGAATCATTTGTCATTTTGGATGAAGCTCAAAATACGACGCGTGAACAGATGAAGATGTTCTTGACTCGTTTGGGCTTTGGTTCCAAGATGATCGTAAATGGTGATATTTCTCAGATCGATTTACCAGGACATACTCGCAGTGGTTTAGTTCAAGCTCAAGCTATTTTGGGCAACTTGCCACATGTTGAATTTGTCAATTTCAGTTCCGCTGATGTTGTAAGACACCCAGTTGTAGCTGAGATCATTGACGCTTATGAAGAATCAGATAAAATCGAAAAATAACTATTGGGGATTTATTATGGACTTAGAAATTTTTAATGATGATAATTTAATTGATCAAGATCGTGAGAATTGGATCAAGGATATTGTTCAATTTGCTTTCAATAAATTGGAATTGAAAGACAATACACAATTATCGATTCACATCGTAACAAAAGACAAGATCCACGAGATCAACAAAAAATATCGTGATACTGATCGTGCAACTGATGTTATCAGCTTTGCTATTAACGATGGTGAAGATTCGCTGGACTATTTGGAAGCACAAATTCCAGATCTACCAGTGGATTTGGGCGATCTCTTTATCAGTGTTGAAATCGTAGCTGAACATGCCAAAGAATATGAACACTCATTTGACCGTGAATTAGGTTATACGATCGTTCATGGTATCTTGCACTTGAATGGCTATGACCATATCAAGCCTGAAGATGAGAAAGTCATGATCGGTTTACAAGAAAAAATCCTTAGTGCTTATGGATTAGAAAAATAATAAACAACCTAAGATTAGTTCTAAGTAAAGATTAAACTCTTTACTTAGAACTTTTT
>NZ_AZEZ01000095.1:113078-118675 GCF_001434275.1 Companilactobacillus mindensis DSM 14500 | reverse complement strand
AACACTATTCAAATTTATATTATTTCAAACGTCAACTTGACAGGTGCCAACGCAATAACTTAGGAATTACGGTCTTCTTATATTTTTATATAACTAATGATTTTTACTCAAATACTATGCATACCAACTAAACAACGAAGATCCTAGCCTGGAGAGCAAAAGCTGATGGGCTCAGTAGTGGTTTAATCTTAGTCAGCGTACCTTGCTGGCTTAGATTACTGCCGAGCTTGAAGACAATTTTTAAATTGGCTCCAAGTCGTGCTCACTACGTTCCAGCCCAATCAGCTTTTGATCGGAAGGCGGCATCCTTAAATAAACAAGCAAACAAGTCAGTTGTTACTTGATTTGATCCAATGCATTAGCCACAGCTTCTTTGATAGCTTTGCTTGAAGCAGAAGCACCGGAAACAGTATCGACATCAACGGAATTCTTAGCCACGATTTCTTTAGGCAATTCTTTAACGGCCTTCAAACCATAGTCGTCGGATTCGCTTTGTTTCAAAACTTCAATGTCTTGAATATCAGATTTGCTATTAGCAGTTACCCGGACAACGATCTCGTTACCCATGCCGGCAGTAGACTTACCGATATATTGGTTTTCTTTCGTTTCATAATGTTCTTCGGCAACATCAGAACCGAGACCTTCTTCGTGCACACTGGCAGAGGATTCAGCGTCAACAACAGGGGCGTCGACTTTGATCTCGGCTTTTTGACTAGCTGCATTTTCACCGGCAATTTTACCAAAGATCAAGTTCTCAGCAAGGTTACTACCACCGTTGTATTGACGACCCATCAAGCTGCCTAATTCACCGACAGCGTAAAGGTGGGGGATAACAACGTTGTCATTGTCGACAACTTCAGTCTTGGAATTGTGAACAGGACCACCTTGAGTATTCAAGAGACCTTGAACCATAGCTAGGCAATAGTATGGACCATCGTCAAAAGCAGTCAATGTATCGGCATCACGATTGAAGGCATAGTCACGTTTGATTTCGGCAAAGTGATTGAAGTCTTTGATCGTGTCAGCCAATTTGTTAGCGTCGACGTCCATAACTTCGGCCAAACTCTCAAGGTTATCAGCTTTAACGACTGACTTCATGAATTCTGGGTAAGGAGCGTTCTTGTCATTGACTAATTCGTCATATTTCTTTTGATCGAAGACGACGTAAGGGTGACGTTGAGCCAAAAGAACCCGCCAGTTACCGTGATTTTGAATGTGTCCGTGACGGTGAACTTCATTTTCATCAAAGTAACGTGTTCCGTCATCGCCGACAACGATCAAGCTGCCTTGGTGGAAAGCAGGCCAGTCAAATGGTAAGAATTGTGAACGTTGACCAGCTTCTGGTTTAGGTGTGAGACCGTGGAAAATACCGTAGGCTTCATAGTTGTCCATATTGTAAAGTTGAGCTCCAACTTCACTAGCCATCTTGATACCGATACCTTTGTTGTAAAGGGAACCGATTGGATTGAGACTAGTTTCGCCAAGGTAGTTTTCAACCATCTTAGGATTGTTTTCGAAACCACCGGTAGCCATAACGACCCCGTTTTTTGCTCGAACATTCAATAGTTTACCGTTACGTTTGATTTGAGCCCCGACAACGGCTTTAGTTTCAGGGTTTTGAATCAAATGTTCAGCTGGTGTGTTGTATAAGACATCGATTTTGTCAGAACGGTCGAGGACTTGTTGACGCAAATTCTTCCAAAGTGCTGAGTCAGCAACGCCTTCGTGCATAGCGACAAGATCGTGAGTTGCTTGGCCATCGAATTCGGGATATTCGTGAGCCATGAAGTGTAGAGCTTTTGAAACCGGTGATTCAGGGTGTTGTGCCATGATGAATGGTTTAACGCCGAGATACTTTTCGATAAATGTAGGAATGTTGTACAAGCCCTTGATGTAAGTTTCCATCAAATCATTGTCATATGACAAAGGAAAGGCTAGTTCATGATAATATTTTCGCAAATCCTCAAGATTGGAACCGGTAGAAATAACTTGACCAGCATAACGAGTATTGCCACCCTCATGGCCCTCAGGAGCAGAGTCAGTTATTAAAACTTTGGCATCATTGTCAGCGGCAAAACGTGCGGCTGTAGCACCGGCACCACCGAAACCTAAAACAATCACGTCATAAGTTGCGTCCCATTTTAATTTTGAATCCTCAAACATAATGTTCACTCCATTTCTGCTAAATGTTAGGATTAATATAACTCTAATTATAGATCTTGTGAATATGTTCCTTTTGTCGAAATCGACATAAAAGACTATTATAGAAGTATTCACGATTATATAAAATATTTTTTAAATGAATTGAGGATCGCTATGGGCTTAATAAATAAGAGCTATTATGCATTGGGGACTGTCATCAATTTAACTGTGGATGAACCGGCAACTGAAGCTGATTTGGAAGCAGGTTATAAGTTGATTCAAAGATTTGAAGATAAACTGACTGTCAACCGTGATGAATCAGAAGTTATGACTATCAATCACAACGCCGGTATCAAGGCAGTCGCCGTACCTGATGACACTTACGAATTGATTAAATTAGCCGTTTTAGTTAGTCGCAAGCATCTTGGTTTTAATGTGGCGATTGGTCCTTTAGTCAAATTGTGGAAAATTGGTTTCAAAGGTGCCAACAAACCTAGCGATGACGATATCAAACAACGATTGAGATTGATCGATCCCGAACGAATCGAATTGAATGGTGATTTGCGAACAGTCTTTTTAAAAGACAAAGGTATGGAAATTGATCTTGGTGGGATTGCCAAAGGTTATATCGCTGACAAGATCAAAAAACTTTGGTTAAAACGAGGCGTTAAGACCGGTATCATCGATCTTGGTGGCAATGTTTTATTAGTTGGTCCCAGTGTTCACTCGGATGGAATGTGGAACATTGGCGTTCAAAATCCTATCAAACCGCGAGATGTTTCTTTGGGTGTGGTACATATTCCGGCTAAATCAATCGGAACGTCAGGAATTTATGAACGCAAGTTGGTTATCGACGGTCACGAATATCATCACATGTTCGATTCCAAAACAGGTTATCCAATCAAAAATAACCTTGCCAGCGTAACGATTGTCAGTGATAAGTCAGTCGATGGCGAAATTTGGTCAACGATTGGTTTTTATCAAGGAATCGAAAAGGGCAAGGCTTTGATTGAACAACAAGCTGGTATTGAAGCGGTGTTTATTACCAAAGAACTTGAGGCAATACCAACGAGTGGACTGCAAGATAAATTCAAATTAATATGATGAAAATATATTAGTGATATATAAAATAATTATATTGATTTCCTTAGTGAAACATTTTACAATAAGCGTGAGAAAAAAATATAAGTGGGATGATTAATAATATGAATAAATTTATTGCTATTGTTGGTTCAAATTCCAACAAATCAACCAACCGTGAACTATTGAAGTACATGAAACATCATTTTCAAAGTCAGGCTGAGATTGAATTAGTCGAAATTAAGGGCCTTCCTATTTTTAAGAAGAGTGCCGATAAATTTGTACCCCAAGAAGCCAAAGATATTGCTAAAAAAATCGAGGCATCCGATGGAGTCATTATTGCGACACCTGAATATGATCACTCGATACCAGCAATTTTATCAAGTGCTTTAGCTTGGTTATCATATGGTATTCATCCATTATTGGACAAACCAGTGATGATCACTGGTGCATCTTATGGATCACTTGGCTCATCAAGAGCTCAATCTCAATTACGTCAAATTCTCGATTCACCAGAATTAAAGGCTCGTATCATGCCTAGTTCTGAATTTTTATTAGGTCACTCGTTGCAAGCCTTCGATGACAATGGCGACCTCAAGGATAAAGTGGCTGCCCAACAATTGGATGGCTTATTCAAAGATTTTCTTCAATTCGTAAATATTTTTAACCAATTAAATAATGCCAAGGAAATCAATGTTCAAAAAGCTAAAGATTTTTCTTGGGACAAAGACTAGGGGGAAAGTAGGATGAAATTAGTAGGTATTGCAGGTTCTATCGCGGATCAATCATATAATCGTACATTGCTTAACTTTATGGCTAAGCATTTCAAAGGTGTAGTTGATATCGATGTTTTGGATATCAATGAGGTGCCAATGTTCAGTCAAGACGACGACCAAACAAATAGCCCCGTCATTCAAAACTTATCCAAGAAGATCAAGGCAGCTGATGGTGTCATCATTGCAACCCCTGAACACAACCACAGTATTCCCGCTGCTCTAAAGAATGTTATCGAATGGCTATCTTATGAGATCCACCCCTTCGATGGCAAACCAGTAATGATCGTCGGCGCTTCATATCATACCCAAGGTTCTTCACGTGCTCAGTTGCACTTGAGACAAATTTTGGAAGCACCTGGTGTCAATGCCGTAGTATTACCCGGAAATGAATTCTTATTAGGGGATGTTAAATCAGCCTTTGATGAGAATGATGACTTGAAGGATCAAAGAACGGTTGAATTTTTGCAATCAACTTTGAAGAAATTCTTGATGTTTGCCAAAGTTATCAACATGATCGGCAAGACCGATGACGCTGAAAATGAAGATCTTTCTGCTAAAAAGGGTACTGATACAACCGTTGAAGGTGTTGATATGAACGCTGACGACTGGTTGGATCAAGCTGCCAAAAAGACTAACGCTGCTAGTGGTAACGATTATGTTAAATTGGATAGTGGCTTGTTGACAGTCAACCAATTGGATTACTTCTTGAAGACCATTCCAATCGAATTGACATACGTTGATGAGAACAACCAATTCCTCTATTACAACAGAGCTGTTCCGGTTGAAAAGATGTTGGCTAAACGTGTACCCGCTCAAGTCGGTGACTCATTGGACAAAGTTCACCCTAATATCAGTCGAGTAATTACTCACGTTAAACAAGTTATCAGTGCTTTGAGAAACGGCGACACGGATCTAGTTTCAATGCCTGTACCTGGTGGCGATGCTGAGAAACATCATGTAATGCACTACTACAAAGCAATGCACTATGAAGACAACAATTACAAAGGTGTCAATGAATGGGCCGTTGATTTGAAACCAATCGTTGATGAATATCTCAAGTCAACTGGTCAAAAGCTAGTTAAAGATCCCGATGCCAAAGTAGATGCCACTTCCGGAGCTTCAAAGAAACCAGAAGCACCTACAACTGACGCTACTTCTGGTGCTTCAGAAGAAGTTGTTAAACCAGAATTAGAAGTGGACGCAACTTCAAGCGCATCAAAACACTAGAGAGTATTTTTAAAAATTCCACCTTCCGATCAAAAGCTGATTGGGTTGGAACGTGGTGAGGCGACTTGGAGCCAATTTAAAAATTGTCTTCAAGCTCGTCAGTAATCTAAGCCAGCACAGTACGCTGACTAAGATTAAGCCACCACTGAGCCCATCAGCTTTTGCTCTCCAGGCTAGGGCTTTCGTTGTTTGTTTGGTATATATAGTATTTGAGTAAAGTTATTAGTTATATAAAAATAGTTTTAAATATAAGAAGATCGTAATTCCTAAGTTAATTAAGAATTACGGTCTATTTTTATATGAATCAAATTTTTGCTGACAAATATTCAATATTTAATAAAATTGCCTATATTAATATCTCAAGATCCAAAT
>NZ_AZEZ01000095.1:26399-113068 GCF_001434275.1 Companilactobacillus mindensis DSM 14500 | reverse complement strand
TTAAACCCATTAGTCTGGAATGGAATTCTGGTGGATGCTCAGCCGTGGAAGTCTCTCAGCTGGCGAACCTTGCCAGTTTAGAGACAGACAAGCTTAGAGACAATTCGAACCGTAATTGGCTCTAAGTTGCTCTCACAGCGTTCCAGCGTCCACCAGAATTTCATGGAAGACGGCAGTGAACCGTTAACCAAACAATTCAATAAAAACCAGTCTATTAATTAAACAAATTAGTAGACAGTAGTCTTAATAGGCATGAATTGTTGAAACGAATGTCATAATGTTGTTCGAATTAATTTGAAAAAAGGCCAAAAAAAAACAGCCTATCTGGGGGGACGGGCTTGTTTTTTTGTTACACCATGTGTGTAACGGCATTACCAGTAGTGTCAGGGGTAAGATATGAATGCTTGTGAGGTTTCCATATTTGTCAAATAGAGAGGGATTTGTTAATTAATGAAAGCATTCAAAGTAAATTATTGTAATGGGATACGCATTGTTGAAGTAAGAATTGATTGAGGGGGGCAATTCTCACTTGCACTGCGAGTAAGCTTAAAGGTAACGATATGAGGATGTGTATCGCAACCTTTTCATTAAGAGTTAAAAAAGGAAGGAATTGCATTTCCATATCTGTACCCCTTTCACGGTTATAATATAGCATATATGTTTAGACAAATAAATTCATTTTAGAAAAAAATATTTATTTGTTTTTAAAACGATAAACTACTGATTTTGTGTGATTATAATAGTACCTTCATAAGTGTTCTTTTCAAAGAAATAATACTCAAAAAGTCACAATGTGGGGCGTAAATAAGCCGTTTATGAGCAAAATATACAATAATTATATCGGCAATATATTTTTTTAAATTGCATGTAAGCGCTTTAATTATTGATTGGAATTAATTATAATATACCTATACTAAAAAAGGGTGGCAATGATTATGAAAGTAAGTATTGTAGGTTGTACTCACGCAGGAACATTCTCAGCAATGAATATTTTGAAGGAGCACCCCGATTGGGAAGTATCAGTTTTCGAACGCAATGATAACCTCTCATTCCTATCATGTGGAATCGCTCTTTGGGTCAGTGACCGTGTTTCAGATCCCAACAAGATGTTCTATGCAAGTCCAGAAGCTTTGACAGATTTGGGCGCACACATGTACATGCAACACGATGTAACTGACATTGATTTTGACAATAAGAAATTGGCTGTAAAGAACCTTGTCAGCGGTGAAACTTTTGAGCAAGATTACGATAAATTAGTCATCACAACTGGCTCAGCTCCAGTTATCCCTCCAATCACAGGCATCGATTCCAGTCGTGTCATGCTTTGCAAGAACTGGACTAATGCCAAAGAATTGCAAGAAAATGCTAAAGATATCAAGAGCGCTATCGTCATTGGTGCTGGCTATATTGGTGCCGAACTTGCCGAAGGCTATGCAACTTTAGGTAAGGAAACAACTTTGATCGATGCATTGCCACACGTTTTAGCAAAGAATCTTGATCCAAATATGTCCGCTGTCGCTGAAAAAGATTATCTCGATAACGGTGTTACATTAGGCATGAATGAAAAAGTTGAATCATTTGAGGAAACTGATCACAGTATTATTGTCAAAACTGACAAGAATACATACGAAGCTGATGTGGCCATTATGTGCGTTGGGTTCCGTCCTAATACAAAGATGTTCGCTGATGAGTTCGAAACATTGCCAAATGGGGCTTTGCTCGTTGACCAATATATGCACACAAGTAAACCCGATGTCTTCTCAGCCGGCGATGCTGCCTCAGTTCACTACAATCCAACTGCTGATGACCAATATATTCCATTGGCCACAAACTCAGTTCGTCAAGGAATCCTTGTTGGTAAAAATATTGAACATGACACAGCCAAATATATGGGAACACAAGCTAGTTCAGCCGTAGAATTGTTTGGTAGAACTTACGCTGCTAGTGGATTGACTGAAGTTCACGCACAAGCCTTGGGTAAGAAAGTTTCCTTCGTTTCATTGGAAGACAACTATCGTCCAGAATTCATGCTATCAACTACTCCGGTATTGATGAACCTAGTTTGGGATCCTGAATCAAGAGTCATTTTGGGTGGAGCTTTGACAAGTAAGTATGACGTATCGCAGTCAGCAAATCTTTTGTCATTAGCTATTCAAAAGAAGGTTACGATCGATGAACTATCAATGGTCGACTTCTTGTTCCAACCAAACTTTGATAAACCAGTCAACTATGTTAGTGCTTTAGCTGGTGCCGCTGTGGAAAAAGCTGACGCTGCCAAAGAAGTGACTGAATAGAATTACTCCCTGATATAAAGTGTAAAAGAGACAGTCAGTGTGGCTGCCTCTTTTTGTAAATATCGTGGTATTTTTGATGCTAGAAAAAAACAAAGGTGTTACTTTAAAGATAGTTTTAGAGGAGGGGACGACCAATGGATGACAGTGATTACATCATGCGCCAAATCAAATCCTTTGCGGAAGGCTTTGGGATGATGGTTGGTAAAAAAGGTGCTAGTAAAACCGAAATTGTCTATCAACAGCAGCAAAATCAAAACGGCAAGCTTTACACGGCATTAGATGACTTATTGTTGCACGAAAAGTATGAAGCTGCGATTCAGGCCGTCTATGCTCAGAAATTCAATTTGGACCAGGAGCATTATTATGCCTTAGGTCAGTGGTTGATTCAAAAATTGACCAAGATCCCCGAAGTTGATTCCAATTTGTTAGGTGAATTCGTTCATAATATTAATAAATCTAAATAAGAAAACTAAGTAGAGCGGTTGATAAAACCGCTTTTTTTCGTGCCCCCAAAAGCGAATTATAAAAATATCTAGTTATTAAAAATCTCAATGCTACCAATGAAAGACAACAGCAACAATCAAGCCCAGAAAAGAACCATATTAAGGCAAACTTCATCTTCACAAATTATTCTAATTTTAGTAGCAAGGTTTTCATAAATTAAAGTTACTATTTGTACATAGTCAAATATGGCTATACAAAAAAACGAGGTGAAGCATATGAAGAAACATCCTTTTCTAGTCTTAACGGGTGTGTCAGTTTTAGCAGCAGCATGCACTAAGATGATCAGAAATCATAACGCTAAGAACTTTTTGAACTAATTTAAACCAATCAAAAATACAAATTCAAAATACAAAAATACACGAACCAAAACCATTCAAAAAAATCGCTTAATTATTAAATATAAATGAGGTAATGCACATGAAGAAAAATATGATGTCAGGCTTGCTAACGCAAGCCTTTTTTGATGTCTTCTTTTTGCAATTAAACCGATAATCCCATATTATTTGGGTAGTTAGTAAGGAGAATTTAATATGTCAAAACGTCATGTCCTGTATTACTTCGGAGCGTTTTTTATTAATCTTGTTATTATTTCAATTATATTTGCTAGTTCAGGCTTAGTTCCCTTTGGCAGTAACAACTTTTTAAGTAGCGATTTGGGAACACAGTATCTAGCTTTTTTGACGGAATTGAGACGACAATTGGTTTCGGGAAATTTCCATTTGTATCTTTTCAGTCAATCATTAGGTGATAATTTCTTTCCAGTTATCAGCTATTATTTGTTGTCGCCGTTTAATTTGCTGTTAGTCTTGTTCAGTCCTAAAGGCGTACCAGCAGCGGCTAATATAATCATCATGCTCAAAATAGCTATGATGGGCGTAACGATGGCTTACTTTTTGAAATTTTATTTTAAAAAAGTTCGTATCGCTAATTACATGTTTACGATAGCTTACAGTTTCTGTGGTTTCGTGGCTTCATACTTTTATGACTTGATGTGGCTCGATGCGTTGATCATGTTGCCATTGGTAGCGATTGGTGTCTTGAAAGTTATCAAGCAACAGAAGTATGTTTTTTACTACTTTACGATTTTGTTTTCAATTATCTTTAACTATTATTTGGGCTATATGCTCTGTATCTTTTCGTTGTGTTTCTTCATATATGTAGCGATGGAACAAAATCTCTTTCAAAAGCATGACAAGTGGCGCACGATACGTAATTATTTAATGACCTCGGTTTTGGCCGGAATGAGTTCGGCAGTCGTTTTGGTGCCAACCTTAGTGGGGATGTTAAAGACTGCTAAGACTTCCTTCAATGTCTTGAATTACCTGCCGTCAGCACGATTTGGACTAGAAGCTTTAACCGAGTTAGGTATCGGTGGCAATACTTTTGAGCAACGGTTGGAACACGGTCCGTCAGTTTTCATGACTTCAGCGATTTTGATCTTGTTGTTGAGTTATTTTATCAGCGTCAAGATCAGCAATAAGGATAAGTTGAATGCGACATTACTGTTGGGAATCTTGTTGATCAGTATGTTCGTCACAACTTTCAATACGGTCTGGCACATGTTCCAAAACCCAGCTGGTTTTCCCTTTAGAAATAGTTTTATTTTCTCGTTCGTCTGTATTTTTATCGCTTATAAGGCGTTTGACAGCGGAGTACTTCAGGAGACGTCGACGATTGTTAAGAGTACTTGTGTAGCAGGAATTCTGATCTGTATCGGTTATTCGACCCAGTGGCTGTTGCCTAAGATCATTGAACAGTTAGGTTTTGCAACGCCTAATAATCAATATGATGGTAGATATTTCTGGTTGAGTTTAGTCTGCATTATTACTTCAGGTTTGATTTTGTGGGCTTTGAACCGCAAACAGAGTCTGTTGTTCGTAATGTTATTGATGGTGTCATTTGAAGTTATCGCCAACTTTAATTCAGTTATGAGTACGGCTAGTTTTGGAAATCAGCTGATTTATCGGAACGAATTCGATCAAGAAGCGGATATTTTACATGAAGTGAAAAATAAGAGTCATAACGGTCATCGAATCATTGTCTCGAAATCGGGCTTGAACAAGGCTTTTCCTGATAAATACAATAACTATAACGATCCAATTTTGTTCAATATTAACAGTGTCAGTCTGTACAGTTCGACTCTGAATCAAGACACGCTGGAGATGCTGCACAACCTGGGTTACTTTAGTCTGAATGTACGACGGATAAGCTATTATGGTGGAACTAATTTAACCAATGCACTGTTGGGCGTCAACTATCAGATCCGCCAATGGGAAGATCACTATCAAGTTGAAAAGAATTTCAATGCACCGACATTAGGATTTATGGTCAATCAAGATGTCTACGGTTTCAAGATGTACTCCAAACGAGCTCTCGACAATCAAGATCGACTTTGGCAATCTCTAAACGGGACGAGTACGGAATATTTGCGGAATGTATCATTGAACAGCATGCAACAGAGCGACGTCAATAATAAGACGATGTACAGTTATCAACTGACGACGCGGGCTAGTGGACCGTTATACTTTTATGTATCGCCGATGAATTACGACACCGCCAAGATCTATGTCAATGGCAAACGGGTCAAAACCTCGCCAATCAATGTCTATTCGGCGGCCACTTTGCATCTGGGACATTTCAAACGCAATCAGGCAGTGGAAGTACAGATTTTGACTAATAAGTCACTGGATGTAAATCCTAATTACTTCCAATCTTTGGATCAGCCTAGATTCTTGGATACTGTGGCTAAATTCAGACAAAACTCTTTGCGGATCAGTTCAGATTTGAACCACGATACCGTCCGAGGAACAATTAATGTTAAAAAAGCTTCGCCAATGCTATTCAGTATTCCATATGACAATGGCTGGAGTGCACGAGTTGACGGTAAACCAGTGAAAATTCACAAAGTCGTCAATAATTTAATGGCAATCAACTTGAAACCAGGCCATCATCGAGTAGTATTGAATTATCAAGTACCTGGCTTAAAATTGGGTTGGATCATTTCGATAATCTCCGTAATATTGTTCAGTGGTTTTATTTTAACTGTAAAATCAAAAGATAGATCAAATAAAAACTAAAAAATATCATTAATAACAAAATATCAAAAAATATTAGCAAATTTATTTGCATTACTAGCAAGATGTTATAATATTTTGATATGAAACGTTTACAACCAAAAATGAGGTGAAATAATGTCAAGTGAATATATTATGGCAATTGATGAAGGTACAACAAGCACTCGGGCAATTATTTTCGATCAAAGCGGCAGTAAGATTGCGGATGCACAACGAGAATTTACGCAACATTTTCCTGCTCCCGGTTGGGTCGAACACGATGCCAATGAGATTTGGAATGCTGTCCAATCTACAATAGCGACCGTTTTTATTGAATCTGGCATTAAACCTAATCAGATCAAAGGGATTGGGATTACTAATCAGCGTGAAACAACTATTATTTGGGACGAGAAGACTGGTTTGCCAATTTATAACGCTATCGTCTGGCAAAGTCGTCAAACTTCAGAGATTGCTAAAAAACTGGAAACTGATGGCTATGGAGATATGATTCACGAGAAAACCGGCTTGTTGATCGACCCATATTTCTCGGCTACGAAGATTCGTTGGATCCTCGATCATGTCGATGGGGCACAAGAACGAGCTGAAAAAGGCGAATTATTATTTGGCACGATCGATACGTGGATATTATGGAAACTATCCGGTGGAGCAGCCCATGTGACGGACTATTCCAACGCCTCAAGAACTATGTTGTTTAATATCCATGATTTGAAGTGGGATGACGATATTCTAAAGGTTTTGAATATTCCTAGGGCTATTTTGCCCGAAGTTCGACCTAATTCGGAAATCTATGGCAAGACCAAGAGCTATCACTTCTATGGTTCGGAAGTTCCCATTGCCGGTATGATTGGTGACCAGCAAGCAGCGTTATTTGGTCAGATGGCTTTTGAACCCGGAATGGTCAAAAACACTTATGGGACTGGTGCTTTTATCGTGATGAATACCGGCGAAAAACCACAGTTGTCTGACAATAATTTGTTGACGACGATCGGTTACGGTATCAATGGCAAAGTTTACTATGCACTGGAAGGTAGTATTTTTGTGGCCGGTTCAGCTATTCAGTGGCTACGTGATGCTATGCACTTAGTTGATACAGCTCCAGAGTCAGAGGAAGCTGCTTTGGCATCAGATGATGACGATGAAGTTTACGTTGTACCTGCCTTTACTGGGTTAGGTGCCCCATATTGGGATGCCGATGCTAGAGGTGCAGTCTTTGGCTTGACTCGTGGAACGACCAAGGACGATTTCATCAAAGCTACTTTACAATCGTTGGCTTATCAGTCACGTGATGTTTTGGAAACTATGAAACGTGATACCGGTATTGCCATTCCAACTTTGAAAGTTGACGGTGGGGCTGCTAACAATAGATACTTGATGCAATTCCAAGCTGATATTTTGCAGACACCAGTGCAACGAGCCAAGGATTTGGAAACAACTGCTTTGGGTGCAGCATTTTTAGCTGGACTAGCAGTGGGGTATTGGGATAACCTAGATGATATTAAAAAGCAATACGCAACCGGAGCCACCTTTGAACCGGAAATGGACCCTAAACGAGCCGATTATTTGTATGAAGGTTGGCAAGAAGCTGTCAGCGCAACGAGAAAATTTAAACATAAAGCAATGAGATAAAGGCGCAAGCGCCTTTTTTTGTGTGTAGGAGTTTAACAATGGAGAAAGAATATATTTTAGCAATCGATGAAGGGACGACAACTGCTCGGGCAATTATTTTTGACCACAGCGGTAAAAAGGTAGCCGTAGCTCGCCACCCAATTCAACAAATTTTGCCTAATCCTGGCTGGGTCGAACATGAACCCAATGAAATTTGGAATGCCGTGCAAACGACGATTGCCACCGCTCTGATCGATTCAGGCATCAAGCCTCAACAGATTAAAGCTATCGGTATCGCTAGTCAGCGAGAGACAACGGTTATTTGGGACAAGAAGACTGGCTTGCCGATCTATAACGCTATCGTTTGGCAAAGCCGTCAAACTTCAAAATTAGCTAACGACTTGATCAAAGAGGGTTACAAAGAAGAAATTCATCAAAAAACTGGTTTGATCATCAGTCCCTATTTCTCCGCTACTAAGATTCGCTGGATCCTCGATCATGTCGACGGTGCTCAGAAACGTGCTGAAAATGGTGAATTGTTATTCGGAACGATCAATACTTGGCTGTTGTGGAAATTGACTGATGGCGAAAGTTTCATGACCGATTACGCTAATGCCAGTCGAACGATGATTTATAATATCAACACATTATCTTGGGACGATGACCTTTTGAAATTGTTCAATATTCCTAAGGCAATGTTGCCTGAAGTTCGATCGAACTCCGAAATTTTTGGCGTAACGAAGAACTATCAATTCTACGGCTCAGAGATTCCTATTTCAGGAATGACCGGTTCACAACAAGCTTCTTTATTCGGCCAAATGGCGTTTGAAAAAGGTATGGTCAAAAATACTTATGGTACCGGTGCCTTTGCCGTGATGAACACCGGTGACAAACCGGCAATGTCTGATAATAACTTATTGACGACGATTGCTTATGGTATCAATGGCCAGATCAAATACGCTTTGGAAGGTAGTGTCTTCGTTGCTGGGGCGGCCTTGCAGTGGTTACGTGATGACATGCGCTTGATCAGCAGTACACCAGAAACGTCTGCGGCAGCCAAAGCTTCGACTAATCAAGATGAAATCTATGTCGTGCCAGCTTTTGCCGGATTGGGTGCGCCATATTGGGACAACCAAGCTCATGGAACGATTTTTGGCATCACTAGAGGAACGACTGACAAAGATCTTATCAAGGCCACTTTGCAGGCAATCGCTTATCAAACTAAAGATATCATTACGACTATGGCGTCAGATTCTAAGATTCCTATCGAAGTAATGAAAGTTGATGGGGCAGCTTCGGCTAATGATTATTTGATGCAATTCCAAGCTGATATTTTGGATATCGACTTGCAACGTTCCTCTGAATTAGAGACAACCTCGTTGGGAGTCGCCTTTATGGCCGGACTCGGCGTTGGTTTTTGGAAAGATCAGGAAGATATTAAGAAAAATTATCAAACTGGCAAACTTTATCAACCAAAAATGGCCTCATCAGTCCGTGAAAATTTGTATGCAGGATGGCAAAATGCTGTCACGGCAACGATGGCATTTAAACATAAACGTTAATAAGATTAAGAGTCTATATTAAAAGGCTCTTATTTTTTTTTGTTGATATAAAAGAATTTACGGCGCTTTTATTAAAAATGTTTTGACAATGGGAATTTGAAAGTTTAATATTAATACATTCATTGTGTAATGTGAGGAGAATTTTAATGGACGAAAAGAAAGATCGAGGTTTCTTCGGACAACCGACAGGCTTGCGTACATTATTCCTAACTGAATTTTGGGAAAGATTCAGTTACTATGGTATGCGTGCCATTTTGCTGTTCTACATGTATTATGCGGTAACTAAGGGCGGTCTAGGTATGGACCGTACTACTGCTGCATCAATTATGTCTATCTATGGTTCACTTGTTTACATGTCAAGTGTGCTTGGTGGTTTTATCAGTGATAGACTTTTGGGAGCCAGAAGAACAGTCTTCTGGGGTGGTGTTTTGATCATGCTTGGTCACATCGTCTTGTCGCTTCCAATTGGTGAAGTTGGACTATTTGCATCTATCGCACTTATTGTTATTGGTACCGGACTATTGAAGCCAAACGTATCCGAAATGGTTGGTGGATTGTACTCAGAAGGAGATCCAAGACGTGACTCCGGATTCAGTATTTATGTCATGGGTATCAACTTAGGTTCACTATTTGCTCCACCAGCTGTAAATGCTATGAGTAGTCAATTTAACTTCCATGCTGGTTTCTCATTAGCCGCTATTGGTATGTTTATTGGTTTGATCGTTTACTGGTGGGATGGAAAGAAGTATCTTCCAGAAGAAAGTTTACATGCACCAGATCCAATTACTGACAAAGAACGTAGTAAGTTCTACAAACGTTTAACAATTTCAATCATCGCAATCGTAGTTATCGTGATCGTTATGATCGTGGCACATGCCTTTACAATTACTAACGTAATTACAATCATTTCTATCTTAGGTATTGCCTTGCCAATTGGTTACTTCATTATGATGATCACAAGTAAAAAGGTTACAAAGATTGAACGCTCACGTGTTCTAGCTTATATTCCATTGTTCTTGGCCGCTGTTGTTTTCTGGGCTATTGAAGAACAAGGTTCAGTTGTTTTGGCACTTTTCGCTGCTGAACAAACAAACCTACACTTTATGGGATGGAACCTTTCAGCTCCATTGTTCCAAATGCTTAACCCATTCTTCATCATCATCTATACACCATTCTTTGCCATTCTTTGGACAAAGCTTGGCAAGCGTCAACCATCATCACCATCTAAGTTCTGGATGGGATTGGTTGCCACAGCTATTTCTTACTTTGTATTGATTATTCCTTTGATGGGTCTAAGTGCTAGCGGTAAAGTTAGTCCACTATGGCTCGTTCTAAGTTGGGGTATCATTGAAATTGGTGAAATGTTGATTTCTCCAGTTGGTTTGTCAGCCACAACTAAACTTGCTCCTAAGGCTTTCAGAGGTCAAATGATGAGTATGTGGTTCCTAGCTGATTCAGCTGGACAAGCTGCCAATGCTCAAATCGTTAAGTTGTTCCAACCAGGCAACCCTCAAAACGAAATGATGTTCTTTGGTGTTACTGGTATCGTTACATTAGTCGTAGCGGTTATCTTGATTATGTTCGTACCAAAGATCAAGAAGCTTATGGCTGGTGTTAATTAACATATAAATATAACTAATTGAAGTCATGACTGTTGTCGTGGCTTTTTTGTTTGTCTTTGTTTTATCTTGTTTTGTTGAGGGTTCACTGCCATCTTCCATGAAATTCTGGTGGATTGCTGGAACGCTGTGAGAGCAACTTCGAACCAATCTTACGATTGTTTTGAAGCTTGTCTGTCTCTAACTTGGCAAGGTACGCCAACTAAGAGACTACCACGGCTGAGCATCCACCAGAATTTCATTCCAGACTAGGGAGTTTAAGTATTGTTTGGTAATGGTTATATAAATTGTTTATTTACTATTATCAAAAGATGCGGATATAAAGAATTAAAAAGGCAGACTATTTAGTTTATTTGGATAATCTGCTTTTTTAATACAATCATATTTAAGAAAGAGTTATATGTGTTAAATCTTAATAAATCAGATATTAAATTCATCTAGTCGGGAGTGAGAGCAATTCGGGGCTCAGCCGTGCTAGATATTCTTGGTCGACGTATTTTGCCAACTTAGAATATAACTCGATTTGGAAACAACTTCGATCTTGAGTTGGTTTCAAACGAGATTCACAGCGTTCCAGCCCCGATATTGCCGAACGGACGACGGCAGTGAACAACCAAAATAAAAAAAGTTTTAAAATTTACTTGAAATGGAATCATATTTTCGGTAATATTATTAAGTCGAATGAAAGACAACGTATCTCATGGAGGGGTAGCGAAGTCTGGCTAAACGCGGCGGACTGTAAATCCGCTCCTTCGGGTTCGGTGGTTCGAATCCACTCCCCTCCATTCATTGGGTTATAGCCAAGCGGTAAGGCAACGGGTTTTGATCCCGTCATGCGATGGTTCGAATCCATCTAACCCAATAATGTAAAAGGCAAAATTCAGAATATGGATTTTGCCTTTTTATTTTGTAAGTTTTTAGACCAATTACTAAATTCCATTAACGAAATACTGTATAATTAGTAAAGTAATGCTCGTAAGGGAGTGGCCAAAAATGAAGGTACCAGTATACATACAAATTCATAATGAAATAAGAAAAGAAATCGAATCAGGCAAGTGGGCCGTAGGGGAACGAATCCCTTCTGAAAGACAGCTTTCACAAGTTTTTGATGTCAGCCGAATGACATTGCGTCAGGCGATTCAAACACTCGTTGATGAAGGGATTTTGCAAAGACAGGTTGGTTCCGGTACTTACGTTGCCAGCAGCAAGGTTCAAGAAAAGATGTCAGGAACGACTAGTTTTACCGAAATTACTGAAAGTCAGGGCAAAAAGCCATCTAGTAAGACAGTTTCTTATCACGTTGCCGATCCTTCAATTAGTGAAATTGAAAAATTAAAACTAAAAGAAGGCGACCAAGTGCTTCGAATGGAACGGATCCGTTATGCGGATAAACAGCCAATTTGTTTTGAAGTTGCGACCATTCCGGTTGATATTGTTAAGAGCTTGAACAAAAAAGACATAACGTCTTCACTATATAAAGCTTTGGAAGACAAAGCTGGGTTAAAATTAGGTGACGCCACTCAGACCGTTTCAGCTATTTTAGCATCAGAAAAAATTGCTAACTTTTTGAACGTCAAACGTGGTTCAGCAGTATTGTGTGTAAGACAGATTACGACATTAGACGATAACCGTCCGTTTGAGTATGTTCGCTCACAATATGCCGGTGACCGTTTCGAATTTTATTTAGAAAGATAATCAATTTATTTAAAAGCAATTTTAGGGTTAGATATAGTCTAACATTACTTTTTAAATTTTTAACTGGGAGTCACTTATGCAGAGTTTTTTAAAAAAGTATAGTATCTTCTTGATGCTATACATCGTTTTTCAACCGGTATTAGATTCTATTACTGGATTAATGACTCAAGCCCATATCGATGTTACCTTCGGGGTACTTATCCGAATGGCCGTTATGGCAGTCACTGTGTTTTACATTCTGATCTTTATTATATTGAATCGGGATAATAAGCATGGTTTTCGAATTATTGGGTATTTCGTATTGCTGGGGATCGTTTCAGCAATCAGTATGTTCGTCAATTACAAAACCAAAAGATTATTTATACCATCACTAGAAATAACTACTTTAGCAAAGAGTTTGTACTATCCAGTAATGTTACTAGGCTACTTTTATGCCTTTGAAGAATTGGCTGAGGATCGGATTATCAATCGATTCTTCCCCAAAGTGATTTTTATTGCGATAAATATCGTCAGTGCAATCATGATCGTAGCGCACTTTACTAACACCAGCTTCAGTTCTTACTCATACTACAAGTTAGGTGAGAGTGGTTGGTTCTATGCCGCTAATGAGTTGAGTGCCATCGTTTCGATAGCTTTTCCAATTATGATTTGGTACGCACTTAAAAAGATCAATAGTTGGTCAAAGATCTACTATTGGTTAACGATTATCATTGCTATCTATTCAGCTTTATTGATCGGTACGAAGGGATCATTGCTCGCTATTCTGTTCGGTTTGTGCATGGGTATCTTAGCGGCGATTATTCACTTTATCCAAAACAAGGGCGACCGCAAATTTGCTGCGGGTATCGTCGCTTTGTTGGTCGTTACGTTGGGTGGAGTTTTCGCCGCATATCCAGCAATGGCCGTTTCTAGAACCGCTGAATTGCATAACGATATGATCAAGTACAAGAAGAAGCAAGCTAAGAGTAAAAAGGGTATTACTAAAGATCAAAAGAAGTATGTTGAAACTAACAAGACAGTTTCATACTTGCTCAGTGGTCGAACAGTTTACTTTGAAAATGCGGCGCACAATTTTGCCAAAGCAACACCTGCACAAAAGGTCTTTGGTATGGGTTATGCAACGAGTTTCAAGAGTGAAAAGAAAGCTAAATTGGTCGAGATGGATTATATTGATATCTTCTTCCAATTCGGTTTCTTGGGTACGATCGTTTACTTAGCGCCATTAGTTTATTGCTTGATTTACCTCATTGGAATGTTCTTAATGAAGTTCAAGTATATGTGGTCGTTTAAGTGGGCTATGTTAGTTGCTAGTGTGGCTTTAGGATTTGGAATGGCTCTGATGACGGGACACGTTATCGAAGCACCTTCGGTAAGTATTTACTTCGTTTCGATCTTAGGCTATGCGATGTTGAACGCACGTATCTTTGTTAGAACCAAAGAAGATCCTTATACAATTGATGTTGAAGATTAAAAATAAAAGCTAAGAAATTAGGCGATTTGCTTTTGCCTGATTGTTCTTAGCTTTTTTGTTTTGCTTTGTTTTATTTTGGTTTGGTGTGGGGGTGGTTCACTGCCGTCTTCCATGAAATTCTGGTGGATTGCTGGAACGCTGTGAGAGCAACTTCGAACCAATCTTACGATTGTTTTGAAGCTTGTCTGTCTCTAAGCTGGCAAGGTACGCCAGCTAAGAGACTTCCACGGCTGAGCATCCACCAGAATTTCATTCCAGACTAGAGGGTTTAAGGATTGGTTTGGTAATAGTCATATACTTGTTTAAATTGCTTATTTACCATTATCAAAATATATGAATAATTATTTTAGATACACAAAAAGCAGACTATCTAGTTTATTGGGATAGTCTGCTTTTGTTAATACAACCATATTTATTTGAAGTATATTGATTAAATCGTAAAAATCAGTCGGACAGTATAAATATGGATTTTAAATTTTAAACCAGATATGAAATTTATCTAGTCGGGAGTGAGAGCAATTCGGGGCTCAGCCGTGCTAGATATTCTTGGTCGGCGTATTTTGCCGACTTAGAATATAACTCGATTTGGAAACAACTCCGATCTTGAGTTGGTTTCAAACGAGATTCACAGCGTTCCAGCCCCGATATTGCCGAACGGACGACGGCAGTGAACCATCAACCGTCTAAACTATTTATGTTTCTTTTCTTTGTTGATTAAATTCATATACTTAGGAATTGCCATCATCCGGCCAATTCTTGTTGGTTCTTTAGCCAAACGGTAAAGCCATTCTAAATTCAAAGTTTGGAAAACTTTTGGGGCTCGTTTTTTGGTACCAGAGAAGACGTCAAAACTGCCGCCGACGCCGATCCAAATGGCATTTGTTCGTTCGTGATATTTGTCGATGAAGAATTCCTGTTTAGGTGATCCCAAAGCCACAAAAACGATGTTAGGTTTCGTTTCGGCAATTTCTTCGGCAATTATACCCGCATCCTTGAAATAGCCGTCATGGAAGCCAACAAGGTCGATTTGAGGGTAGTCCTTTTTGATTTTATCGGCACTGGCTTGAATTACTTCAGGCTTAGCTCCTAGTAAATAAACTTTTAATAGTTTGCGATTTGCTGCTGACATTAAATATTTCAGTGTATCGAAGCCGGTGATCCGTTCGTGGATGGGAGTACCAAGACTCTTGGCTCCTTTGATGATTCCGATTCCGTCGGGAATAACGTAATCAGCGTTGTTGATAATTTTTGAAAATCTGGTATCTTTTCTAGCAGAAAGAACAATTTCGGGATTGGGTGTTACGATGAACTTGTTAGCCTTATTATCCAGATCCATATCTAGATAATGGTGAAATTGTTTTTCAGTAAAATTATCAAACTCTGTACCTAAAATATTTACTCTATTTTTGTGCATGGCGTTCTCCTTTAATGTATTATTATACACGAGAAAGATTAATTTGAGAGGTGTCTTAATGAGGGTTTTACATATCAATGCCGGCAATGAAGACGGTGGAGCTCGTACATATATTGTTAACCTGATGAAGGGTCAAAAGTTGATTGGAGAAGAAAGTACTCTGTTGACTTTTCAGGAAGGTCCTGTGTCCAAAATGGCTCGAGAAAATGGCTTGAGCGTGGCTGTGATGGAACAAAAACAACGTTTTGATCTGTCAATTCTGAAACCATTGACGAAATACATCAACAACAATAACTTCGATATCGTTCATACGCACGGTCCACGTGCCAACTATATCGTATCTTTGATCAGAAAAAAAATTAATGCTAAATGGGTGATCACAGTCCATTCTGACCCTCGTATTGACTTTTCTGGTCTCAAAGGTAAAGTTATGCTCAAATTAAACTTACATGCCTTAAAACAGGCTAATTCGCTCTTCTACATGAATCCTGACTTAGCGGAGTACTTTGAAGCTCTCAAGATCGATTCCAAAAAGACTTTTGAAGTTTTCAATGCCATTGATTTTTCCGGTATCAATCCGCGCTTCAATCGTCAACCAACGTTTAGTTTGCTAGAAGTGGCGCGTTTGGTTGAAGTAAAGAACCATCGTTTGCTATTGGAAGCTTTGAGTAAAGTCAAGTTCAACTATCGTTTGACGCTTTTGGGCGATGGCCCATTGATGGATGAATTGCGAGACTTATCCAAAGAACTTGGCATCAAAGATAAGGTTGATTTTGTGGGCTTTCGTGAAAATACTGGCGACTTCTATCAAGAGTGCGATGTATCAGTTTTGACATCCAAATCCGAAAGTTTGCCAACAGTTTATTTGGAATCAGCCGCTTATGGCAAACCAGTTATCGCTACTAATGTCGGTGCTACCGATAAAGTTATCAACGATGATACTGGCTGGCTAGTTGAATCGAACAACGAGCAAGAATTGATTGCAGCGCTAAATGATGCCCACGATTTGTGGAAAGATGACAACTTGGGCCAAAAGGGCTTTGCTTTATACCAAGAGGTTCGCGACAACTATTCGATCGAACAGTTAGCACACAAGGTAAATGACGGTTACGAAGCGACTTTAAATGGCAATTAAGGTAAAATAGACCTTGTTACTATCAAATTATTAAGGGAGATATGATGACTCAATTTGACGAAGATTTAACTTTGCATACAGATTATTATGAATTGAATATGATGTATACATACTGGAAGAAAGGTTTGCACAATCGTCGTGCAGTTTTTGAAGTTTACTTCAGAAGTTTACCATTTGATAATGGTTTTGCCGTTTTTGCAGGATTGGAACATGTAGTCGACTATTTGAAGAATCTCAGCTTTTCAGATTCCGATATTGACTATTTACGTGAATATGGGGAGTTTGACGAGGAGTTCTTACGTTGGCTCAAAGATATGCAATTCAGTTGTACAGTACGTTCAGCACTAGAAGGGGATTTGGTTTTCAATGAGGAACCAATTCTACAAGTTGAAGGACCACTGGCACAATGTCAACTGATCGAAACAGCTATTCTTAATATGGTCAATTTCCAAACACTTATCGCTACTAAGGCAGCTCGTATCAAGACTGTCTGTGGCGATGATCCGGTCATGGAATTCGGTTCACGTAGAGCCCAAGAAGTTGACGCTGCTATTTGGGGTACTCGGGCTGCTTACATTGCTGGTTTTGACGCTACAAGTAACGTTTTAGCTGGTAAATTGTTCGGTATTCCCATCTCAGGTACACATGCGCACGCTTTGGTGCAAACATATCGTAACGAATACGATGCTTTCAAAGCTTATGCCACAACGCACAAGAACTGCGTCTTCTTAGTCGACACTTATGACACTTTGAAGAGTGGTGTTCCTAGTGCTATCAAAGTTGCTCGTGAAATGGGCGACAAGATCAACTTCCAAGGTGTCAGAATTGATTCCGGTGATATGGCTTATATTTCTAAGCGGGTCAGAAAGCAACTTGATGAAGCTGGTTTCCCTAACGCTAAAATTTATGCTTCTAACGACCTTGATGAAAAAACCGTTCTTAACTTGAAGATGCAAGATGCTAAAATCGACGTCTGGGGTATCGGTACTAAAGTTATTACCGCTTTTGACCAACCTGCACTTGGCGCCGTATACAAGTTAGTAAGTATCGAAGATGCCAAAGGCAATATGATGGACACTTTGAAACTTTCTAGTAACGCTGCTAAGATTTCTACTCCAGGTAAGAAACAAGTTTGGCGCATCACTAACAACGAAAAGAATGATAAATCAGAGGGCGACTATGAAACTTTCTGGAATGAAGATCCAAGAGAACACAGTTCGCTTTATATGTTCCATCCACAATATACTTATATCAATAAGACTGTGGAGGATTTCCAAGCTAAGCCACTATTGCACGATATCTTCACCAACGGTAAATTAGTTTATGATCTACCAAATGTAAAAGATATCAGACAATATTGTGCTGACAATCTCGATTCTCTTTGGGACGAATACAAACGTATCTTGAACCCACAAGTCTATCCTGTAGATCTATCTTCAAAACTATACAGTCACAAGATGAAGTATATTGAGAAGATTAGAAATGATGTAAACAACATTAGATTAGGTGACTAAAAATGAGACCATTGCAAAAAGAAATTATTGAATTTGAAAAAACTAAACCAACGATTGATCCAGAAGCAGAAATAAGACGTTCAGTTGATTTTCTAAAAACTTATCTTAAACAACACAGTTTTTTGAAGACATTGGTCTTAGGCATTTCTGGTGGTCAAGATTCAACTTTGGCTGGTAAATTATCCGAGATGACAATGACTGAATTGCGTCAAGAAACTGGCGACAAAGATTATCAATTTATCGCAGTACGTTTGCCTTACGGTGAACAAGCCGATGAATCAGACTGTATGCAAGCTATCGAGTGGATGCAAGCTGACAAAATCGTGCGCGTAAATATCAAAGAGAGCGTCGATGCAATGGTAAAGGCCGTTGAAAACAATGGCTTAACTATTTCTGACTTCAATAAAGGCAATATCAAGGCACGGACACGAATGATCGCTCAATATGCGATTGCTGGTGACAACAAGGGCGTTGTGGTCGGAACTGATCACGCGGCTGAAAATATCACCGGATTCTATACCAAATTCGGTGATGGTGCGGCTGATGTAACGCCGTTATTCCGTTTGGATAAACGTCAAGGCAAGGCTATGTTAGCTAAGCTCGATGCACCTAAGAACCTTTACGAAAAAGTACCAACTGCTGACTTGGAGGAAGATCGTCCAAGTCTTCCTGATGAAAAGGCTTTGGGAGTTTCGTATACTGATATTGACGATTACCTCGAAGGTAAAGATATCAAGCCTGAAAATGCCGAGATCATTGAGAACTGGTACAAGAAGACGGCCCACAAACGTCGCTCTCCTTATACGGTATTTGATGTTTAGTCAAATTTAAAGTTTCAAAATTAATTTCATATTTGGACATTCAAATTTTTTGAATGTCTTTTTTTTTACAAAATGTCATATGGTAGAATTGAAGTGTAATCTTAATAAAAGAGGTGTTTAACAGTGAAAAGTGATTTAATCTCTCTTATGAAACCGTCTGTAGTTGCTATCAAACAGCAAGAGATCTTTAAATTCAATGCACGGGCCAAGAGTATTCCGGGTGCAATCAATATGACTGTGGGGGAACCAAACTTCCACACTCCCGAACACATCAAACAGGCCGCTATCAAGGCAATTAAAAACGATCAGACGCACTACACTGTGCCAGAAGGCGATCATAAACTTTTGGGTGCTGTTGCTAATTATCTTCACGATAAATACAACTTGAATTATGATCCAGAAACCCAAATTATCGCTACGACTGGTGTAACGGAGGGTGTTTTCTCAGTTTTCAATGCAATTTTGCGAGACGGTGATGAAGTCTTGATCCCTTCACCATCATTTACAATCTACGGACCAGATGCTGATTTCAATGGGGCATCGCCAGTATACTTGGATACATCCAAGACTAATTTTAAGGTTACACCTTCGATGCTGGAAGAAGTCATTAAGACTAATCCTCGCATCAAGATATTCTTACTGAATTATCCAAGTAATCCAACCGGGGTAAGTTATACAGAGGATGAATTACAAGCTTTAGCTAATATTTTAAAAAAATATGATATTTTTGTAATTAGTGACGAAATTTACAGCGAATTGACATATAATTTTAAGCATATTTCGTTTGGTAATATTTTGCCAGATCAAACAATTCTCTTGAATGGATTATCCAAATCTCATGCGATGACGGGTTGGCGTTTCGGAGTAGTCTGTGGACCGGCTGAAGTGATTGCTCAAGTAAACAAGATCCATGAATTGGCAACGACTTCGATCACGTCGATCACTCAATATGCGGCATTAGAAGCATATACGAACGGCTATGATGATCCGTTGGCAATGAAAGAACAATATCAATCACGTCGCGACGCTTTGTTTGAAGGTCTAAAGGAACTGAATATGGAATGTCCGACACCAGATGGTGCGTTCTATTTATTCGCTAAAATTCCGGCAGGCTTTGAACAAGACGATGTTAAATTCGCTAATGAATTGTTGGAAGAAGAACACTTGGCAATTTTACCGGGAAGTTTCTTTGGTATCGGTGGCGAAGGACATTTGAGAATTAGCTATGCGGCTAGCATGGAAAATATCGCCAAATGTCTCTCCAAACTCGGTCAATTTTTAAAGAGTCATAAAAATTAGCAAGTAGAGGGGTAACATGCTAAGTAAATTTCAAAGCGTCATTAGCAAGTTAGTTGTTGTGTGTCTAGTGATTTTTACATCAGTTGTCTTAGTGCAGATGGGGCACTTTTATACGACTAACTATCTAAAAGTTGAGCCAGTACTAGCCATACTGGCTTTTCTTTGTGCAATTATTTTTGTTTTGGGAATTGGCTATTTCCTATATCATCTTCGAGATGATGATAAGAATTTCAATCGACTGATTTTGATCAGTTTGTTGCTGGTCTTTGCAATCGTAGCTTTAATTTGGATCAAGCTAGTTCCAGCAACTCAGGTGAGTGACTTTGGAGCCTTTTGGCGAATGGCGCCGAAAGCACTTGAAGGTAAGCCGATTTTTAATTATGACAATGATTATTTCGCCAAATGGGCTTATCAAACCGGCTTTTTAGTCTACGTTATGACGGTGGTAAAAATATTTGGCCATCATGTGATCGCCATTCAGTTGTTGAATGTAGTCTATCAAGTGTTGATTTTATATATGGCCTATTTATTGTCATTGCAACTGTTCAAGCAAGTTAAATTAGCACGTTTGACGGTTTTTGTTTTGATGATCGATTTGGATTGGTTTGCCTTGAATAGTCAAGCTGATAACCAATATTTAGGGATGCTGCTATTTTTAGTTACGTTCTATCTGATTATGAAAGATAAGTATTGGGCTTATATTTTAGCCGGTGTTACTTTAGCGTTTGGTAGTATTATTCGGCCGATTGGACCAGTGATCATTGCCGGGATCGTCGTTTATGCGCTGTTGTACATGATGATATCTGCCAAACAATTTAATTTTAAGAGTTTGCTCAAAGTTTTAGTTACTTTAGTTATTTATCAAGTTCTGTTTTCTGCCGCCGGTTTAGCAATTAAGAGTTCAGGTTTGAACGCTTATGGATTGACTAACCGTGATTCGGAGTGGAAATTCGTTATTGGTTTGGATGCCAATTCTAATGGTGCCTACGATCAACAGATGGTCGACCGTTTCGATTTGAAGGAAAGCCGCTCCAAAATGAGTGTTAAAGAACATCAAGTGATCCGCAAGAATATTCAAAATCTCAACAATACTCACGGTTGGCTGAAACTCTTCTTAGGCAAAAATGAAGTTCTGTGGGCTAGTCGTTCCAATGCCGTGTACTTCTCCGGTTTTGAAAAGCAACATTCACAAAAATTCAGTAATTATGCTAATTTATTAGGTTATTTAGGAACTGCCATGTTGATCATCTTCTCATGGGTCGGTTCACTAAAATTATTAAAAACTACACCAAACAAGCAAGTATTTCTCTTGATTCTGCCATTGATGGCGTATGCCGTTGTACAATTATTAATTGAAGTACAAGGACGTTATCGTCTGGAATTTCTACCGGTGATCGCCATTTTAGGTGGTCTGGGATTATACAGTATTTTTGAATGGACTAGATTAAAGTGGGGGAAGTTTGATGTCTGATTTATTTAAATTAAGTATCGTAGTTCCTTGTTATAACGAAGAAGAAGTTTTGCACGAAACTACTAAGGAATTGACGAAGATCGTCGACGATTTGGTCAAAGCGGGCAAAGTAACCGAGACTAGTAAAATCGTTTTTGTCGACGACGGCAGCAAGGATAAAACTTGGCAGTTGATTGATGAATTTTCACAGAAGTATCAAACTGTTTCAGGTGTTAAACTCAGTCGTAACTTTGGTCACCAAGGTGCTTTACTGGCTGGGGTAACGTCAGTCTCGAAAGATTCCGACGCCGTTATAACGATTGATGCTGATCTGCAAGATGATGTCAATGCGATCCCTAAGATGGTCGATGAATATCTCAATGGTGCGGAAGTAGTTTATGGCGTCAGAAATAATCGGGATACTGATACAGCCTTCAAACGTGGCACGGCCGAAATGTTCTATAAATTCATGGGATTTTTGGGCGTCAAATTGGTACCCGATTCAGCTGATTATCGTTTGATGAGCAAACGAGCTTGTGAGGTGTTGTTAAGTTATCGGGAAAGAAACCTGTTCTTGCGTGGCATCGTGCCATTAGTTGGTTTTAAGTCAGCTAAGGTTTATTATGCCAGAAAAGAACGTTTTGCCGGTGAATCAAAGTATCCTTTACGCAAGATGATCAAGTTTGCGATGGATGGAATCACATCATTTTCGATCGTACCGATCAAGTTGATCATGGGTTTGGGATTCTTTATCGTTTTGATCAGTATTCTATTATTGATCTATAGTTTCGTACAAAAGATCAACGGCAACGTAGTCAGTGGCTGGTCGTCACTAATGATATCTATTTGGGCCCTTGGTGGTGTACAATTAATTAGTATCAGTGTGATCGGTGAATACGTTGGCAAGATCTTCAGTGAAGTTAAACAACGCCCAAGATTTACCATCGAAAGAGATATTTATACTGAAAAAACACAAGAAGAAAATAAGAGGTAATTATTATGAATGCCGCACAAAAGAAAGCTATGCAATATGGTCAATTGATCAACAATACAGTTCAAATAGTTCAAGAAGAACAAGATAAGTTGAACCCTGAATACGAAAAGATCCGTGATGCACTTGACCGCAGTAAGGTCGACAAGTTGGATGACGTTGAATATACAAAGGTTCAAAAAGACTTCGCTTCTGGAACAAAGAATTATCAAGATGCTTTGGCTAAACTTGAAAAAGGTAAAGCTCCAGCTAGATTGATGGGTACTCACATTTCACTTGTCTCAGCCTTCAAGAAATATGTTGAGGGTTGTGCCGAAATGACTGCAAGTATCGGCGACAACAAGCAAGTTGATCGTAAGGCTTTTGATGAATCTGAAAAGAAGCAGGACGAATACATGGATAAGTTTTCAAAATACATCCAAAGATTGACTGATCTAGCTTAATGACAGATCAAGAATTAACCGAACTAATCAAAAAGGTTTCCCAAGAATATTTTGGGAAGCCTTTTGTTCATCAAGCATATTTCAATTCACGTCTAAAAACGACTGGCGGTAGATTTCATTTAAAGGATCGTAATATCGATATCAATCCCAAGATCTATCAAGAATTCGGAATTGAAACCTTAGTCGGGGTTATCAAGCATGAATTGTGTCATTATCATTTGTACAATGATGGCTTGCCGGCACAGCATCGAGACCGCACTTTTAGAATTCTCTTGCAACAAGTCGGGGGACTGAGATATTCACCAATCAAGAGTACGGTTAAGAAAAAAACTTATCATGTTTATGAATGTACTAATTGTCAAACTATCTATCAACGTGTTAAAAAAATAAACACTAGCCGGTTCGTTTGTGGAAAATGTCGGGGTAAATTAAAATACCTCAAAGATATTGTTATTTCAGCTTGATAATAAATTTATGGTTGTGGTATAGTAGAACTTGCATGCGGGTATGGCGGAATTGGCAGACGCGCAAGACTAAGGATCTTGTGGAGAATTATCTCCGTGGAAGTTCGAATCTTCTTACCCGCATAACTAAAGTAGTTGGACGATTGTCTGGCTGCTTTTTTTGTGCCTATAAATAAAATTAATTGAGAATGTCCTTAATATATACGCAAATAATATCAAAATATATTTCAATATTGGATTAATTTTTTATGATAAATGTATATAAATATTAATGTGGTGGTATAGTATTATTGATAAATGTCATAACGATATAGATGGGAGCGTGTTGCCATTGTTTCTTGGATCGATTATTTATAATAAAAGACGAGAAATGAATTTGACTCAAATTGAGTTGGCTAATGATATTTGTACGCAAAATACGATTAGTAAAATTGAAAAACATAATACGGCGCCGACCGTAAACATTCTGATTAAGATTTGTACGAGATTGGATTTGACATTGAATGATGTCTTCAGCGATTTCTCAGGCAAATCTTCTGCCAACGAGGAAAGTTTACTGGATGTGATCGAACGCGATGTTTTACTAAAAAATATTGAGGGTATTGATACAAAATTATCAGAGTTAGAAGGAAAGCTGACTAACAATGATAAGAAACAGTACGAACTAATTACCGGTGTGATGGATTATTGGAATAATAATTATGATGCCTCTTTGTTTACAATGGACAAGGTTTTGCAACTTACGAAATCAAATAAGTCTGATATTTATACTTTTTTGTCGGATCTATTCAAGGGACTTAATTATTTGGGCCAAGGTCATACCGACCGTGCTCAGTATTATTTCCAAATGATCGTCGACTCAGTTGATTCAGATTCAAAAGTCACAAATGCCAATGACTTAGAGATTCTCTTTATTTGTAAGACACTCGCCAACTCTTTCAATGAAATGAGATTACATGATCAATCATATAGGATCAGCCGTTGGGGCTTGAATTATGCGTGCGAAAAACATGTTTCTTATTTCTTAGATGAATTGAATTACGCAGCTGCCATTGCCGTTGAGAATAATGCCGATAAAGAACAAGAATATCAAGGTTATTCCAATTTAGCATATTATTTAGCCAAAGCGGGTAATAATCAGGCATTGTTGAATGTGATTGGTACAAAGTAATAAAAAAATATCCTTGATTCTAGTTGAATCAAGGATATTTTTTTACAATTTTTTAGTGAGCTGGCACGTAAGTTCTGAGTCTAGATAAATACTCGAAAGCTGGTCGAGTTTGTTTTACTCTCTATCGAAACGAGTTGCACAAACTAGCTTTTTCCGTTTTGCTACATCTACCAAATCACTCGTAAGACCGTCGAGCAATTCGGCAGATTAGGCAAATACTCGAAAGCTGGTCGAGTTTGTTTCACTCTCTAGAAGATATGTATATCTATAAAAATTGTTATACATGTTTAAACATATTATTATGCAATTAGTCTAAAAGACTAAGGAAGTATATAAAATGAAGAGAAAATATGTAGTAGCATTTTTGATGATTCTACTCGGTTTTGGACTTTCATTTTTGCCCATCCAAAGTGTTAAGGCTGAATCCGTGACTAGCGGATATTATGTAGATGTAAGTGCCCGCAATGCTGAGGTATATAATTCTTCAGCACAAGCTTTAGGAAAAACTGAACCTAAGAATAGTGATTGGTATCTTGGAAGAACTATTGATGTCAATGGAACCGACTATTATCATATCGGTACCAATGAATATTTGAGTTCGAAAGATAGTTACGTCTATCGTAATAGACCGGAAGTTATCAGAGTGACAACTGGTGAAGATGTGCCGGTCTATAATCACAATTTTGTTGAAAGTTCGGAAGTAGCTTTAGCACCCGGTACTTATTGGTATTCAGATCGTGTGATCACTACCTCAGATGGAATGCCATTTGTACGTGTCGCCACTGACGAGTACGTGGGAATGTGGGACGTGATTCAACAATCATTTACAGCAAAATATTAATTTCAATGGAAATCGTCAAAAAAAAATAATTTTTTTGACGATTTTTTTATAGTCATGAGTATAGGTCTACAAAAGTAGATACAATCAGGAGTTATAACGCTTTCTCTGATTTTGGTATAACCAATATATGAATATTTTAATAAAAAAATATCCTATTTTTGACAATTATTAGTTGGATTCGGAGCCAATACCTTGTACTATGAAGTTGCTTATAAGTTATGCCAAAATTATATAAGCAACTGTGTGAATTATTAATATTTTTGTTTTACATATTCGAAAAATCAACTTTTGTGTGCACTATTTTTCTGCCAAAAAATAGAGTACAGGGGTTTGAAATCGAAATATTATAGTGGGGTCAATCAAAATGAAAAAATCTATATTGTTCTTAGTCTGTGCTCTATTAGGAACCGGCAGTGCCTTAACTACTGCTGCTACAACATCCGTTACTAACGTAAGTGCTCAGTCAGTTACACAAAAGGGCAATTATGCCTTAGTTACTGCCGATCAAGCTCAAATTTATGATCAAAATGGTAGTAAAACTGATATTGCACTTCAAGGAAATAGTGCCTGGAAAGTTGCTAAAACACAAAACATCAATGGAACTGACTATTATCAAGTAGCTCCTAATGAATTTTTAAGCTCAAAAGATAGCGTTGCATACAAAAACCGCCACATGACTATTAAAGTTCAGTCAGTTGACGGTCCTGATAAATCTGTTAATGTATATGATCATAATTTGGTACAAAAAAATGACGTATCACTTCAACCTAATAGCCAATGGGCTACAGATATTGTAATAAATACGTCTAACGGAATGCCATTTCTTCGTATTGCTCCTGATGAGTACGTTGCCATGTACGATGTAGTGGAACAATCATTTACTGCTAATATTTAATTTAAATTTTAATACTGTGTGTGAATTATTAATTGATTAAAGATATTTATGGTATGCCGACCATGGATATCTTTTTTATTTTACATATATATCAATTTTTATGTACACTGCCAAATGCACTTAAATTTTTATTCGATATATTTGTGGTCAATCCTTAATACAATTCGTAGTTTACTATCAATTCGTTTAAGTTTTGTCTCAGGTTTTGTAAAAACCTTTTACAAAAAATGGAATAAATTGATTTTAAGGTATTTCAGTTATTGGTTCAGACGTAAAGATAGTATGAAAAGCATTGATATATCAACGTTTTAGTGGGGTGCGGAGAAGATGCTAATAACTGGTCTACTTGTCGATAATGATCGCTAAAAGTCTTAAAATTTTGTATTTTACGGCTATTTTTGTTAAAAAATGGTGAATTTTGAACTAAATTTGGAGCGTTTATTTATAGGATGAAATAATCATTGCTCATTATTTCCTATAAAAATAACAGTAAAGAATATATATTATTTCAAAATAGACATCAGATGGGACATTTAAAAACCGCTTTCTACTATATAATAGTGAAAAATATGTCGATGATATCGTGAAATATATGCTTGCTACTAATGACATGATATTGATAAAATATTTACAAGATATGTTAATATTGATTTTGCTTAACGATACGAAAAAAAGGTGAAGGTTTTAATGAAGAAAACTAGAGTTATAAATTCAGATATATCACGTGTTATCGCCCAAATGGGTCACTTCGACACAATCGGTATTGGCGATGCTGGGATGCCAGTTCCTGCTGATACAGAAAAAATCGATTTGGCTGTTGAAGCTGGTTTACCAAGTTTCATGCAAGTTTTGGAAAATGTTTTGAGTGAACTAGAAGTTCAAAAGGTTTATTTAGCCGAAGAGATCAAAACCCAAAACCCTGCCCAACTCGCTGCAGTTAAAAAGGCTGTTGGCGATACTCCAATCGAATTCATTCCTCACGAAGAAATGAAGAAGGATTTGAGCGATACTAAGGCATTTATTCGGACTGGTGAAGAAACACCATATTCAAATATCTTACTTGAAAGTGGAGTTGTCTTTTAAAGAGGAATTTAAATATGAAAAAAATTGTCGTACTAGGTTCAATTAACGTTGATATTATTCTAAATATTGCCCGTTTGCCTTTACCAGGTGAAACAATGGCTATGAGCGATCGTTCTACTGCTGGCGGCGGCAAGGGTGCTAATCAAGCAATCGCTGCAGTCCGTGCTGGAGCAGATACTTCCTTCATCGCTAAGATTGGGCAAGATCGTTCAGCTGACTTCATGTTAGATACGTTCAAATATGATGGTTTAAATATTGATCACGTTACTAAAGACGATAAAGCTGGTACTGGCCAAGCTTATATTCTTTTGGATGAAAAGGGTCAAAACAGTATTTTGATCTACGGTGGTGCCAATCAAACGATTACTACTAAAAATATTCAAAATGCGTCAGAAACGATTGCCGAAGCTGATTGCCTGATCACTGAATTTGAGACACCTTTGGAAGCCACAATTGAAGCGTTTAAGATTGCTAAAGAAAATAATGTTTTAACAATTTTGAACCCCGCACCAGCTAAGACTAATATTCCCGAGGAATTGCTACAACTCAGTGATATCATCGTTCCTAACGAAACTGAAGCCGAAGCAATTACCGGAATTAAGGTCACTGATGAAGCCTCAATGGTTGCCGCTGCAAATAAATTGCATACAATGGGTGTAAAGAATGTTATAATAACCGTCGGCGCTAATGGATCGTTCTACTCACTAGGTGAGAAGAGTGGTTTCGTTAATGCTTTCAAAGTTAACACAGTTGATACAACTGCTGCTGGCGATACGTTTATCGGGTACTTAGCTTCAGCGCTGGATGCCGATTTAAGCAATATCGAAGAAGCAATGAAATTTGCTAGCAAAGCATCATCTATTACGGTTCAAACTCAAGGGGCTCAAAATTCGATTCCTTATGTTAAAAATGTAAACATTTAGATAATTGTAAAAGAAACTTTACGCAATAGTAGATTGAAATATGTACTCAGTCATGTTAATATAATAGTTGTATTTTTGAATGGTGAATGGTTCGAATGGTTTGAATGTTTCGTACTTTAGACTTTCTTCCATGATGTACCACGATATAATGCACAAAAAAATTTTTTCTTATCAGGAGGATTTCTCTAATGGAACACGGAACAGTTAAATGGTTTAACGCAGAAAAAGGTTATGGTTTTATCACTCGCGAAGATGGTAGTGACGTATTCGTTCACTTCTCAGCTATCCAAGGTGACGGTTACAAGACTCTTGAAGAAGGTCAAGCAGTTACTTTCGATATCGAAGATAGTGATCGTGGACCACAAGCTTCAAACGTTGTTAAAGACTAATTAAATAGACTTTAAAAATAAAAGCTAACTCATACGAGTTAGCTTTTTTATTTTGCCTAAAAATTGAAGCCCAAAATTTTACATTAAATTTACAGTAACTTTATATTGCTAGTTTATGATTAATAATTGGAAATTAATTTTAAGGATGGATCATGCAGACTAACAATAATAATTGGAAAAATAACTTTAGAGTCCTGTGGTTCGGTAGCTTGATAACCGACATGGGAAATTCGATGACACTGCCTTTTATCGTATTATTCATAGATACTTTAGGGAATTTCAATAAGACAGAGTTGAACCTTTTAGGTGCAGCAGCGTTTTCTTTGACGTACTTGAGTAAGGCTATTGTGTCTCCTTTGTGGGGGCGTTTGACTGATCTCAAGGGACGAAAATTGATGTGTCTAAGAGCATCGGGCGTGATGACTTTGACGATTTTGATGATCGGCTTTTCGCCAAATGTTTGGTTTCTATTAGTGTTTCGTTGTCTGCAAGGAGCATTTTCTGGCTATATCAACAATGCCAACGCCTTAATGTCAGTTTCTGCACCACCAAAGATCCAAGGCCGCGTCATGAGTAAATTAGTGACCGGCAGCATCACAGGAACCTTGATAGGACCGTTGATTGGTGGAGTATTGGCTAGTACTGTCGGTTATCGGGGAGCTTTCTTTGTGACCAGTTTCTTGATGCTATTAGTTTTCATGTCAACTTTGTTGGGCGTTAAAGAAGACTTTCAACCGATCTCTAAAAAAGAATTGCAGCCAGCGTTACCTTTAATGAAGAAAATCGGTTGGCCATTCTTTTTGGCCTTGTTTGGGTCGCTCTTAGCCGTTCAAGCAACGACCAATGCAATTACACCTCTATTGAGTTTGTTAGTTCGAGAGCTCAACTCAGGGGGCAAAGAACTGACGATTTTAACTGGGATAGTCTCAGCTGCTCCAGGTTTTGCGACTATTCTCATGGCTGGTGTCGTAGGACGTTTGATCGACCGGTTAGGTGCTTTGAAAAGTATGCTGATTTTTTTGATTTTAGCGATTGCTTGTCTGAGTCTAACGAGTCTAGTGCAAAACGTCTGGCAATTAATAATCTTGCGATTCATTTTGGGCATTTCCGATGCGGCTTTGATTCCTTCGATTCAAGTTTTGACTGTACAAAACGTACCGAAGGCCATTTTTGGTCGAGTTTTCAGTTATAATCAATCAGCACAGTCGTTTGGCAACGTCTTAGGACCAATGATTGCTGCTTGGATCGCTAGTTTTTCCGGTTACAAGAGCATCTTTTTATTCTCTGCCTGTTTAGAAGCTTTAGCTTTGATAGCTTGGATCTATTATGCAAAATATCGTCAAAAAAATTGGAAAAATGATAATCTAAGCAATTCTTAAAATTATTTTTCAAATCATAAAAAGTTCAAAGTTATCGGCTATAATTAGAGTTAATAAACTATTAAAGGATGAATCAATTGCCACAAAAAGGAAGATACACACCACGTCGAAAGACTCGGCGCAAAAAGAGTCGAAACAAGAACAGTACAACTTATATTTTGCTAGCGATAGTGGCCGTGTTCGTGATCAGCTTTTTTGGATACAGGAGATACGTTCAATATAAAAGTGAGACGCAAGTTGAAATGGTTCAGCAAGAACATGTGGCTTTTGTAAAAAAAGTAGCTCCATATGCAGTAGTGTTAGGCAAAGAATATGGAGTTTTACCAAGTATTACGATTGCGCAAGCAATTCTTGAAAGCAACTGGGGTAACAGTTCATTGGCTAGTCAGTACAACAATTACTTTGGTATCAAGGGTGAAAACCCTACTAATACGAAGGTTTTACAGACGAAAGAATATACTGACGGTCAGTGGGTCACCATCAACGGGCGCTTCCGAGTTTATTCGGATTTTCGAGAGTCGATGAAAGATCATACTAAATTACTGGTCAATGGTACAACGTGGAATTCGCAACAATACAAGCAAGTTCTACAATCGAAGGATTATATTGAAGCCGCCATTGCTTTACAAACTGACGGATATGCGACTGATCCTGGGTATACGAGCAAAATTATTCGGATTATTCAAAAATATGACCTGAAAAAGTACGATGAGGGTATCAAGTAAAAATCAAAGTATGATAGACTCTAATTATTCTATGTAAATAGGGAGAGCGTAATGAAGGAACTAGAAGAAAGAATCAGAAAAGATGGTCGAGTTTTAGGTAAGGACGTACTTAAAGTCGATAGTTTTTTGAATCATCAAATTGACCCAATGTTGATGGAAAAAATGGGCGAAGAATTTTACGAACATTTTAAGGATGCAGGAATCAACAAGATTTTGACTGTTGAATCATCAGGTATTGCTCCTGCTGTTATGACTGGTTTGAAATTTCAAGTACCAGTAGTATTTGCTAGAAAGCACAAATCAGTAACATTGAGTGATGATCTTTATTCATCAGAAGTTTATTCATTCACCAAGAAAACATCAAATCACATCAGTATTGCTAAAAAGTACCTATCAAGCGATGACAAAGTTTTGATCATTGATGATTTCTTGGCTAACGGTCAAGCCGTTAATGGTTTGAACACGATCATCGATGCCGCAGGTGCAGAACTTGCCGGTATTGGTATCGTGATCGAGAAGTCTTTCCAAAAAGGTAGACAAATGATCGACAAATCAGGTATTCCAATTTATTCATTGGCTAGAATCACAGCTTTTGAAAATGGACAAGTAGTCTTCGGCAAGGAAGACGATTAGTAATAAGAAGGTGGAGTTATGACTTTTATTGCGCCCGGTAAAACATTAGGCATAATTGGTGGCGGAAGTGAAACGTATATCTTCGAACTCGAAGCTAAAAGAATGGGCTTTAGAACTATGCTTTTGACCGATGAGGAAAAAGATATTGCAACACAAGCTGCTGACAGCTTTTTGGTCGGCACATTAGAAAACATCGAGAATCTAAGTGAATTGGGCCATAGAAGTGACCTTCTTTTGTATATGGATGAAAATTTCGACAGCAACCTTTTGAAACAATTGTCTGAAACTTTCAACGTCGCTCAAGGCGCTGATCTGTTGGCAATCGTACAAGATCGTTATATCGAAAGGACTTTCCTTAATGATTTAAATATCAACGTTCCGCCATTTTTCTCGATCGTAACGGTCGATGACATCAAAAAAGCTGTCGAAGAGATTGGTTTTCCATGTATTCTAAAACCGATCCAAAAGAACCAAACTGTTTTGAGACGTCATATTCTTTACAACGACTTGGATGTGGAACGAGTTCAAAAACTGCTTCAAGATGGTACGTATATTCTTGAAGCATGGATCGACACTAAGACTGAATATTCAATCATGGTCAGCAAGAGTAAGGACGGTAAAATCCATACTTTCCCCATGATTCAAGAGATTTATGATGGTTCACATTTGATGAGTTCTTTTATTTACAAGAAGAATAATCCTGATGTGGAAGCCGAAATGCAACGAGTCGCCTTGATGGTGGCTGAAAAAATTAATTATGTCGGAATTTTCGGGATAGGTTTCATCCTATCTCAATCCGGGGTTTTGTACGTCAAAAGAATTTTCCCAGGTATTAATTATTCAGCCAACGTCTATCAAGAAGCGACTGGCATTTCACAATTTGAATTACATATCAGAGCGATTTGTGATTGGCCAATTCCTGAGATCTTTCCAATGGTCAATGCGGCAACTTTGAAGATCATCGAAGGTAACTTGCCACAGAGTTTGGATCTGCTTCAGGAAAAGGCCCAATGGAAATTTAACTATTACACCGGTTTTAAAGCTAAGAATCAAGCCGATAGGGATGTCGGTTATATTTCAATTTTCTCAGACGATGTCGAAGAATTAAAAAATGATATCTTAACAACTAATATTTGGAGAGTAGAATAATTCATGATTGATAGATATGTAACTGAACAAATGAAACCAATTTGGACTGACCAAAACAGATTTCAAGCTTGGCTCGAAGTAGAAATTGCTGCCGTTGAAGGATGGAGCAAAGAAGGAGAAATCCCTGCTGAAGATGCTAAGTTGATTGCTCAAAACGCTAAGTTCAATGTTTCTGAGATTGCTGAAATCGAAAAGGAAACAAAACACGACGTAGTTGCTTTTACACGTGATGTTTCACGCTATCTTGGACCGGAAAGAAAATGGGTCCACTTTGGTCTTACATCAACTGATGTCGTTGATACAGCTTATGGCTACTTGATGAAACAAGCCAATGACATTATTCGTGAAGATCTAAATGAATTTCTAGAAGTAGTTAAACAAAAAGCTTTGGAATACAAAGATACGCCAATGATCGGTAGAACTCATGGTGTGCACGCTGAACCAACAACTTTTGGTTTAGTATTGGCTAACTGGTATTCAGAGATCAAACGTGATATCGAACGTTTTGACCATGCTGCTAAAGGTGTCGAAGCCGGTAAAATCAGTGGTGCTGTTGGTAGTTATGCTAATGTACCAACTAGTGTTGAAAAATTTGTCTGTGACAAACTAGGTATTCGTGCCCAAGAAATCTCAACGCAAGTTCTTCCACGTGATCTTCACGCTGAATACATTCAAACAATGGCTTTGATCGCTACATCGATCGAACGTTTTGCTTTGGAAGTACGCCACCTACAAAGAACTGAAGTCCGTGAAGCGGAGGAATACTTTGCTGCTGGACAAAAGGGTTCATCAGCTATGCCTCACAAACGTAATCCAATCGGTTCAGAAAATGTAACTGGTTTGGCTCGTGTGATCAGAGGGCATGCTTTCACAGCTTTGGAAGACATTCCTTTGTGGCATGAACGTGATATTTCACACAGTTCAGCTGAAAGAATCATCATTCCCGATACAACTGAATTGTTGGACTATATCTTGAGACGTTTTACAAAGATCACTAAGAACTTAACTGTTTTCCCTGACAAGATGTTGGAAGATATGAACATCACTCACGGTTTGATCTACTCACAACGTGTATTGTTGAAGCTAGTTGAAGCAGGCTATGCCCGTGAACAAGCTTATGACATCGTGCAACCAATGACTGCCAAAGCTTGGGACGAAAAGAAGGACTTCCGAACAATGCTTGAAGCAGATCCGCGTGTGACGGATAAATTATCTGACGCAGACCTTGATGATGCCTTTGATTATCACTGGCACTTACGTAATGTTGATGAAATTTTCAAACGTGTTGGTTTGGAATAATAAAATAAAAATCGTATCAGCTGGATTTTTCCGGCCGATACGATTTTTTGTTGAGTTATTACCGCCATTTAGAGAACTGAAAACTAAAAACGTACGTTCGAAATCTGCGGTTTGTCTTTCGCTATCAATACAAAAATTTGCTACAATGTAAACAGCTATTTTAAGTACAACTAAAACTTTTTACACAAAAGATTTGAGGGATTTTTAAATTGGACGATACTATGTTAAAAGGTCTTAACCCTGAACAACAAGAGGCTGTTAAGACTACTGAAGGACCACTTTTGATCATGGCCGGTGCCGGTTCTGGTAAAACTCGGGTACTAACTCACCGAGTGGCTTTTTTGATTGAAGAAAAGAATGTCATGCCTTGGCACGTTTTGGCAATTACATTTACAAACAAAGCGGCTAAAGAAATGAAAGAAAGAATTGGCAAATTGCTCGATGAATCTGCTAATGATGTTTGGGTTTCTACTTTCCACTCTCTTTGTGTAAGAATTTTAAGAAGAGATATCGACAAGATGGGTAGACCCACTAGTTTTACGATTGCTGACCCTAGCGAACAGAGAACTTTGATGAAGCAAATTCTAGTTAAGATGAACCTGGATCCTAAGCGCTACGATCCACGGGCTATTTTGGGTACGATCAGCAATGCTAAAAATGAACTTTTGACACCTGAGGCTTATGCTCAAGATGCCGCAACGCCTTATGAACAGACGGTTGCTAATGTTTACGATGCTTATTCTAAAGAGATGAGTCGTAACAATTCGCTTGATTTCGACGATTTGATCATGCAGACAAGTATTTTATTCGACGAACATCCAGATGTTTTGGAAAAGTATCAAGAAAAATTCCAATACATTCACGTTGATGAATATCAGGATACTAACGAAGCCCAATACAAATTAGTTCAACAATTAGGGGCCAAATATCGCAACGTCTGTGTTGTTGGTGATGCTGACCAGAGTATTTATGGTTGGCGTGGTGCTGATATTAAGAACATCATGAACTTTGAAAAAGATTATCCTGAAGCAACGACAATCAAGTTGGAACAAAATTATCGTTCAACGAAGATGATCTTAAAAGCAGCCAATGAAGTCATCAATAACAACTCCAACCGTACGCCGAAAGAACTTTGGACTGACAATAAGAGTGGCGATAAGATCAAGTTCTATCGTGGTCAAACTGACACTGACGAGGCACTTTACGTCATCGATCAGATTCAAGAATTATCCAAAAAGGGCTATAACTATGGCGACTTTGCTATCCTTTATCGGACAAATGCTCAGTCACGTAACTTTGAAGATAAATTTGTGAAAGCCAATATTCCCTATAAGATTATCGGTGGACACAAATTCTACGATCGTAAGGAAATCAAAGATATCATGGCTTATCTACGTTTGATAGCTAATCACGATGATTCGATGAGTTTCCAACGAGTTATCAATAGTCCCAAGCGTGGAATTGGACCGGGTACGATCGAAAAATTACAGACATTTGCCAACGAACATGATTGGTCATTGTTAGAAGCAGCTGAGAATGTCGAATTATCCCCCTTAGCAGCTCGTCCTAGAAAGACTATCGGTGAGTTTGCCAAAGTTATTGATAAGCTGACAAAGTACTCAGAGAGTGAATCAATGACCGTTCTGATGAATCATGTCTTAGATGACACAGGTTATTTAGATGAATTGAAGAATCAAGATAACCTTGAAGCTCAAACTCGAATCGAAAATATTCAAGAACTTTTGACTGTTACTACGCAATTCGATCAAAATTATGAACCCGATCCTCAAGTTGATGAGACACGTTTGACGACTTTCTTGACGGAATTATCATTGGTCAGTGATCAAGATGATATCGAAGAAGATCAAAAAGAAGTAACGTTGATGACTTTGCACGCTGCCAAAGGTTTGGAATTTCCAGTTGTCTTCTTAGTCGGAATGGAAGATGGAATTTTCCCATTGAGCCGGGCGATGTTGAACGATGATGACATGGAAGAGGAACGTCGTTTAGCTTATGTAGGTATCACGCGAGCTGAAAAGGAGCTTTACATTACTAATGCCTTTAGCCGAATGCTTTATGGTAAACGTCAGACTAATCCAACCTCACGTTTCGTACAAGAGATCGATGATGATGTATTGGATTCAGTCAATAATAACGTTGGTAATATCAAGAGCTTTACAAGCCCAAGAATGGGCCATTCAACACCGGGTAAAAATCGTCGTGAAAGAGCCACTGCTACGACTTTCAAGTCACCAACGCTCAAAGCCAAGGGTGCTTCAGGAGCTGAGAAGTTGACTTGGAATGTTGGCGACAAAGTTAACCACAAAGCGTGGGGTACTGGTACAGTCGTTAAAGTTAACGGTAATGGCCAAAATGCTGAATTGGACGTAGCCTTTAAGAGTCAAGGTATCAAGCGTCTCTTGGCTGAGTATGCACCAATTACCAAAGTTACTGATTAAGGGGTGATAACATGGCAGATTTAACTAAAGAACAAGCCGAACAAGAATTAGAGAAGATCCGCCCACAACTAAATGAGTGGCGTGATGCTTATTACACTAAGGATGCTCCCAAAGTTGAAGATAATGTTTATGACAAGCTTTACAATCAATTATTAGCTTTGGAACAACAATATCCGGAATTAGTCACGCCTGATTCACCATCGCAACAAGTTGGTGATGTGACCTTACCTGATTTCAATAAGGTTACGCACGATATTCCCATGCTATCAATGGGGGATGTCTTTTCAGAAGCTGAATTAGCAGAATTCAATGAAAGAATTGAAAAAAATGTTGGACATGAAGTAGATTATAATGTTGAATTAAAAATTGATGGTTTATCACTGTCACTTATTTATGAAAATGGTATCTTAGTTCAAGGATCGACTCGTGGTAACGGAACGATCGGTGAGAATGTAACTGAAAACGTCAAAACAATCAAAGATATTCCCCAAAAATTAAGCAAGCCTTTATCATTTGAAGTTCGTGGCGAATGTTTCATGTCAAAGAAAGAATTTTTACGTTTGAATCAAGAGCGTGAAAATGAAGGCCAACAAGTTTTTGCTAATCCTAGAAATGCGGCTGCCGGTAGTTTGCGCCAATTAGATCCTAAGATCACGGCTTCAAGAAAGCTTGATACATTCATGTATACGATCGTTACTTTTGATGGATTAAACGTCACGACTCAGCATGAAGCTTTGGAAACTTTGCAAGAGTTGGGATTCAATGTTAACCCCACTGCACAAGTAACCACAGGCTTAAAAGGCGTCAAAGATTTCATCGAACACTACGGCGAGGTTCGTGATAATTTGGATTATGGCATCGATGGTGTAGTATTAAAGGTCGATGACCTAGTTTTGCAAGCACAATTGGGTAATACTGTTAAAGTTCCTCGTTGGGAAATTGCCTACAAATTTCCACCTGAACAAGCAGAGTCAGTCGTACGTGAAATTACTTGGACGATTGGTCGAACCGGAGTTTTGACGCCGACTGCGGTGATGGATCCGGTGACTTTAGCCGGTACGACGGTTGCTCGAGCTACCTTGCACAATGAAGATATGATCCGTCAAAAGGATATTCGAGTTGGCGACACTGTTTTGTTGCACAAAGCAGGCGATATCATTCCCGAAGTTTCACAAGTCGTTTTGAGTAAACGTCCTAAAGATTCAGTACCAGCCCAGATTCCAACACACTGTCCATACTGCAATTCAGAATTGATCCACTTGGAAGATGAAGTGGCTTTGCGTTGTATCAATCCTAAATGTCCCGCTCAAGTCAAAGAACAGTTGACTCACTTTGCATCACGGAATGCGATGAATATCGATGGCTTGGGGCCTAAGATCATTGAACAATTATATGAGAAAAAAATAGTTCAAGACGTGGCTGATATTTATAAATTGACGGCTGATGATTTAGCTACATTGGACGGTTTCAAAGAGAAGTCGATCAATAATTTATTGACCGCTATCGACAATTCCAAGAGCAATTCAGTTGAACGTTTGATCTTTGGCTTAGGTATCCGTCACGTTGGTGCTAAAGCCGGTCGTATTCTGGCTGAAAACTTTGGCAGCTTGGATAATTTGATGCAAGCTTCAACTGAAGAAATCTTGGCAGTGAATACGATGGGTGAGATAATTGCCGACAGTATTTCAACTTATTTTGCAAATGATGATGTTAAAAAGTTGATAAATGAACTAAAATCAGTAAATATTAATATGAATTTTATCGGTAGTTCTAATTCTAATGAAACAAATAGTCACTTTACTGATAAAATAATTGTTATAACCGGAACGCTACAAAATTACAAACGTTCACAGTTGGCCGAGAAACTTGAAGATCTTGGCGCCAAGGTCACGGGTTCAGTTACTAAGAAGACTGACATTTTGATTGCTGGTGAAAAAGCCGGCAGCAAGTTGACCAAAGCACAACAATTGGGGACGCAGATTATTGATGAAGCAACATTATCCGATTATTTGGATGATGCCAAAGAGTAGGAGAAACAGTTTTGAAAAAATTCTTAAAAACTACATCGTTATTGCTTATGTGTGCGCTATTTTTGGCCGGATGTGGCAATTTACAAAATTCCAGTTTATCATCTGGTGGTGGCGATTCATCAAAGGGGACCGTTCAAACGACCTCTTCGACTGATTCGAGCAATTACGATGTTTTATTAAGTAGTGGTAAGTATAAGACCAGTCCAATCGATGGAATAACTGCGGCTGATAATACTAATCAGTTTAATAGTAGAAGTTTTGAAAGTGGACTGATGAATTTGTCGAAGAAACAATTTTCAACTAATTCATATGTTTTCCAAGAAGGTCAAGTTCTCTCAGCTAGCACGGTTACTGATTGGTTAGGTAGAAAAACTAAGAAGAATCCTGATGGTTTGAACCCTGAATCAAATGGTTCAACTGATGCTACTAAGAGAAATCCAATGTACTTCCAACAAATGCTTGAAGAAGATTATCTTCAAAAACAAAACGGCAAGTATAAATTGACCGGAATGTCGATCGGTATTGCAATGAACAAGATCGACTATTACCAAAAGAAACAATATGGTGCAACTTATAAAACGACAATTACTGAAGAACAACAAAAAGAGCAAGGTCAACGGATCGCTCAAGAAGTTGTGAAACGTTTACGTAAAAATAGTAAGGTTGGTAATATTCCAATCGTAGTCGGCTTGTACTCAGTAGCACCTGAGGATACTTTGGTTGGGGGAACATACTTCCAATACTCGATCAGTAAGAGTGATGGCCTAGGCAACTGGGCTGATCTGGGCTACAAGAATCAAATGTTGCCAACTGTTAATGGTGAAACTGCTATTAGCAGCAGCGATTCGGATGCCTTTACTAACTTTAAATCCCACATTCAAGATTACTTCCCTAATCTTTCAGGAGTAACTGCTCAAGCCCATTATGATGGAACTAGTCTCAAATCAATGGACATTACGATCAATACTCAATTTGATGGTTTGGCTCAAGTAACCAGTTTTACTCAGTTTGTGCAACAGAGTGCCTCGAAGTACTTACCATCCGGGGCTGATCTGGATATTAATATTCAGACCGTTGATTCACAACAAGCTGTGGTAACACGCACTGGTGGTAAATTCTATTCACACGTTTATAATGCAGATTAAAAAAAGGAGAACTTTATGATTTCAAAAGATGAAATTTTACACGTTGCCACATTGGCTAATTTAAAATTCCAAGATGATGAAGTTGATAGTTTCGTTAGCCAACTAGGTAAAATCGTTGGTATGGAAAGTCAACTATCAAGCGTTGATACAACTGGTATCGAACCAACTTACAACATGGGTGACACTAACTCAGTCTTCCGTGAAGACAAGGGTATTCGTACCCAAACTAGAGAACAATTGCTTGAAAATGTGCCCGAAACTGATAATAACCTTATCAAGGTACCAACAATTGTTGACAAGGAGGACGATGAATAGTGGACATCAAGAAAGAAACAATTGCATCTTTGCACGAAAAATTAGTCAACAAAGACGTAACTGCACAAGATTTAGCAAGCCAAGCAATCGACAAGATCAACGCTGATGAAAAGAAGATAAATTCTTTTATCACAGTTAACGACAAGGCGACTGAAGACGCTAAGAAAATTGACGAGGATGGTATCAAAGGTCCTTTGTCAGGTATTCCAATCGCTATCAAGGATAATATCGTTACTAACGGTATCAAGACTACTGCTGCAAGTAAGATCCTTTACAACTTCATGCCAGTTTACAGTGCTACGGTCCTTGAAAAATTAGAGGCTGCCGGTGCTATTGATATTGGTAAGACTAACCTTGACGAATTTGCCATGGGTTCATCTACTGAAACTTCATACTTTGGTACAACTCACAATGCTTGGGACTTTGACCGTGTACCTGGTGGTTCTTCAGGTGGTTCCGCTGCTGCCGTTGCTACTGGGGAAGTAGTTGCTGCTTTAGGTACTGATACTGGTGGTTCAATCAGACAACCTTCAGCTTTCAATGGTATCTTCGGTATCAAGCCGACATACGGCCGTGTATCACGTTGGGGTGTCATTGCCTTTGCTTCATCGCTTGATCAAGTAGGTGTTATGTCAAAACGTGTTGAAGATTCAGCTACGGTTCTTTCTGTGATTGCTGGTCACGATGATCACGATTCAACAAGTTCAGAAAAAGAAGTTCCTGATTACCGTGCTAACTTGAACAAGGATATGCACGGAGTTAAGATCGCTGTTCCTAAGGAATTCTATCATGAAGGAACACATCCAGAAGTACTCGATGCTGTTAACAAAGCTTTGGATCAATATCGAGCAATGGGCGCCACAGTTGACGAAGTTAGTTTGCCAACTTTGAAGCATGCCGTTGAAGTTTATTATATCTTGGCATCTAGTGAAGCTTCATCTAACCTTCAAAGATACGATGGTGTTAGATACGGTTTCCGTGCTAAAGATGTTAAGAACATCAAGGAATTGTTCGTCAACTCAAGATCAGAAGGCTTTGGTGACGAAGTAAAACGTCGTATCATGTTGGGTACTTTCGCTCTATCTGCTGGTGCTTACGATGCTTACTTTAAGAAAGCTGCTCAAGTAAGAACTATCTTTATCAATGAAATGTCTAACGTCTTAAAGGACTATGACTTAATTATGGGACCTGCCACAACAACGCCTGCTTTCAAGATTGGTGAAAAAGTTGACGACCCATTGGCTATGTACATGAATGATATCTTGACTATTCCTGCTAACTTGGCCGGCCTTCCAGCTGCTTCAGTTCCTGCAGGTTTGGCTGATGGTATGCCTGTTGGTCTTCAAATTATCGGTAAACCATTTGCTGAACAAGACGTCTTCAATGCTGCTTACGCCTTACAAGAAGAAAATAAATTCTATGAACAAATACCAACTGCACTCAAGGGGGAAGACTAATGAATTTTGAAACAACTATCGGACTTGAAGTTCACGTTGAATTAAAGACAAAGTCCAAGATGTACAGTCCTTCACCAGTTGCTTATGGTGCTGAATCTAACATCAACACCAACGTAATTGATTTTGGTTTTCCAGGAACATTGCCAACTGTAAATAAAAATGGTTACCGTTTAGGTGTCATGGTTGCTTTGGCTTTGAACGCTGAAATTGAAAAACACACTCACTTCGATCGTAAGAACTACTTCTATCCTGATAACCCTAAGGCTTACCAAATTACTCAACAAGATAAGCCATTAGGTCACGATGGTTACATTGAAATCGAAGTCGATGGCAAGAAGAAGAAGATCGGTGTTGAAGAACTTCACGTCGAAGAAGATGCCGGTAAGAATACCCACGGTAACAACGGTTATTCTTATGTTGATTTAAACCGTCAAGGCACACCTTTGATCGAAATTGTTTCAAAACCTGACATGCACTCACCTGAGGAAGCATATCAATATCTCGAAAACCTTCGTAAGATTGTTCAATTTACTGGCGCATCAGATGTTAAGATGGAAGAAGGTTCAATGCGTGTTGATACCAATATTTCTATCTCACCAGTAGGTTCAGATTCATACGGTACTAAGGTCGAATTGAAGAACTTGAACTCATTCAACCACGTTAGATTAGGTTTAGCTTACGAAGAAAAACGTCAAGCAGCTATTCTAAAGAGCGGTGGCAAGATTGGTCAAGAAACAAGACGTTTTGATGAAAAGACTGGCGAAACATTCTTAATGCGTGTTAAGTCCGGTGCCGATGATTATCGTTACTTCCCAGAACCTGATTTGCCAAAATATGACATTTCACAAGAATGGATCGACGAAATCAAAGCTAGTTTGCCAGAATCTGCTAAATCAAGACGTACTCGTTACATTAATGAACTAGGTATTCCTGAATATGATGCTAACGTTTTGACAGATACTAAGGAAATGGCTGACTTCTTTGACGAAGCAGTTAAGTACAACGCTAATCCAAAACTTGTTTCTAACTGGTTGATGGGTGAAGTTAATGCGTACATGAACGAAAAGAGAATTGGTTTACAAGAAACTAAGTTGACACCAGAGCACTTGGCTAAGATGATCAACTTGATCTCTGATGGAACAATTTCTTCTAAGATTGCTAAGAAGGTCTTCCAAGAAACTATCAGCAACGGTACAGAACCAGAAGAATGGGTTAAGTCTAAGGGACTCGTTCAAGAATCTGATCCTGCAGTCTTGAAACCAATGATCCTAGAAATTCTTGATAATAATCAACAATCAATCGATGACTTTAAGAATGGTAAAGATCGTGCTGTTGGTTTCTTGGTTGGTCAAATTATGAAACAAACACATGGCCAAGCCAACCCTAAGGTCGTTAATAAGATTTTGATGGCAGAGTTAAAGAGTCGTTAGTGAGGGAAAGTTATGCGTGCTAGACTTATTTATAATCCAACTTCAGGCCACGAGACCATGAACAGTAATGTTGGAGACATTTTGAATATTATTGAAAAAGCTGGTTATGAGGCTAGTGCTTATCGAACTACACCTAAGAAAAACTCAGCTAAAGATGAAGCTAGACGAGTAGCTAAAGAGGGTTTTGACTTAGTAGTAGCTGCTGGTGGTGACGGTACGATCAATGAGGTTGTAAACGGAATTGCTGACTTGGACAAACGCCCAGAAGTAGCGATTATTCCAGCTGGAACGACTAATGATTATGCCAGAGCTTTGAAGATTCCACGAGACGATGTGGTTGAAGCAGCTAAGATCATTCTCAAAGGTCAAAAACTACCAGTCGATATTGGTCAAGCGGGCGACAAGTACTTTATCAATATTGCTGGTGGTGGCTCAATGACTGAATTGACTTATGAAGTGCCTTCAGCTTACAAATCAATCCTCGGATATTTGGCTTATTTAGTTAAAGGTGCCGAAATGTTGCCTCGAATCAGCCCTATCGATATGCATATTGAATATGACGATGGAGTTTTTGATGGTAAAGCAACTATGTTTCTGATAGGATTAACTAATTCAATCGGTGGAATGGAACAGATCGCTCCTAATTCCGTCATTGGTGATGGAACCTTCTCGTTGATCATCGTCAAGGAAACTAATTTGAGAGACTTAGTGCATTTGATTGCCTTGGTCTTAAATGGTGGCCGTCATGTTTACAATCCCAAAGTTATTTACACAAAGACTAAGAAGATCAGTGTAAAGGCCAACGATGACAATCGGGTCATGGTCAACTTGGATGGTGAATATGGTGGGGATGCGCCAATGGAATTCACTAATTTGCATAATCATTTAACAATGTATGCCAATGTCGATTCCATACCTCTCAAAGCAATTGATTCATCAACTCTTAGTGAAAAAGATGCTGGTGAAAAGATTATCGAAGAAGAAAAGAATCTCGATAAAGAAAACAAATAACAAGAATCAAGAAGTGTATCAATCGGACACTTCTTTTTTCTATGTATAGGTGAAAAATGGACAAACCAAATTTAAAAAAGAACCAAGAACTAGAATTAAACATTCAAGATTTATCATACGAAGGTAAGGGTGTTGCTAAAGTCGATGACTTTACACTCTTTGTTGACAATGCACTGCCAGGTGAAACCGTTAAGGCTGTTATTACTCGTATCAACAAAAACTTTGGTTTTGCTAGAACTTTGGATGTCTTGAAGGCTTCTCCTGATCGTGTCAGTGACATCGACGCTATCTATGCTCAAACAGGGATCGCTCCTTTGAGTCATTTGAAGTATGACAAACAACTAGAATTCAAACACAACCAAGTGGTAACTGACTTTAACAAGATGGGCTTAAAAGACCTCAAAGTTAACGAAACTCTCGGTATGGATTCACCATTCAACTACCGTAACAAGGCTCAAGTACCAGTGCGCCAAGTTAATGGTAAATTGACAACTGGTTTCTATCGCCGTCGTTCTCACGACCTTGTGCCAATGGAAAACTTCTTGATCCAAGATCCTAAGATCGATGCTGAAATCATCCGTGTACGTGACATCTTACGTAAGTACAACGTGCGTGGCTTTGATGAACAAAACCAAAAGGGCCAAATTAGAACTATTATGGTGCGCCGGGCTTACTTTACTGGTCAAATCATGATCGTCTTAGTTTCAAGAACACCTGATATTTCTCACTACAAGGATATTACTAACGAGATCCTTGCTAACCCAGATGTTAAGTCACTCTTCTTGAACATCAATTCTAAGAATACGAACGTGATCTTTGGTCAAAAGATGACTTTGCTCGGTGGCAAGAAGTATATTGATGACGAAATTCTCGGCCACACATACCGAATCTCACCAAGATCTTTCTATCAAGTAAATCCAGTTCAAACACAAAACCTTTATCAATTAGCTATTGATAAAGCTGAATTGACAGGCAAGGAAAAAGTTGTCGATGCTTACTCTGGTATCGGTACGATTGGACTTTCACTAGCCAACAAAGCAAAACACGTTACTGGTATCGAAGTGATCGAAGATGCTGTTAAGGATGCGGACCAAAATGCTAAGTTGAACAACATTACCAACGCTGACTTCGTAGTCGGCAAGACGGAAGATGTTTTGGATGAATGGGCTAAAAATGATATCGGTGTCGATGTCTTGATGGTCGATCCTCCACGTAAAGGTTTGGCTAACTCCTTGATCGATTCAATCAAGAATATCAAACCAGAAAAGATGGTTTACATCAGTTGTAATCCAGCTACCTTGGCACGTGACTTATCATTGTTAAGCGATACATATGAAATTGGTGACGTGACACCAGTTGATATGTTCCCAATGACTAACCATATCGAATGTGTTACACAACTTAAATTAAAGAAATAGAGAGCGTAGCAAACCGCAGTAAGTTGGTTTGAGTAGCTCGTTTTAGATAGAGGGTATAACAGCCCCAATAAATCAAAAACTACCGATATTCAGATGACGAATATTGGTAGTTTTTTTTGCCATTATTTTATTGTAGACATGATACACTGAATCTAAGTGGATCAGAGGAGAAATTATGTTGGAATTAATTGGATCAATTTTGGCAGTCATTGTAATTGCTGTTCAAAGTTTTGCCGGATATCGCCATAATAAATATTTAGGGATGATTTTACCGATATTATTTGTCGGTTCAGTCATCTATTTGATTGCTGTCGGTCGATATAATCTCAGTTTTTCGAATGTCTTAATGCCGATTGTTGTCGTTTTGGTTCTGATCGGTGTATATCTGTTTGCAGGAAGAACTACCAAAAAATAATTTTGAAAAGAGCTCAACAATGAAAGTGATTTTAGGAATTGGAGCTATCCTGTTGGGTATCTGGCAGCTGACGGTCTCCAAAGAATATTTCAATAATATAAGAAAACAGTCGAGTCCCCTGATTTTTGCCTTTATAGCAGTGATTGCTAGTATGGTCTTTGCCGTGGCTTTGTTTTATTATGGGATCACGGCACTTGTTTCATTACGTTAATCGGGAAAAGTGATACGTTCATAGGAGTTTATGTTTCATTTATTACTTTTGAAATATAATGTTTCCATAAGTAAGAATTGAGGGAACATCATGGAAGAATTAAGTTTGAATCGTAAGAGAACTTTCTTGGGTGATAATTTACGTAATTATCGCAGACTTTGCAATTTGTCGGAACGTGAAGTATCAAAGATGCTGCACATTGATATTACGACGATTTCTAAGTATGAACACAACACAAGAACTCCCGATATTTATATGATGATGAGATTTGCGGATGTTTATGAAGTTAGTCTCGATGAGTTAGTTGGTCGAAAATAAAAATAAAATAATAGCGCTAGAGAAAGCGGACAAGATATGACTACGTCCAAAATTTTCTAGCGCTATTTTTTGTTTGAAAGCAATTTGATCAATTCTTTATTTTTTCTAAATGAGACTTCACAAGTTGAATCGTCGATAAATGCCAAAGTACGCGTGTGACTGTCGTAAGTCGTGGCATTTTCCAGATTGACTAAGTAGCTACGGTTGCATCGAAAGAGGTTAGGGTAGTCTGTTTCAAAGGTATTCAAGGAACCATTGAATTCGGCCAGCTGATTCTTAGTGATGACGAAGATGCGGCCAGGGACATCTTTTTGCGTGTAAAGCATGATGATATCGTCCATTAAAATTGAAAAGTAGCGACTGTCAATTTTATAATCCAACAAATTTTTGGAAGAGTGACTGTACTTTTGCAAGTTGCTTTGAGCAGTTTCGATGTCGTCAGTGATACGGTTTTTGATTTCGTCTAAGCCTTTGTCTTTGAGAATGTAATCCATCGGAGCAATTTTTCGTTCCAAAGTCGTCAGTGACAATTCATCGTGAGTAGTGATGAAGACGATCTGAGCCAAAGGAGTATCTTTGCGGATCTTTTCGGCAATGTTTAGACCGGCCAATTTGTCATCTTGAATTTCCATATCCAAAAAATATAAACCTTGTTCTTGAGGCACATAATTGGCCAAAAAGTTGTCGACTGTGCCACTGCTGACCTTTAATTCTAAGTTAGCGTCATTGATCAAGATGCCATTTTTAATGAATTCGGCATATTTAGATCGTTGAATGTCATTGTCTTCTAATAAATAAACTGGAAACATCCTATTCACCTCCAACGATTATAAGTGTCATCATGATGTGTTCATGAATAATTTTTGTTTCTAAGTATAGATTATCAGTTTCCGAAATCAATTTTCGAGCATTGGCCAAACCAAAACCGGTGTGTTGGTCTTTAGTCGTGTAGCCTGACTGGAAGATTGCTTTTAAATTTAATTTATTTTTCAGGGGATTATCGATGGTGATCTCTGTCGTATTATCTGTTTGAGTAATCGCACAAGTGACGATCTTTTCGTCGATCGTTTGGACATATTCCAAAGCGTTGTCGATCAAGATTCCTAAGATACGAACTAGGATCAAAATATCGTTGTCAAAGTGGTAATGGGTCTGATTCAATTCCAAATTAAATTGGATCTGTTCGCTGCGAGCAATAAAGAATTTTTGGATCAGAAGTCCCCGAATGGCGTCACTGTCGATATTTCGGACCTCAGTAATATTGCCGCCACTGACTTTGGACATTTCAACTCGTTCTTTTAAGATATCGTGATAATAGTTTTTCAACTCAGTCGAGTTACTGTTGTCAACGAACGGTTTCATTGAGAGCATGATGTTTTGGAAATCGTGTTTGAACTTTCGTAAATCCGTGTATTGCTGTTGGACCGTTGTTAAGTATTCGTTGAGCTGCTTGTTGTAGAGAATTTTTTCTTTGGCCTCGTTTTGAATGGCAATTGTTCGAATGAAAAAAATCAATTGGCGGTAAGTGATGACTAATCCGATAGAAAAAATCAATAGTAAAACGGCCTGAATCGTCGCTGTCACAGATTGGAAGTCACTGATGATCAAGATGATCATGAAGGCTAAAAACGAACCGAGCGCCATTTGAAAGACACGCTTGCCTAAGTGATACTGTTCGATCTGAATCCATAATTTAACCGTTTGTGGTTTGAAATTGCTGGCGACAAGTAAAAAGATAATCAAATATAAAACGTTGATTATCAAAGAAACCGCAATGAAATTTTGTTGCAACTGTTCCAAGATACGTAATTTCCACTCGTTATTGGCGATGAAAAAGAGGATCCGAGCACTGTAAGTAGCAAAGCTGAACAAGACGATCTCAATACTTGCAGCCGTGATCAAGGAAATGGATTTGGCCATATCGAGCTGATGCGGCCTGGAAGAGAGCCAATTTATCAAAAGCATAAGACAAATAAACATCAAGATAAAAAAGTCGTCAAAAAACAATCCGATATAACCAAAAATCAAAGAAATGGCTATATCGGATAGAAAGTATTTTATATTGAATGTTCTTAAAAAGTAACGATGTAGTAACAACGTAGAAAATAATAAGAAAAAGTCTGCTATTAAGCTTAATTGCCAATCTATATATACCATAAGCTAATTGTATTTAAAAGATTCGCGTAATACAAGGGCTTATTGCTGTGGTTTAGGAACTTTCTTATTTGGCTTGTTCCGACCAGGATTGTTGATACCATTACCGACGATGTATTGATGGAAAATAGTAATAAACTGATTGCTATCGATCATGTCGGAGTGCTGAGCTTTGGAACCGGTCAAAGTAATGAGCGTGTAGTGTTTGATATGGCCTTCGTAAACGTATTTTCCAGCATCGACACTTCCAAGGGGAACGATACCGTCATCGGTATAAAGTTTGGTACCAGCGATGGAGTAGTAGGTTAGATCTTCCGGAATCTTGTCGCGGCTTTTGACGAGGTCGTTTAGCATTTGAGTCCGATTAGAAGTGTTCTTTTCTTCGAAGTTGTAAGGCGTACCAACGGTCAACATTTGATTAACGGTGATAGTTGAATCGTCAAAGTACTTTTCAAAGAAGAGTGTCCAGATCAAACCGCCATTGGAATGGCCAAAAGCATTGAAGTTATTGAAACGGTAACGCTTCTTCAGTTGATTGAAAGCAATATTGAACCAAGCTGCTTGCTTTTTAATGTTGGAATAGCCATCTTTGTTATTCTCAAATCCCACGACGATAAAGGGACGCTCATCGTTTGAACGGATTCTGCCGCTGTAAGTGATTTTGTTGTTAGTGTGAACGGTCATTTTTAGGAGACTGTGGTGTTCGCCATATGTCCGGTTGACAGTTTTAACTAAGTCATCGAAACGGTTAGCTGAGGCGCTGGAACCAGGAATCAAGATCACTGGTGACATTGGTGAATTATAGCGCCCGGCTAAGGTAGTGACGTTTCTTTTTGTCCAAATGTAAGAAGGGATACCTAGCAAAACTAAGATAATAGCAATCGCTACTAGATATTTAAAATTTTTATTTTTTCTTAAATTACGAGTGCGCATTAAGCTTCACCTTCTTCAAGACCAAGATTATCCAAGATTTTTACTTTGACAGCCATTTTGACGAATGGAATATAAATACAGGTTGAAATAACAATTGCCAGTACAGAGAATCCTAAGGCCTGCCAGCTGCCGTTAGTGGCAATGAAGGCAATTAGTGGTCCTGGGGTTCCAATGGGCACAGGATAGACGCTAGGTGGCATTAAATGCAAAGTGATTGCTAAGGCGGCCATTAACATGTTGGCCAAAGGAGCTAAGATAAATGGAATTAAAAAGATGACGTTGAATAAGACGGGAATTCCGGTCATAACGCCGCTACTGATATTGAAAATACTAGGGACCATAGCCCAACGGGCAACGGTCTGAAAGTCTTTGTCCCGAGCTACTATCAAGATAGCGATGATCAGACCCAACACACAGCCAGTCCCGCCATAAGTAGCAAAGCCGTGATATAAGGAAGCACTGGTGAATGGATTGGGAGCGTTCCATGCGGTGTGTTTTTCTAGAGCATAATTGAGGTTAACGGTAGAAAGGACATCCATTTTTTCCACGCCTAAGGCTGAGTAAGTACCCGACCAACCGAGAAATGACATGATGATTGTATAAAGCGAGAAGAGCAAAGTTTTGAGTAGTTGCGTCCAATCATTGTGGGAGGTGTATTCAGTAGCTAAGGAATTGATAAAGTTGCCAGGGGCTTCTGAATAGTAGGTGACGTTGATAAAGGTACTGAAAATCATTGCGATAATTAGTGAAAGAATCAATGGCTTCCAAGAAATAAAGGCTCTTTCCAAAACACTGGTTGGTACCTGATTACTTTGAAGTTTGGGAGCGGGCCGACTGAACTTTTTGAATAGCCAACCGATAAACATACCCAAGACGATGGCAAAGAGCAAACCTCTCATACCAAGCATGCCTGGATGAAAGGAAATTGGTTGGACTTTGGAGTATGAGTAGTCGGCAATCAAATAGGAACTGATCCCCACGAGTCCAGCGATTTGGTCGTCACGGTTGTAATATTTGGCGGTATATTTGGCCGCACCGAAGATAGCGATGACTGAGACCCAGCCCAGCGACATGTTGTACAGTCCGTTAGTAATATTGTCGATTTGTCGATAGACGAAGTCATTGTTCAAATTTGGAAAGATATCAGTTAAGAATCCTTCTCGGCCGATGACGACAGTTTGAATTATTTTGATGAAACTACCGAATAAAGCGAAGGGAAAAATTAGTAATAGCGTCCGCTGAATAATGCGATAGATCAATAAGTGTTGAATTTTTAAGGTTGTTTTTACTAAACGTTCTTCCAATTTATTTTTAAATTGAACTTTCATGAAAATCACCCACAATTTTAATTACTATACCTACTTAAAAGTATAACCTGCAACAAAAAAAGCCGCTATTAAAGCGACCTTTTTTTGTTGAAATAGTGAATGTAATAAATCGGCAATCCTAACAAGGTAATACCGATACCCATGAAAGCCAATCCAGGTTGACGTATCAGGGTTGAGATGATGATATAAGCTCCACCAGCCATAGCGATAATTGGTGGAATAGGGTAAAAGTTGATCTTGTACGGACGTTCCAATTCAGGTTCGCTACGACGCAAGATGAAAACACCCACGAACATCATCATTGAAAAAATCCACATTACGAAAACCAACATATCGGTCAAATAATCAAAACTTCCCATGAAAATCATGATGATAGCAATGATCGTTTGAATCAGACCAGCATTGGCAGGGACACGAGTATTCTTTGTCAATTTTCCAAAAAACTTTGAAAAGACGATCTCATCGTCGGTACCAAGAACGTAACTGACCCGAGGACCAGTCATCGTATAACCGTTGACTGAACCGAAAACAGAGATCAAAATACCGATAGTAACGATTTTGCCACCGATATCACCAAAAATTTTGATGGCAGCTTCGGAGGCAGCGTTTTGATTTCCAGGAATTAAATGAAAAGGCAAGGCCTTGATGAAAACAAAACTGATCAAAACGTAAATCAAGGTAATAAAGAAAAGCCCAACGATAATTGATCTAGATAAGTCTTTTTCAGGCTTCTTCATTTCCCCGGCTAAATTACCAACGTTCATCCAACCATCGAAAGCAAACATCGTAGCTAACAGGCCACCACCCATTGATGACCAGAAGTTAGCATGGTTTCCCGAGGTGATAGGGAAAAGTGAGACGTTATGCGTTACTGGCGTAAAGATACCAACGGTGATGATCAATACGATAGGGATCAGTTTAGCAATCAAAGCAATCGATTGAATTCGACCACCGACTTTGGCCCCTAATAGATTGACTAAATATAAGAAAACAGCCAGTGAAATGGCGATAGGAATCTGCCAAGTACTAGAGATATTGCAAAGGTTCATAACTTGTGTGGCAAAGATGATCGAAAGAGCAGAGATCCCAGCGGGATAATAGATAACTGATTGTGCCCAAGCCAGTAAAAAGGCAGGAACTTTACCATAGATATATTCAATATATTTATAAATCCCCCCAGCAACTGGTAAAGCTGATGCGAGTTCGGCAACAGTCAAACCAGCGTTGATGGTAATGAAACCAGCAAGGATCCAAACGAAAATCGTTAAACTGGAAGAACCAGTAGCGGCTGTAACACTGGAGATTTTGAAGAAAACTCCTCCACCAATGACAAGACCCATTACTGTTGATAGTGCCGGAAAGAAACCGAGGTCCCTTTTCAGACTAAATTTGTCTGTTTCGTCGTTCATAAAAGAAAAGTACTCCCCTCAAAATGGTATAGAATAAAATTATATACCATAATGATAAGATTCAGTTATTTTTTTGTTGGTAATTGCGCTTACATATAAGTAGAATTAAGGAGAGGTGATTTTATGATAAGTTTAGGAATAATTGGAACAAATTGGATTACGGAACAATTCGTTAAAGCTACCGATGAAACTAAAAGTTTTTCATTAACCCATGTTTATTCACGGACGGAAGCTAAGGCGAAGAGCTTTATTAAGGACTTGGATAAGAAAGATATTACTATCAGCACTGATTTGGACGAATTTCTGAGTATGAATTTTGATACAGTTTACATCGCTTCACCAAATGCTTTGCACTTTAGTCAAGCTAAGAAGGCTTTGGAAAACGGTAAGAACGTTATCGTTGAAAAGCCAAGTACGTCAACAATCGCTGAATTTACGATCTTGGAAAAGTTAGCTCGTGAGAATCACGTCTACTTGTTTGAAGCTGCTAGACACATTCATGAACCAATTTTCAAAAAAATCGCTGAAGTAGTTGAGAAGCACCGCGATGAATTATCTGGAGCAACCTTCTCATATATGAAATATTCCAGCCGTTATGACGCCTATCTAGCTGGGAAAAATCCTAACATTTTCACAACTAAATTCTCTGGTGGCGCTTTGTATGACTTAGGTGTCTATACGATCTATGATGCAGTAGTCTTGTTTGGTCAACCAAAGAAGGTCGATTACGATGCAGAATTTTTGGCTTCCGGCGTTGATGGCAGCGGCAGTTTGACATTGAGCTATCCCAAGTTTGACGTCAATATAATTGTCGGCAAGACCAAGAACTCATACATGTCTTCTGAAATTTACTTTGGTCGTGACACATTATTGCTCGATAACGGTGGCGATATTCGTCATCTTGATTGGGCCGACGACAATAAGAATGTAACTGATATTCCAACTACCAAGAGTGAAAATCCTATGGACTCTGAAGCGGTCGAATTTGCTAGAATAATGAATGAAAATGATACGGAAACTTATGATAAACTATTAAAATACGCTCAAATCGTCAACAGAACATTAGAGCAAGCTAGAATAAGTGCAGGACTTGTTTTTGAAGCAGATAAGGAAAAATAAAGTGGAAATACCAAAACTATATCAAGATTATTTTAAGCAAAATCAATTTGAAACATTGACTAAGATTCAAGATGCTGTCTATATGCCTTTCAAGGAAGGCAAGGACTTAGTTGCCATGGCCCCAACAGGTTCTGGTAAAACCCTAGGTTTTGTCATGCCCATGCTTGAGACTTTAGTACCTAAGGATGGCTTACAAGTATTGATTTTGGAACCATCACAGGAATTAGCCATGCAAGTCAGAGATGTCATCCAACCATTGGCTAAACTGGTTGACTGTAAGGTTCAAGCTTTGACTGGGGGAGCTAATCCTACACGTCAATTAAAAAAATTGAAAGAAAAGCCTGAGATCATCGTAGCTACTTTGGGCCGTTTGAACGAATTGGTCGAAAGCCGCAAAGTGAAATTAGGCAAGATCAATACAGTCATCGTCGATGAAGCTGATGAAATGTTGAACAAATCTAAACTAGAAAGTGTTCGCAGCACCATCTCACAAATGCCAGCTGACGTGCAAATGACTTTCTTCTCAGCTACTGGCAATGACATTTTCAAAGACATGCACAAGTGGTTTGGCCAAAGCTTCTTGGTCATCGATCAACGAAACGACACAAGTTACACGGCTGGAATCAAGCATTACTTCGTCGATGCCAACAATGAATTCATCAAAAATGCTATCTTGCGTGAATTAGCACACAACAAGAAATTCTTAGGAATCGTCTTCTTCGGTAATTCTCGTTCATTGCACAAAGCTATCAGTGATATGAATCATAACAAGACTAATTTCGTGGCTTTGGATAGCAAGATGTCATCACAACAACGTAAAACGGCGTTACAGTTGTTTTCCAGTAAGAAAGTAAACTTGATGCTAACGACTGATGTGGCGGCTCGTGGAATGGATATCGACGATGTCAATATGATCGTCAACTACATGATGCCCCGTGATGACAGTGAATATGTTCACCGTGCTGGTCGTACTGGTCGTATGGGGAAGAGTGGCGAAGTAATTACTTTTGGTAATAGTCACGATATGCGTAATCTTCAAGAAATGATCGACTACGATGTAACGAAAGTTTACGTTGATCACGAAGGTAAGCTTTCAAAGAAACCAGTATTCAACAAGCGTCATAACGCTCCAAAGAATAAGTCGAAAACTGACAACAAGCCTAAGAAACGTTTACGTGATCAAAAGAACAAAGGAAAACGTAGTTTTCATAAGAAGTCAGAACAAAAGTAATTTAGTCTAAACACACTTTTTGAGTTAAAATAAAAAGTGTGTTTATGGTCCCTTGGCCCAGTTGGATAGAGCAACTGCCTCCTAAGCAGTAGGTCCCCGGTTCGATTCCGGGAGGGATCATTAATCAATTGATAAATAAAAATAATGAGTCATGATATTAAATCACTTAATGTCGTGACTTATTTTTTCAATTAAGTGAGGTAGGATAATGGAGACATTAAAATGTTCACAGACACTTTCAATTAGTAATCACCGTGTGTTTTCTTCAGATCTGAATGAACACGGAACCGTTTTTGGTGGAAAAACTTTAACAGTCATTGATGACAATTCCTCGATTGCAGCTTCTCGGATTGCCCGAATTGAGACCGTAACGGCTTCTATCGATCAAGTTAACTTCATTTTGCCATTTGAATTACAGGATTCAATGTGTACAGAATCTTATGTTTCGGGAGTTGGCAGTCGTTCAATTGAAGTCTTTACTAAGATTATTGGTGAGCATTTGAAGACAGGTAAACGCTTTTTAGGTTTAACTTGTTTCTCGACCTTCGTTGTAACGGATAAGGAGGTCGTTCTGCCGGGAATCATACCTGATAGTGATGAATCAGAATACGTCTGCAGCGGCTACCAGAAAAGACAAGATGAGCGTTTGAAGAAACTGTTGGAACAAGAGAAGTTTAATAAAAATATTAGTTTGAAATTTCCATGGCAAAAATAAAGAGTACAACAGAACTCGGAAGAAGTTGAATTCTGTTGCACTCTTTATGCTGCATATTTAATGAAAAACATAGTTGAGTCTCAAATTGTCGTTTTCCGGGCAGATGAAAATTTTTTTGAATTAATTTAGAACAATAAAAAATGCCGGTCATTATGATCGACATTTTTTATTGTTTATTGAGTTTTATATTCGTATTTAGGATCATATCGCGTAAGTCTTGAAAGTCAGCGTTGGCAAATGCTTCATCGAGAACTTCATTTGCAACTTTTTGAGCAATTTTAAAGTGTTCGATTCCAGAAGTAGTGATTTTTAAGCAGACGGCCTTTTGATTGTCATCACTGTGATAGCGGATGATAGGACGACAATTTTTGTTTTCTAAACGGACAGCCAATCTGGAAACTGCCGCAGCACTGAGGTGCAATGATTCTTTGATTTCTAGCAGACTAGCTTGTGAATCGTATTGGTCATACAAGTAGTGAAGAAAGCTGAATTCAACTGGCGATAAGTCGTATTTGATCAAAGCTTTCTCCAGTTTATTCTGAACATCATTTTCGAAATGTTTCATATTCAGCCACGTGCAGAGATTAGAATTAGTGTTGATAGTGATCACTCCTTCCTAAAAATAATAATAACATTTACGTATTATGAAACTTATAGCATTTTTGCGCAAGCAATAATTGTAAAAGGGCTAACAACTCCAAATAAAGTTATTTTTGCTATACTAATCACGAATAATTGTAGAGAGAAGTGGGGGAAAGCAGATGAATTTTTATTCGTTCAAATATTTAGAGGCTCATAATAATGAACCTAATTTTTTATTCATTATAGGAATCTTAATTCTAGCAGTGGCCATTTTTGTCACCGGATTTTTATATTTCAAGAATCGTTCGGACAATAAGTATCGTGATTTGTTGATCATCTTTGCTTTAGGAATCATTTTATTCATCGGTATTAATTACAACAACTACGAGCAACAATTGGATATCAGCAATAAAAATAGTCAGACTTTGACCTTGATGAAATCAGTGGCGCGTGACAAAAAAGTTTCGACTAAAAAAGTATATTCAAATAGTTCCAGTTTGACCGAGGGTATGTTGATCAAGGCTGGTAAAGATATTTATCGTGTCAGTTTCGATAATAATCAAAATAGCTATACGCTGGTGAAAGCTAACCTGATCAGTAATGACAAAATTCAATTGGTTAATAAGTAGGTGGAATAATGGTCTTATTATATGGAGATTTAACATTAAAATTTATCGTCGGCTTCTTAGTCATGGTCTTACAGATCAATCTCTTCGGTCGGGGGAACATTGCTCCAACCAGTGCCATTGATCAACTGCAAAACTATGTGCTTGGTGGTATCGTCGGTGGTATGATCTACAACTCGAGTATTTCGCTATTGCAATTTACCTTGGTGCTTTTGATTTGGACCTTGGTAGTGTTCGTTGCTAAATTCTTGACGAACCACAATAACTTTTTCAAGAAGGTCATTGAGGGAACGCCACAGATGATAATTAAAAACGGCAAGATCGATGTAAATTTGGCTTTGAAAAATGGCCTGTCTGCTAATGATTTGTCCTTCAAATTGCGTCAAGCTGGCGTGATGGACATTCGCAATGTCAAAAGAGGCGTGTTTGAACGTAATGGTCAATTAACGCTGGTGATGAAAAATGAAGATAGCATCAAATATCCAATTATTTTGGATGGCAAGATCGACTATGACGAGTTGGCAACAATCAACAAAGATCAAGAGTGGATCGATGAGCAACTGGAAAAACGTAATTTGGAAGTTTCCGAAGTTTATTTGGCCAATTATATCGATAATCAATTAATTATTTATGAATATTGACATAATTTAGGCGCGCCAAAATTAATTTTTAAAGTAAAGGATACTGTACTAAAATAGTAATGTATTAAAATTTTGGTGGTGATAACATGGCAGGTGGATCTAAGGTGTTTTCTGTATTCATGCTAATTTTTTATGCAATCTTAATGTACTTCGTTTTCGTTAACAATAATATGGTAGCAATGTACATGATGGGTATCGGTATGTTTATAGAAGCTTTAGTAAATTGTATTTGTACGTTTCGATCAAAAACTAATAAATAGGGTGGCGATTATAAATGACAGATTCACAAGTTTACACAGATTACTTTTTCGATGAACCAGTATTTGATTTACACGATGGTGGGTACGTTCCGCTTGAGAAGGCAAACGATGTACCAGAAAAACCATTGAATATACCAGCACTATTGAAACCAGATAAGGTAGAAGGCAACGACGTCTACTATACGATCACGGCTCAAGAGGGCGAGACACAGATCTTACCTGGGGCTAAAACTAAGACCTGGGGCTACAATGCTTCATTATTAGGAACAACGATCGTTTTGAAACAAGGCGTTCACTATCACGTACATCTAGTTAATGAATTGCCAGAAGTAACGACTTTCCACTGGCATGGTCTCAACGTTACCGGACCAATCGTTGACGGTGGCCCCCACGCACCAGTTTACCCAGGCGGTAGCCGTGACATTGACTTTACATTAGACCAACCAGCCCAAACTGACTGGATCCACCCACACCCATGTCCTAACACTGCTCGCCAAGTTTGGAATGGTTTGGCCGCTGCTGTCGTTGTGACTGATGACGAAGAAGCTAAATTGCCATTCCCAAGAAACTATGGCGTTGATGATATTCCGGTTATTTTACAAGATAGAAATTACCATGACAATCAGTTGGACTACAAGGCTGATTATGATATGGATGGTACTGAAGGCAAGTATGCTTTAGTCAACGGTACGATCAATGGGGTCTTTAATGTTACGACCCAAAGAGTTCGTCTCAGAATTCTTGATGGTTCTGACCGTCGTGAATGGCGTTTGCACTTTGACGACAACCATGAATTTACCCAAATTGCTTCAGATGGTGGTACTTTACCTTCTCCAGTCAAATTCACTAAGTTGATGTTGACTTGTGCGGAACGTGCTGAAGTGATCGTAGACTTTGGCGACAAGAAGCCTGGTGACGTAGTAACGTTGATGACTGACGATATTCCTGTTATGAAATTTAAGATTGGTGAATACAAGCATGAAGATGTTACTTTGCCAGAACACTTAACAACGATTGACGCTCCCAAAGTAACGCCAGGACTTCCTGTAACTAGAACAGTCATGTCCGGAATGGACGATCAAGTTAGACTTGATGGTAAACTCTTCGACATGCAAAGAATCGACCGCAAACAAAAGATTGGTGACACTGTCCTTTGGGATGTGGTAAATACTAACGACATGGACGGCGGGATGATTCATCCATTCCACATGCACGGTTGCCAATTCTTAGTCATTAGCCGTAATGGTAAAGCTCCTTATCCTAATGAACACGGCTGGAAAGATACCGTTGGCGTCAATGCTGGTGAAACTGTGCGAATTGCCGTTCAATTTACTAAGTTTGGAGTTTATATGTATCACTGCCATATCCTTGAACACGAAGATACTGGTATGATGGCACAAATCGAAGCTTACGACCCTGATCACGAACACAAGTATCACTTGATCAGTATGGAAGAAATGAATCACCCAAGTGAGAAATAAAACAATATTGACAACGTTTTCACACTAATCTAGACTGAGTCTATTATGAAAACTTTGTTAGTTATAAGAGATTACGAAAAGGCAACAATATTCATAATACGAATATTGTTGCCTTTTTAAATACCAGTTAGGGGTTTGTTACAATATCTCTTTTATCAAGGCGTTGGGGGAATCATTTTTGGAAAAAACTAAATTTAAAACACGTTTAGGCTATTTGATCTTGGCCATCGTTATCGATGCCTTTGCGAATGCATTGATGATCAACAGTAATATGGGGAGTGCAGTGTGGACGGCATCAGCGGTCAATATCTCTAAACTCTTGCACTCGTCTTATGGAACGACGTTATTTGTCTATGCGGTCATTGTAACGATTGCTAATCAATTATTGCTAGGCAAATTTGACAGTCATATTTTTCTTTCTAATTTACTATTCTCATTGCCATTCAGTTATTTAGTTGGTTTCTTCTCTGACATTATGAATCCTTTGCAACTAAATCATTTATCGTTGATCCCACGTTTGTTAGTAGATGTTTTGGGGTTGATCGGGGTTTCGGTCGGAACTTCGATTTATCAACGTTGTAATTTGATCCAACACCCTAACGATGAACTAGCGTACTTGTTGCGCTTCAAATATTTGCACGGCTCAGCAGGCTGGGGGCAATTGATCAGTTACACGCCACCGGTCATCATTATGATTATTTGTTACGTCTTGACCGGTAATATTATTTCAGTTGGGATTGGGACGATTTTGGCTATGTTTTGTCAGGGTATCGTCATCGGTATCTCTGATAAGATTGTGTTACCATCGTTAAAACATCATTACTCATTTTAAAAGTTCGTAACAATCTAGTTAAGAAATAATAAATATTAATAAATTTATATAAAAAAGAGTTAAAATAATTAGTTTATGGGCTTGCGGTGAACCGTCACATGGTTTAATATGGCTAGTAGGGACTACCAGATTCAAAAACAACTGATTCCTTCCCGACGGTGAGATTAATTTCTCACTATTTTTTTGCCCAAGTGAAGGACTAAAGAAAATTTGATTTATCATTAAACATAGCTTTTTCTACAAAATACCCTCTGATTCTTCATTGGGTTCTTTTTCAAGTTTGGTTACATACAATTATTTAGATATACTAATAGGCCATCCAAAAAATCAACTGGATGGCCTTTTTAGTATATCTAAATAAAATGTCGAATCATTAGAATCTATAATATTAACACTACTTAATGTAAAACAAATAAAAAACCGTTTAGTCTGGAATGGAATCCCGGCGGATACTCAGCCGTGGTAGTCTCTTGGCTGGCGTACCTCGCCAGGTTAGAGACAGACAAGCTTAGAGACAATTTGAACCGTAATTGGCTCTAAGTTGCTCTCACAGCGTTCCAGCAATCCGCCGGGATTTCATGGAAGACGGCAGTGAACAACCAAACTTGAAAAAGAACCTTCATTGAATCAGAGGGTATTTTAGTTAATATTATTTAATATCGTTGAAATCGTAAGTGATACCTTCGACCGTTAGACGATTGCGGCCGGCATTTTTAGATTCGTAAAGATACTTATCGACCCGATTGAAGAGATCGGAGAAGGAGTCATCAGACTCAACCAATTTGGAAATACCGAAGGATATCGTGACATCCAATCTTTGACCGTTCAAAATCAAAGGCGTGTTGACTAAAGTGTCACGCAAATCAGTTACGATCGACACGCAGTCAGCAGGACGTTTTCCACGGAAGATGATGATAAATTCTTCACCACCGAAACGAAATAGTTGTCCTTTAGTGTCAGTCAAAAACATTTCTCGTTCCATAGTGTGAGCGACATGCTTCAAGACCTCATCACCGGTAGAGTGACCGTATTGGTCATTGAACTGTTTAAAGTGATCGATATCGAACATAGCAATCGTCAAAGGTACAGCACTTTCGGAGTAGTAAGTTTCGTAAATTTCTTCGGAAGTTTTATCCAAGTTGGCTCGGTTTCTAACACCAGTCAACTCATCGTAATTGACCTGAACTTGCAGATCGTCGTAATTGAGCATTGTATCCTGCAATTTTCGAGCACAGAAGCGAATAATCGACATGTAGATGAGAAAAACCAACAGCATACTGAATATTTCCACGTATGGGAAACTGTGGTCTACCCAAAGTAAAATCCACCAAGCAAGTCCAAAAAGCACTTGGAGCAACAAATATTGCCATTCGTTACTTTCTAGAAAGTCGGTTCGTCGATAAATAAAAATAACGATTAAGATGAGTGAAATGTAAGAAATAACAAAGAGTGGCAAGTTCCGGTTATCCAACCGAGAAATATTCGCAGCGTGATAATATAAAAACGGCATCAGAATATTGATCAGTAGGGTGATTTTGTTGCGGATCAAATACATACAATAAAGCAGGATGGTCAACTGAGCATTGGCATACAGCCAGCCGTGGTTGATCGAGCCACTGTTTAGAATGTGAAAGATATTTTGCAACATGATCATGCTAGACCCTAAGACTAAACCCTCAATGGTATGAACAGAGATACGTTTCCAAAGAGGCGATGAATGACTGATTTTTTGCTCTAGCGAATAGGCAACGATAGTAATGATAGTAATCAAGCCAATCGTTACTAAGGTAATAATTGCCGAGTTGATATTCAAGTAATTATCTAGAATTTTTTGTAAAATAGTGTCTGGCAAAATTCTCCCTCAATTAATAAGATTTATTTAATATTTTAATGATAAAAGGTTTATTGTAATCAATAGAACTTATAGTTTTACAATAAAAATTATCATAGTTAACAAATGATAATTACGGCAATGAATCAAGTCAAGAAATTATAATTTTAATTATAGTTCATTTTAAGTGTATAGGTGTTAATTATAACTGATATAATCATCGCCTGGCAGCGCTATCAGAAGATAAATATCTATCATTCAATAATTAAAATGTTCTAAAACATAAAATTTTAACTTGTTTTGATTTAAAGACTACTTCGCGTAATACTATACACTTATTTATTTATAAAAATATAAGGTTATAATAGTCTTATTCGTTGTGGATTTTTTAATGATATGCCAATAAATCATTTTATAGTATAAATGTATTTTAAAAAATGAGGGGTAAGAATATGAAAGTAATAGTCGTTGGATGTACACATGCGGGAACGGCAGCGGTAGAACAAATTTTACAGGACCATCCAGGTACTGAAGTCACGGTTTATGAACGTGATGACAATATTTCCTTCCTATCTTGTGGAATTGCACTTTATTTAGGAAGAAGAGTTAAACGTTTAGAAGATATGTTTTATGCAAGTCCTAAAGATCTCGAAAAACTTGGGGCTAAGGTCAATATGAAACATGATGTCCTAAAGATCGATGCTGAGAAGAAAACGGTAATGTGCGAAAACATGAAGACGCATGAGATCATCAATGACACTTATGACAAGTTGATCATGACGACTGGTTCCACAGTGGCTGTACCACCAATTATGGGGATTTCTGATACACGGATCTTGATGTGCAAGAGTTACGATCAAGCTCAGGCGATTTATGAAACGGCTAAAGAACACAAGCACATAACGATTGTCGGTGGTGGATACATTGGCGTGGAACTAGCGGAAAGTTATGCTAATACAGATCACGAAGTTACTTTGATCCAATCAAGAGACCAAGTGCTCAACAATTATATTGATAAAGATATGTCGCAAAAAGTCATTGAACTTTTGAAAGAACACGATGTTAATGTGTATTTGAATGAACGAGTAACTGGCTTTAGTCGTGATGATGACAGTGACAGCGTTTTGATTGAAACTAATGAAGCAGACCACAAAGCTGATTTGGTGATCGTCTGCACTGGTTTCGTGGCTAATACGGAACTTTTGCGTGGTCAAGTAGGTATGGACCGTCACGGAGCTATTATCATCAATGAATATACCCAAACATCCAATCCAGATATTTACGCTGCTGGGGATGCTTGTACGGTCAACTTCAATCCAACTCACAAACACTCTTATATGCCATTGGCAACTAACGCTATTCGTCAAGGAGCTTTGGCTGGAATCAACGTTTTCGGCGATATCCAGAAATATATGGGGACACAGGCAACGTCAGGGATGGAATTGTTTGGCTATACGATTGCCTCCACTGGTTTAACTTTGAAACATGCTCTAGCTGGTGGCATCAATGCTGATATGGTCGAATATCACGATTATTATCGTCCAGACTACATGCCAACGACTGATATGTTGACGATCAAGTTAGTTTATAACAAAGACACACGGTTGATTTTAGGTGCTCAACTCTTCAGTAAACATGAAGTAGCCCAATCGGCGAATACGATCTCGGTTTGCATCCAAAATAAAAATACGATCGACGATTTAGCTTTCGTTGATATGTTGTTCCAACCAAATTATGACAATCCGTTCAATTATTTGAATTTAGTAGCCCAAATGGCGGTTGCTAAAGAACGTGACGAAAAGAAAAATAAATAAAAATAGCATCAATATTACCAAGAATTTTTTCGGTAATATTGATGCTATTTGTTTGGAATCATTTGTCGCCATCTAACTTCAACAAGTGTGGCTTGCCGTAATAGTAGCCTTGGCGTAGATCGATATTGAGCGAGTCAGCCAAAGCGTCATCGTGTTCATCTTCGATACCTTCGAGAATAAAGCGGAGATTATTCTTCTCACTGAAATCTCTCCAGAAGATAACTTTTTTCTCGATGTCAGGATCACGTAATTTTTCACCAAAATTTTGAATGGCAAATTTTATTTCTGAAGCTAAAGGAATCATATCTTGAATTTGGTCCAATTGATTGACACCAGTTCCACAGTCATCCAAGCTGAAGTCCATGCCGTAATTGATGAATTCTTGAATCAAAGGAATCAAAGTCGAATTAGGCCAGTTTTCGTTAGGCGTATCTTCAGTCAATTCAACGACTACACGCAATGGTCGTAAAATGCTTTGAGCTTCAATGATAGCGTCCCGAACTTCTTTATCCATCAGTTGGTTGCGGTTGATATTGACGGAAACTGAACCGATCTTCAATGATAATAATTTGGTTGTGGCAATCAAGACTGAAGCCATTGTATGAGAGGGTATATCTGAGAAATTAGCTGGTGGTCTCCAACCCTGATCAGTTTTTTTCTTCATTAACAATTCATAGCCGATCAGTGAATTATTAACTTTATCAAGCTGGGGTTGAATAAAAAATCTATACATAATCAAACTCCTTTACACGCGGTCCCTATAATATTTCACCCTAATGGGGTTTGTGAAAAAAATATCTGCGAATTAATACTAAAGTAAATTTTATTGTAAGTCCAATTTCATGTCGTGGTGGGCGATGCCGACTTCTTGGTAAGCATCTCCGACAACATGAAAGCCTAGTTTTTTATAAAAGTCTTGGGCATGATCTTGGGCACCTAAAATCACATAATTATAGTGGTGATCTTTGGCATAAGCGAAAATATATTTTAAAAGGTGTGAACCTAATGTTCTTGACGAAACTTTTTGAGTACAGCGACCCGTTGGACGTGAATACCATTGTCATCTGTAGGGAAGAACCTAGCCGTAGCCACAGCCGATCCATCCAAATAGACATTGAAGTAAGTGCAGTCAGCTTCGCGATCGTCGATCTCTAAATCTTTACGAACGTTTTGCTCGTCAACGAAAACGTCGGTCCTGATTTTGAGACTATCTTTATAAATAGCTGAATTAATGTCGTTGCTATATTTGATTTCTTTCATAAATAAACTCCAATTAAAAAAGTCAACACAAGTTTATTATATTACAAATTTGGCAAATATTCGGTCCGATAATTGAGAGATAAAAATACAATTTTTAAACTATGAGATATTTACTTCATTGATATAATAAAACTATATATATTGTGTTATGCTGAATGAATAAGTGAGTATAAAAAGGTACTGTAGAGGAGGAACCGACTATTGAAAGTTATTGTTGTCGGATGTACACATGCTGGAACGGCTGCAGTTGAAAAAATATTAGAAAAGCATCCAGAAACAGATGTTACAGTTTATGAACGTGATGATAATATTGCGTTTTTGTCATGCGGAATTGCTTTATATCTTGGTAGAATCGTCAATAACCTTGAAGATATGTTTTATGCTGACCCTACCACACTTGAAGGCTATGGCGCCAAGGTTCATATGAAGCATAACGTTATAAAAATCGATACTAAAAATAAAAAAATCGTTGTTCAAGACCTTGTTACTAAGGATATTTTTGAAGATACATATGACAAATTGATCATGACGACTGGTTCTGAAGTAGGAATCCCACCCATCGGCGGTATGGATAACCCACGTGTTCTTTTGTGCAAGAGCTATGCCCAAGCCAAAAAGATCTATGAATCTGCTTTGAATTATCCTAGCATTGCGATTGTTGGCGCTGGCTATGTGGGAGTTGAGCTTGCAGAAAGCTACGCCAATACAGTCCACGAAGTTACCTTGATCCAATCACGGAATCAAATTTTAAATAACTATGTCGATTCAGGTTTGTCAGAAGAAATTATTGAAAAATTAAAGGAACACGACGTTCAAGTTCACTTAGGCGAACGGGTTGCTGAAATTGAAGACGGTGACCAATTGACGATCAAGACTAAAGCCGGACATGCTTACAAAGCTGACTTAGTGATCGTATGTACTGGTTTCTTTGCCAACACTGATTTGTTACGGGGCCAAGTCCAAATGGACGGTTATGGTGCCATCATCATCAATGATTACATGCAAACTTCAGATCCAGATGTTTATGCAGCGGGAGATTCATGTGTCGTTAAATTCAATCCAACTGGTGAAATGAAATATATTCCTTTAGCTACGAATGCGGTTCGCCAAGGAACTTTAGCCGGAATCAACATTTTTGGCGATATTCGCAAATACATGGGTACACAAGCAACAACCGCCATGGAAATCTTTGGCTATACTTTGGCTGAAACTGGTTTGACATTAAGAAAAGCTTTGGCCAGCGGAATAAATGCTGACTGCGTCGTTTACCACGATAATTACCGGCCAGCCTATATGCCAACGACTGATATGCTGACGATTTATCTAGTTTATGACAAGGATACGCGAAAAGTTCTTGGAGCTCAGTTGTTCAGTAAACATGAAGTGGCTCAATCGGCCAATGCTATTTCAATCTGTATTCAAAATAATAATACGATCGATGATTTGGCTTTTGTCGACATGCTTTTCCAACCAAATTACGATAATCCATTTAACTATCTTAACTTGGTAGCACAACAGGCTATCGCTAAAGAAGATAATGAATAAAAATCATACCTCGATGGTATGATTTTTTTAATACCCTAAAAACTGTATATTTATTAAGCATGGTTTTAATGCTAAACTGACGGTAGTTTAATAGATATTGCGGGGATATTAAATTGGGAAATTTATACGAAATATTTAGGATCTGTTTTAGTATCAATTCACTGATAACGGGGATCGTAACGATAGGTTTTATTACCTTGATTACTTATTTTGCTTTCACTTTGGAAAAGAAAATCAGTATTACATCGCCGTATTTACAAAAAGTTGTCGTTAATATCTCAGAAATGGCGTTATTGATCATCGCGTTAGTTTTGGTCAAACGAGTCTTTCACAACTTAACTGGTGGGCAAGTGGTTGAATTGGGTGGGCTGTATGCCAATGCTGAATTGACTCTGTTATTTTACTGTCTGTTCGTCTTCAATAATCGCTTGATCGTGTTATTAAATCTGGCTTTGCCGTTTATTTATCATCCATCTTTTGTAATGGAACGCTTAAAAGGGCCGGAGATGCCGCTTTTTGTGATCTCTTATATAATTTTGTTCGTTGTGATTACTTTTTTGTACGATCACAAAGGCGTTTTGTTAGTTTCAAACTATAAATACCTTGCGGCTCAAATATTATTTGGTGTTTGTTGGTGGGTCATTATTTGGATAGATTACAACTTTCCAGTTCCGGATATCATCGGTATTTTTATCGTCTTTGAATTGTACATGCTAGTTGCTCGAGTCATTGAACAGAAGATGACGACGTACTTGCATGCGTATGATGATCTGAATAAAAAGGTCAACTACGATGCTTTGACTGGGGTTAGAAATCGAGCTAATTTCAATAAATTATCGCATGAGGCCTTTGAAAGACATTTAAAGGATGTGGACAGACCAGTGTCTTTGGTCATGTTTGATATCGACCGCTTCAAGAAATTCAACGATCATTACGGACATGAGATTGGCGATGAAGTTTTGCGGCATGTGGCCCATATTGTGGAAAGAGAATTGCACGTTGATAAAAGCGACAGCAATTTGTTCCGCTACGGTGGCGAAGAATTCGTCATTATCGTCAATGGAGTTGATGGTGAGTACTGTAAAACCATTATCAACGCCATTAATCAGACGTTAAAAGAAATGCCTTTGTTCATTCAAGATAAGCAGTTGAGCGTCACCTTGTGCTTTGGCGTAACAATGTTTAGAGTGGGGGATCAGACTTTTGAAGATACCCTCAAGCGTGCTGACAATTATCTTTACGAATCTAAAAACAAAGGTCGTAACCGCATGACGATCGAAGGCAAGACCGAAAACTATACAGCTCAACCGATCATGCATATTTAGACAAAACAAAAAGACCAGCAGGCGGGGAACCTACTGATCTTTTTTTATGTGTAGTTGATTTTTCGATAGGAATTTAAGAAATTAACTATCGTCATTGAATGATGGGGTATTCAATGAATTAGGGAGATTATTATGATCCGTTGTATTTTCGGGTAAATTTAAGAAATGAGTTTTTATTCCTACCGATTTTGCAATTGGGAGTTACAAGTAAAATCAACTATATATCTAGAATAAGCATCTAGTCATAGATCAAGTTATTATGTTTTCTACATGGGAGGCGGAAGATAGACTTTGAAAACCTATTCCAGATTTAGACAAAGTGACTATATTTAGCCCCTCCTTTCTCTATGTTAGCGCTTTCTTTATTGGTACAAACATAGTATAGCAAGATTTTATAAATTTCACAATACAAATGATTGTGAAATTGTTAATAAAATTTGATGCCAAATGTTGGTATATATGGATTATTGCTGGATATAAGTGATAAAAATAAATTTCGATTGTGATATGACTACTTCACAATGAAACTCAGCAATTGTTAAAAAATAGGGAAGAGACGATCGAGCTTTTTAGCGGTAAAAAGGGTACAAAAAAAGGCAGAAACAAAAGTTTCTGTCTTTTTTAAGTAAGTAATTAAATTACTTGATTGAAGGTGTACCGAACCAAGCGATACGTTCCTTAGTTGTTTCAGTAATAGCTTTAGCACCAGGTGCAAGCAATTTACGTGGGTCATAACCCTTTTCGTCAATATCCAAGTCTTTCTTAGCTTCGATATATTCACGTGTTGCTTTAGCGAATGAAAGTTGTAATTCAGTATTAACGTTAACCTTTGAGATACCCATTGAAACAGCCTTGATGATTTGTTCCTTAGGAATACCTGAACCACCGTGAAGAACAAGTGGTGTATCGATAACATCAGCTAATTCCTTAAGACGGTCAAAGCTTAAGCCCTTCCAGTTGTCAGGGTAAACACCGTGGATGTTACCAATACCAACAGCAAGATAATCAACACCAGTTGCGTTAAGTGTCTTAGCTTCTTCAACATCAGCTAATTCACCAAGACCAACGATACCATCTTCAGTACCACCGATTGAACCAACTTCAGCTTCAACAGAAATGCCCTTAGCGTGAGCTAATTTAACAATTTCCTTAGTCTTTTCAAGATTTTCTTCGAATGGTAAGTCGTGACCATCGAACATAACTGAGTTGTAACCAACTTCGATACATTCTTTGGCAGCTTCAAAGTTACCGTGATCCAAGTGCATTACAACTGGAACTGTAATACCCATTGATTTGATTGTGTCTTGTACAAGGTGTAGACATAATTCGTATCCACCCATATACTTAGCAGCACCCATTGATGTTTGAACCAAGACAGGTGTGTTTGTTTCTTGAGCAGCAGCTAAAATGCTACGTGTCCATTCCAAGTCGTTGATGTTAAAAGCACCAACAGCATATTTGCCTTTACGGGCGTTATTGAAAATTTCGTTACCGTTTGTTAAAGCCATCGATAAACCTCCATAAATTTCATTTTGAATACATTGATAATTTTAACTCAAAGTAGTCGAAATTAATACTTATTTCGCCAAACTATTTCAGTAAGCGTTTTACCTAACGTGAAAATAGATGAAGATTGCGATTAGATAAAGGATTACCAGTCCTAAAAGGATCAACCACCAGTATTTTTTGCTATCGGATTTGGTAATTGTATAGTAAATTGCCATAACTGTGAAAAAAGCGACTAAAGTCGTCAAAATGCTAACTATAATTAACGCGAATAAATTTATCATAATAGCTTATTATAACCATATTCTTTCTGAAAATGACATTATATAAACAAAAGGTAACTACCTATATTATTAATCGTATCTTTGATATACTTGAAGTAATTTGTTGAGGTGATAATTTTGGATAAAATTAAAGTTATGACTGTTTTTGGTACGAGACCAGAAGCAATCAAGATGGCACCATTAGTTTTAAAATTAAAACAAAATAGTGACCGCTTCGAAACTGTGACTGTTGTGACTGCACAACATCGTGAAATGTTGGATTCAGTTTTGGAGATCTTCGATATCAAACCGGATTATGATTTGAATATTATGAAGGAACGTCAAACATTAAGTGGTATTACTGGATTAGTTTTGAAAGAACTAGACAGTATTATCGAAAAAGAAAAGCCAGACATCGTCTTAGTTCACGGTGATACGACAACAACTTTCAGTGCTGCCTTGTCAGCTTTCTATCACCAAACAGCTATCGGACATGTGGAAGCTGGTTTGAGAACTTGGAACAAGTATTCCCCATGGCCTGAAGAGATGAACCGTCAAATGACTGATGATTTGACTGATATTTACTTTGCACCTACTAATGAAAGCAAAGCTAATTTGTTGAAAGAAAACCACAAAAAAGACCACATCTTCGTAACTGGTAATACAGCTATCGATGCTTTGAGAAGTACCGTTCACAAGGATTATCATCACGATATCATGGATGTTATTGATCCGGATAAGAAGATGATCTTGATCACAATGCACCGTCGTGAAAACCAAGGTGAACCAATGAAACAAGTTTTCCGTGCAATGAAGAAAGTCGTTGAGAAACACGATGACATCGAATTAGTATATCCAGTTCACTTGAACCCAGTCGTTCAAAAGACTGCCAAAGATATTTTGGGTGACGTTGAACGGGTTCACTTGATCGAACCGCTTGATGTAGTTGATTTTCACAACTTAGCTTCCAGAAGTTACTTCATCATGACGGATTCCGGTGGGGTACAAGAAGAAGCTCCTTCACTAGGAAAGCCAGTACTTGTCTTGCGTGACACGACTGAACGTCCTGAAGGTGTTGAAGCTGGTACATTGAAGCTTGTCGGAACTGATTCAGATGTAGTTGAAAAAGAAATGACTAATTTGATCACTAACAAAGCCGAATATGACCGCATGGCAAATGCCAAGAACCCTTATGGTGACGGTAAAGCATCCGAAAGAATCCTTGATTCGATCAGTTACTATTTCAAACAAACAACTACTAAGCCTAGTGAATTTGAATAGTAAATTTTCATAAAAATAATTAACTTTGTTGACAAAGTTATATTATTTTAGTAAGATTTTACTTGAGATAAAGCAGAAGCGCCCGCTTCTCACCTAAGCAATATGCCGCTGGGTTAATACGATTATGTAAATAGGCAGCTATTTACTAAATAAAAGTGGGCGCATTATGCGCCCACTTTTTTTGTTTTTAAAATTTCAGGAGGTGTATAGCTATCGCTAAAGAATTAATCATTAATGATGAAATACGTGCTAAAGAAGTTCGTTTGATTTCCGAAAACGGTGATCAACTTGGTGTAAAGCCACTAGCTGAAGCTAAGCGTTTAGCCCAGGGTGCTAATATGGATCTTGTATTAATGTCACCAAATGCTAAACCAGCCGTTGCCAAGATCATGGATTACGGTAAATACAAATTCGACCTTCAAAAGAAAGACCGTGAAGCTCGTAAGAAGCAAAAGACTTTCACAGTCAAAGAAGTTCGTTTGAGTCCCACAATTGAAGAAAATGACTTCAATACAAAATTGAACAACGCCCGTAAGTTCTTGACTAAGGGTGATAAAGTAAAAGTTTCCCTTCGTTTTAGAGGTAGAGCCATTACTCATAAAGAGATTGGTAAGGAAGTCTTAGACAAGGCTGCTGAACAACTAAAAGATGTTGCCACAGTAACTACTAGACCTAAGATGGATGGACGTAGCATGTTTCTCATGCTAGATCCAATTAACGATAATAAAAAATAATCGAGGAGTTTATTATGCCTAAACAAAAGACACACCGTGCTTCAGCAAAGAGATTCAAGAAAACAGCTAATGGTGGCTGGAAGAGAATGCATGCTTACACAAGTCACCGTTTCCATGGTAAGACAAAGAAACAACGTCGCCAATTAGCTAAGCCAGGTATGGTTAGCTCAAGTGATATGAAACGTATCAAACAAATGTTAGCAACTTACTAATCTAAAAATAAAGGGAGAAATTCACTATGCCAAGAGTAAAAGGTGGAACAGTAACACGTAAACGTCGCAAGAAGGTTTTAAAATTAGCTAAAGGTTACCGTGGTTCAAAACACATTACCTTCAAAGCTGCACACACACAAATCATGGTTTCATACCGTTACGCATTCCGTGACCGTCGTCAAGTAAAACGTGATTTCCGTAAGATCTGGATTGCCAGAATCAATGCTGCTGCAAGAATGAACGAAATCAGTTACAGCAAGTTAATGCACGGTTTGAAGTTAGCTAACGTTGACATCAACCGTAAGATGTTAGCTCAAGTTGCTATCGAAGATCCAAAGGCATTTACAAGCTTAGTAGACACTGCTAAGAAAGCTTTGGCTTAATTTATTTAATTTAAAAAGTTCAGACCATTTTGATGGTTTGAACTTTTTTTTCGCATTGAGATAAATTAGAACCGTTAAATTGGGGTGGTTGAAGGATGCCGCTTTCCACAAAAATTGAAATTTGGCTGGAACGCTGTGACCATCGATTTGAGCCAATTGAAGTTCAAATTGTCTCAAATTCGAGGTGTTATCTAACTCCGCAAGGTACGCGAAGTAAGATAGACTACCACGGCTGAGCCAATTTTCATTTTTGTTCCAAGCTGGTTTAATGAATTTATTTGGAATATATCTAAAGACTCATATGGATTGAAAGATATATATTTCTGATAGATAGTCATTAATTACTTTTGCTTTTAATTTAAACGAATAGTTAATCATAAAAAAACATCCCATAATTATTAGATTTATTTGTCTAACAATTATGGGATGTTTCTTTTTTTAATGTTATTAAGTATAAAACAAACAAAAAAATTCATTAGTCTGGAATGAGATTTCGGTAGATGCTCAGCCGTGGTAGTCTCTTGGCTGGCGTACTCTGCCAGGTTAGAGACAGACAAGCTTAGAGACAATTTGAACTGTAATTGGCTCTAAGTTGCTCTCACAGCGTTCCAGCGTCTACCGAAATCTCATGGAAGACGGGAAGCAAACAATAACTAATATTAATATTCATTACGACTACGTTTTTCTTTGATACGCTTGATCCGTTCCAAAATGTGTCGATTCTGATAGTTGAAAATCAATTTGGAAGAGAAGTAGTTGAAAAGTCCGACAATCAACTGGTCGATGGCTTTAATAATCAAATTGTTCCAAGGGAAAATGAAAACAGCTACGATCATAAAGATGTCATCGAAAATCAGTGAAAAGATTCTCGAGATCAAGAAAATGAAACCTTCTTGAAAGAGTTTTTTGAGATTTTCTATTTCTGATTTGAAAACGTAGATCTTCGTTACGAAGAATGAAAAGAAGTTCGAAATGAACCAAGCAATCGTATTAGCTATCCACAGTGGGATATGGAAATAATTGTGCGATAAGTCAAAGATTCCAATATTGATCAGAGATGCTAGGAATCCAAAGAGACAATACACCCAAAAATTCCGATATTTTTTTAGAAAGTCCATTATTAAAGATCCATTTCTTGTGCCTTTTTATAAATTTCTTCGGCAAAATTATCGAGATGATCGATGTCATCTTGCTCAGGGTCCAATTCAACTTTGACGGAATCAGCACCCTTAGTGGCACCAACTTCATCAAAAACTTTGGCAAATTCATCAACGGCACGGCAGAATTCTTCATAGAACGTGTCGCCAGAGCCACAAGTGCCGTATACTTTGCCACTCAAGTCGAGGTCCTTCATATCATCGTAGAAATCTAAAGCCTCATCAGGGACGATAGCTTGGTCATAAGTGTAGCTTGCGATTACGCAGATGTCACTATCTTCGAAGTCAGCCGCATCAGTTTGAGAAACTTCACTCATATCTACTTCACAGCCAAGTTCTTCGAATTTTTCAGTTAAGATGTATGCGATGTCTTCATCATTACCAGTAACGCTGGCAAAAACGATTTTTACTTTTGTCATATTAAATGTCGCCTCATTTTTTCATATCTTGGGATATTATAGCAAAAATCAAGCCTTTTCTTAACCTTTATCATTATTTGCTATCAAATTCCTGCTCTTCGTCAGCTTGAATACTTTTCAAACGTGACAGTGGCGTCAACTTCATTTGGCGTGAAGCTGCAACTTTGCGAATGTGAGAATCATTTTCAAGATGGTGTCGATTTAGGACAAAGAGATCGGCAGCAATGATCGAACCGATAATTAGACTATTTACTTTTAGTAACTTTTTGAATTTACTCGTTGTTAGATATACTCCTTTGATATTTTTAGATGTAAAGCAGTTTTTTTTAAAACTTCCTACAATGTTATAATGAAATTAACACATTTTTGAAGGGACATGTTAAAAAGTGATTACATTAAAATCTGCAAGAGAACTAGAAGGAATGAGAAAGTCTGGAGAATTGCTTGCTAATACACATATTGATTTGCGTGACATTATCAAACCGGGAATTTCATCAATGGAAATTGAAAACTTTGCCAACGACTACATCGTATCTCACGGTGGCCGTCCATCAGAAAAGGGTTTCGAAGGCTACAAGTATGCTACTTGTGTCTGTGTCAATGATGAAGTTGCTCACGGAATCCCTCGTAAGAACCTTATTTTAAAGAGTGGCGACGTTTTGAAGGTCGATATGACAGTTAACCTTGATGGCTATGAAAGCGACTCATGCTGGACATATGCCGTAGGCGACCTTTCAGCTGAAGACCAAAAATTAATGGACGTTACGCACAAGGCACTTTACTTAGGTATCGACCAAGCGGTTATTGGCAATCGTTTAGGTGATATCGGTTATGCTATCCAACATTACGTTGAAGATGAAAACCACATGGGAGACGTGCGTGATTTGATTGGCCACGGTATTCAACCAACGATGCACGAAGCTCCAAATGTTCCTCATTATGGCGAACCTGGCAAAGGTTTAAGATTACGTGAAGGTATGACGATTACAATTGAACCTATGGTCAACCTGGGTACTTGGGAGATCAAAGATAAGTTTGTTAAAGCTGACGGTTGGGAATACTTTGTTTCAGCCGACGGCACAGACTCAGCTCAATATGAACACACAATCGCCATTACTAAAGATGGTCCTAAAATTTTGACATCGCAAGATCCTGAATTTGATGCTAAATACTTACTATAATCAATGGTGTGAATAATGGAAGAAGATAAACAACAGGTGCCATTATTTAAACAGCCCATATCCAAAAAAGAGAAGTTAGTTGGTTTTGTAAAATATGTCACTCAAGCGGTGACCGAGTCCAATATTCCTTTAGCTTCAAAGGCGATTACATATTACATCCTGTTGTCGCTTTTCCCCATTGTGATCATCGTGGGAAACTTGATTCCGTTATTAAGATTGGATAAACCGACGGTTATTAGTTATATCGAGTTCATCTTGCCGGATGACTTGCATCACTATATTTTACCGACAATCATTAAAGTCTTATCCAATTCGAATAAAGGTATCTTGTCAATTGGTATTGTGGTTTCCTTGTGGGCTATTTCTCGAGGTTTAAATATTGCACAGATGACAATGAATCAAGCCTATGGTTTAGATATCAGCAGTTTGTTTGTTGAAAAAACTTTTTTAAATTATATTATCCGACGCGGATTAGCTTTTGTGACGACCTTGCTATTATTGGTGATCGGTGTGGCCGCAATCGTAACCTTTACGTTCGGACAACTTTTTTTAAATTGGCTGATTCCTTTACTACGAGTAAATTCCCGACTTTTGGATGAATTTACTAGATGGAAATGGCCGTTCGCAATTGTTATAATGTTTTTGATCATGTTTGCTTTATTTTATTTTTTACCCAGTATTCATTTAAAATTTTATTACATTATAGTTGGGACCATTATTACTAGCATAGGCGTTTTGGGCTTGTCACAGATGTTTTCGTATTATCTGAAATACTTCGGTGCAGCCTGGGACAATTACGGTGCTATTGGCGCAATTATCGTGTTTTTATTGTGGGTGAATATGTCAGTGACAATCTTTTTATTTGGAAATGCTATTAATGTCGGTTTTGCTGAAGCATATGGTGGTCCATTTTTAAGGATAAGTACTAGTAGATTAACTAGTTATTTGCAGTCGCATGGAAAAGGAGAATAATAATGAAAGTTAGAAAAGCAATTATACCAGCAGCGGGATTAGGAACAAGATTTTTGCCAGCCACTAAGGCTTTAGCAAAGGAAATGTTACCAATCGTTGATAAGCCAACGATTCAATTTATTGTTGAAGAAGCTAAGGCTTCAGGTATTGAAGATATTTTGATCATCACTGGTAAGAACAAACGCTCAATCGAAGATCACTTTGATTCTGTACCAGAATTGGAACAAAACCTAGAATCAAAGAACAAAACTGAATTATTAAAAGTCGTTCAAGACACAACTAACCTTGGCGTTAACTTGTATTACAGTCGTCAAGCTCACCCAAATGGATTGGGAGATGCTGTTCTTCAAGCTAAGTCATTTATCGCTGACGAACCTTTCGTCGTTATGCTAGGCGATGACTTGATGAAGGATAAGGTTCCTTTGACAAAACAATTGATCGAAGACTATGAGAAGACTCACGCTTCAACGATTGCCGTTATGAAGGTGCCTGAAAAGGATGTTTCTAAATACGGTGTTATCGATCCTGAAGGCGAGAATGAACCAGGTCTATACAATGTTAAGACTTTCGTTGAAAAGCCTAAGACAGAAGATGCCCCAAGTAACTTGGCTATTATTGGCCGCTACTTGTTGACACCAGAAATTTTTGACTTACTAGCAACTCAAAAGCCAGGTGCTGGTAACGAAATTCAATTAACAGATGCTATTGACCGAATGAACAAGACTCAACGCGTCTTTGCCCACGAATTCAAGGGTGACAGATACGATGTCGGTAACAAGTTCGGCTACGTTAAGACTAATATTGAATATGGTCTAACTCACCCCGAAGTTAAAGATGAATTGAAGAGCTACATTGTCGATCTTGCTAAGAAACTTCAAGCAAATGACAAACCTGTTAAGAAAACTACTAAATAATTAACCGAATAATAAGCAGTCATTAGCAACTCTGAAACCGAAGAGTTGTTGGTGGCTGTTTTTGTTATTGAAGAAAACGGGCATTTCATAATAAGCTTTTTGATTGATCAAAGCGAGAAACTCCCAGTTCTTGAGACCATGCAATTTAGTCGAGGTCTTGAGGATCACTTCATCGTCGATGATTTCTAAGTCGATCACGGCGAGCTTTTGGTCGTTTGTTTCTACAAAGACACGGTTATTTTTTTTGAAATCATTTAATAATAAGATTAAATCAATAGTACGCATAAGAAATTTCCACCATTTATATTTGTTTTTATTCAGTAATTAAATTATCATTAAGGCTTAGAGATATTCTACCAAGTTTGAAGGGACACTTAAATAATGGATCCAATTGTAATTATAGATGCAAAAAGAACTGCTATCGGCAAATTCAGAGGCCAATTTGCTGATTTAACGGCGGTTGAACTAGGAACGCAACTCGTTTCAGAACTGTTGAAGAAAAATCACGTCGACCCTAAGATCGTTGACCAATTTATCTTCGGCAATGTTTATCAAACTGGTTTGGGCCAAAACAGTGCACGTCAGATCGGTTTGAACGTTGGTGGTCGCGTGGACTCAACTGCCATGACCGTCAACCAAGTTTGTGGTTCAGGGATGAAAGCTATCTATGAAGGTATTTCTGCTATTAAGATGGGAAATGCTGAGATCGTAGTAGCTGGTGGTATCGAGAGCATGTCGAACGCTCCATTTTACGCACCCAGAACTGGCAAGATGGACGTAAGTCCCAAATTATCCGATGCGTTGTTCAACGATGGTTTGAATGATGCCTTCAATCACTTGCCAATGGGAATCACAGCGGAAAATGTTGCCAAAAAATATCACGTCACTCGTGAAGAACAAGATAAGTTTGCCTTTGATTCACATCAAAAAGCTCACCAAGCACAAGACAAACTAGCTAAAGAAATTTTACCGATCGAAGTTAATGACGAACTTGTTACAACTGATCAGTCCGTTCGTCCAACAACTACGTTAGAACAAATGGGTAAGTTAAGAACTGTCTTTGATAAAAAGGGTACAGTAACAGCTGGAAACTCATCACCAATCAACGATGGAGCTGCTGCCTTGATCTTGATGCCAGAAAGTCGGGCTAAGGAACTAGGGTTAAACTTTGTAGCTGAAGTTACTGGTTACGCTGAAATCGGTATTGATCCTAATTATATGGGCTATGCTCCTTACTATGCTATCAATAAATACTTCGACCGTTATCAAAAGACAGTTGCTGATTTTGATTTGTTCGAAGTCAATGAAGCTTTTGCCTCTCAGGCTGTTGCGGTCAGTCGGGATCTACAATTGCCAGTTGACAAGTTGAATATTTACGGTGGGGCGATTGCTTTGGGTCATCCACTAGGTGCCACGGGTACTAGAATGATTGCAACGTTGATCAATTCCTTACAACAAGAAGGTAAAGAGTCAGGCCTAGCATCACTATGTATTGGTGGTGGCATGGGTATGGCAATGGGTGCCAAATTACGATGAAAATTTACGAAATGACTGATGAACAGAGAATAAAATTACTGCTCGATGGCGGGCATATTACCAAGAACCAAGCTGAATTATTGCAGAATCGGCAAACGATCTCAACGGATCTAGCTGACAGTTTGAGCGAGAATCAAGTCGGCAGTTTCAGCTTGCCTTATGGCTTTGCAACTGATTTTTTGGTCGATGGCGTAGAATACTTAGTTCCCATGGTAACTGAGGAACCATCGGTGGTGGCAGCCGCATCCAATGGAGCTAAGCGTGTGAAATTGAGTGGTGGTTTCAAGACGATTCCGAGTGCCAGAATTGTTTATGGCCAAATCGTTTTGGAAAAGTTAACGGAATCTGAGCAGCTATGTATAGAGCAGCAACGTCCGGAGATTTTAGAATTTGCTCAAAATGCTCATCCTAGTTTGATCAAACGTGGCGGTGGCGTGGTTTCGCTTGATTTTCATCACTATACTGATTTCACTGAGATCGAATTGGGCGTCAATACGGTCGATGCGATGGGAGCTAATTTAGTGAATACTATTTTGGAAAAAACCGCACATTATATTTCAGACCTGATTTCTGGAGATATTTTATGCAGTATTTTGTCGAATAGTGGCCAAGGACAAGTCATCACGGTCGATGCTAAAGTTGATTTTGCCCAATTAGCCACTAAAACTATGTCTGGACAAGAAGTTGCTAAAAGGATCGTTCAACTAGCTCAATTTGCTAAAACGTCCGTCAAACGGACTGTAACGCACAACAAAGGGATTATGAACGGTATCGATGCCGTATTCTTGGCTACCGGCAATGACTTTCGGGCTCAAGAAGCGGCTGCTCACAGTTATGCCTTTGAAAATGGTGCTTATCAACCATTCAGTGAGTGGAAAATCGAAAATGATCAATTAGTTGGAACGCTTGAAATGCCAATCGAACTCGGCAGCGTTGGTGGGGCAATCAAAGCTTTGCCAATGGCACAGTTGAGTTTGACGATCATGAAGATCAATAGTAGTAAACAGTTGCAATCAGTCGTTGGTGCGGTTGGCTTAGCTAATAATTTGTCAGCCTTGCGAGCTTTGGTCACGACTGGGATTCAAGCTGGACACATGAGCTTACAGAGTAAATCGTTGGCTGTTTCAGCTGGTGCCGTCGGTAAAGAGATCCAACAAGTTTCAGCTAAATTAAATCAAACAAAGAATTATACGCTTGAAAATGCACAAAATATTTTGATGGAGTTGAGAAAAGAATAATGAATATAGGTATTGATAAGATTGGTTTTTACGTTCCCAAAGATTACATTGATATTGTTGAATTAGCCAAGGCTCGCGACGTCGACCCTAATAAATTTACGATTGGTATCGGCCAAGATAAACAAGCCGTGCCATTTCCTTATCAAGATGCAGTAACTATGGCGGCCAGTTCAGCTGACAGTATTTTGACTGCTGAAGATAAAAAGGACTTAGGTTTACTGATCGTTGGAACCGAAAGCAGTGTCGATGAATCGAAATCCACCGCAGCTTTTTTGATGGATCTGTTGGATCTGCCTGAAGATATTCGTTCTTTTGAAATCAAGCAAGCATGTTACGGAGCCACAGCCGGTTTACAGACTGCTTACGATTTTGTCAGCAATAATCCTGGTAAAAAAGCATTAGTCATTGCGACTGATATTGCTCGTTATGGCATCAAGACTCCTGGCGAAGTGACACAAGGTGCCGGTTCAGTTGCTATGATCATCAGCCAAGACCCTCGAGTTTTGAAATTAGATCACAAGTCAGTTTATATGACTCGCAATGTCGGTGATTTCTGGCGTCCAACTTTCTCTAAGACAGCTTTTGCTCGGGGAAAGTTTTCTAATGAAGTTTACGTGGACTTTTTCCAGACGCTTTGGAACAAATATCAAGCTAAATATGATGTCACGGCTGATGATTTTTCAACGATGCTATTCCACATTCCATATACGAAGATGGGTACTAAGGCATTGAGAACTTTGGAGGGCAAGGTTTCAGATGCTAAATACGCTGAATTGACAAAGCATTACCAAGCCAGCATCAAATTCAGCCGTGCGGTAGGGAACCTTTACACTGGTTCACTCTATCTGGGCTTGTTGTCATACTTAGTTAACGCTGCTAAAGCTGGTGAAGAAGTGTTGTTCTTCAGTTACGGTTCTGGAGCTGTGGGTGAATTGTACAGTGGACAGATCCAAGCTGACTTTGAAAAAGTTATCGATAAAAAAGCTCTACAAAAAATCATCGATGACCGTCAAAAAATGACCATCGATGATTACGAAAGAATTTATCAAGTTGAGTATCAAGATGGTACGATCGTTGATCCTAAGACGATCACCGAGAAGTTCTATTTGAGTGAAATTAAAGAGAATGAACGGCTTTATAAAAAGTTGAAATAGAGTATTGAAAACGCTTACTTAACATGTTATATTATGGGTGTGGTAAGGATGGAATGTCAGGAACTGTATTCCAAGAAAGGATTTTGATTCAGAAAGTTTTATCGTTTCTAGGAGATGGTAGGATTAGTAGAGAGCAAAATAATATTAAGGCATTACAGTTCAACGGCATTTTAGGAACTAGCAATAAAAGTTAACATAAGATCGACATATTTAGGTAGTCGCACGAAATCCATTACATAGTTTGCTAGGATCCTTTAGTTGAACGAATTACATATTCATATAGTAAGATATGTATCAGGTAGTAAGATTCACATTTAAAGTTTAGATTCATTTTAACGTTGATGAAACTGCAATAAATTTCATCTTACCACTTATATCTAACTAGGGATTCTCCCCAACGGAGAGTCCTTTTTTAGTGTCAAAAAAAATATTCTAACTTGAGTGTTTAATATTGAAACCGCTTACCGAACGTGCTATATTATGGGTGTGGTAAAGATGAAATGTCAGGAACTGTAGCCCTAAAGAAGATTTTGATTTATGAAAGTTTTATCGTTTCGATGGTAGGATTAGTACCAAAACAAAGGAAAATTTAGAGTCTGTACAGTTCAACGACATTTTTGGAACTAGCGACAAAAGTTAACATAAGATCGACCTAATAATATAGTAGTCGCGCAAACTCAATACGTGTTTCGCTAGGATCCATTAGTTGAACAGTATTACATATTCATATAGTAAGATATGTATCAAGTAGTAAGATTCACATTTAAAGTTTAGATTCATTTTAACGTTGATGAAACTGCAGTAAATTTCATCTTACCACTTATATCTACTAAAGGGAGTCCTCAACAGCGAGGGCTCTTTTTTTTGCGCTCTTTTTATTGGAAATATTTTGAATAATAAAAATAATCCGTAGTTAAGAATATTTGATATAATTTTTATTATGAATTAGGGGGAAGATAATGAAAAAGATATTAAAATTTATCGGTGGAATAGTCGTAATTGCGGTTGTTTTGATCGTCGGAATCGTTATGGGGATGGAACACAACAAGAGTTCTGCTAGCGATACGCAAAAGACGGAACAAGTTGCTAAACCAAAGAAGAAAAAGGTTCCAGTAGCAACTAAGACGGCTACTAAGGCTACTTCAACTGCAAACAAGAGCGACGATAACTCAGATAACGAACAAGCTACAACTCAACAAAATGCAACCCAAGATACAACTTCAACAGACAGCAAGAATAGCACTGATTATTCTGACAAGAAGTTTGCCGATGTACCTTACACATGTACTTGGAAGGGCGACACTTATACGCTGCTTTTAAAAGGTAATGGTGAATATATTTATAATTATAAAGTTGCCAATATCGATACCAACAATCCAGGAATCATTTACACTAAAGGAACTTATGAAATTAATTCAGCCGGTGTGATCAGATATAAGACAGTTGCGACATCTTTGGATGCCAGATGGCCTACAGCCGACGATATTTTGTCAACGACGCCAACAGATGTATCATTCTTGGGCAAAGGTTCCCGTTATGGTAATTCCGGTAATCCTGATGGCAACTTCAATTACTTTACGGTCATCAATGATGGCGACGAGATCCAAGGCAGTGTCGATGGAGTAGACTTGAAACCACAACCTGGTCTGGAAGTTACTGATCCAGAAGCAATCGGACCAAAATTACATCAAGAATATATTGATTCACAAAATCATTAAATGATTATTTTTGATGGTATTTAATCAAATACATAAATTTCTGGAAATATACAAAAGCCCATATCAACTGAATTATTATTACATCAGTTGATATAGGCTTTATTTTTTTAATACATTTCATATTAAATTTAATTAGTCGGGAGCGAGAGCAGTTCCAGCCCCGATATTGCCGAGCGGACGACGGCAGTGAACGAACAAACAAAAAAGCCTGAATCCCTCACAGATCCAAGCTTTTATTTCTCTCAATTAATTAATTAGTTACCAAGAACTTGAACGGTAACATTTTGACGGCCAAATTGTAATGCTTCTGAGTTAGGCATAGCAATATCTAATTGGTTAGGATTGCTGTATGCGAAGTATCCAGTATCATTAACAACACGGTCATAGACTTTACCGTTGCTATCAGTAATTCTCAAATGTGTTCCCTTAGGGTAGTTTGATAGGTTAGCGGCAACACCACTGTAACCCATGTTTGAACCAAGAACAGCAGGATCATAAGCTGTAGCAGACATTGTAACAGTCTTTTTAACATTATCTTCTGAAAGGAAGTCACCCTTGATCCAACGGTTGCCACCATTGTTGGCTAGGTTGTACCAAGTTGTACCATTAGCATCAGTCTTGCTTGCGTAAACGTGAGTCATAACGCCACCATTAACGGCACCAGTATAGCTACCATTAGGAGCATCATAGACGTTTACACCACCATTGACGTTAATGTACATATCTTTGTCCAAAGATACTGCAGGAGCATCGTTTGAAGTATCAGAAGCAACAACCCATGCGTTAGTACCTACTTGATAGTAAATAGTACCGTCAACGTTAGCAGATTTGTTGATGACCCAACCAGTTTGGTTAGCTAATCTTCTTGATTCTGTAACGTCATTTGCGTTAGGTGAGTTGTAAATAACTGCGCCGTTTGTATTGTTGACATAAACGACACCACTGATATTTGCCATTGTAGTAGCAGCATCAACAGTTTGTGCTTGTGCACTTACTCCGATCAATGCAAGTGTTGTTACTGTAAAAATGGATGCTACAAAATTTTTGATCTTCATTATAAAAAGATTCCCCCGAATTAAAAAACGTGTTTTGTTTTACTAATTTTCTCAACGGAAGTAATCATATAACGTCTAGACCGGGAAATGTTGATTATAACTCAACTGTAAATTAGTTATAACTTATCTGTAAAATGCGCGTAATCGAATTGAAATATAAATAAGTCAAAATATGCAAAGATATTTTAGATATATTTTTTAATTGCTGATAACATATCATCAATATTATTGACCATTTGGCCATTCATTTTGATCAATCCAACGGTGTAATTGTTAATATATGCGAAAGGATTTTCACCGAGTCCCTTTACAGCCTCAAGCTTTTCAGGGTTTTCGAAACCGTGTTGTCTAAGGTCAGTGTAAACGCCGATAACGGGGATGTCTTTTCCAAAAGCTAAACCGATTTCTGAAGCCACGCCGTCGTCCATTGTGTCGCCATCCAAAATTGCCACGACTAAATCGGAAGAAAGTAGTTCCTTGTTATCTTCTTGAGCAATTTTGATTGAATCAGCGTAATTCATTTTGTCATTGATGTCGCCATTTTCTTGGGGAAGATAAACTTCGATCGTGTCATCCATCTTTCTGATTTTATCAACTACGAACTCGTTAAACATACGATCTGCTAGTGCAAATAAGCCATTGGCAAAATAAATCTTCATTTGAAAATACCTCTTTTTATTATTTGTTCTGTAATATTCTATCATGCTTAATCTAAATATAGGATATAACATTTAGTGAATAATCGATTATTCCAATTTTGGATAAAAATCTTTACAGATAGAGATAAACCAAAAAGGGGGATTCAATATACAATGTGTCTTGTAAGATTCAAGGAGTAATAAACCTTTACTTAGCGAGAAGATTTAGATCCCAATAGAGTTATGAATAGTGATACTAATAATTCTGGGGACGGCAGCTTTATTGTGCGTTCTTTAGGGCTATCAACGAGTAAAGGGTTTTATGAGGATATTACGAATTGAACCCGCTGCCTCATCCAATCGTATGAGTAATCAATTAATTAAGCTTACCCTTCAGATGTCTTAATTAATAGTTACGATTAATCCAACATATAACAATATATATATATTAAAGAAGTGCTGTGACTACCCCTGTCATGGCTCTTTTTTTGTCTAAAACCTAGATATTTTTTTGATTCCCGTCTTCCATGAAATTCCAGACTAATAAATTCTTTGTTTGTTTTGCGTTAGTAATATTAGGGGTGATTAGAATTTAAAATAATTAGATAACTATTAAAGATAGTATAAAAAAAGATCATCTAGTTTTTCTAGATGATCTTTAATAGGATAGAATCCTTAATACTAATTTTTATTCAACTACTTGAACCCAACCTTCGGGTGCTTCGACAGTACCGAATTGAATTCCAGTTAGAGTTTCGTATAATTTCTTAGTTACAGGGCCAACTTCAGTTTGTGAATAGAAAGTATGAAGTTTACCATTATGTTCCAAACCACCAATAGGTGAGATGACAGCGGCAGTACCACAGGCACCGGCTTCTTTGAAACGGTCAAGATCATCAACGTAAACATCGCCTTCTTCAGCGCCAAGGCCTAAGCGGTTCTTAGCCAACCAAAGTAGGGAATATTTAGTGATACTTGGAAGGATAGATGGTGACTTAGGAGTAACGAAGACGTCATCTTTAGTAATACCAAAGAAGTTAGCTGATCCAACTTCTTCGATCTTCTTGTGTTCGATTGGATCCAAGTAAACACAGTCTGCAAAGCCATTGTCGTGAGCTTGAGCACCGGGGTAAAGACTGGCAGCGTAGTTACCACCAACTTTACTTTGACCAGTACCTTTGTGAGCGGCACGATCGTATTGAGAAGTAGTGAAGTTAACTGGTGTAAGACCACCCTTGAAGTAATTGCCAACGGGCATTGCGAAAATAGTGAAGATGTATTCTGGAGCTGCGTGAACACCAATTTGTTCACCAGTACCAATGATCAATGGACGGATATAAAGAGTAGCTCCGTTTCCATATGGAGGCACGAAATCGGCGTTAGCTTTAACAACTGATTTTACTGCTTCAACGAATTTGTCTTCTGGGAAAACTGGCATCAAGAGTCGTTCACATGAGTCCTTTAAACGTTTAGCATTGCGGTCAGGGCGGAACAATTGAATGTGGTTATCGGGTGTACGATAAGCTTTCATACCTTCAAAAGCTGCTTGTCCGTAGTGCAAGACTGGTGAAGCCTCACTAATGTGAAGGGTACTGTCGTCTGTCAATCCAGCATCTTGCCATTCTCCGTCTTTCCAATGAGCAGTAAAACGGTAAGGTAAGTCCATGTAATTGAAACCTAAATTGTTCCAATCAATTTTTGTTGCATCTGCTTTTGCCATATCTTATATCTCCTTTGTTAAATTCAATCTAATAAATTAAAGAATTATTAAATTTATTAGACTTATCATAATTAACCAATCAGTGAGTGTCAATGAAAAATTTAATATATTTTGGCTAAATTTACATTTTCTTAGATTTATTTTAATTTGAATCACAAAGTCAATATTGCTGAAGAAACAATTGGAGTGTTTTCTCTAGGTATTGGCTCTGAGGGTAGTTACAATAAGAGATAATGAAGTATAAGAGGAATAAATATGAATAAAAAACGAGTAATTATTTCAATTATTGTGGCATTGCTAGTAGTTATCGGCGGACTATTTGGCATCGAGCACCACACGCAAGCCAGCAATTCTGAGAAGTATCTTCAAAGCAGCACGCCGACCATTTTCTTCCACGGCTATGGCAGTAGTTTCAACGCTGAAACTCAGATGACTGGAGCTATTAAAAAGGCTGGGGTCACTAAAAAGATCGTCCGAGTCAACGTCAGCCCCAATGGTTATGCCAAATTGATTTGAGCAATTCCTAAGGGAACTAAGAATCCTTTAGTTGAAGTCAATTTTGATAATAACAAGATGGGTAACTATAAGAAGGCCGGCGAATGGGCCAAGAATGTGGTTGTTTTGTTGCAAAAACACTTCAAATTCAGCAGCGTCAACTTTGTTGGTCACTCGATGGGGAATATGGCTATCAATTATTACATTATGGATTATGCCGGTAAAAAAGGCTTGCCTAAAGTCAATAAGGTCGTAGATATTGCAGGTCATTTTAACGGTATTTTAGGGATGAACGACGAGCCTAACAAGATGAAATTGAATGCTTCCGGGAAACCGAACAAGATGGATAAAGATTACAAGCAACTGTTGAAATTACGGAAAGTTTACCCAACTAAGACATCAGTTTTGAATATATACGGCGATAAGGGTGATGGGACCCATTCTGATGGTCGAGTCAGCAATGCTTCTTCCAAATCTTTGAAATACTTAGTCAGTGACCGCGCTAAATCTTATCAAGAGAAGAAAATCACTGGTAAGATGGCTCAACACAGTAAATTGCACGAGAATAAACAAGTGGATAAGTTGTTGATCAATTTCTTGTGGAAAAAATAGTTTTGGATTTTTTTAGAATATTAACATAAAAAATCTCTGATTTAATACTTAGGCTCTTTTTCAAGTTTGGTTGTTCACTGCCGTCTTCCATGAAATTCTGGTGGACGCTGGAACGCAGTGAGAGCAACTTAGAGCCAATTACAGTTCAAATTGTCTCTAAGCTTGTCTGTCTCTAACCTGGCAAGGTACCGCCAGCTAAGAGACTACCACGGCTGAGCATCCACCGGAATTCCATTCCAGACTAAACGGTTTTTTATTTGTTTTACATTAGTAGTATTAAAATTTTGGATCTAATGATTCAATATTTTATTTAAAACAATACTAAAATAGGCCATCCAGTTGTT
>NZ_AZEZ01000095.1:24975-26389 GCF_001434275.1 Companilactobacillus mindensis DSM 14500 | reverse complement strand
TTGGATGGCCTATTAGTATATCTAAATAATTGTATGTAACCAAACTTGAAAAAGAATCATATTTAAAATCAGAGATTTTTCTAATGCTTAATAAAAGGATACCAACCAGCCAAAGCAAAACCAATCAAGGCAGTGACTAGACAGAAAACAACTACGGCCCAGATCAGTGATTTGCTGATAATCTTTTGAGATTTTCTAGCAAAAGCAATTTCGGTCAAAGCGATGAATATCAAAGCGACAATGATTTTGACGATCAAGAGAGTTGGTTCGACTGACCAAGCTCGTAAAGCCAACTTAACTCCGGTGGCGATAATAACTAAGTAGCCGACGCGAGTAATCATTTCGTAAACTTTTGTATGTGAATTCGTAAATAATGCCGATAAAATCATGATTGCCATAACGATCCAGGTAATCAGATGTGTCCATAACCATATCATATGTAGACCTCCTAAATATCTTCAATCTTAACATTAAAAAAGAGACCGAGTTTTTCCCTCGGCCTCAAATTATTAATTTTTTAAATTCTCTTTACGTTTTTTATAATCGTCATCAGAAACATTACCTTTAGCATATTCCTGATCCAAAATTTCTAAGGCATTAGTTTTATTAGTGTGATTGCGATTACTGTTGCTGAACAAATAAATCGCTGCAAAAACGATCAGCAAGAAAATAATGCCAGACAACCACATGCCACCGCCCATGAAACCCATGTTCCAAAGGGTGCGACAACCTGCAAATCCCATCATGATCGACATCTCCTTTATGGTAGATTCAAGTCAATTATAGGTAGCTTGAAAATAACTAGCAATTTTGTTGCTTGTTATTAGTAGTAAGGATAATCGTTATTGAAATAATGATGTCAACTACCATGGACTGAAGTCCATGGCTTGTAAGTAATAAACAAACCTACTGCTTACTAGCTACAATTTGCATAGATACAGCACTGCGTACCATCCGAAGATGCTATGTCTTACACGCTAATTACCAATGCCTTTTTAGTCCGCAAGTTGCCAAACAGACGTTATCTTTTTACATCTTTACCAATCCTTTATTTAGGATATTGATAGCTGCATTATGATCTCTAAGGTGATGTTTATGACAGACTGGACAAGTCCAATGTCTGTCGGTTAGAGTCAATTTGTCAGCACCGCTCAAGATATGTCCGCAATTGGAACATGTTTGGGTGGTGTTTTTTGGATCTATAGTCAAAAATTTTCTACCATATAAATCAGCTTTATAAGCTAGCATGTTTAGAAATGTTCTCCACCCAACGTCGGAGATTGACATTGCCAAAGCATGATTTTTCAACATATTTGAACTTCTCAATTCTTCAGCTACTATCAAATCGTGGTTATTGATAAGTTTAGTAGATAAAACATTCAAGAAGTTATTACGTTGATTTCGTATTTTTGTG
>NZ_AZEZ01000095.1:0-24965 GCF_001434275.1 Companilactobacillus mindensis DSM 14500 | reverse complement strand
TTCTGGTAATTTTTTGATTCTCTTAATTTCCGATGTTCTTTTTTGGCTCGATTCATACGACGTGATAGAGTTCTTCGTTCTTTAGATAATCTCTTTTTCATTTTTCGATAAAATCTGGGATTATCGACTACAACATTATTACTTGTAGTAAGGAAGTTCTCAGTATTCAAATCGATTCCAATATTACTACCAGTTTTTATTTTCTGATCAACAAAAGGGGTATCAGAACCGAGTTGAAGTGAAATAAAATATCTGTTACATGGATCCTTACTAATAGTCACAGTTCCAATTCTTATATCCTTTTTATCTCGAAAGATTACTTTGTTATAACCTTTGATTCGCAACGTTCCCAATTTTGGAATCTTGATATGTTTATCATCTAGGAATCTAACTGATCCAGAATAAACATTCATTTTTGATTTCTTTGAATATTGACAGGTGGTTTGGTACTTCTCAGAATAATTCTTTTTATGAAATTTAGGAATACCAGACTTATGAACTTCCCGAAACATCTTCCAAGCCCTCAGGTAACTCATATTCGCGTTAGCTTTGGCCAAACTATCAACTCGTTTGTCTTCCATATATTGATAATGATTAGATAATTCACGAATGTTTTTTCGCTTCGTCAATTCTGAAATCCGATCTTGAGCAATTTTAAGGCTTACTCCAATTTGTTTTAATCGGTATATTTCTTTATCAATGCCGACCAATTTGTTATAAACAGTTCTACTGATATTGGAATTAACATTTATAATATCCTTTTGTTTATTATTTGGATAAATTCTCATCTTGATGCCGTAATGATATTCAAGTTCTGCCATCGATTTCAAACCATTCACCGCCTTTGCAACATGATTATATACGAACTTATGTTCTTACAGCAACCGAAAATCACAAAAAAATTGGCTATCCATCCCACGACTAAAGTCATGGGAATTCCGCCAATTATTTTAAACAAGTTTCATGTTGGTGATTAAAGATTCTGGGCAAATTGTCTTTGGAAAAATACTTTAAATCTAATGTTTCATCATTTTGTGAATTCAAAATTCCTTGGCAGTATTTGACGACAAAAAAGGTAGCGATAGCTTGAGCAACATCCCCATTAGGGTAGTGTTGAATGTGATTGGTTGAAATGCCTAGCAGTGAATCGATGTTGATATGTAGGCCAGTCTCTTCAATAAATTCACGTCGACAGGCACTTTCAGCTGTCTCGCCAAATTCTAAAGCGCTGCCAGGGAGCCCCCACTGATTCAGGTCGGAACGTTTTTGTAGCAAAACTTGGTTTGATTGATTGACTAAGATGCCCCCGGCAAAGTTCAAAATGATGGGCTCGTGGCCAACTTTGTTACGAATGTCTTTAATGCAATCTGCCATTCAAAATTCCTCCAAATTAAAGCGTGCTCTGTCGAAAGACTAATTTAGTAGCCAGTTCAACTCGTTTAGTAACGTGACGTGGATTGGTCAAAATGTCTTGCATCAATTCGGCAGCCATTTTGCCCATTTGATTAGTGGCGACGGAAACGGAACTGAGTTCAGGATTAATATAAGTCGTCAGTGAAGTGTTATTGAAACTGAAGATCTGTACGCGCTCAGGAATGGAAACTTTGGCCTCTTGTAGAGCTTTTAGGGCACCAGCAGCCATCAAATCATTGGCGATAAAAAAGGCGTGTGGCAAATCAGGCAAGGTATCGAGAGCCAGTTTCATTTGATTGTAGCCGGATTGTTTGGTGAAATCTCCCTTGAAACAAAATTTTGGATTGAAGAGTTGGTGATTTTCCATGGCTTGTTTAAAGTTGTCATAGCGATAATCGTGAATTACGCGTAATTTATCAGTCGATATTTCTTCGCCGTAAATCAGACCAATATCGGTAATTTCATCATCAATAAAGTAATCGACAACTTGTTTGATTCCGTAACGAAAGTCAGTGACGATGGTGTCGAAGCCGGCGGAAAATTGGTCGTCGTCGATAAAGACTAAGTTGTGACTTTTTGAAGTCAATTGTTGGACTTGTTCCTGACTGAATTTTCCAACCGCAATCAAGCCGTCGATATCTTTGGGAATGGAATCTAGATCATTGTGGAAGATGCGGATGATTTCAAAACCGTAGGTCAATGCTTGTTGTTCGATGCCTTCACGGATCATCATGTAATAGAGGTCATCTTGTTCTTTGGATTCGGAATACCATTGAACTAGAGCAATTCGTCTTTGAAAACGTGTGTTGCGGTGGTTGGCCTTTTTATAGTTTAATTCAGTGGCGATTTTTAAAATCTTAGTACGAGTTTGATCGGCAACTGAGAGCGTCAGATCGTCATTGAGAACGCGAGAGACTGTGGCTGGTGACACGTTAGCTTTTTTGGCAATATCGCTGAGAGTAGTCATTATTTTAATCCCCCGATGAATTTGTCAAAAGCTTCTTGTCCTTGAGTATCCCATTTGAAGACACCAGCATCTTCAAGTACGCGGGCAAAGACTAAGCCAGTTTCTTTAGCGACGATTTTTTCAACATTGTCAGCGGAAATTGAATATTTGGCTTGCAATTGATCGGCCCAAGTCTTGTGATAGGCCATCATCTTGTTAGGCTGCTTGAGTAGGTAACGTTCGACTTCCTTTAGTTCCGACTTGAGACGGGCTGGCAAAATAGCCCGGCCCATAACTTCAATTAAACCGATATTTTCTTTTTTGATGTGTTGAACATCTTCGTGGGGATGGAAGATGCCGTCAGGGTATGCTTTGGAAGTCTGGTTGTCACGCAAAACAATATCAAGGACATATTCATCCTCTTTACGATAAGCAATCGGTGTCACTGTATGATGATGAATTCCCTTGGTATAGGCTCTGACATCGACTGATTCATCGGAATAATTCATCCAGTTTTCGTGAATTAAAGTGGCAGCTTTTACCAAAGCTTCAGGGTCTTTGCTTTGTAATCTGATGGTTGACATTGGCCATTTGACGATTCCAGCTTTAACACTGGCAACTGGCAGCGTAATTTCTCGTTGAATGGGAGCTTTCATCATTGGAAAGTTGTGCTTGCCGCCTTGATAGTGGTCGTGACTGAGCATGGAGCCACCGACGATAGGTAGATCAGCGTTACTGCCAACAAAATATTGAGGGAATAGGCGAATGAGTTCTAATAAGTTGTTGAAAGTGTGTTGATTGATGATCATTGGTTGGTGCAGTTTGTTCAAGAAAATAGCGTGTTCGTTGAAATAAGCATAAGGCGAATATTGAAAGCCCCAAGTTTGACCACCCAAAGTTAAACGAATGACCCGGTGATTGGAGCGAGCCGGATAACCAAGACGTCCCAAGTAGCCTTCATTTTCAAGGCACAGTTGACATTTAGGGTAGCCAGTCTGCTTAGATTTACCTGCTAAAGCAATCGCTTTGGGATCTTTTTCCGGTTTGGAAAGATTGATAGTGATCTCGATATCGCCGTATTCGGTCGGTACGGAGTAGGCAATGTTTTTGGCAATTGCTTTGACTTTGATATAGTCGTTGTCTTGACTCAGTTGATAAAAGTAATCAGTCGCTGCACTAGGACTCTTTTGATAGAGATTCCAGAACTTCTGATTGACTCTAGAAGGTAAGGGAGTTAAGAAATCCATTAGTTGGTCATTGAGAATTTCTTTTTCAGTCTGATTATCGGTAATCTTTTGATTGACTACGGCAGTTTTGAGCAAAGCAGTCTTTAGATCGTCGTCGATTTGATGGTTGTCATCACCAACTAAGGCACAGATGCGATTGTATAAATAAATACGGTCGAGTTCTTGGTAGTCGTTGTCAGCTTTGATGATTTTGTCGACGAATTGAGTAACGCAGTCCATTAATTTTCCACCTCTGAAAGTTTGATTTCTCTTGGTCCGTCAGCAATTTCGGCAAGGTAAAAGTCAGCTTTGTAGCCGATTTTTTCTTGGTAAAGTTTTCCGACGTTAGTTTCGAAGTTTTCAACTTGATCTTTAGCGACAAAGGCAATGGCGCAGCCACCAAAACCAGCCCCGACCATACGAGCACCGAGAACGCTAGGTTGTTGCCAAGCAGCTTCAACTAAGGTGTCAAGTTCAACACCAGTAACTTCATAGTCGTAGTGAAGTGAAACATGCGAAGCGTTGACCAATTTGCCGAATTCTACTAAGTTGTTCTCTTTCAAGAGTTTGATAGCCTTGAGTGTACGTTGATTTTCGAAAACCGCGTGGCGAGCCCGACGAATCAAAATATCGTCGTTGATCAAATATGAATTGCGGTCGAAGTCGTCGATGGAAAGTTCACCGAGAGATTTGATATTTAGTTTGGTTTGAAGAAGAGCTAAGGCTTTTTCACATTGACTGCGACGCTCGTTGTATTTGGAATCAGCTAGTTCACGGTGTTTGTTAGTGTTCATAATGACGATGACGTGATCGCCAAGTTCAACTGGAGCGTAGTGATATTCCATCGTATTAGTGTCGAGAAGAATGGCTTGATCCTTTTTGCCCATACCGACAGCAAATTCGTCCATGATACCAGAGTTGACGCCGATATATTCGTTCTCATTTTGTTGACCCATTTTGACTAGATCTAATTGGTCGATGCCAAGCTGAAAAACATCATTAGCAATATTTCCCATCAATAATTCGATCGAAGCAGATGATGACAAACCAGCACCGTCAGGTAAATTGCCGTGGATGTAAAGATTGAATCCGTGAGTCAATTTGTAGCCGGCTTTTTGAAGTAAGTAGAGCATCCCTTTAGGATAGTTGGCCCAGTTGTCAGCTTGGTTGTATTCGAGGTCGTCGAGTGTCAAATTTATAACGCCAGTGTCAGGAATGTTGGCTGAATACATTTTGATTTGATTGTCGTCGCGATTGCCGAAAGCAGCGTAAGTTCCCAAACTGATAGCACAAGGAAAGACGTTGCCGCCATTGTAGTCCGTGTGTTCACCAATCAAATTGATCCGACCAGGTGAGAAAAATAACTTTTCAGCAGCTTGATCGAAGATTTTTGCATAGCCTTGTAAAATTTCGTTAGTGTCCATAGTTGATCTCCGTTTTTACTAAATATTTACTAAATAAAATGATAGCGTTTTCCAAAGATTAAAACAAGGTCGATAGATTCAAAAATATTCATAAAATGTTATTATTATAGGCATGGATATACGCAATGGGAAAACGAGGAAAATTTAATGAAAACTGCAGTTGTTACTGATACAGCGTCATACTTAACACCCGAGCAAATTAAAAAATACAACGTTACAGTCTTGCCGATCACAGTCATTTTGGGAGACAAGCAATATAAAGAAACTGAAGAATTAACTGATGCTAAGTTTTATGATTATTTACGCAACGAACCCGAATTACCCACAACGGCGCAAGTTTCAATGGGGCAAATTGAAGAAGCCTATGATCGCCTAGTTTCTGAAGGCTACGATACGATCATTTCAATTCACTTGTCATTAGGAATCACTTCATTCATGGATAATTTACGCATGTTTGTAAAAGAATACGACAAGGCAAAAGTGTATCCATTCGATTCAATGGCTGCTAGTGCCGCAGAAGCTGATCTTGTGATGTTGGCGGGATCATTGGCTCAAAAAGATGTCGACCCCGAAGTCATCATGTCCAAGCTAAGCGACTTGCGTGACTCAACTCAAGTTTACTTTGCCGTAGATGACTTGAAGCACTTGAGCCGAACTGGCCGATTAAGCAACCGCTCAGCTATCATTGGTAGTCTTTTGAACGTGAAACCACTGTTGACCTTCAAGGATGGTAAAATTTACGCCATTGATAAGGAACGGACGATGCACCGCGCTTTTAGAATGATCTCACTTGAAATTCAAAAATATGCAGAAGAACACCCCGATTGGAAATTGCACATTACGATCGTTGACTCTAATAATCGAGAAATGTTAGCTAAGTGGTCGAATGACTTCGCCGAAGTATTCCCAGAAGCTCGCATTTCTCAAAGTCACTTAGGACCAGCTATTAGTGTGCATACTGGTGAAAAAACTATGGGTGTCGTCTGGGATAAGGACTTTGAAAATGAAAACTAGAATTATGATTTATGTTGACGATGTCGATATGAACGTTGAATTTTGGACCGAAGAGTTCGGCGCTCAAGTTGTCGCACGTCAGACAATGAATGGCGGCTACCAAAATGTGATTGTCGGCATCTCCGAAGAAGTTGAGTTGTCGATTTTTCCACGTGATTACATCCGGATTTATTCGCCAGAAGTTTCGGAGAATGTACCTTCATTGATGTTTTTCTCCAATGACTTTGGTCGTTTGCATGATGAGTTGTTGAGTGCGGGAGAGATTACGGAAGTTAATGGTGTTTTGACGTTTAATTTCCAAGATCCTGAGGGTAATTATTTCGTGGTTGCGCAGGAGCAATAATAATTTGAAAAAGTCATCCTAAACTCAATTGGATGACTTTTTTGTATACAATCTTTTAGAAAAATATCTAATTATTAAAAGTAGGCTCTCTAAAATAAACAATTTCATTCAGGGATATATTCAAATATTTCCTCAATCGTTTTACCAAAGACTAACGCTAACTTGAAGCTCAATTCCAAAGTAGGTTGGAAACGTCCAGACTCGATAGAAATGATAGTTTGGCGAGAAACGTGGACCATTTCAGCGAGTTGTTTTTGTGAATATTGATGTTCTTGCCGTAATTTGCGAACTTGATTTTTGATCAATCTTGCCACCTGATTTCTACCATAATTTTCACTCTTAGTGTAAAGGCGACTTTACGTAGATTCAAAAAATTTTATTAATTAAATAGTTATAATATTTATTAATAAATAAATTCATTTGTCGGAAAATTTTTAATTGCTTTTTCGAATCATATCGCATCGAAAATATTTCAAATGGGTTTATAGTATAGTCAAATCGTCAAGAATTACGGTGTTTTTGGAGGTAAGGTCATGGCAAAAATAGTTGGCTACGGTATCTACAAATTAGATATTCCGTTAAAACGACCATTCATTACTAGCATTCGTTCTTCAAGGAATCTCAAAGGAATCCTCTGTAAAGTGGTTTTTGAAGAAGGACAAGTAGGCTGGGGTGAAGCGGCTGAGAATATCAAATTGACAGGTGAGAGTCGTGAAGAAATGTATCGTTTTGCCAAAGATTTTTTTGATGAACATTTGAATGAAGAAGCCGAAGACGTCTTGCTTTCTTTACAACGATTTACTAATCATGTTGCGCCACGTTATGGGATGGAAACGGCTATTTTGGACGCTGCTGCTAAATTCAATCAAACTGAGATCAATGCTGAACTAGGAATTGACGTTAATACGCGCAGATTGAACAACGACACGACTATCAGCATTTTGAATACGCAACAGACGATTGTAGAAACTAAACAAGCATTGAGTGCAGGCTATAAATTTCTCAAATATAAGGTTGATGCTAACGATGTCGAAATGGAACGTATCCTTCAGTTGGAACAGTTGATACCTAGTGACGTTCACATTCGAATCGACCCCAACCAAAGCTGGACGTATGAAAAGACCCTTCGAGCCATTCAAAAACTGGCCGGATCGTCATTGCAAGTGGATTTTATTGAGCAGCCGGTTCAAACGATTATGTATGACGAAATGCATCAATTGAGTTTGAAGTCAGTAATTCCTATCGTGGCCGATGAATCGGTTTTCAGTTTGGAAGATGCCAAAAGAGTGATCGATAATGGCTATGGAACGGCTATTAATATCAAACTGATCAAATGTGGCGGACCATTGGAAGCAGTAGAAATCGCTAAATTTGCTCAAAGACATGGCGTTGACTGTCTTTTTGGCTGCACGACTGAATCAAATATTGCCCTGACGATGGCGGCCTATTTAAGTGCAGGGCTACCAAGTGTCAAAGCAATCGACCTAGATGGACTCGACTATATCGTGGATTCGCCATTTGTTGGTGGCATCAACGATGATAATGGGCAAATTGAAATTCCAGAACAAAACCTAGGTTTAGGAATTGATTTACAAGAATCCAAAGCTGAACAATATGTAAAAGCCTTTTAATTTAAAAATACAACAAAAGCGGCAATATTCATAAATTCGAACATTGCCGCTTTTAAATTATTATTCAGAATCTAAGCAGGCTTGCTCCACTTTCTACATAATTGCCATGGTTAAAACAAATGCGTTCATGACAATATGGCTACCGGCACTGACGTAAATGTTTTCGGATTTAGTATAAATAAACGAGAACCAAAGGCCCATAGCTACGTAGACTAAAAATCTAGTATCTTGGTGCATGAAAGCAAACAAGAAGGCTGAGATGATTGCGGCGATGTAGATATTAGTTGGCTTGACCAAGTTGGCGAAGAAGACTCTTCGGAAAATAATTTCTTCCATGATCGGTGCAGCAATCATCACGTAGATGAAATAATAAGGATAAGCTTTGACCATCAACAACAGACTCATCGTATTGGCTGAACTCGTGCTGTGAAAAATCAATTGGTCGGCGAAACCAATTAAATACTGCAAAGCGATAGCACCGACTGTTCCAACGATGATCCACTGCAGATCATGATTCAAAGTGGTTTTTTCCTCTAAGTCGTTGGGACCGCTCAATTTAACTAAGTAGATCATCAATCCGGCAGCGACGATTGAACCAATAGTTAAGGCGATAAAATAAGGCGAGCCGGTGATTTTCAAGAGCGATAGGATCGTACCTAAACTCAATAATACGATGTAAGTCAGTAGGGTGAAAAACTGATTTTTTTGGTAAGACATAATTTCCTCCATTTTTTTTAAAGGTAAATACTTGCAACTTCACAATATAATGTTAATATAAAACTTGTGATTAGCACAAAGGAACTTCGAGTGCTAAACGATAAAAATAAACTTAAAATATAATCAATCGGAGGAATTCAAATTGTTAAAACCACTTGGAGATAGAGTCATTGTAACAGTCGATAAAGAAGAAGAAAAGACAGTCGGTGGCATTGTTTTAGCAAACAACGCCAAAGAGAAGCCACAAACAGCCGAAGTATTAGCTGTCGGTGATGGTTTAGTTGCTGACGATGGTAAGAAGTTACCTATGAGCATCAAAAAGGGTGACAAGATTCTTTTTGATAAATATGCTGGCTCAACAGTTAAGTATGAAGGTAACGAATATTTGATTCTTCACGAAAAAGACGTCATGGCAATCGTTGACTAATTTATAAATAATAAAATAATTAATAAATTTAAATTAAATATGGAGTGTGAATTTTAAATGGCTAAAGAAATTAAATTTTCAGAAGATGCACGTTCAAAGATGTTGGATGGTGTTAACAAGCTAGCTGATACAGTTAAGACAACTATCGGACCTAAAGGTAGAAACGTTGTCCTTGAAAAGAGTTACGGTGCACCTGAGATTACAAACGATGGTGTTACTATTGCTAAGAGTATCGAACTAGAAGACCACTTCGAAAACATGGGTGCTAACCTTGTTTCAGAAGTTGCTTCAAAGACTAACGATATCGCTGGTGATGGTACTACTACAGCTACTGTTTTGACACAAGCTATCGTTAAGGAAGGTATGAAGAACGTTACAGCCGGTGCTAACCCTGTTGGTATCAGAACTGGTATCGAAGAGGCTACTAAGGCTGCTGTTGATGAACTTCACAACATTTCACACAAAGTTTCTGGCAAGAACGATATTGCTCAAGTAGCTTCAGTTTCATCTGCTAGTGAAGAAACTGGTAAATTAATTGCTGATGCCATGGAAAAAGTTGGTAACGATGGTGTTATCACAATTGAAGAATCAAAGGGTATCGATACAACTCTAGACGTTGTTGAAGGTATGCAATTTGATCGTGGATACATTTCACAATACATGGTTACAGATAACGACAAGATGGAAGCTGACCTCGACAACCCTTACATCTTGATCACAGACAAGAAGATCTCAAACATTCAAGATATCTTGCCATTACTACAAAAGATCGTTCAACAAGGCAAGTCACTACTTATCATTGCTGATGATATTGACGGTGAAGCTTTACCAACACTTGTTTTGAACAAGATCCGTGGTACATTCAACGTTGTTGCTGTTAAGGCTCCTGGCTTTGGTGACCGTCGTAAGGCTCAACTAGAAGATATCGCTACATTAACTGGTGGTACAGTTATTACATCAGACCTTGGTCTTGAACTAAAAGACACAACTATGGATCAATTAGGTTCAGCTGGTAAGGTTACTGTTACAAAGGACAACACAACTATTGTTGAAGGTGCTGGAGACAAGGATGCCATCAAGGACCGTGTTGCAACAATCAAGAAGCAACTAGACGAAACAACTTCAAGCTTCGACAAAGAGAAGCTACAAGAACGTTTGGCTAAACTTGCTGGTGGTGTTGCCGTTGTTAAAGTCGGTGCTGCTACTGAAACAGAATTGAAAGAAAAGAAATACAGAATTGAAGATGCTCTAAATGCCACACGTGCCGCTGTTGAAGAAGGCTACGTTGCTGGTGGTGGTACAGCTTTGATGAATGTTCTTGATAAAGTTACTGCTCTTAAAGAAACAGGCGACGTTCAAACAGGTATCAACATCGTTGCTCGTGCTCTTGAAGAACCACTACGCCAAATCGCTGAAAATGCTGGTATGGAAGGTTCAGTTATCGTTGAACATATCAAGAACGAAAAGAACGAAATTGGTTACAATGCTGCTACAAACAAGTGGGAAAACATGGTTGACGCCGGAATCATCGATCCAACTAAGGTTACACGTTCAGCTCTACAAAACGCAGCCAGTGTTGCTTCACTATTGTTGACAACTGAGGCTGTCGTTGCTGACAAGCCTGATAAGGATGCTCCTGCCGCACCTGCAGCTAACCCTGCAGCCGGTGGTATGGGCGGAATGATGTAATTCATTCTCTAAAATGATGAATAGTTTTAAAAAATAAAGAGCAGTCGATAACTTCCGTCATTGGAATTATCGACTGCTCTTTTTGTATCTAAGCAATGAGCTGGTTCATCTCTTCAAGACTGTGATAAGTGGCCTTGAAGACAGGGCAAACATCGCTAGGGATGGCGTAGTTATTAGTGATTTTAGTTAGTTTGGCAAAGTCAGCAGTTAGATTTTCATCACCGTTAGCAACTTTTTGATCGATGTCGACGTAGATATCTCTAATTTCAAAAACTTCGGGATGATTTCTACCGTGGGCTCTAGTGATGGCTTCCGTATATAAATCTAATTGCTCTTTGTTGGCTGATAAGTAATCTTTGATTTGGGACATATTATTGACCTCGTTTTTATTTGATGAATTGAGTATAAATTAATTATTAAGATAGTTACTTGATTTATATCAAGTCCTGTAACCGTACTTTCAAAAGTTTAAATGCTAAGATTATTTGGTAAACAATGTTGGGAGGCATTTGAATGAAACGTTTGAGTGAAACACAATATTTAGATATTTTGAGAAAATTGATTGCTATCAAATCCGTTAATGATAAGGAAAAAGATGTGGCAACTTATCTGCAAAAGTTATTAGCAGAATACGATATTAAGTCTGAAATTAAGCCAATCCGTGGAAATCGGGCTAATTTGTTCGCTGAAATCGGTAGTGGCAAGCCAGTACTTGGAATCTCCGGTCACATGGATGTCGTTGACCCTGGCAATTTAAAAGATTGGCAAACTGATCCTTTTGAAATGACTGAAAAAGATGGCTTGCTTTATGGCCGTGGCATTACCGATATGAAGTCCGGCTTGGCAGCTTTGATCATCACAATGATTGAATTGCACCAAAATGGACTACCTAAAAAAGGTACGATCCGTTTGATGGCTACGATGGGTGAAGAAGTTGGCGAAGAAGGTTCAAGTTACTTCCTTAAAGATGGCGACATGGATGATGTAGACGGTTTAGTAATTGCAGAACCATCAGGTTATAATATTGGTTACGCCGAAAAAGGTTCAATGGATATTAGGTTCATGTCCCAAGGCAAAGCTAGCCACAGTTCGATGCCTGAGAATGGTTTCAATGCTATCGATGCCTTGATGCAACTGTTGTTGGACGCTAACAAAGTCTTCAGAGATGATAGTATCGGGAAATCGACTATGGGACCATTGATTTTTAATACAACTTTGATCAAAGGTGGTACTCAAGTAAATTCGATCCCTGATTACGCTGAAGCAGAGGCCAACGTCAGAACGATTCCCGAATACGACAATGACAAAGTTATCGCTGAATTGAATAAGCTGATGGATAAATATAATCAACAGGGCGCTCAAATAAGCACTGATATTTATATGAACGAAGGGCCAGTCTTAATGGGTAAGGATAATCCATTGATCCAGCCAACAAAAGACTTGATGCAGCCATATGCGACTGACGAGATTCACGTAGCACCAATTTCACCAGTCACCGATGCTTCTAATCTGGTTCAAGGAAAGACTAAGGACTTCCCATTTATCATTGCTGGACCTGGTAACAATACGCCACACCAAATCAATGAGAGTGTTGATAAACAGATGTACTTTAACTTTATCGATATTTATGAGAAATTATTCATTCAATTTTTGGAAAAATAAAAAGTCCAAATTTTAGATCTAATGATTCGATATTTTATTTATGATAATACTAAAAATGGATCATCCAGCTGATTTCTTGAATTTCATGGTAGTTATACATTTCAGGGAATATCAAAATTGAACGCATATTTTGGCCACCTTTCGCAAGTGTTTCTTTTATTATAGCGAATGAATTTTTTTACATTTCCTATCTATCGCCTAAAAGTATAAAATTGAGTATTGTCGAATAGAAAAATGAGAAGAGAGAAACAAAATGGAGAGTGTTGATTTTGGTCGAAAGATCAATTATGTACCAATGTATATCAGTTGGGGTGCGGGAATTTTAGTAGGCTTATTGTTCTTCATCTTTACTAAAGTGGCCCTGTTGTCAATCATCTTAGGTATTACCGCATTAGTAGTCGTGGCATTGATTTATGCTTGGATGTTGGCGGATTTTTATGGATATTGGGAATTGAGTGAGACAGGAATTAAATATTTCAATTATCAAAATTTCTCGGTCCGATTTCAATCAGTTTTATTTCCTTTTAGCGAAGCAACATCGGAATTCAAATATACGGATGTCAAGAAGTTGACGGTCGTTGTGGGTAAAGATATGAATGCGCCAGCTAACATCTTGGGTGGTTCATTTTATGCGCCTAAGAAAATCATGTTCCACTTACCAACGCCGTATTATTTGGATCTGCAATTAAATGATGGTCGGGAAGTCAATTTGGACTTGTCAGCCGATTGGGAAGATTCTGAGATCATTGAATATGTTATTGCCATTATTTGTTCTGAAGCTGATATTGAAGCCGGTATCGTTAAACAAGAAAATAGTGAAGGCTAAATTTTATAAAGGTCATTTAAAAAAGTCATCCAGCTTGTTAGGAGGTTCTTTTTCAAGTTTGGTTGTTAACTGCCGTCTTCCATGAAATTCTGGTGGACGCTGGAACGCAGTGAGAGCAACTTAGAGCCAATTACAGTTCAAATTGTCTCTAAGCTTGTCTGTCTCTAACCTGGCAAAGGACGCCAGCCAAGAGACTACCACGGCTGAGCATCCACCAGAATTCCATTCCAGACTAAACGGTTTTTTATTTGTTTTACATTAGTAGTGTTAAAATTTTAGAATTTAATGATTCGATACTTTATTTACGATAATACTAAAATAGGTCATCCAGCTGATTTTGGGATGGCCTATTAGTATATCTAAATAATTGTATGTAACCAAACTTGAAAAAGAACCGTTAGGATGACTTTTTTGAATGAAAGATAGAAGTGAATAAGAATCAATTACGGCGTGTCAGAAATCGACCAAGTTATCTTACCAGCGTAGGCTCCAGCTTTGGCATTAGCAGGTACACGTAGTTTCCACTTGTTGAAACGGACATAATCAGTTAAATCATAATTAGTTTGGGGGCCACTAAATCCATCCGCATTGATCGACGTCCCAGTGGTGGAGAGCGGCTGCCAATTGTCACTGCCAGAAGCAGAACCTTGGTTGAGAAAGAGCACGGTGTCATTGGAGTTGACCAATTTTTCGCCATCGCTAGCAATGGCATCGGTATCGTTATCGTAAGCTACCGAAACTTGGAAAGGTGTATCGAGTGTGTGATTGACGATCAAACGACCTTCTGTTTTCACATTAGGAATAATCCGTTCCAAATTGGCAGAGTTGATACTGCCAAAGTCGATTGTTGAAGGAACTTCGACAAAGGAAGTACTTTCCATCGTTTTGGCAATGTTGAGGTCGGCTCTGCTGGAAGGTAAATCGTTGTAAGTTTCATTGGCACTGGTTAAAACGTTCGTCATTATAGCCGTATTTGAAACGGTCTTTTGGTCCATACTTTTTACCTTAGCTTTGAAAGTAACGGTAATGTTACTGTTGTTGACGTGTGAACCTAGGGTGAACCAAAAACTATTAGGATTGTTTACATCAACGTTGACATCTTGTTTTACCCCGCCAACAGTGACGCTTTCAGGGTCAAGTTCTAATCCATCGGGAATGGTATCGGTATAACGAGCACTCTTCATCGAATCAGATCCAATACTGGAGAACTTAGTTTGATATTCAATAATATCGTCTTTTTTACCCTCAGCAGTATCGGTGAAGGCTCCATCAGCATTGGTTGTCGTGTTACGAAGCAGTTTTTTAAACATATATTTGAAGTTTGTCGGTGCAATAGGAATATCAACATCGGCAGTGTACAATTCATTGCCATCGTTAACTTGTAGATTTACACCAGTAAATGTAGCACTGTTAGTTATATTGCCATTCGCATCGCGATTATTTACAGCATCATAGCCAATGAGTGCATCAAAAGTTATGTAATACTTATCTTTATCAGCCAATTGGGCCTTTGTTGGAGTAAAGTCGAGTACGTTTCCATTAACGTTGGAGGGTAGGACTGTTCCTACTTCATGGACAGTCTCTTTATCCACTTGACCACTTCCTGAGCCAGATGTAGTTAGCCCAGTCCATTTGTACTTGACGGAATCAGGATCAATAGTTAATCCATCAGGGAGAGCATCTTGGATACGATTATACGACCAAAGTGATTTTAAACCATTATTTTGGACGGCTAAAGTGAAATGCAGCGTATCACCAATATGATTCAGGCCATCGGCATGAAATGTATCATTAGTATAAGTTTTTGATACTTGAGGCAGTGAGTAACCAGCCAAAGAAGCTCCTAAAGTGGAGGCATAATGCAATGTTTCACCAGGATTAAACTCATCTACTGTATCCCATCTCAATGTATAAGCGGAATCTTGTTTAACATTTTTATCAACAACAGGATAGAGTGTTCCATTGGCAGTTTTACCATAAAGCAAATTAGAACCAGCAGGACGCCCATTATCACCATTGTTAATATTATCAGCGGTAAGATTATAATTTAGATTAGGGGTGGTAATATCACCACCGGCAACAGTTGTAGAACCGATATTTGATTTTCCTTTCATATTCCAACGATCAGGGTCAAAGGTTTTTCCCATATAAGCTGTAAAACCATCAGGAACATCGTTGGTTACGTATAGCTTGGCATTGCTGGTAGAGGGATCTTTGGCACTAAACATGAATAGTCCTTCGTCGTTACCCATGGCATAAAGAGGTACATCATCAACTGCGGGGGATCCGGTTGAGTCGATCGAAGTATCCTCACCGAAATAAATTTGAAATTTAGTTTTCTGAGTCCCACCCTTAGGATTATATAGATACAATTCTCTTTGAACTATCGGAGCACCAGAAGGGGAGGGGCGTAGTAAAATTTTGGCGTATAGATTTTGAGTAGTAAGGTACCCACCTATTTTAAGAGCTACATTACCGTTTTTATCAATACCTGTGAAAAAAACTTTATTTTTTAAGTTGGTTAATATCCCGTAATTTTTAGTATTAAATGCTAAATTACCATTAACATAGGCAAAATCCAGAGATGTGTCAGATGATCTCTCTGGGTAACCACCCGTACCAATGAAAGAATTAGCGGCTTGATGGAGGATTCCGTAATAATAACCGTTTTGGTTAATAAAAATATTTATTTTGGAATTATATAAGTATCCAGTACCGGCCGAACTATCTTTGGTAATAGTGGTGTCACCATTTTGAATCTTATTGCTGGAATTTCTAGCAGCTCCGAAAGTATACCCCAGATAGGCATTTCTACCGATTTTGATCTGACCAATTTGATTAGGCGGAGAATAGGAACTAGATATATGATTCCATTCAGTAATGCCGTCTTGAATGTAGCCAATATTAGTGATGACGTCCTGTTCAGAAACGGCCTTGACTTTAACAAGCGTAGTTTTATTAATAAAAAGAAACAGACAGGTTATTGTGAAGAATAACCATAATATTTTGTGATAAATTTTATACTTGTCCTTCATTATTAATTTCCCCCATAAAAAGTGATGAATTCTCTTATCCACATTATATAGTGAAAATAGTAACAAGATAGTTCAAGATTCAGGCATTTTTCTTTCAGAATATGGGAAACACTTACATAACGGGGATTGCACGTTAAAAAATAAGATATTGAGATTGAATTATTTATATAAATTACAAAATAAAAGAGATGGTGCTAATTGCAAATTGGTTCTTTTTCAAGTTTGGTTGTTCACTGCCGTCTTCCATGAAATCCCGGCGGATTGCTGGAACGCTGTGAGAGCAACTTAGAGCCAATTACGGCTCAAATTGTCTCTAAGCTTGTCTGTCTCTAACCTGGCAGGGTACGCCAGCCAAGAGACTACCACGGCTGAGCATCCGCCGGAATTTCATTCCAGACTAAACAATTTTTTATTTGTTTTACATTAGTAGTGTTAATATTATAGATTCTAATGATTTGATATTTTATTTAAAGCAATACTAAAAAGGTCATCCAGTTGATTTTGGATGACCTTTTTAGTATCTAAATAATTGTATGTAACCCAACCTGAAAAAGTAACCGCAGATTTGCAGTCAGCATCATCTCTTTTTTAGATGATGCTGTTATTTCTTATTTTGATTATGATTGTGGAGTGTCATAAATACTCCAAGTAGATTTGAAATCTCAGCGTTATATTGTGACTGATAGAGAAATAAATGAACCAGGAGTTGGTAAACAAAGATTAGCTGATATTTTGAATAATGATGATCAACGTGTGGTTTATTATCCCCAAACAGCAAATGTCTTCAAGTCAGCCGGATCAGTCAATTATGTTCATGGTGGTGCCTCACTTCAGGAAATGTTAGTACCATTGTTGGAGGTAAAAACGACCTCAAATAGATCACAGGCTGTTGATGTTGAATTGCAACTGATGAGTACAAATAGAAATATTACTTCCCTAGAAGTACCAATACGTTTGTTGCAAGCTAAGCCAATTGATTCGATTTATCGGCCAACGACATATAAAGTTTATTTCCAAAATTCTAATGGTGAGTTGATTTCTGCTAAAACGACAATTAATGCTAATTTAACGGCAGTCAAAGTTGAAGATAGAATGATAGATTTCTCGATTAACTTAATTGATAAACAATATGATAAGAGTAGTAAATATTATTTTGTGATTGAAAATGCTAATACAGGGGATGTAAGTAAAACTGAGTATAGTATGGATATTGCAACGTTTGGAGATTTTGATTTTTAAAAATAAATAAAACTCGATCTCTTCGAAATTGACGAAGCCTTTTTTGAAGATTAAAATATACGACCAGACGTTCGTCTGGTCTTTTTAATTCCCTAAAAAATTGATACAATATCATAGGTAAAGATTGGGGATAAAATATAATGAAAATACTTTTCGTTGGAGACGTCGTAGGCTCCGTTGGTATCAAAGCTATCGAGACATACTTGCCAGAAATCAAGAAGAAAGTTAAGCCACAATTAACGATTGTGAATGGCGAAAATGCCGCTGGTGGCAAGGGTACTAAGGAACCTGACTATCAAAAGATCACGCGGGCTGGTGCTGACGTTGTTACTGGCGGTAACCATACCTGGGATAAACGAGAAATTTTAGAGTTCATCGATGACCCAAAGAAAAATATTCTCCGTCCATATAATTTTCCTGGCGAACACGTTCCTGGACGTGGCTACTTGGAAATCAAAGTAAATACAAAAAAAGTCTACGTCATCAATATGATGGGTACGGCTTTGATGCAACCGATTGACAATCCATTTTTAGAAGCCGATAAGTTATTAAAGAAGTTGGATAAAGATGCAGTCAAATTCGTCGACTTTCACGCGGAAACAACTAGTGAAAAAATTGCCTTTGCTAACTACATGACCGGCCGTGTTTCAGCTGTCTGCGGTACGCACACGCATGTGCAAACTAACGATGCGCAAGTTATCAATAAAGAAACGGCTTATCTAACTGATGTCGGGATGACTGGCTCATACGACGGCATCTTGGGCGACAAGAAAGAACCAATTATCAATCGTTTCTTAACGCAACGTCCTAACAAATTTGACGTTGACGAAGACGGCCGCATGCAGATTGGTTTCGCAGTCATTGATATCAACGACACGACTAATAATGCACGTAGCATTAAAAATTATGTTATTACACCAAACAATCAATCATTTTTGAATTAAAAATGGAGGGAATTCATGCCTCAAAAGACTAGAGAAACACCAATGATGGAGCAATATCTGGAGTATAAGAAACAATACCCAGATGCTTTTTTGTTATATCGTGTTGGTGATTTTTATGAAATGTTTTATGACGATGCCGTCAAAGGTTCACAGATCTTGGAATTGACATTAACGGCCCGCAATAAAAAAGCCGGTGAAAACATCCCTATGTGTGGGGTGCCGCACCGAGCAATCGAAGGCTACATCGATACTTTAGTAGATAAGGGTTATAAAGTTGCGGTCTGCGATCAATTGGAAAATCCCGCCGACGCTGAAGGCAAGATGGTCAAACGGGGCGTAACACGTGTGGTTACTCCTGGTACGATCATGGATAAGTCCGACCAATCAAAGGACAACAACTACATTACGGCCATCACCTCTAGAAAAAATACCTTTGGTTTAGCGTACGCTGATCTATCCACTGGTGAAGTGAAGGTCACAACGGTTGAAAATCAACTGGATCTGACGAACGAATTACAAAATTTGGATACCAAAGAAACGGTTGTTTCTGGCAGTTTTCCCCAAAAATACCTCGAACGTTTGCGCAAATATGGCATCTTGATCTCCAAACTCGATGAATTGGAAGATAATTACAGTTTTGATTTCTCGCAAGTTCAATCTGACGATGAAGTTTCAACGGTCAAACTGTTGATCAGTTATTTGATTAAGACGCAGATGCGTTCGTTGGACCACTTGAAAGCTGCTCAGTCGTATGAGACGTCATCATATTTGTTGATGGACCATTCGGCCCAAAGCAACCTCGAATTGTTCAAGAATATCCGCACGAATAAGAAATCAGGAACGTTGTTGTGGCTTTTGGATGAGACAAAAACTGCCATGGGGAGTCGTCTGCTCAAGCAGTGGCTAGCTCGTCCGTTGATTTCAGTTGAGAAATTAAAACGGCGCCAACATTTTGTGCAAGTCTTTTTGGATAATTATTTCCAAAGATCTTCTTTCCAAGATTACTTAACTAAGGTTTACGATTTGGAACGTTTGGCTGGTCGAGTAGCCTATGGAACTGTTAATGGCCGTGACTTGATCCAACTGAAAACGTCTTTGGAACAAATCCCTGAGATCAAATCGATCCTGCTAGATATTGGTGACGATGAATTGACGCACTTTGTCGAACAGATCGATGAGGTGGCTGATATTCGTGACTTGATCGAGAAAGCTATCGTTGAAGAAGCACCGATTTCGGTCACTGGTGGCGGTTTGATCAAAGAAGGCTACAATGACCAACTCGACAAATATCTCGACGCTTCCAAGAATGGTAAGCAATGGTTAGCTAGTTTGAAGGCCAAGGAACAAGAAATGACCGGCATCAACAATTTAAAGATTGGCTACAACAAGGTCTTTGGTTACTATATTGAAGTCAGTCGTGCTAATATCGATAAAGTTCCCGAAGATCGTTATCAAAGAAAACAAACTTTAGTCAACGCTGAAAGATACATCACGCCTGAATTGAAGGATAAAGAAAGCTTGATCCTAGAGGCCGAAGAAAAATCCAAGAGTTTGGAATATCATCTGTTTGATGAGATCAGAAAACAAATCAAAGACCAAATTCGGCGGATTCAAGGATTGGCTAATATAGTTTCACAGTTGGACGTCTTGCAGAGTTTTGCGGTCATCAGTGAAGAATATCACTACGTAGCGCCTGAATTTATCAAAGAACACGAATTGCAGATCACCAACGGACGCCACCCAGTAGTGGAAAAAGTTTTGAGTAACAACAGCTACATCCCTAACGACGTCAATTTTGACGACAAGACTGATATTTTATTGATCACAGGTCCAAATATGTCTGGTAAAAGTACTTATATGCGTCAGATGGCTTTGATCGTTATCATGGCGCAGATTGGTTGTTTCGTACCAGCGGACAGTGCTAAGATGCCAATTTTTGATCACATCTTTACTCGAATTGGGGCAGCGGATGATTTGATCTCTGGTGACAGTACGTTCATGGTAGAAATGCGTGAAGCTAACGATGCGTTGAAGAACGCTACACCAAACAGTTTGATCATCTTTGATGAAATTGGCCGTGGGACGGCTACTTATGATGGTATGGCTTTGGCACAAGCAATTATTGAATACATCGACCGCCACGTTAAAGCAATGACGTTATTCTCAACGCACTATCACGAGTTAACTGAGTTGGAAGCGCAGTTGCCAGGTTTGCGCAATGTTCACGTTGATGCGTCAGAAGAAAATGGCGACTTAGTCTTCTTGCACAAAGTTTTACCTGGACCAGCTGACAAATCATACGGTATTCACGTGGCTAAATTAGCCGGCTTGCCAACTGACGTTTTGAATCGGGCTAGCAAAATCTTGAGCAGTCTGGAAGAGACATCTGTTCACACGACGACTTCCGACAGTATTAAGGAACCTACTGTTTTAACAACTGAGAAAGAACCAGTTCAAGCAACAGCGGTTCAATCAAAGGAAGAGACGGCTGAACCGGAAGTAAATGATGATACGCAGTTGTCATTGTTCCCTGAGACGCCTAAACAAACTAAAAAATTATCAACTAAAGAAACACAAGTAATCAAAGAGATCGGCGACCAAGACCTAATGGGTATCACACCGATCGAAGCCATTAATTTACTGTACAAATGGCAAAAGAAACTTAAATAAAAGAAGGTGGAAATGTGGGCATTATTCATGAATTACCAGTTGAATTGAGTAACCAGATCGCGGCTGGGGAAGTTATTGAACGCCCCGCATCAGTCGTAAAAGAGCTGGTGGAAAATTCCATCGATGCGCAAGCTACACAAGTATTGATCACGGTCAAACAGGCCGGTTTAAAGTTTATTGAAGTTAATGATAATGGAAAGGGGATTTCAGCAGATGATGTTGAGGTCGCCTTTTTACCGCATACGACTAGTAAAATCGCGGATGATCACGACTTGTTCAATATCAAAACTTTGGGTTTTCGTGGTGAAGCTTTAGCAAGTATCGCATCAGTTTCTAAACTGACAGTCTTATCAAGTACCGACGGTAAGTCAGCAATCAAGGCCAAGTTCTCAGGCAACGAACTGATCAAAAAGGAAACCTTTGCCCGCTCGAAGGGTACGACTATGACGGTCGAAGATTTGTTCTTCAATACGCCAGCACGGTTGAAATACGTTAAGTCTTTGCACACAGAACTCAACAAGATCGTTGATATTGTCGACCGCTTAGCCATGGGACATCCCGAGATATCTTTTCGTTTGATACATGAAGGTAAAGACTTGGTCTGGACTTCTGGCAACAACAATTTACAACAGACGATTGCCGGAATCTATGGCCGAATGGTCGCTAGTCATATGTTGGAGTTTGAAAATTCTGACCCCGACTATGAGATCAGAGGTTTCTTCTCTAAACCGGATACGACGCGTTCCAACCGCAATTACGTTTCAATCATTTTGAATGGACGCTATATCAAAAACTTCCAACTAACTACCGCAATTATTCGTGGCTATGGTTCCAAGTTGATGGTCGCTAGATTTCCAATTGCGGTGATCGACATCAAAATGGATCCCAGTCTAGTCGATATCAACGTTCACCCAACTAAACAAGAAGTACGCCTATCCAACGAAGGGCACATCGGTGACTTGATCAGTGAAGGTATCAAGAATCGGCTTTCGGGTCAAAACTTGATTCCGGATGCGGTCAAAAATCTTGGCAGAACGTCTTCAGTCGCTAAGGCAGTCACGTATAAGCCAGAACAAATCAGTTTGGGCGAAGTAGAACAGATCGACAAGATCGACATGGCTTTGTCCAATACGATCAAAGAACCGACAACACTTCAGACGCCAACTAAAGTTTCTACGCCAACGCCGCAAAAACCAACCCGCGTGGAAACACCAATGACTGGCGTACCGATTTTTACAGACCCTAAGCATCTTCAAAAGTGGGATGACCGCTTGAAAAAAGAGCACGATCAACAAGTCAAAGTAGTCGAAGATACGCAAAAAGAAACTGACCAGCCAACTGAAGCGCCGATTTCAACAACGAATGATGACGCCGGTTTTCCAGATCTGCGTTATATTGGTCAGATCCACGGAACGTATTTAGTCGCTGAGAGTGCGGACGGCTTTTATTTGATCGATCAACATGCTGCTCAAGAGCGGGTCAATTACGAGTATTATCGTAAAGAAATCGGCAAAGTTTCTAACGACCAACAGAAATTGTTAGTACCGATCGTTTTGGATTATCCTAATTCGGAAAGTATTTTGATCAAAGAAAAGAAACCAGTTTTGGAAAGTATTGGCTTGTATTTGGATGATTTTGGCCAGAACAGTTTTGTCGTCAATACGCATCCAACCTGGTTTGTTGAAGGTCAAGAGGAGTCGACAATCAAAGAGATGGTTGACTATGTGCTAAATGATTCTAAAATCAGTGTTGCCAGTTTCCGTGAAAAGAACGCTATTATGATGAGCTGCAAACGAGCTATCAAGGCTAATCATCATATCGACGACCGTGAGGCGGTTCAGTTGTTGCATAATTTGACTAAAGCAGAGAATCCTTACAATTGTCCACACGGTCGACCAGTTTTGGTAGAATTCAGCAACAAGGACTTGGAAAAAATGTTTAAGAGAATCCAAGACTCACATGATACAAGAGAGAGTGAGTAATAACGCATTTTCAGTTATTAGGAACTCATTTAATGAGAGAGTGAATAAGAGTATGTTTGAATATTTAAATGGTTTGATTTCGGCAGTAACCCCTTCATATATCGTGGTGGATGTCAGTGGTGTAGGATATAAAGTTCAAGTTGCTAATCCTTATCGCTATGAAGAAAATAGTGAGACTAAAGTTTATGTTGAACAGATCGTCCGTGATAACGAGCAGTCTTTGTACGGATTCTATGATCTGAACGAAAAGAACATCTTTCTACATTTGATCAGCGTCTCCGGTATCGGACCTAAGAGTGCGCTCGCTATTTTAGCGGGTCAAGATCTGCAAGGTTTGATCCATGCGATTGAGAATGATGATGTGAAGTTTTTGACGAAGTTTCCTAAAATTGGAAAGAAAACGGCGCAACAAATTATTTTGGATCTGTCTGGCAAATTTACCGCTGAAGGTCAGATGACTTTAGGCGAAGCTCCAGTTGTCTTCAGTTCGGGCAATCAAGAATTGGAAGATGGCTTGGCTGCCTTGGATTCATTGGGCTACTCAGCTAAAGAGATCAGTAAAGTTAAATCACAACTTGAAAAGACCAACCTCAAGAGTGCGGACGAATATCTCCGTGCGGGGTTAAAATTATTGAGTAAGTAAAAGTTATTGAAAAGAGAAGGGAGTGTTAATTATCGCAACGAATGAAAATGATAACGACCGTCTGACGGATGCCGATTCACTTGATGACATTGAAGACGTGGTTGAACAAACGCTCCGTCCGCAAACCTTTGACCAGTATTTGGGTCAAGAAAAAGCTAAAAAAGAACTCGACATCTATATCAAAGCGGCTAAACAGCGTCAGCAAACGCTAGATCACGTCTTGTTATATGGCCCTCCTGGGTTAGGTAAAACTACTTTGGCTATGATCATCGCTAATGAAATGGGCGTCAATATTCACACGACTACCGGCCCTTCAATTGAAAAATCGGGCGATCTTGTGGCGGTGTTGGATGAATTGGAACCAGGCGACGTCTTGTTTATTGATGAAATTCACCGTATGCCACGTGCCGTTGAAGAAGTGCTCTATTCAGCAATGGAAGACTTCTACATCGACATTATCGTCGGTCAAGGCAGTGAATCACGGTCCTTGCATCATCAATTAGTACCATATACATTGATCGGTGCGACGACTGCGGCCGGAAAACTTTCAGCACCTTTGCGTGATCGGTTTGGAATTGTTGAGCGAATGGAGTACTATACCATAGATGAATTGTCTAAGATTGTTTTCCGTTCAGCCAGTGTTTTGAATATCAATGTCGACGAAGAAGGGGCGCATGAGATTGCTCGCCGTTCGCGTGGGACGCCTAGAATTGCCAACCGTCTTTTGAAGCGGGTGCGTGACTTTGCGCAAGTTGATAATAAAGATACCATCGATTATGACGTGGCCGAGTCAGCTTTGAACCAACTGCAAGTTGATGACGCCGGACTTGATCATATCGACCGTCGAATTTTGGAAATGATCATTGAATTGTACAATGGTGGTCCAGTCGGTTTGAAAGTTATTGCCGCTAATATTGGTGAAGAGCAAGAAACAATTGAAGAAGTTTATGAACCATATCTAATGCAAATGGGATTCCTGAAGCGAACTGCTAAGGGTCGTGTTGTAACGAGAAAAGGTTATGAACACATGGGGTTGCCATACCCTGAAAAAAACGAGTAAAGCGATTTGCTCGTTTTGGTGTAGTGCGCCCGGCATGGGCGCTAACTTGGTGGCGAAAGTCCACTGTGAGCCGT
>NZ_AZEZ01000094.1 GCF_001434275.1 Companilactobacillus mindensis DSM 14500 | reverse complement strand
ACAAAAAAGGCTCCATAACTGTTAGATTTCTTGTCTAACAATTATGAAGCACTTTATTTTATGGCCTTATTAAGATAAAACTATATTAACTATTTAGTAACGATCTTAGAAAGATCTCCAAGCTTTTCGATCAAGTGGTTAGCAACAACCAATTGAGTCAAACGGTTATTCTTAACTGCTTCATCTTTAGCCATGATCATATTTTCATCGAAATATGCATCGATTGTTGGACGTAAGGCAGCCAGTTGCTTGAACAAGTCTTCAGCACTATCGTCAGTAACTTCACTGACAGCAGCCTTTAGAGCCTTTTCAGAAGGATTTTCGAACAATGAATCGTCGATTGACAAGTCATCACTGTAACCAAACTTAGCTTTCTTCGACAAGTTCACGATACGACCAAGGGCTTCCATAACAACCTTGAAATCATCATCATTAGCGTGGTTTTGTAGAACTTGAGCAATATCGATCATTGCAATTGGGTCAACATTTGAACCAGAAGCAACCGCATCGATGATATCGTTTCTGATATCTTTCTTGTTCAACAATTGACGAACACGGTCAATCATGAAGTCATCAACTTCTTTTTCGTGTTTAGCCAAGTCGAGTTTAGCAGGAACTGTCAAATTAGCCTTCAAGTAGTCTTGCAAATCATTCAAGTTCAGTGACCATTGATATTGATCAAGAATTCTTACGATACCATAAGCTTGACGACGCAAAGCGTATGGATCATTGGAACCACTAGGAATCAAATCGACTGCATAGAAAGTAACTAATGAATCGATCTTGTCAGCAATAGCTAAAGTAGCACCGACTTTACTTGCTGGAAGTGCACCCTCAGCTGAAATTGGCATGTAGTGTTCGCGAACGGCATGAGCAACATCTTCTGTTTCGCCCATGATCTCAGCATATTTCTCACCCATGACACCTTGTAGTTCAGGGAATTCGTCAACCATATTTGTAACAAGGTCGAACTTGTAAATATCGCTGGCACGAAGTAAGTCTTTAGTTTCTGTATCAGTCAAATTGAATACTTTGGCCAAATGTTCTGCAATTTGGTGAACACGGACCATTTTTTCGTACATTGTACCGATCTTAACGTGGAAGTTAACTGATTTGAGTTTTTCAACGTAATCAGCAATCGTCTTCTTTTGATCTTCTTTGAAGAAGAAGTCAGCATCTTCTAGACGAGCAACAAGAACTTTTTCGTTACCACGGATAACATTTTCGATATGTTCAGTATTACCATTTCTGACACCGATAAAGTAAGGTGCTAATTTGCCAGCTTGGTCACGAACATAGAAATATCTTTGGTTATCTTTCATAGAAGTGATCAATACTTCTTCAGGAATTTCCAAGTATTTCTTGTCGAATGAACCGTAGAAAGTAGTTGGGAATTCAACTAAGTTATTAACTTCTTCTAACAAGTCAGGGTCAACATCGATATTCCAGTCGTTGTCCTTAGCAATCTTGTCGATTTGGTCAGAAATAATTTGTTTTCTTTCCTTGGCGTCAACGATAACGAATTGTGAACGAAGTTTTTCAACATAATTCGAAGCATCGTCGATTTCAATATCTTCACCTAAGAATCTGTGTCCACGTGTCATTCGACCTGATGTGATATCAAGGATCTTAACTGGAACTTCTTCATTGTCCAAAAGTGAAACCAACCAGTGAATTGGACGGATATATTCGAAATCATATGAACCCCAACGCATTCTTGTAGGGAAAGTAATTGATTTGATAACCTCATCCATGTGACTCAAGACGTCTTCAACTTTTTGACCGTCTTCGTGTTTTTGAATATAAGCGTATTCAACGCCCTTTAATTCTTCAAAAAAGATATCGTCGGGAGACATTTTTTGACCACGGGCAAAACCTTGAGCAGCTTTAGTCCAGTTGCCGTCAGCGTCTTGTGCAATTTTCTTTGAAGGACCTTTAGCTTTGACGTCGATGTCAGTTTGTTTTTCAGCGATACCTTTAACTAAGATCGTCAAACGTCTAGGAGTTGAAAATTTTTCGATTGAATCAAAAGAAATACGGTTTTCTTTGAGGAATTTTTCCGTTCTTTGAGCAAATTGATCCACACTCTTTGTGACAACATGAGCAGGCATTTCTTCCAAACCGATTTCTAGTAAGTAATTTTTAGTCATTTTCGTTCTCCTTTGCTTGGCTATTAGCTAATAGTGGGAAGCCACGTTTCTTTCTTTCTTCAACGAAGGCTTTGGCAACCTTGTGAGCCATCTTTCTAATACGTGACAAGAAAGCAGCACGTTCTGTAACAGAAACGGCACCACGGGCATCTAACAAGTTAAATGTGTGTGAACATTTCAAAATATAATCATAGGCTGGGTGGACTAAACCTAAATCCATCAAGCGATTTGCTTCTTTTTCATATTCATCGAAGAAATTGAAAAGCATATCTTGGTTACTTTCTTCAAATGAGTACTTTGAGTGTTCGTATTCGGGTTCTTTGAAAATATCGCCGTACAACACGCCATCGCCCCATTCAAGATCATAAACGGAATTGACATCTTGAATATATGATGCTAAACGTTCAACACCATAAGTGATCTCTGAAGTAGTTGGGTGACATTGCAAACCACCAACTTGTTGGAAGTATGTGAATTGAGAAACTTCCATTCCGTCTAACCAAACTTCCCAACCAACACCGGCACAACCCATTGAGGGGTTCTCCCAGTTATCTTCAACGAAACGAATATCATGTTCTAGTGGTTCGATGCCTAAAGCACGAAGGGAATCTAGATAATATTCTTGGATGTTTTCTGGAGCTGGTTTCATAACTACTTGGAATTGGTGGTGTTGATACAAACGGTTAGGATTTTCACCGTAACGACCATCGGCTGGACGTCTTGATGGTTCAACGTATGCGGCATTCCATGGTTCTGGTCCAATAGCACGTAGGAATGTGTATGGACTCATGGTTCCGGCACCTTTTTCTGTATCGTAAGCTTGCATCAACATGCAGCCTTTATCACCCCAAAATTTTTGAAGTGTGAGAATCATATTTTGTATATTTAACTTCTTAACCATTTTTTCTCCCTTCAGGCAAAACACAAAAAAATCCCTTGCAGTGTACACTTAGGCACTTTCTGCAAGGGACGAGTATTCGCGGTTCCACCCTAATTCAGGACAAATGTCCTGCTCTTTTATATTCAAATGAATTGTACGCCATAAATATAATCGGAGCTTTCACCATTCTCCGTCGCTGTTTCAACTTAATCAATATAACCATTTTCAGACGAATTGTCAATTGACTAAAGATGCCAACGTTTCATCTTGTCGATAAAAATTTTACTTTTAGGATAATAACCAACTGTTCCTAAATAAATGGCATCGATGGCGTGTTGGATCAAATCTTTATTATTCTCTTTGATCTCGATCTTACCCACTTGGTCCAAATTTATCTTGCTGAAAAGCCGCAAAAAATAAACGATCCGTGGCGGAATATGCAAGCGATGAATGTCGCTGTCAAAGTGTTTAGAACACAACAAGCCACCCATTAAAACTGAAATGTCGAATTTCCCTTCAGTCTCGCCTCCAACAACGCAAGAATCCATATTGGGAGCCACACCGAATGCCTCTAAAAGTTTCATCTGCATAATATTGACGATAATTTGAGCATCGTACCCATTGTCAATATACAACAAGGCCTTGAACAACATCCGATACCACTTGTCTGGCACTGGATCATCGACGAAAGCCTCATGAACTAAGTCGAACAAAAAAGTCGCATAAGCATTCAATTCGATATCTTGTACGATCTGGTCAAATTGTTTGACGTTGCTAGCTGAATTTAAATACGATAAACCATCATTTTTGATGATACCTGAGTATTCGCCATAAGAAAAAGTGATCACCGAACCAGATATCTTCGACTTAGCAGTTTGAGTACTACGTACTAAAAAAGTTTTGAAACCATATTCCTTAGTCAAAATCGTTACCAAAGCATCTCGCTCTTTATAACGCTGACGCCTGACAACGATTCCAAAAAAGTTAGTCGGCGTTTGTGCCATTAATCTTTGAAGTCTTTCAATGAATAACCAGCGCTAGCTAAGAAGGCTTTGTCATCACGCCAATTCTTTTTGACCCGGACCCAAAGCTTCAAGTTGACCTTTTCACCCAAGAGATGTTCGATCTTGATACGTGAACCGATACCGATATTCTTCAACATTGAACCGCCACGACCAATAACGATTGGTTTTTGACTGTCACGTTCAACGTAAATATTAGCTTCGATCTGAAGTTTACCAGTCTCACTACGTTGGTTCATTGATTCAACTACCACAGCGATTGAGTGTGGGATTTCATCACGTGTATCTTCCAATATCTTTTCACGGATCAATTCACCGACAATAAAGTACTCTGGGTGATCAGTGATTTGGTCATCAGCATAGTATTGGGGACCAACTGGTAAATGTTTTGTCAAAGTATCGATCAAATCATCAATATTGTTACCATTTGTAGCTGAGATTGGAATGATCTCGGCAAAATCCATCAAATCTTTATATTCATCGATTTGGGGAGCCATTTCATCCGGGTTGATCAAATCGATCTTGTTAAGGACTAAGAAAACCGGTGCCTTAACTTTTTTCAATTCTTCAATGATGAATTTGTCACCAGGACCTGCTTGTTCACCAGCTTCAGTCATGAACAAAACGGCATCAACTTCTTTTAGAGCTGAAATAGCGGCCTTATCCATGTATTGATCCAAGTCGTTGTGAGGCTTGTGAATACCAGGTGTATCCAAGAAGATGATTTGACGTTCATTGTCAGTATAAATACCTTGAATCTTGTTACGTGTTGTTTGGGCTTTTGGTGATGTGATAGCAATTTGTTCTTTGATGATACGATTCATAAATGTTGATTTACCAACATTTGGTCGTCCAATAATTGCTACAAAGCCTGATTTATAATCTTTATTATCCATAATTAATCCATGTCCTTATCACTGAAAGCTAGTGGCAAAATCTCTTTAAAAGTGTATTCGTGATAATCGTTTTGATTATTAGCTAAATATACTAGATCATCTGGTCCCATAAATTCACTCATAACCTGTCGACAAGCACCACAAGGCTTTGATTTGATTTCGGTACCGTTAACGATCACAATCGCTAAAACGTGCTGTGCACCCTCAGAAATAGCTTTAAAGATAGCCGTTCGTTCCGCACAGTTCGTCAATCCAAATGAAGCATTCTCAACGTTGACCCCTGAATAGATCTGACCGTCATCACAGAGAATCGCTGCTCCGACCGTATAATGTGAATATGGAGCATAGGCATTTGCCATGGCTTTATTTGCGACTTCGAACAATTGCTTCTCATTGATTTCCACTAGCTTCAGTCTCCTTTTTTGTCTTGCATTTTAACCATTACTTATCATAACAAGAAAATTACCTTGGCTCAAAGTAAAACATCATTTATGTTCCAATAAATATTTAGTTATTTTCGTACATAGTTCTTTGTCTCTGGTGACATCGTACTGATATTTAGGATCGTCCCATCCCAAACATCTCCAATTTAAAAAAATCGTGATTATCCAAAAAGGATCACCACGATTTTTTAAATGAGTTACGCAACCCAACGTTCTGTGCATTGCTACGGCCTGAAAATCATCTGTCAAAACCCGACAGACAATTCCCAGTCCTAGGCAATTGCTCAGAATCTAACCGGTTTGCTCCACTCTTTATTCCTACGATTAGTCAAGTGGATATATAGAAAATGAGAGTATTCTAAACAGTACT
>NZ_AZEZ01000093.1:39217-52475 GCF_001434275.1 Companilactobacillus mindensis DSM 14500 | reverse complement strand
GTACTGTTTAGAATACTCTCATTTTCTATATATCCACTTGACTAATCGTAGGAATCTTTGGTGACAATAACTAGAGAGTGGAACAAGCCGGTTAGATTCCGAGCAATTGCCTAGACTTGGAAATTAGCCACCCGATTTTGGTGGATGATTTTTAAGCCGTAGCAATGCACAGGAATCTAGCTTGTGTAACTCGTTTCAGTTAGAGAGTGGAACAAGCCGCAGGAAATTGGTTTGTGTAACTCGTTTTAGTTAGAGAGTGGAGCAAGCCGATTAATTTTCGAACATTAACGTAAAATCATCTTTGATTCCCCTACTTGGAATCGGAGATGATTTTTTATTAAGTCAAAAATTAAGAGCTCATCCCCTTACTGACGATTCGTATACTAAACAACTACAAAAATAAGGTATCCTAAGTGGTGAATTACATAAAGGCCCAAAAAAGTATTTAGCCCTCAGCTATATTTCTTTGGGTCTTTTGTGTTGAGCTTATCATTTGATAACCGTAGCAAATGATAGTAGTATATGAAATTCATAAGAACTTGAAGACAGTTAGCCCTCATATGCTAGGATCTTCAAGTTTTTTATAATTTCGACGTTAAATGCCTCACGGTCATATGACTGTGGGGTATTTTTCGTTTTATGTTATTATTAAGTTTATTTACATATATTTATTTATTGTTATTTTTTATAAAAAAAGTCCTCAGAAATATTCTGAAGACTCAAGGAATTATTTGGATGATGATCGTCCTTTCCGGCCGTTATTTTTTAAATTCTTTAAAGTAAGCTCTTTTAATTCGTTCATATCGAATCCATACATGTCCGATAAAACCATCAACAGCTCTCCATCGATAGCTCTGTTTTTATCCATTTCAATCGAACTTATCACCGAAGTAGAAGTTGAAAAGTTATAATCGGATTTCGCTATGCTGACAACTTGTCGCATAGTTAACTCTTTGAAGAAACGTTTTGTCTTTAGATATTTTCCAATTGTGGCCATTGGTTGAATTAGCTCCATTCTTTCATATGTGATACTTTAACTTTACACATGAACTCATTCAAAAACAACATTGAAAAGTAATAAAACAAAGATTAAGATTAATCTATCCCTTATAAAGGATAGAATACTCAATTAAACACCTAAAAATGTGAAATTCTATGGAGACGTACAATATGTATAGCAACAAATATTTAAAAGCTTATTTAGTTCTAAAAGACGTTCGCCAACCAGACGTTGCCAAATTACTTGGCAAATCGATTTCAACTATCCGTCGTAAATTTGAGAATCTTGGTTTTACTCAACGGGATATGATCTTGCTTCACGATGCTTACGATATTCCTTTGGAAGTCTTTTTCTATGATGAAAACAAAGACGACAAATCATTTAAGATTGACTCAAAATAAAAATCTCCCTTAAAATACAAAAATGTATTTTAAGAGAGATTATTTTTTTAATATAAATTATTTGTTTTCAGCAATAGCTTTATTAACTGCAGCCTTTTCGTCTTCAATCAAACTGACATTAGTTTCGATGATCTTAATGTCCATCTTGATTTCACGAGTCAAGCCAGGTGTGTTGATCTTTGGTTCAAAGAAGGCTTTGAATTCAGCCAAACGTTCTGGTGTGTGGAAGATATTAGCAGTTACTGTGATGTAAGTTGCAAATTCCATATCGCCACCAACAGTATCTTCTAGCCATGACCAGTCGTTTCTGATCCAATCCCAAGCAGCTTGTTGAGCTTCGTCGTTAGCTAAAGCACCACGATACCAGGCACGCAAGTCTTGTGGTTTAACTGTTTCAGCATCTTCGAATTGACGAATCAACTTAGTGATCAATTCTGACTTACGAACGCTAGTTACAGCGGCACAAACGTCAGCTTTGTAACTTGGATCGTAGCTCTTACGGTATTCATTCAACAAAGTATCGAACAATTCAGTACTGCCGTAGTTCTTAACTTCATTTCTCAAAACGAAGAGACGAATGTCAGCTGGCAAAGCAGCCAAGTTAGCTTTATTGGCAGTGAACAAGTCGTGAGCATCAGTGATGGCCTTAGAATTTTCAGCATACAAAGCGGCACTCAAGACATATGGACGTGTCAATTGATCATCGTTTGATTCGCCCTTCTTTGATGTCCAGCCCAAACGAGCAACTTGTTTAGCACTCAATTTTTCATAGAGAGCTTGGAGGTTCTTTTCTTCAGTAGAACCAGGTTTAACAAATTTCTTCAAGTTGTTAGCCACACGGTATAAGGCAGCGTTGACAACGTTTGAGTGACTTTCTGCAAAACCAGTTAATAATGGCACGATTGAAGCATATGAGATTTCACGTGCATCGGCTAAGAGACGTAAGTCTTGTAAAATACCAAGTTGAGAAATGGCATCAACGTCATCGATATTGTCTAAGATATCTTTCAACAAAGCATCGTCATATTTAACGATAAAGTGTGAATTATTGCCAACATTCAAACGGAATGGCTTGCCAGCATCTTGACGTAATTGATCGTAGTCGCCCAAAGTAATTGTTTGATCAGCCATGATTTGTGGAGCAACATCATAATTGCTGTTCAAAGGAATTTGCCATAGACGGCCTTCATCCTTACCATCACCGATAAAGAATTGTTGTTGTGACAATGTCAACTTGCCATCAACAACTGAGGCTTTGACAACTGGATAACCTGGTTGCTCCAACCATGAGTGCATGATCTTACCAACTTCGATACCAGAAGCATCACCCAAGGCGTTCCAAAGGTCATCACCTTCAGCATTGCCGTATTGGTGAGCAGCGAAGTAAGCTTTCAAACCTTTACGCATGTTTTCGTCACCTAATAAGGCACGAACCATGACTAACATTCTGGCACCTTTAGCATAAACGATAGCAGAATCGAACAAGGCATCAATTTCAGCTGGATCATTAACTTGAACGTGGACTGATTGAACGCCGTCAGTGGCATCACGTTGCAATGCTGCGGGAACATCTGATGTTTGGAACATTTCCCAAACGTGCCAATCGGGTTCAATGGCATCGACTGCAACGTATTCCATCATGTTGGCAAAACTTTCGTTTAGCCAGAGGTTGTCCCACCACTTCATTGTGACCAAATCACCGAACCATTGGTGAGCCAATTCGTGAGTAATAACTGTGGCAACAAGTTGTTTAGTATCAAGTGCTGTATTGTCAGGGTCAACCATCAAGTAAGCTTCACGATAAGTTACTAGACCCCAGTTTTCCATCGCACCAGCTGAGAAGTCAGGAAGTGCCAATTGCCATGAATGTGGTAGTGGATATGGAGTTTGATAGAAGTCTTCATAAAATTCAATGGCACGTTTAGCGATATCCAAAGCAAAGTCCAATTCGTTAGCCTTGTGAGCTTTAGTAGCAAAGACCCCAACTTCAACGCCACTATTAGTCTTAGTCTTCTTAGATTGTAGGTCACCAAAGGCGAAGGCAATCAAGTAAGTAGACATTCTAACAGTTGTATCGAAGTAGTGAACGCCATCTTCTTCACGGATTTCAGGCATGTTAGCGATAATTGTTTCGCCAGGTTGTTCATCAAACTTGATAGCAAGGTCAAATTTAGCCTTAGCTTCAGGTTCATCCACACATGGGAAAGCTTGACGAGCAAACGTTGTTTCGAATTGTGTACCGATGATTTGTTTCTTTTCACCATTCACTTCATAATATGAAGGATAAATACCCATCATTGAGTCAGTCAATTTAGCATGGTATGAAATTGCCAAAGTAGTTTCACCCGCTTGACCTAAGTCAATGTGGATTCCTTCATGCTTGTCGTCAACTGTGAAAGGTACATCTTGGTCGTCAGCTTGGACGGAATCGATTTCTAGGAATTTTTGGTTGATAGAAATAGTTTTGTCTTTGGCATCACCATTGATCTTAGTTGTACCAGAGATTTTCTTAGTTGCACGGTCGATATCGATGAAGACATCGTAGTGCTTTGGTTGGAACGTATCATAAAAACGTTTTATTTCAGTCATAAGTACCCCTCTAATTGATTTTTAATATATTTCTAATTTATTATAATCTTTACGTTACAGGAGTTTCAATAAAAAGGGAACTCATTAAATAAAAAAGTTGCTGAATCGGCTAAGTTTGGTTGTTCACTGCCGTCTTCCATAAAATTTCGGTAGATGCTGGAACGCTGTGAGAGCAACTTAGAGCCAATTACAGTTCAAATTGTCTCTAAGCTTGTCTGTCTCTAAGCTGGCAAAGTACGCCAACCAAGAGACTTCCACGGCTGAGCATCTACCGAAATTTCATTCCAGACTAAATCATTTCTTGTTGCATAAAAAAGCCATCCAGCTTTCCTAGATGACTTATATACCTAAACAGGATCATACGCCTTACAACGTTTTGACCAAATTGTACCAAGTTTCATCAGCATGGTCGGAATCAGCTACACCTTTATTTTCAAAACCATTCTTCAAATAAAATGGTACATTTCGCTCCAAACTTGTTAACGAGATACTCTCGCGTTGATTCTTTCGAGAAAGTTGCTCCATAGCATCTAACAATTGGCTACCGATATGATGACCACGATATTCTGGATCTATTGCAATCGTAAAGATGATTTGATGCCCTCCGGTTGGCAGGTTCTTAGGCGTGTTTTCGTACATCCAATCTTCTACATACTCTTCTTTAGTCGCTGGTCCCACTACAACCCCCACGACCTTCTTGTCAATTTTGACAACTAAGAAAGTATCAGCTATTTTCCCAATTCGATCTCGATATTGTGCTTCGGTACCGGCTTCTTCAGCGGTAAATCCTAGACGTTCGATTCTTAATATTTCTGGCAAATCTGCCATCGTTACATTAGTTATTTCCATTCTTATCCTCATTGTCTCATTATCTTGCAAAACTTTTCTTCAACAGTTCCGCAAAAATTTCAATATAATAGCCCGAATTGTCAGCCTTCCAGTATGCATAATATTTCTGCACCAATTTACGATCACCTTTAACCAGTGGAATCATCTTAACGATATTTTGATCGAGTTGTTTTTGGGTACGTTGGTTGATAATCAAATATCCCTGATTAGACGCAATCAACATTTGAGCTTCATCGTAATTTTTTGCTAAAACAAATTCCCCTTTAACGCCGAGAATTTCTCGATAATAACTCTCCTCAGTTGCTTGTTGATCATCATCAACAATTAGAATACAAGGAACATCTGCTAATTCGGCAATATCAATCCTCTCAGTTCCCACTGGCAGAGTTTTATTGACTGCCACCATAAATTCACTGTCGGTCAGAAACTCATTTTGATATTCATTGGACAGTGCTCGACGCTGGTCGGAAAAATTCAAATCGATCTGACCAGTTCGCAACAACTCATAAAGTTCCTCATGCGTACCACTGTTGATTTTGATTTTAACCTTTGGATAGTCCTTCGTAAATTGTGAAACAGCTTGAAGAAATTCACTTGTACCAAAGCTCCGTAAGTAGCCAATATGCAATTCTATTTCGTCGTTCTTTTCGATTTTTTGCGTATTTTTGATTAATTGCCTAAGGTCTGCCAAGATATCTTGGCTGTGCGTATAAAAATATCGCCCTGCTTCAGTAACTTCAAAACTACGACCTTTACGATTCAATAATTTAACTCCCAGATTACTTTCCAATTCTTTCATTTGCTGGGAAATAGCCGATTGGGAAATATTGCATTCAACTGCTGCTTGCGTAAAACTGTGATTTTTGACGATTGCGATAAAATATTGCATCTGTTGAAACATAAACTTTGCCTCAAATTATTTTTCTTTATATTATAGCAATTCCGTAAGTGTTTTAATTGAATTATATATGGGGGAAAATTCATGCGTAAACTTACTTCTAGATTAGTAACCGTTATGTGGGCCTTAACTTTAGCTGCCGTCATCAAACACGTTGCTATTTATCACAGTCTCAACCACATCACCATCGACTTCACTCATCCTACCGGTCTAATCGGCTGGTTATTTACAATTTCTTTGTTATTAACTGCCTTTGACTATATTTACTTTCATTTGATCAAGGCTCCAAAAAAATAGATCATCCCCCAATCGGATGATCTATTTTCTTAATACAATATTTAAAAAACATATAATCATTAGCATTTAAATCTCTTTGAAATAACCAATCTAAACAATCAAAGAAACCAATTAGCACGGGAAGTAAAAAATATCCGAACTTCAAAAATAGGACTGCTTTTCAATTTCTAATTATTTTGCATTCAAACCAACACTATCATGCGAATAGTACGTATCATCAGCGATAGCTTTCTCAACAAAATCAGCAATAGAACTAATAGAAACATCATGACCGCCGAATGGTTCGCCTTTACGCGTAATTTCGTAATTGACTGGGCCATTTGTAAACCAGCCAGGACGGATCACAGTATAATTCAAATCTGAAGCTTCAATGACATCAGCGGCTTCACGGTAAGGACGAAGTACGCCATTACTACTCAAATTACCATTGCTACCAACGGATGCCGGAATTTCGTTGTAGATTCCCATTGAAGTAATGAACAACAAGCGAGAGACATTGTTACGATCCATTGCTGCAACAATTCTTTTGGCAAACTGATCTAATGGACCACTCAAAGCTACAAAGACGGCATCTTGACCTTTCATCGCCTTATCCAAATCACTATCTTTCGTAACATCCCCAGCGACGACAGTTTCACGGTCACTGACATTAAGACGACTAGCACTTCTGGCAAATAAAGTAAGTCTGTTATCAGTTTCTTTCAATAAAGTTTGCCGAACAGCGCCACCAATCGTACCAGTGGCACCAATAATCAATACATTTGTCATAATTTTATCCTCTTACTTTTCGCTAACAATCAACAATGATTTGATAGCTTCACGCTTGTCCATAGCTTCATAAGCAGCTTGAATGTCATCCAATTGGAATCTCTTAGTGAAGACTTTTCCAGGATTGATCTTACCTGACAAAACAGCATCTAATAGGATTTTCTTATCATCTGATGTTACTGAAGCAATTCCACCACGTAGACCAATATTTTTCCAGAACAAGTTGTTAGTATTCATTTCAGCTTTTTGTGGTACACCGACACGGCCAACGACAGCACCAGGGCGACCAACTTTAACAGCCGTATCAACTGATTGTTCAGTTCCAACACATTCAAGCACGGCGTCAGCACCTGTTCCAGTTAATTCCATAACTTTAGCCACAGCTTCGTCACCACGTTCAGCAATAATATCAGTTGCTCCAAATTCCTTAGCTAATTTTTGTCTATCTTCATGACGACTCATAGCAATAATCCGTTTGGCGCCAAGTAATTTGGCAGAGATCACTCCGCACAAACCGACTGCACCGTCACCCATAACTACGACTGTATCGCCTTTCTTAACTTCTGCACTAGTTGCAGCATGGAAACCAGTTGCCATAACATCTGCCAAAGTCAAAAGATTGTTCAACATATCATCTGAGTAGTCTTCTGGTTGACCAAGAATCTTCACTAAAGCCCAATTGGCATTAGTAAATCGCAAGTATTCTCCTTGATAGCCACCATTGCCACCAGCTTCTTGGTTCAAACAGTCACCGTCAAAGCCAGCTAAACAGGCAGCACAATGACCACAACCATGTGTAAATGGAGCAATTACAAAGTCGCCAACTTTAACATCTTTAACTTCTGAACCGACTGATTCAATAATTCCGATAGCCTCATGTCCAACGGTTGAACCAGATTCTCGTTTGGAAATTCCACGATACCACCAAAGATCTGATCCACAGACACACGCACGTACAATTTTTATGATTGCGTCAGTTGGTTTTTGGATTTCTGGTTTGTCATATTCTCTGATTTCCATTTTTCCTGGTTCGATAAAAGTAGCTGCTTTCATAATTAACTTTCTCCTTAAATTTATTATTATATTCATTTCCTTCAATAATTTACGAGACTTATAATACCTGCAATTTCTAATTAGACCAATTGCAAATATCTAAGTTATCAATAAGTAAAACTTATCAATCAAAAAAGCCATCTAGTTTCCTAGATGACCCTATCTAAATATTGATATCTTTACTCAGCCAACTTGCCAACTTCATTTAATTTGGCTAAAACTGAATGTTTATGTGGCGATTGCATGATAGCGTCTGATAAATCCTTGCCAGCAACATTGCCGTGATGCTTGCCGCCTTGCCAAGGTTCTACATCAGATACATCATAAACGACCCCATCGATTGCAACATAAGCTGGTTTGCCATTTTCGCCATTGAATTCTTTTAATTCCTCAAGTGTAAATTGTTTGTCTGCCATTAAATCAACCTCACTTTTCCAAAATTATATTTGCCTATATTATGGCATGTTTATGACCAATAATTAAATTTTTAAGCCTTATAAAATTTGTCGAATTCAATATCCAAATCATTATAAGCCTGTTGCAAGGCCTTTTCTGGATCAACTCCTTGAGTTTGTAAACCTTGCGCCCGAACGATCGAAAATTTGTCAAAGCCCATCAGTTCTTCAAAAATTCCTTGCAAATACATTCTTGAGAATTCCAATGGTGTGTAGCGGTCGTTGTTGGTGTAAATCGAACCGCTAGCTTGCAATAACATAACTTTGTAATTGTCCGTCATCAAACCAACCGAGCCTTCCGGAGTATATTTGAAAGTCTCGTGAGCTACCAAAATATTATCAATATAGTCTTTCATTTTGGAAGTGACATTGAAATTATGCAGTGGCGAAACGATCACGATCCGGTGGTGTGATTTGAATTGTTCCAACAAGCGTTGGTTGACTTGATATAACTCAGCTTCTTTAGCAGTTAATTCAATATTATTAGCTTGTTTCTCCCAAATACCTAATAATTCATCCGTCTTTAGTTGGGGAATAGTTTCTTCATAAAGATTCAAAAGATCAACCTTCTCATTTGGAAACATTGTTTGGAACTTTTCCAAGAAACGATTCTGTAATTTCATTGAGTAGTGAGCTTCGTTGCGAAAATCCGGTTGTGCGTTGATGATTAATGTAGTCATTTTAAATACTCCCTTTAAGTTTATTTCTGAATAAACCTAGTTTACAATTAATAAGTGACAACTAATGGCACCTTTAAATAAATTCGAGGCACAAAATGAATAAAGCTGAACGTCTAAATCAAGAACTGATCTTTTTAGGTACAAAAGAATCTTTTCAAATCAAAGATCTAATGACTGAATTCAATATTTCCAAACGCACTGCTCTGCGGGATATTTCGGAATTGGAAAATATGGGCATGGCGTTTTATGTCGAAAAAGGCCGTTACGGCGGATTCCATCTGCTCAAACAAAAATTGCTGATTCCAATCACTTTTAATCTCGAAGAAGTCAATGCTATCTTCTTTGCTATCAACGCTTTGAGTCTATTGTCCGCTACCCCCTTCGAGAAATCATACAAGCACATCTATGACAAATTATTAGCCACTTTGCCACAGGACCAACAAACCTATGTCGCCAAATTGCAACGTGACGTCAATTATTACAAGGTCCCTTCGATCTCGGCACCTAACTTTTTAAATTTAATTTTGCAATCCATTTTGGAAGAAAAAGTCATTGAAATAACTTACCATCAATTTGCCCAAAAACAGCAACGGCTTCAAGTTTACAATCTGCTTTACCGCCACGGCATTTGGTTTTGCGATGCTTATGATCTGACTGAAAAACGTTGGGGAACCTATCGTTGCGACAAAATTGAACAGTGTGCTCTGATCACGACTACGCAAAAAACACTCAATCACGAACAACTATACCAATTAAAGCAAAACTATGAAGATAACTATCACGACATTCCCTTCAAATGTACACTGACACCTTTGGGCAAGGAATTATTCCAAAAAAATAACTATCCTAACATGCAGCTTCACGAAACAAACGGCGAAATAATTATGTCCGGTGGCTACAATCATGATGAGTTCGACTACATGATCCAATACTTGATTGCTATGGGTAAAAATGTCAAAATCATCTACCCTGAAGCTTTGAAACAAGCTTATTTGAAAGAATTGCAACAAATTATCGATAATTATTAATCATTTATGCAAGCGTATTCAAAATGAGCTATTATTTAGTTATTCGTTAAATATGGAGGTCTTTCAATTATGGAAACTTTTACTATGATCAAGTCACGTCGCGCCATTCGTCAATATTCTGGTCAAATCACCGATGAGCAATTGCAACAAATCTTAGTAGCTGCCAACGCCGGTTCAGCTGGAATGGGTGAATTTGAAAATTATCGGTTGACGGTTATCCAAAAACCAGAGATCCTATCACAATTAAATGGCATTTATGATGCTCCAACTGTTATCGTCGTTTCAGGCAAGAGTGCCGATTTGATGACTGGAAATTCCGCTGGGACAATGGTTCACGGTATGGAATTGGCTGCCGAAGACCAAGGACTAGGTGCCAACTACAACATGGCTTGCCTAAGTTCAATTCCTGTCGGCGTCATTCCAGATGGTTTCCAACCACTTTTCGCTATCACTTTGGGCCAAACTTCTGAAAAGTTCACTCCCCGAGAAGTTCCTTTAGATAGAATCAAAACTAATATCGTAAAGTAAACAGTTTTAATTATTCAGATATACAAGTCATCTAGGAAAACTAGATGGCTTTTTTATTGCAAATTAAAATTTCTTATAAAAACTATAATTAAATTAAATTTTGTATTGAGATTAATTATTATTTAAGTGATAATGAGAAGTGCTTTTTCATTTAACTTTTCAGAAAATGGAAATAATTTTTATAGATATATAGGGGGATTTATGAAAAATATTTTTAAGAAAGAAAGTGTCGCAAACTACGTCAAAGCCGACTCTCATCTAGTGAGAACTTTACGCGCTAAAGATTTAGTTGCTTTAGGTATCGGTGCCGTTATCGGAACTGGTATCTTCATTTTACCCGGCCACGAAGCTGCTTTACACGCCGGTCCAGCAGTAGTTATTGCCTTTTTAGTGGCTGCCTTAGTTTCCGGAATGGTCGGTATGGCCTACGCTGAATTTTCTTCTGCAATGCCAGTTGCCGGTTCAGCCTATTCATTCGGATCAGTCATCTACGGAGAATTTATCGGTTGGCTGTTAGGTTGGGCCTTGATTTTGGAATATTTCTTGGCCGTTTCCGCTGAAGCAACTGGTTTTGCTTCATATTTCAATGACAATATCTTGGCTGCCTTTGGAATTTATTTACCTAAAGCACTGCAAGCTGGTCCCATGGAAGGTGGCGTCATCAATTTGACTGCCAGTTTGATCGTCTTGATTGTGGCTTTTATTATTTTCCAAGGAGTAAATTTGTCAAAACGGATTGAAAATATCGCCGTTGTAGTCAAAGTTGCCATCATCATTTTGTTTGTTTTGGTAGGAATGTTCTATATCAAAACTGCCAATTATGTACCCTTCTATCCAGCTAAATTCCACTCAACGCCATTTGGTCTCGGGGGGATTTCTACCGCTGCAGCGACAGTCTTCTTTGCCTTCATCGGTTTTGATGCTTTAGCTGCCAATTCGGCTGAAACGATCGAACCCGGCAAAAACGTCGTTAAAGGAATCATCGGTACTGTTATTGTTGCCATAGTTTTATACGTCGCTTTTTCGTTCGTTTTAACTGGTATCGTGAATTACACACAACTAAATGTTGATGACCCAGCTGCCTATGCTTTGAAAGTGATCCACTTGGGCGGATGGAATAAAATCATCACTTTAGGTGCCTTGATCGGTATCTTTACAGCTATGGTCACTATGTTCTTCGGTGGCTCCCGACTAGTTTATGCGCTCGGACGTGACGGATTGTTGCCTAAGTTCCTGGGTAAAGTTAACTCCAAACACGCCGTACCAACCAACGCCATCATTATCGCCACAATTATCCAAACATTCTTTGCTGGCTTAGTTCCATTGACGCAACTAGCCTCATTGATCAACGCTGGTACCTTGTTGGCCTTTGCCTTTATTTCCTTTGGAGTTATTCCACTTCGCCGTCGCAAAGACATCAAGAACACCGGGTTCAAAATGCCGCTCTATTCATTCTTGCCTATTTTGGCCGGACTATTCAGTGTTTACTTTATCGTCATGTTGCCTAATCTAACGAAGATCTCTGTTTCAATTTGGTTGATTCTGGGTATTATTTTCTACTTTGTTTATGGAATCAATCATTCAAAATTACAAAATAAAGATTAAGTTTGATTGTTCACTGCCGTCTTCCATGAAATCCCGGTGGATTGCTGGAACGCTGTGAGAGCGACTTCGAACCAATTCTACGAATTGTTTTACATTAGTAGTGTTAATATTTTAGATCCAATGATTCGATATTTATTTACAACAATACTAAAATAGGCCATCCAGTTTTATTATTTTGGGTGGCCTATTAATATATCTAAATAATTGTATGAAACCAGTGGTATTTTTGATTAAACACAATTTAACCTTGCAGCCGCTTTTGTTTGAATAATTCAATCATTACATGGAAAATAAAAGTAATTATGAAAAAGAAAGTTAGGTCAATATTTTGGATTTTAAAAAAGTAGTTCAAGCTCGACACTCAGTTCGTGATTTCAGTGACAAGAAAGTTTCTCCTCAGACAATCAAGAATATCGTTCAATTAGCGCAACAGGCCCCTTCATGGGTCAACTCGCAGCCTTGGAAAGTTTACGTGGCTCAAGGACAATCATTACAAGCTATCAAAACTAAGTTTCTCGAAAATGAAACAGCCGGCAAAAAAGCTGATCCCGATTTTCCTACCTTGCATCGTGAAGATTGGAGCGAAGAAACTCAGGCCAATATGAAACAATGGCGCCATGAAATCGTCCATTATTTCGAAAATTTCGATGAAGCTCACGCGACTATGACTGCTGCCAGCGATGCCTTAAATTACGCCCCAACCATTCTCTATTTGACGATTCCAAAAAATTCATCCGCATGGTCAGTATTCGATCTGGGCGCTTTTGCTCAGACACTGATGTTAGCTGCCAAAGACCAAGGTTTAGACACGATTCCTACTTACAATAGCGTTCGTTATCCCGCGGCAGTTCGTAATGCTTTGCAGATTCCTGATGACGAAACCTTGGCGGTTGGGATTTCTCTGGGCTATGCCAAAGATACCCACATTAATGGGTTCCGTTCTAAACGTGTTGATGTTGACGATATTTTGAAATTCAATTGATTGGTTAGTTAGTTAGTTGTTCACTGCCGTCTTCCATGAAATTCTGGTGGATTGCTGGAACGCTGTGAGAGCAACTTAGAGCCAATTGCAGTTCAAATTGTCTCTAAGCTTGTCTGTCTCTAACT
>NZ_AZEZ01000093.1:36580-39207 GCF_001434275.1 Companilactobacillus mindensis DSM 14500 | reverse complement strand
CACGGCTGAGCATCCACCAGAATTCCATTCCAGACTAGAGAGTTTAAGGATTTTGGTTCTTGAATTATTTCATATAGTCAGTTTAATTAAAATATCAGTAAAAAATCGAATTGTATAAGCAAGGCCGTAACTCCTAATAATTAAGAGTTACGGCCTTTTTTTAATGAAAAACATATTATCAAATATTACAAATACCAACTAAACAACGAAAACCCTAGCCTGGAGAGCAAAAGCTGATGGGCTCAGTAGTGGTTTAATCTTAGTCAGCGTACTGTGCTGGCTTAGATTACTGCCGAGCTTGAAGACAATTTTTAAATTGGCTCCAAGTCGTGCTCACTACGTTCCAGCCCAATCAGCTTTTGCTCGGAAGGCGGCATGTTTCAATCACTCCTCAGTTTTTGACCTTTAAATAGCATCCTTAATATCAAAAAAGCCGTTGACCGAATACTCAGTCAACAGCTCTTCTAATTTATCTAATAAACTTTAATACCAAGCTTTGCTATCAAAGTAAACACCAGGGACTACTTTGACCCATTCGTTGGATGCCACACGGTAATATACATTGCCTTGAGCATCTCGGCCAACTTCGTCGACTAACCATGATGACTTTTCTTTCAATGCACGGTTGCCTACGACATTGCCCTCTTTGGTATAAAGCATGTAATAAGCATTTGTACTATCTAAGTTGACGACTCCCTTAATCGAACTAATACCAGTTATCACATTTTGCGTAAAGATAACCGTGATCGGTCTTCGTTGTAACAATGCCTGGTGCCTTGAAGTATGTCCACTCGTCATCATCAGTATTGTTATTGTCAGTTGACTTGTCCAAGAAGTAAACGTAACGTGAATCAACCCATTCATCAGTTGCAACACGGTATTGTTTAACTCCCGCACGATTTGTCCGATATTGGTCGGTGATCCATGAAGAATCTTTGACCAATGTCCGGTTAGCTACGGTCGAATTGTCTTTGTGATTCATGTAGTAATAGTTTTGATCAGTCTTAGTTGTGACAACGCCTGGGTTCTTGTAGTAAGTCCATTCATCATCTTCATTAGAACTGCCGCCACCACCAGTACTTGGGTTAACTGTGATCGTCCGGATATAACTTACCGTGTTATTGGTCTTATCAACCTGCGCATCAGTACCAAAGTCATAAGCGTTATCAGCATTATCTTCCAAAGGAATTGTTACTTTTTGATAGTAAGTTCCTGCAGGCAAATTACCAGTTGCATCCCCACCTGCTGGAGTACTATTCTCAGCACCTTCAGGGGTCTTAAAGATGCCGCCAAAGGTTGGATTACCAGAAACAATACTCTTTCCGGCTCCATCAGTTATAGAAACATCTTTTGGATTCTTCAAAGTTTCAGAATCTGCATTTGTTCCAGAACTTACGGATGGATTTGTAACAACTGATGCTGCTGGATTAGCTGAAGCAACTACGGTTTGTGTAAAGGTTACCGTCTTAGTTTCTGGATCAAGTTTTCCACCAATTGCAGTAAAGTCGTTATTCTTAATAGCATCATCAGTGACATTAAAGATAACTTGACGTGTATAAGTACCAGCTTTGGTAATCTTAGCTCCACTGGCAACGGCTGCATCGGCGGTTTTACCAGTCTTTGTATCAATATAATCTGAACTGAAGCTGACTCCACTATTTGGTTTAGTAGTATCAATCAAATTATTGCCAGCTTTGTCAGTCAATTTATAGCCATCAGGATTTGTCAAAAGCGTAGGATCTCCGTCAACCTTGACATTTAAGTTCTTAATAACAACATTACCATTATCCAGGCTATTTTTACCTACCGTTATTGTCTGAACAAATGTAACAGATTTACCATCTGAACTTAGTTTTGCAGTATCAGGATCAAAGCTATTAGCTATACTTGCACCTTCTTGAAGTGGCACAGTTATTGTACGATAGTACGTTCCGGGTTTGACGTATTTGCTGCCAGAAACTACTCCATCTGTTGCTTTGATTGTCGATGCTCCATTCAAAACATCTGTAAATGTATTGTTTGAATCTGTCGTGTCGTAGTAGTTTGTTCCGAATTGGATATCTCCATCAATTAATGAACCTGTTTTACCATCTGAAGTTATACCTGTAACGGTATTATCTTCAGCCGATTGTTCAGTTCCAACATCGGAGTCTGCAGCAACATTAATTACTGCAGCTGCTGTACCAGCAATGCTAGATGTTGACGTTCCTTGTCCAATTGTAATTGTTTGAACGTATGTAACAGATTTACCATCTGAACTTAGCTTTGCAGTATCAGGATCAAAGCTATTGGCTAAACTTGCGTCTTCTTGAAGTGGCACAGTCACTGTACGGTAATATGTTCCGGGTTTGACATATTTGTCGCCAGAAACTACTCCGTCCGTTGCTTTGATCGTTGATGCTCCATTCAAAACATCTGTAAACGTGTTGTTTGAATCTGTCGTGTCGTAATAATCTGTTCCAAATTGGACGTCTCCAGCTTTCAATGAGCCTTGAGTACCATTTGCAGTTATACCACTGACATCATTTGATTCCTTGTCTTGTTCATCTTTAACACTAGATCCGGCATTAATATTACTTATTGTTGTCGTTGTACCGGCAATATTAGGCGTTGACTTACCTTGTTCG
>NZ_AZEZ01000093.1:0-36570 GCF_001434275.1 Companilactobacillus mindensis DSM 14500 | reverse complement strand
GTAATTGTTTGAACGTATGTAACAGATTTACCATCTGAACTTAGCTTTGCAGTATCGGGATCAAAACTATTGGCTAAACTTGCGTCTTCTTGAAGTGGCACGGTCACTGTACGGTAATATGTTCCGGGTTTGACATATTTGTCGCCAGAAACTACTCCGTCCGTTGCTTTGATCGTTGATGCTCCATTCAAAACATCTGTAAATGTATTATTAGAATCTGTCGTATCGTAATATTCTGTTCCGAATTGGACATCGCCATCTTTCAATGAGCCCGGAGTACCATCTGAAGTTATACCACTGACATCGTTTGATTCCTTGCCTTGTTCATCTTTAACACTAGATCCAGCCATAATATTACTTATTGTTGTCGTTGTACCGGCAATATTAGCCTTAGATGATGCTGGAGCAACTGTTACCTTTTGAGCATAACTGACACTGACAGTGCCATCATCATTATTTATTGGATCTGTATGAACTGTATCGTCCAAAGTATTTCCATCTAATGCATTAGCTTTCAACTTGAAGGTAATAACTCGATAGACATCTCCGACCGAAGCGAAAGTCTTTCCGATTGGGGCAACTCCATTCTTAAAGTCAGTTGCATTCTTATAATAAGAATCACCATAACTGATGGAACTTACAATTGAGCCAACACTATTTTTAATATCACTGGTTTCATTAGTACTCAAACTAGGATCTGTTACTGATTGACCAACCGTTGCTGAAGTACCAACAATGTTGGCAACAGCTTTGTTAAATTCGACATCGACTGCTTGAAGATAAGTAACACTATTGTCAGTCTTGCTGACTAAAACAACATCATTTCCTTCAAAATCATCAGCTGCTGAAACACCAGGAATCAAATTAAAGGTAATTCGACGATAATACGTACCAGCTTTAGTAAATTTACCATTTACAACATATTTACTTGTGTTGTCTGGATTGTAATTTTCAGTACTGTCATAGTATTGTGAATTATCAGCTGTAACATCTTTACCATCATTTGTAACAATCGTGTGGCCCTTTTGAGTATCAGCTTGAATATTCTTATCAAGCAAAGTATTCACAGTTGGATCTGGTTGTGGTACATCTGCGGTATTAGAATCAGCTACAACTTTTTCATGAGCAATCGTTGCTGTGGCAACATTTTTATCAACGTGAATATGTTGTACATACGTAACCGTTGTCACATCATTTGCCGTAGTAACGACTGGTTTCACACCATTAAATTCATCAGTGAACTCATATTTACCAGCATCATCAGGATTTACCGTGAAAGTAACCGTTCTATAATAGTCACCGGCATCATCGAAATCGCCATTGGTATCTGCATTGGCAATTTCATTAGTACCGTCCACAGCATCTTGAGCTGTAGGATAATAATTAGTTCCAAAAGTTACACCAGTTACACCACTAGAAAGATTTACAGTACCGTCATTATTGGTCAAAGTATAATCAGATGCCGTATTTAAATCTGTAATAGGAACTCCAGTATAAGTATGTTTATCTGGGGCATCCCCTTTACCTTGTTGTGCAACCACGTCAACTTCTTGAAGATAAGTTACGGTGTCATTTGCTGTATTGACGCTAACATATTGATTATTGACATTGAAATTATATGAAGAAGCATAATTATTCTTCAATGGGATTGTTACTGCTCGGTAGAATGAACCAGCTTTATTAAAGTTGCCATCTGCATCTAATACATCTACTACTTTTTTGTCACCCTTATCATAGGCATCTTTGTCATAATAAGTTGTTCCAAATTGAAGTGTTCCAGTTACATCATCTAACGTAGTAGGTATAGAACCCTTTGGCTGGTATTTAATAGCAATGTCAGCAGGACCGCCAAGAAAATTAAGTTTAGTTTTAATATCAGCTGGTTTTGTCCCCGTATTAACCGTTTTAGCTTTGATGGTTACCTCTGACACATTTGCAACAGTGATATTAATTGGTTGTACATAAGTAATCGTATCACCATCAATTTTATAATCAGTACCTTCTTTAAGGCTACTATCTGCAAATTGAAGGGTATAGTTAGATCCACTGTTTAAGGTAAATGTGATAGTTCTGTAAATAGGACCTTCTGGACCGGTAACTCGTTTATTTGTTCCGTCAGTAATAATTCTACTTGATGTATCTGAACTATTATTAATTGCGTCAGTCATATTGTCGTAATAATTTGTTCCAACGACTCCAGTACTAATAGTTTTACCACTACTATCTGTAATTTCATTAGTTCCACTTTCGATTTTGCTTAGAGTATTTCCTGAAACTATATTTCCACTAGATACATTTACAGTTGCAATTTCCTTATCAACACTGATTTTTTGAATATATTGCACTTCATCTTTTTCAGCATCAACTGAACTAGCACCAGGATAGCTGTATAAGTAGCCATCTCCAGATTTTACCTTAATAGTAATAACACGATAATATGTAGAATCAGTCAAGTTAGCAACCGTCAAATCATTGGTTCCAGCTTTAGCGTCAGCTTCTGAGGCATAATATTTTCCATCCAAAGAAGCACCACTGTATTCAATAGAACCAGTACTACCGTCATCATCAGCTAATGTATAATCTGAAGTTCCCGTCAACGTACTTGAATTTGTAGCCGTATTATATGGAACTTCCAAATCATGATTACCAAAGGTTGCTGTTTTGGCTGATGGATCAACAATTACATCTTGCACATAACTTACTGAGTTATCTTGATCACTGTGTGTATATGAACCCTTAAATTGAGATTGATCATAAGCCGTTTTTGTTAAATAAAATGTAACTAAACGATGGTACGTCTTAGCAGTGGTCAATTTATTAGTTGTAGAAATATCGTTAGTCGTATTGTTTAATGTTGAATCATCGTAATAAGTATTTCCAAAGGAAATTCCGGAGTTGTTATCACCCTTAGTTTTATCTAGAAGCGAATCATCTCCACTTGGAAATTCAACAGTACTTGGATCATGTAATCCTGAATCTGTAACCGAAGTTCCGATTGTAGTATGGACATCATTTATCGTTGGTGTAATGTCATTAGCATTAATTATTATTGTTTGAACATATGTAACGGTACTATTTGCCTTACTTACTTTTACGTTAGGATCATCACCATTGAAAGTGTTATTGGCAATATCCTGTTGAGTCAAGTAGAAGGTAATCGTTCTTAAATAAGTTCCCGCCTTATTGAAAACACCATCTTTAACAACATCAGCTGTTGTTTGACCTACTTTGGCAGGATCATTCAAAATAGCCTGCTTATTGGCATCGGTTGGACTTACTTTATAATAATCAGTTCCAAAGCTGACGCCATTAGGGTTGCTGTCACTCTTAACGAGTAAGGATTTACCATCTTTACCAGTTATATCGTTACCATCTGTGGCAGTTGAAACTGATGTTTTGTCACCAATATTAGCAGTAGCAGTTGCTATTTTTGTATTAGCTTCATCTTGAACATCAATTTCTTGTGTAAATGTTACTGTATTTGTACCCTTTCCATTTGGTTCAGGTGAAAATTTAAGATTACCTACTTCCCCATCTGGCAATGTAAATGTTACTTTACGATAGTAAACTCCTGATTTAGTAAAATTACCGTTTGCGTCAATTAAATCAGTTACTTTATCAGTGGCAGAACTATTACTGTAATAATCTGAATCAAATGATACACCGGTAGTATCCAATTTATTTCCTAAATTGTCCTGTAAGTATTCAGCAGTCGTATCAGTTAATTTATCACTCTTTGAAGACGAACCAACTGTTACACTTATTGGATTCAATACTGGCGTTGCATTATCTGTTACTGTGACTGGACGTGCAATAGTCAACATTTTAGTTGAATAGTTGAAAGAATAATTAGTTCCTTCTACTTTTTTCACTTTATTAATTCTTGTATCATATGGGTCCACTGGCTTTTTAGTATTCTTATCATCTGATTTATTAATCATGGCAGTTATAGCAGCATCATCACCATTATCTACCTTATAAGATACTGTTTGATAATAAGTACCTGCCTTGGCAACTTTACCTGAACTAACCGCGTCTGAGACATCTCCACCATTTGTCGTAGCAGGAGAAAAATCAGATTTTTCTGAATACGCAATGGCTGCACTTTCAGATGAAAATAAACTTTGGCCATAAATAGGCGTTCTAGTTTTCGAAGCGCCTCCATCAGTTGTATATTTATCAACAATTGATAACGAATCATTACCACTGTTTATATTAGCTACTGGAGTTCCTACAACTGACACCGCTGGATCTGAAGTAACATTAAATTCACTTTTACTTACGGTAAATGAGAAATCTGTTAATGACGGATCTGCAACAATCTTAGGATCATCCAATGTATGTGGACTATAGTCTTTATCATCTTCATTAGTGACTAGTCTAACTCTCAGCGTCAAAGGATAGTCAATCTTATCATTATTAAAGTTATCTATTGCTGCATTATAGTCAGCGTTATTTCTTAATAGAATTTGTTTACCATTTCCATCATAAACAGTTATTGATCCCAAAACATCTCTATAGTAATAATTAAGATTAGAATCTTGAGTTGTATATGGATCACTAAAAGATTTTAGCTTTGCTACATCAGGATCATCTTGAAAATCTTTAAAATAATCTGGGTGATCAGGGTCAAAATAAGAATATCCACTGCCTAGGTTTCCATTACCTAACCAACCTATTTTTCCTTCTAGAACAGCAACAATCGCCTTATTATTAGAAACATATTGGTCTGCCCATTGCTTTTTAAACGCAGAGAAATAAGTATATGGATCAGCTGGTGGATTGTAGTTATTACCAGCCTCAACAATAGTTACTGGCATCAACATTGGAACCACTACTGGAGCACCCGCAGCTAGTAATGCCACTGCAACGGCACTACCTATATATTTAATATTCTTCTTCATCTTAAAGTCCCCTCCGATTTACGATGAATTATGCATCAATAACGTATAATTCAAATAATAGCACTTTAAAAATTTATTCTTTATTCACTTTTGAATAATATTATATGTGAATAATTAATTACTTGTGTACGCGCTTTATTATATTACTAATTCAAAAATACTTGCCAAAAGTTAAAAACTTTATCAAAATTCCCCAAAATATCTTCCATTAGTTCTGGAAATTATTTTATTATTCACAATTCAGCTATTTTTAATCAAATAATTCAATAATTAAACTTAATTTGTTGAATAATTCCTATTGTATAACTAAAAAGAGTCTCAATCCTGATAAAATAACCAGGAATTGAGACTCTTTTTTAAATTTGTCTTTTTTACTTGCTATAAGTTAAATACGCAATGCCGTTTACTTTTTTTACTGCTTCTAAATTCAGTTCTTTGAACTTAGTCTGTTCGGAAAACAGTGGTATTCCCTTACCTAAGACGATAGGAATAATACCAATCTGGTAACTGTCGATCAAATCAGCATTGACCAGTGGAGCGATTATACTGCTGCCACCGATAATCCAAATATCTTTTTTGGACGATTCAGTCTTGAGCTTTTTGATCAAGTCGACTACATCATCCCTAACAAAGTGGATGTTACCGATACTTTCTGTGGGATGCGTCGTCAAAACATAGTTTTCATAATTATCGTAAGGATAGTTATCTGGCGACAATTTGTTGGCTACTTGATCATAAGTTTTTCGCCCCATAATTACGGTGTCGATATGTTTGACCATTTTTTCATACTCACGGTCAGTCGTTTCGCCCGAGGTGAAATCACTATCGATCAAAAAATCAATATTCCCATCAGCTTCGGCAATATAACCATCTAGGGTTTCGGCAATGAACAAAATCACTTTACGTGCCATATTCTTTTCTCCGATCGATTTATTTTGCCGTAATTATATAATCAATCCGTCAAAAATGCATCAAAGAAAGACTGATACTCATCCTTAATTTAAGATAATTTAAGGCGCTTCAGTCAAAGTCCACTGAATTTCACCTGAATATCTACCGGATAGATTAGGCATATTATTCTTTAGCAGAATACCGTCATCGTCATCCCAATCTTCAGTGATATCTTCAACTTGATCTTGGATTGTGACAGCTTTGGTACGTTGGGCAACAATTGGATCATTTGTCAGAGCTTCTTCTTGACCATCCTTGTTCAAAAAGACTAATGGCTGATAGTAGCTACTGTCTCTTTCATTGAACAGTCCACTTGACTTAGCTTTCAGATCCCATTTAGCCCCTAAAGAATCGACGGCAATCCGCCAATGTCCTTGACGATTGATATAATCATTCTTTTTATCCCGGAAACTAATATCTTCAAAAGTATAATCATTAACCTCCAATTCCAAGATCTTAGTTACGAATGAAATAGTTAAATCATAAGCTTGGCCTTGTCTGCCATAAGGGTCAGCAACCGAAATGTGCACCGTATACGGACCTTCTTTAGTATTCAAGCCTAAGAACGCAATGGTTCCTTTAGCATTAAAGGTCAGTGGTGGACCTTCATTGATTGTTGGTTGGTCAGCTACGAATGACGCAGTCTTACCATTGTCAGCTGTGATCAAAATAGGAACTTGACCAGCCTTAGTAGTGTATTCACTGTCTTCTTTATATTCAAATTGCATCGGAATACTGATCATCGAACCCGTACCACGGAGATAAACGATTTTACGAGGGGATGTTATCGATGGAGTTAGCTTTGGCACATTGATAACCACAGTCTTTTCTTCTGAAGTCAAATCACCATTAGAAACTTGGAACTTGATTTCGTTGCGGCCTTCCTTTAGTTGATCCAAATAGCTCTTATTATTATTAGATGGGACCACTTTACTGTAATTGATAGGATAGACGTCAAAGTCAAAATCACCATTACTGTCAACGGCTATCTTGCCATTCACATTTTCCGTCGGATCACTATCGTCATTAGCTATGAAGTAAAAATCATGGAAATCAGTGTCGCCTTCATTTTTGATTTTTAATGTAGCTTTTTGATAATTAGTGGAACTGACCGTCGTGCCAGCAATTTCATCACTAGCTTTCACATTCCAGCCTAAGTTCACCGGATCATTATTTCTGACATCTATCGTTTCCTTGTCAGGTGTCAAAATCAATCCGTGTTCAACTACTTTGAAATCATATTCGAGCACATTTGAAGTTCTCTTGCCATCAGTAGCGTAAACTTTTACCGTATGCGTACCAAGGGATAGACTGTTGCTCTTGATATCAAAATTGGCAGTTAAATTGGTTCCGGTTGTGGCCGTTGCCAACTTACCTGAGATCGGAGTCTCGTCATCCACTTGCAGATAAGTCGTAATCACAGTTGAATCAACAGTAGAATTGTCATCATAGTTTAAAAGTGCTTTCAAATTAACTTCTTTAGAGCGTTCAACAATTGTCGGATCAGCGCCACTCTTCGTTAGCTTCAATTTCTTAATATCAGCGACTTTAACGGTATAAACTAAGGTATTCGATTGACGTTTGGCTGAATCAATCAAAGTTACTTTGAAAGTATATGTCTTGCCACCTTCAAGGTCCCCTAATTCATAAGGAATATCAAACGTACCGGTCTTTGAACCACTAGTTGTCGGAATATCCCCTAGTAAATCAGCGTTGATCGACTTGCCATCTTCGTCATAAACTTGCACTTTGGCTTTCAAACCACTGGCATCAAAGGTAGAACCTAATGCGTAAGACATTGTACCTTTGAAATGAGCTGTCTCATTAACTTTCAACGATTGATTGAGATCATTCGTATTGGTTATTTGGAGCTTTTCATTAGAGATGGTAAATTCGGGACTCATGATCGTGCCAGTGTAACTTTCACTTTCAAAATTTGCGTGTGCTGCCGCAACTGTAGTTGTTTGAGGAGTCGTACTCTCAGGCGCATGTGCTTTTCCGTAGATTTCAACTTTGCCAATGTCACCGATATCTTCTAAGGATGGAACTGTTACTTCAATACCAGGTGCTTCTTTATATGTTGGTGGACTATCAAACGATTTACCAGGAATGGTTACGGTAACATTCTTAATTTGTGATTTATTGATCACTGTTTCAACTGGTGAACCATCGGCGGCTGTGTAAATTATTTTCCCGATATTTCCTGCAGCATCGCCATCGTAATCAACATGTTCTGGCAAAGCAATCGTTGTTGTGATGTCGCCTGAAGGAGATATACCACCGTTGTACTTCAAGGTATAGTCAAATCTCAAATCATCGCCATCAGTGGCAGCAACTTTGCCGTCTTCACTCGTTGTCTCTTTGGTTTCATCGGTCAAAAGAACGCTTGGGTTAACATCAGCAACCGCCGGCATCTTTTCCATTACTATGGCAAAATCTTTACCTAACGAATTAGGGGAACCGGTGGCAGCTGTGAAACCCCAATAAGCACGATTGTTAGTAAATTTGGTTTTATCAACGTCTAAAGTAGCCGAATTTAAGGCTTGCGATACTTTAGGAGTTCCATCGATAAATTTATCATTAAAACTATAAGTTAATTTACTTGTACTAGCCTTATATTTTATTTGAATATGACGCCAAGCCAGTTTTGGATCAGCTTTGGACCCAACAGGAGTATCAACGCCATCATATCCGGACATATAGGCCCCATTTTTAACTGGTGATCTGTGTTTCATATAATAGTAGTACTTTCCACCACTAGTTGTAGTTAAATATATATCTTCATCCCCAGGATAGCCCCAAGAAATGTGATTCTCTTTTACTTGTCTTCCTACAAAAGTTGTATCTCCGTTGTAAGCGTTGTAATCCATATAATCATTTTTGGAGCTCATATTAATATTAAGTATCTTATCGAATTCAATCGCCATACTATTACGGATCGGATCCGTCGACATCATTTTGGAAGGAAGTGCTATGTTATCAACGGTACCACCACCCCAGACGCCTAAAGTTTCCCCACCAACTGGAGCTCCTTTACTTCTGGAAATAGCTTGCGTTCCATTAGGATCCGTTTGCAAAACAAAGGCAAAACCATCGTCAACATCGGTCGTAGCACCACTATCACCGTTGTAGATCCATGCCGACAATTCTTGATCTTTATTCAGATCAAAGTAATTGTAAGTTCTAGCACCATCGCTATCTTTGATATTTCCCCAGACTGAACCGATTTGGGTCGTTGGCGTCGTTGTTTCATGCAATAGCTGAATAATGTCAGACTGATTGGCATACTTATTTCCATCATCGCCCGCAAGATAAAAAACATTTGAACTTTTGAAGGCTTTATCATTGTCCGTCGATGTATTCTTATAATATTCTGGCGCTACCACATAATCTTTTAACTTGACCCCTTTAGGAGCGACCGCATATGCCTCTTCAGTAGAAGGTATAATTACTTTAGGTTCTTCAGAAGCAGCTTTAATAGAGATAGTTTTCCCAAGAATCACCAAAAAAGCCATACTCGCAAATAACAGCATCGTTACAAAAGCAAATTTCTTATTTTTCATCACGATGTCCCCCACTTCTTATTTAAATGTATAAACATATTATCATAATTATATCTTGTTTAGACAAACTGTAAAGTTCATTTTATGAAAACGCTTTTATTATAATCAGACTATTATTTATAGCCCTTCAAAAATCAACTTATTTAACGTTTGGCAATCTCCTTTTGACTAACAAAATTTTAATCGTGCTATAGTCATCTTCAAAGAAGACAAGAAAGTTTGGCTTTCAAGGAGTGATCCAATGTTTATACTTGCATTGATCCCAATTTTAATGGGCAGTGGACTGGCAATGCAGACGGCGGTTAATTCCAAATTACGTAGCTACGTCGTCTCACCATATTTGGCATCAGCGATTTCCTTTACTATTGGGACAATTTTCTTAATCGTTTTAACTTTGATAAGTGGCATCAATCCCTTCATTTCAACTCACACCTTAGCTACAAATCCTTGGTGGATCTGGTCAGGCGGGCTATTGGGCGTGATCGGTTTGACCGTCAATTTGTTACTATTTCCCAAACTGGGCAGCGTGCAGACATCTGTCTTACCCATTTTTGGACAAATAATCATGGGTGTCATCATCGATCAATTTGGACTTTTCTACTCACCAAAATCCTCTCTGACACTCTTTAAGATATTAGGATTGTTGCTGGTAACCGGTGGTATGTTAATCACGACTGGAGTCTTTTCCAAACACAAAAAAATTAATTCCCAAAAGAGTTCTAATCTCATCTGGCAATTAGTCGGTATCGGCGCTGGCATGTTGATTGCGACCCAAGCGGCCATCAACGGACATTTAGGCGTCGTCTTAGACTCATCCGTTCATGCGGCAATGATTTCCTTCACTATTGGGACGATTTTATTGATCAGTGTCGTCTTGATTTTTAGATTGCCTGTCAGTAATTTGAAGCTTGCTATCAACACCGGGGCCAAAAATTGGTGGATCTGGCTCGGCGGTTTCTTAGGGGCCTTTTATGTCTTTGGCAGTGCTTGGTTAGTTCCACAAATTGGCACCGGCCAAGTCGTCGTCATCGCTTTATTCGGCCAATTATTCTTCAGCGCCTTGATCGACCAATTCGGTTTCTTTCAATCAAAGATCAATCGGGTGGAAATGATTCGTATCATTGGTTTGGTTGCCATGTTTCTCGGCGTTGTCAGTGTTCATTTCTTGTAAAAAAATAACGATAGAAGTATATCTCAGTAAAAACTGAAATACTTCTATCGCTTTTTTAATAACTTATTCTTTTGGTCCCTGCATCGGAACCATAGACGATCTTCTGTACATTTTTGGCGATCTCCGCAATCCGTGGAAAACCACTGAAATTACTCTGTTTGTGGCCATTAGTCATAATAACTAAAATATATCTTTGACCGTTAGGCATCGTGACAATGGCGGCATCGTTGTTAGTGTCATCGAGAAAACCAACTTTATCTTGGACAGTCGTTCCCGAATTGGCAGCTTCAACCCCTGCTGGAATACCAGTCCGATAAACTTGTTGACCCATCATTTGTAAAATTTTAGCTTGGTCGCTCTTGTTTTTAAATGGACCCGTACCTTCAGCTAAATCTTCCAGTAGCAGCTGTAAACTGTAACTTGTCGTTTGGGCCGTTTTGCCAGTTTGAAATACCGGTGAGTACCACCCTTGGCTTTTGACAAAGGAACTCAACTCGTCCGCACCATATTTGTCGATCTGAGCTTCCGAGAATTCATTGGCGCTGTTGACGATCATTTTCGTAAAGCCATCGAGATTCTCATCCGTCCAACTGAAATTGCCGTTTTGTTTTTGTTGCATCAAGTAAGCCGCAATATAAAGCTTGTAGGTACTAGCAGATGTATTGACAGCTTGAGCATTAGCTTCCACTTGAAGACTACCTTTTTCGTAAAGCTTAGCCGTTTTACCGTCAGTATTACTGCCATCAGCAGCTCCCAAGTTGTAAAAACTTACGCTGGCCGTACCATCTTTGGTTACGCTGTTGAGATAACTCGTCAAATTGGATTTGATAATTTGCTGTTTACGCTTGATGATCAGATTGGTAATGGGATTGTTGACGCCATTGCTAGAAGCATAGGAATTACTGATGTAATAAGTCAGTCCCAAAACTAATAGCAAACCAACCGTCGCAAACAGTGTCAGGATTTTTTTGATTCTTCTTCTTTTAGTTCTTATGTGATCACCCTCATTTCACCGTTTACATTGAATTTATTATAAATCATAGTAAGTAATTCAATTATAAAAGTAAAATGTGAAGTTTCTCTATACGTTTTTGTTACATTATTGTTCATTTGTCATTTCATCGTAATACAAATTAATCGTAGCTTTAAGTCTTCTTTAAGGTAAGAAAGCTATATTGTACTTGTGATCGAGATAGCCCTCAATCGCATAGATAAATCCCCTAATTTATCTAGCAACTTGAACTTCCCGCAATATTCCCTTATATAAACACAATGATAATAACTCAAATCCCCGTTTGAGTTATCCCCCCTAAATAACTAATATTATTTCACTTAACCCTTACTCCCTAGTAAGGGTTTTTTGTTACTTCCAATTAGCTTCTATATCTCTTCCAACCATTCTACCAATTTGGAGACTTGCCCTTACTAAATCGTTCTTCGAAAAATTAACATAAAGGTTTATTCCATTTTTTAATTCTCTAGTCATCTGGGTTCCTTTAGGAGACATATTTAATTTGGTTCCCAATAGATTCTTAGCCGTTGGTTTCCCAATAGTCACCCTTTTTAATAATTTACTACGCATCCGTTCATCATCAAGATATCCTTTTACTAAATTTATATACGCCGCTCGTGCTGAATTTCCTTCATATGTATTAAATCCATCATTCAACTTAAATGGTTTATCATCACGTATTGTCTCAACTACTTGATTATCTACATTAATTGATTTAACTTCTCCTTTTAGCAAATCAATATTTGCAATATTTAGAATAATATCGCTAGCAACGCTCCATAGTTCATCAGCTCTTTTTTCATTTAATTTCTCTATAAAGTAATTGTTGCCTCTCGTAAGATTGTCACTATCCAAAGAGACATTTAATTTTTTAAATAGTTCTGTTAATTTTCTTTCCAAGTAATTAATTTGAGATCCATCTAAAAGGCCATCTTCACGGCCGAAGAATATCACTTGATTCCACCATTTTTTATTCTTATCTTGACGAACCAATTGATTTAGAACCGAATTAAAAGCCCGTCCTACATATCTCTTTTCTTTACCTAATAAAATATATATTCCGGCTACTTTACTTTCTTCCACACGAGTTAATGACTTTATATCTTTCCTATCAGCCAAGCATACAATCACTGGTTCACGGTTATAAATAATAACATCGTCATTCAAATGATTATCGGTAATAAAAATATTCTTTGCCATTTTATATTCTCCAAATATTTAATTTTCATATAATTATATCTGAGAATACCGATGTATTTAGGATTTTTTCCGTAAAACAAAAACTTCGTTATAAAATAATATCTTTCCTTAATGAAAACGTCCTAATATTCGTTTATGATCCTATTAAAAAGAGCAACTCCATATTTTTGGAGTTGCTCTTTTGTCATTTCTATTAATTAATTTGTGCGCCACACTTATTACAATAATACTGAACCCATTTTTAATTGGTTTCCACATTTTGAACAAAAAATGAAATCTCCTGCATCGGCAGGTGCATTAGTGTTGGCATTGCCATTGTTATTAATAGCATTAACAACATTGTTAGTATTGTTGACTGATTGTTGACGAGTTAATTCTGACTGCTTGCGAACATTTCGATCATCTTGGAATTGAGCTAATTTTTGAGTCAATTGATTTTCTAAACCATCAACTCGACTAGCTTCGAAAAATGGAAATTCAATAGTTTTTTCAATTCCTGAACGTTCATAAGTGAATGATGTCTTGATTCCTCCACCCAACACAGCTGCTCCAATCACAAGTGCTATCAATGCCGCGAACGCTGAAGCACCGAACATAGCCAAACCGACCATAATCAGAATTGCTCCTAAAATAATCGATCCCAACTTGTATGATTTTGAAGTATAGACATTTGTTATCCCCGAAAGTGGTGATGAATCCTTTGTTTTACCGGCTGGCAATAGACCAAATAGAATCGTATTGGGCATGTTTACACGTAGGAAAGAATCATCCATCGTAATGCTCCCCTTGACCCAAAAGGCCACCAAACTGACCGAAAATAGATCACTATCATTTTGCGAATTAACAGACTGAACCATAAATATCCTCCTAAAATATATATTTTCAAGGATAGTATATGGGAGATATGTTTTTTCTAGCAACGTGATTTGGTTATAATAATATTTTCTTCAAATATTAAATATTTTTGGTATGAATTTTATTGTTTTGTTATCTAAACCTTATTTCGTTATGAAATAAAGCTAATGCTAAATACCAATACATCAAAAAATCATTTTATAAGTTCATATTTAAACATATCATCCTTTATATATGAGTTATAAAATTCATTCAAATTGGATTTCATCGAAATAATATCACTATGTAATTCCGTATAGTTATAAACTTTTTTATTTTTATCATTTTTATAATATGTATCTAATTCTTGAATTATTTGGTACATTCCATAATTATATTCATCGTTATAATCATCAGTTTCCTTTGCCTCTTTTAATATCCTATACCATAAACTAATGATCCTATGTTGATAATCGTTTAAGGATTGAGACAATATATACTCACTTGCTAACGATCCAGTATCAAAACATAATTCATTCAGATACAGTCTATGATCAGAACCATTAAACGAAATACATTTATTCTTAGGAGTTAAACAAGTGAAAATTAAACAATTTAATAAAAATTTGTCATCCTTTTCAAAAGCATCTCCACCATCATTACTTGTAAAGTAAACATCCTTATCATACCAATTTTTTAATGGAATTACTTTGGCAACAAACATCGGTAATTTTTTCAAATAGTTATCTTTTCTAAGCCAAAATCCATATGAATTTTTTAGTGCCGTATTAAAATTTGTTCTTACTAAATTATAATGTTTCGGATCAATCATAGAACTCTTAGAAACCAAATAACCCACTATATTATCATTATAAATAGGTTGTCTTCCATTACTATGATGTTGCCATTTTTCATCTTCATATCCATTAGATTTTACTACACTTCCTCCACTAAGATCATTAGAAAATTTGCGTGTATCGTTTAATAAAGATATATTAGTTTCTATTTTTTTTATTACAATTGTTTTTTTGATATCCAAAATATCATTATTAACAATATCATATGCATCAAGCGACAATGAATCCAGTTTAAAGTCATCTATATTTTGCCATTGAATACAGGATATACTTGAAGGACTAGCGTGAAAATGTTTTCTATTGAATAAGAAACCTTTGATAAATTTTTTATTCACAATATTAGCGCTTTTAAAATATTTAACGGGAGAAAAAACAATGTAACTATCAGTACTTTGACGTAAATAATATTTAAATGCAGACCAAATAAATAAATTCGAAATTTCCCTGGCAACAGCCTGTTGACCATTAAATTTCTTAATATCTTTTTTAAATTCTTCCAGAACAAAGGAACCCTTCCGCCTAGTTGTAGCTCTTCTAGAAATATCCCCATTCTCAACAAAAGTTATTGAAGAACTATCTTGATAAGGTGGATTTTCAAACATAATAATTGTACAATTCTTATCCTTTAAATAAGAATTGATAATAGAATTATCTAAGTATTCTTTCTCAAGTGCATTCCCATTCAAAACGAAGCCACTAGAGTATTTAACAAGATTTTCCGTAGGTGGAATTATTGTTCTCACCTTATCTGCTAGCCTCTCCATTAGAACCTTATATTCATAATATTCATATGTAGATAAAACACAATGTGATAATTCATCGTCAGATAAAACAGATTCCAAATTTCCCGTTCCCGCACATCTATCTAAAATTATATAATCATTTCCGGATGGTACCTTACTTATTGCATTTCGTACCAATTCAGCCGCTTTTTTGGCATACGGTATAGCGGTGTAATAAGCTCCCAGATCTTTTTTATTCAATCGATCATTTAGTTTATCCATTAAATATTTAAATTTTTCATTTGTTCCTTCAGTGTATGGCAAAATAAAGTCTTTAAAAAAATAAGGTTCCCTTATTTCTCCAGTTATTTTAACGAGTCCAGTATCATCACCAATAAAATCTCCCTTGCTTGCCTTTGGGTGTTCTCGATAAAATTTTTCTGCCCAACCAACAATGCAACTCTCATCAATATTAATTTTCATATACACTTTTGATTTAAGTAAATCTAAAACTTTATACGTATCATCTTGATCCGACAAATCAAATTTCTTTATATAATTCTTGCCAATAAAACCATCATTATTTTTACTTGATGCCCCGATATATATATTATGAATGTCATCAAAATAATCTTTTGATTTATACAAATACAAAAACTGATCATTTAAAGAAATTAATAAACCGGTATTCCTTTAATTCTCAATTTTGAAAGATATTTTATTGCCTGAAATAACGTTTTATTTAAATTTTCTATATTTAATTTAAATTCTAAAATATTTCCATTCCATACTCCATCAGTATCATCTATTAGAACCTCATTATTTTTATAATCTATTCTAAAATTTTCAAAGAAGTCGATTTGTCCTTCTCGTTCATCCACATAATTTTTCTTCATACGAATTTCCCTCAATTTAAATTAAATACAATAATTCATTTATACTCTTCTACCAATTATTAATAGCTACTACAATATAACATATAGAAAAAGCGTATCTCTTTCAAAGAGCTTAAAATAATTGAATATCTTTATACGAAAGCATTTGAATCATATTCACGTGTATCGTTTCTAATGGCATTAGCCAGCTATATTTCCATTCAAAAATGTTGGTAGTAGTACTTAATCTATTTTCTACGATTAGTTAAATAAGTATATAAAAAATGAGAATGCTCTGAAAAATATCCCATCAAAAAAAATATTTACAAAAGATCACCACAGAATTAGTTTAAAATTTAACTTAATTGTTATAGAGAATTCAAAAATCAAAAATTTCTTTAAAAATCATACTTTTTCTAAGGCAATCTCAAATTAGCATTGATTTAAAATTCATCCAACGCTTATTTATAAATATAATGAAACAACAAAAATTAATTGTCATAAACCAATATAAAACAGATCAAATTTGTTCTAATTATGGTTATGATGATAGAAAACACAAATTAGAGATGAGATATTGGATTTGTTTAAAATGTCATACTAAGTATGATAAAGATATTATTACTAGTAAAATAGCTTTGATTACTTTTTATTATATTCATCAGATAAATAAGGTCGAAGGCGTCCTTAAAAGTTTATTTACAATTAGGTCACTTCCACTCAATGGTTATAAAACGCAATAAAAAAAGCCGAGAAATTTTCTCGGCTTTTTTGTCACTCCCACTCAATAGTTGCGGGCGGCTTAGAAGTAATATCATAAACTACACGGTTGACGTGAGCTACTTCGTTTACGATTCTTGTTGAGATCTTTTGAAGTACATCCCAAGGAATTTGTGCGAAGTCAGCTGTCATACCATCGATTGATGTAACGGCACGAATACCGATTGTGTAATCGTAAGTTCTACCATCACCCATAACACCAACTGAACGGATACCAGGTAGTACGGTAAAGTATTGCCAGATCTTTTCATCAAGGCCATTCTTAGCGATTTCGTCACGAAGTACCCAGTCACTATCACGAACGATTTGTAACTTCTCTTCGGTAACTTCACCGATAACACGAATACCTAGACCAGGACCTGGGAATGGTTGACGCCAAACGAGATCATGTGGCATACCTAATTTTTCACCAAGTTCACGAACTTCATCTTTGAACAATGTTCTAAGTGGTTCGATCAACTTAAATTGCATGTCTTCTGGAAGTCCACCAACGTTGTGGTGAGATTTAATTGTTTGAGCAGTACTTGTACCACTTTCGATAACGTCAGTATAAAGTGTACCTTGAGCCAAAAAGTCGATACCATCCAACTTAGTAGCTTCATCATTGAACACTTGGATAAATTCATTACCGATGATCTTACGTTTCTTTTCTGGATCAGTTACGCCAGCAAGTTTGTCCAAGAAACGTTTTTGAGCGTCAACTTGAATAATGTTCAAACCAAACTTACCTTTCAAACTGTCCATAACTTGGTTAGCTTCGTTCTTACGAAGTAAACCGTGGTCAACGAAGATACTTGTTAATTGTGTACCGATAGCTTTGTGTAGCAAAACGCCAACAACAGAAGAATCAACACCACCTGATAGTCCAAGAAGAACCTTCTTGTCACCAACAGTGTCACGAATCTTTTGAATTTGTTGATCGATGAAATCATCCATTGACCAGTTAGCTTTTGCTTCACAAACGTCGAATGCAAAGTGCTTCAAGATATCCAAACCGAATTCAGTATTTCTAACTTCGGCGTGGAATTGTACACCATACATCTTCTTTTCGTCATTGGCGATTGAAGAGATAGGTGCATTCTTACTTGTAGCGACAACTTTAAAGCCAGTAGGTGCTTCTCTTACCAAGTCACCGTGACTCATCCATACGAATTGCTTCTCAGGTAAGCCCTTGAACAAGACAGAATCTGGTTCTGTCACAGTAATGTCAGCGCGTCCGTATTCACGGTTGTCAGCTGATTCGACTTTACCGCCAAGGTTGTAAGACATCAATTGCATACCGTAACAAATACCTAAGATAGGAATACCTAGCTTGTAAATGTCTTGGTCGATTGAAAAGGCATCCTTGTCGTAGACACTCATTGGTCCACCAGAAAGGATAATACCTTTAGGATTGATTTCTTTAACTTCTGCAGCAGTAATAGTATTTGGTAGTAATTCAGAGTAAATACCGATATCTCTGATTCTACGAGTAATCAATTGATTGTATTGACTACCGTAGTCTAGAACGATGATGCTATCAGCATCAGGCCATTGCTTGCTCAAATCAATTTCCCCCATTTTTTTATTTATTCTATTGTATACGAAAATCTGTTCCATGTCATATATTGTATACGCTTAATATTTTCTGAGATAAATTTTATCGATCTGATGATCCTCAGATTTGTGTAATATCAGGTCGGCACGGTTCATTGTCGGCTTGATATAATCACGTAAATTTGGATAATTAATTGTCTCCCAAACATTTTTAGCCATCGCCATCGCTTCTTTCTCTGGTATTTGAGTGAATTGATAGTAATAACTATTCGGATCATTTCTAGCTAGATCCAACAGCGTTTCAAAGCGATTCAAGAACCATTCTTCGATATCTTTAACTTCAGCGTCGATGTAGATCGAAAAATCAAAGAAATCACTGACATAGATTTGTTCGTTCTGAGGCAATTGTAATACATTTATCCCCTCTACGATCAAAATATCTGGATTATCGGTCTCTTCAAATTTGCCTGGGATAATATCGTAAATATTATGCGAATATAATGGATACTTAATTTTGCCGCCTTTAGTTTTAACATCGCCCAAGAAGGTCAACAACTTGTTCATATCGTAAGTTTCGGGAAAGCCTTTTTTATTCATTAAATTGCGTTCCTTCAAAATCTTACTAGGATACAAGAATCCGTCCGTCGTCATTTGGGAAACGTTATATTGCGGATAAGCACGCTCCAACATGATCTTCAACAATCTAGCCGTCGTGCTCTTACCTACTGCCACCGAACCGGAAACACCGATGATAAAAGGAATCTTACGGCTTGAACGATCGACGAATTCATTTTTCAACTTGGTCAATTTACGGTAATTTTTCAAATAAATATGAAGCAAGTGGCGAATCGGTGCATAGATCGAACGAACATCATCGATCGAGATCTCATCATCCAAAGATTTGATTTTACGCAACTCGCCATCGGTAATAGCTTGCTTGGTATATTCACCGTGAAAGTTTTCCCATTGCTTGCGTGTAAATTCATCGTAGTTAGTTAAACTTTGCATATTATTAAACCCTGCTTAATATAATAATTAACTTTTATTAGTTTTCTGGTATTCTAGTATAGTATAGAACTTTTTCAAAAAAGGAAACATATATGAAGAGAATAGTATTATTTGGGGACTCGACCATGATGGGATTTCGTGATGGCAAGGCTAAAGATACCCTAGCCAAGAGCATCCGGAAGGACTTTCCTGGCCATGAAGTCATTAACATGTCGATTGCAGACTATAAAACCAATAATGCTATGACACGAGTTGAACGAGTTAAACGATTAAATCCTCAGGTTGTCATCTTGGGATTTGGCGTCAATGATATTTCTATCGACGACGAAATCAAACCGGGCAAATTTGCCGCAAATCTGACTAATATCATCACTACTTTGGGAGCCGATAAAGTTGTTTTGGTGTCTCCTCCATACATCGATTGGATCAAAAATCCTAGTCGCCCATGGACTAGACAGTTGCAATTTGAATTAGTTACCGAACACATCAGTAAACAATTAGACGTATTGTATGTCGATATTTTACACGATATGGCTAATAATGCTAACTTAGACGAGTTATTACAAGCAGACGGTTTGCACTTTACTGACCAAGGTTATAATCTCTTAGAAGACGAGTTAATACCAGAAATTAAAGCCACACTAGCCAAGCATCCCACGTTAGTGTCGAACTAAAGGAGCACTTTATGGATTTAAATATTCCACAAAAATATTTTATTTTATCGTGTAACGAAAAAGGTAGTATTCGTATTTTTAAGAATACCAGACGACGTGCTTACTTAGCCGAAAGTTCATTTTTCGACTTAGCACTGAATGATATTATCGACTTAACTGACAACAGTGTCATCATTAATAAGGTTTTACCTGACGACAAAACATATCTAAACGAATTTTTCCAAATCATCAACAAGAACCAAGGCAAAAGCGTCACTCACGTTTTACGAGCAATGGCTACTAACGAAAAAATCACTCGGACGATCTATAACGAAATCGGTGATTCCTTAGTTAACAAAGTCGACGTAACTAAAGCGGTGACTGGCTTAGTGTTCAAAACTAACAACTACTTGCCTAACCGGAGTATCAAACGCGAATTAGTCGCTGACCTGCGAAAGGAAATTCTAACTGCCGAAAAGATCTCACCTGAGGCCTTTGCCCTATTAGCAACCTTGCATGGCAACCACGACTTGAAGTTCTACTTCTCACAATTCGAGCAGAAACAATTGAAAGATAAGATGGACTTGTACCAAAACGATCCTACTTATGAGAAGCTATTTGAACTTTCCAAACGTTTGAATCGGGTTACTTTGACGTTGCTAAGCTGATTGATTGTAGTGGTTCACTGCCGTCGTCCGTTCGGCAATATCGGGGCTGGAACGCTGCGAACTCGTTTGAAACCAATTTAAAGTTCAAAATTGTTTCCAAATCGAGCAGTTTTCTAAGTTGGTAAAAGTCACCAACTAAGAAAATACCGCGGCTGAGCTCCGAATTGCTCTCGCTCCCGACTAATGTTTTACTTAAACTGAATATTATGAAAAAAATAAAGTCTATATTAACTGGAATAATAATCCGGTCAATATAGACTTTTTTTGTTTTAAAATCAATTACATATTATTAATAAACAATACTCTAGTCTGGAATGGAATTCTGGTGGATGCTCAGCCGTGGTAGTCTCTTGGCTGGCGTTCTTTGCCAGGTTAGAGACAGACAAGCTTGGAAACAATTCGTAGAATTGGTTCGAAGTTGCTCTCACAGCGTTCCAGCAATCCACCAGAATTTCATGGAAGACGGCAGTGAACAACGCCACCGCTGCTTAAACGTCCTGTTCAACTTCGTAATATTGTTCAGGCACTCGTTGCAACAATTGAGACAATTCGCCGATCGAAGTAATTGTCAATTTGTGCATTGCTCGAGAAGCAATTGTATAAACTAACTGTTGTTCATCTTCGTCGAACTTGTCTTTAGAAGCATCCCACATAATGACTGCATCAAATTCTAGACCCTTGGCCAAGAATGATGGCAAGACGATCGTACCGGCTGCCAACCGTTGGTTTTCGGAACGAATCAAAGTCGAAGCTACATTGTTGGCTTTGAGTAGATCGTGCAAGTGTTCTGCATCTTCCAACGTTTTGGCAATGATAGCTGTGGTGTAATTGTGCTGGTCATTTTCCTTCAATTGATTGATAACTTGTTGAACTGATTCGGTTTCATTTTTAGCCATCAACAGATTTGGCAGATCACCCATTCGATTGAACGGCTCGATTCTTTGACCATTCGTCAAAATAGCTTTGGTAAATTCAGTGATCTGTTTAGTTGAACGATATGAGTGAACTAACTGGACAACTTTAGTCTCGTCGGCATCAAAGAGCGTTTGAGCTTCGGAAAGCAAGGTTTGACTATTGTTCTTCGTAAAGATCGATTGATTCAAGTCGCCCAACATCGTGTAACGTGCTCTTGGGAACTTGTATTTCATATAAGCTAATTGGAACGGTGTGTAATCTTGAATTTCATCCATGAAGACGAATTTCATGTCGAGTTCGCCGTGCTTGCCAGTTACCAAATCATATAAGTAGAGATAAGGGCTGAGATTATTCATCGAAATTTGTTTTTGATTGAAGTTTTGAACAAAATTATCAACATATTGATCCCACTGTTCGGGAGTTATGTCATATTTATTCAAATCGACGATCTTAGGCACAGCTTTCAAAAAGTTCAAATAATTGGCAGCTACATTCAAGAAACGAGCGTGTTTGATGTTTTTGTGAACGCCTTGCAACATTGTTGTTACGATTTTACGAGCTAAGAATTTCTTCTCTTCGTCACCGTTTTTGAACTCTTGATCAGCCGTCGTATAAAGAGCTTGCAACTGTTCCTTACTCAAATTTTCGATTCGTTCAGATACCCAATTAGTCCGCATTTCGGCACCGATCTTACGGTGCAGCATTTTGATCAAGCGGTCCACGGTAGCGTCAAGTCGGTTACCCAAATTGTATTGTGAGCCATAACTGTAATAAATTTCTTGGATCTTTTCCTTAGGAATAAAGACTTTGCCTTGGAATTTAATGTTTTTGAATGACACGCCACTCTGATTGAGCAACTTGCTGTAATTAGTCAAAATCTTGAAGAATTCAACATCGGAGACGAACTTGCTGACATTCTTGCTGTCGGCATCGACTACGGTTTCAAATTGGTCAGAAAGACTCTCCACTTTCAAGTTAGGCAATCGGCGGGCCAAAAATTGTTTGTATGTCATCTGGACCATATTTTGTTCACCCATTTCCGGCAAAACATCTTTGATATAGTCGTTGAACAATGAGTTAGGCGAGAACATGACAACTTGACTAGATGTCAACGTACCACGATAACGGTAAAGCAAGAAAGCGATTCTTTGTAAAATAGCGGATGTTTTACCCGAACCGGCGGCCCCTTGAACGAAAAGCAGCTTGGACTTCGTATCACGAATGATCTTGTTTTGCTCGCTTTGGATAGTCTTAACGATACCCTTCATGTGCGTTGAAGACTTGCCATCGAGTACTTCCAGTAGCATCTGGTCGCCAATCGTCTCTTGAGTGTCAAAATAAGCCTTGATCTTGCCATTTTCAACTAAGAATTGGCGTTTCAAGAATAAATTAACTGACTGCAAGCCATCTGGTGTCTGATATTCAACTTCGCCTAATTTTCCATCATAATAAATTGACGAAATCGGTGCCCGCCAATCATAAACTAGGAAGTGATCGTTTTTATCAGTGAATGAACTCAAACCGATATAAACTGATTCCCGTTTTGGTTCACCCTTCTCTTGGAAATCCAAACGTGCGAAGAATGGTGTCTTTTCGAGTTTTTTGAGAATTCCCAAGCGTTGACGTGATTGTTGCCAACTGTTATTTCTTTCATCTAACATTTGTTGTTGTTGATGAATCGAAAGTGCGGCATCTATTGAAATCGAGTCGCCATCCATTCCCAAATGAATGTCATCAAAAGCATCATTAATAACTTTCAAATCGTCTTCGGCCACTTCCATGTGTTCGCGGAGTCGGGTTTCAGACTTTTTGATTTTTTCAACCACATCGTCTAAATGTGCTTGTTCAATCTGTTTTTCATCTAGTTCATTAACCTTTGATTTATCTGTCATCATAACAACCTCTTAAATTAAAGTTATATAATGTTACCACTATTAATATAAGATTTCAAAATTCACGCTAAGCCACTACTATGCTCTAGAACAATAAAAGGGACGACAAATTGTCATCCCTCAAATTAATGTTTATTTTAATAAAAGTCGCATAGTTGCCCCAAAAAAGATTCCTCAATCTTATAACTTGTTAATCTAGTTTATACTAATCGGCAATTTTATACTAACAAAAAGCTTTTATTTTTTATAACTTAAATAATAAAATCCTGCAACGAAGACGATGCCACCAACAATGTTGCCCAAGTAGACTGGTACGAAGTTTTGCAAGAACAACATCCAGGTACTGCCCCCTTCAAAAATAGCTGCAGGAATAATGAAACAGTTGGCGATACTGTGTTGGAATCCGACCGCCACGAAGATCATGATGGGAAACCAAATCCCCAAAATTTTCCCAGCTGCATCCTTGGCCCCAAAAGCTAACCAAACCGCGATACCTACCAGCCAGTTACAACCGATACCGGAGACAAAAGCTGAAACAAAACTAGCATCAGTCTTAGCTTGAGCTACGGCGATAACTGCCTGTTGGAAAGGTGCTGCATGCGTCAAACCGACCACATGACCGAAGAAGTAAGCTACGAAAATAGCACCCACGAAATTGAAGAAAGTAATTACTAGCAAGTTTTTCAAGTAATCAAGCAACGAAGCCTTTTTGGAGAAAAATGACGTCCCAACCGCCATCATATTCCCAGTTGCCAATTCGCCACCAGCCAACAAAATAATAATCAAACCAATGGGAAAGACCGCTCCACCAACTAATGCTTTGACACTGGCCAAATCTTTCGGAATCGAAGCTGTCACACGAACGTAAGCCAAAAAACCAATTGAAATCATCGCTCCACCGATGAATCCCAAAATCATCTTGGCAATCATCGTCTTATGTAATTTATTGACCCCTGCCGCAATACTCTTTTGTAGAATTTCTTCCGGAGTAAACATATTAGATCTCTCTATTCATCATTTAGTGCATCCAAGATATCATCTATTAACGAACATTTCAATTACATATCGTATAATCATTCGGATAACACGTATTCACAAAAATAACGCAGTTTTTTTATAAACTGCGTTATTTTTGTGAACTATTTTGAATAATCTATTTAGTATTATTTTAAATAAAGTGTCTAATTATTAGAATCTAAGATCTTAGTCCTACTAATGTAAAACGAATGATTTAGTCTGGAATGAAGTTCTGGTGGATGCTCAGCCGTGGTAGTATCTTAGCTGGCGTACCTTGCCAACTTAGAGACAGACAAGCTTCAAAACAGGTCGTAGAGCTGGTTCGAAGTTGCTCTCACAGCGTTCCAGCAATCCACCAGAACTTCATGGAAGACGGCAGTGAACCACCTACACATACATTTTATTTTTTATCAGTATCGACCCAAGCGAATAACCCCTTGAACCAATTCCATGAATTTTCAATCGATAGTGAAGCCAAAATCAACATAGCTGGTAAAAATTGAATCAAATAACGGCTACGCCCACCTTCAAAGATCAACAGGAACATGAATCCACCAATGATGGCCAGTCGTAATGTTTGGACAATTTTGCGATTGTCATGCCAATTAAAAGCAATCACAGCCAAGAAAAAGACCCACCAAACTTGAGCAATATAGCGAAAATCGCCTAAGTACTTTCCATATAAGTAAACGAAATTACGCAACTGCCCCCGAAAACCCTTCGAGGATGGATTAGTATTGCCCCGCAAGAAGTGTCCTTCTTTGACCCAAGCAAAGGTTCCGTCAGCACTATTGTTGCGATGTTTCATAAAGAGAAATTTAACATAACCGACTGGTCCCATTTTCTTGATTCGTTGCTTCAATTTTTTCTTTGAATAAGCTACTTGGGCCTTTCGATTAGGCAACTTGGCCATCATTAAAGCATCGTTTGCGTTGTAGCCACCTTCACCGGAAACACCCATACTGATAAAGTGAATTGGTGGAATCGAACGCGAGGTATTTACTTGAATGTATTTCTCGTGCTCGATAGCGTGGTTGGTAATCATATACGTCGGCACCATGCCGATAATTACGATCAACAAAAAGATAAATTCATTGATAGCTTTGTCAGGCTGCCACTTACCTTTAAAGATATACAAGACTTCGATCAAGGCAATGGCAATAAATCCAACAATGGCTGAAGGTTTGATAAAGTACGCAAAAATCACGGTCATCCCCATCAAGGCAGCCACCGGAATCTTGAGCTTCCAAGAAAATTTGCCGTAACGCAACATGATATAAAACAGAATGTAGAGCGATACGAATGGCAAAACCCAAGTGTCAGTATATGGCACGATGATCATCGGAAAGACCATCAACCACAAACTATGCAAATAAATCGCCAAAGGAACTTTTTCGACGTCGATGAACTTTACACTGAGAAAATTAAAAATTGCTGAAATATCGACTAAGAACAACGACACAAAATCAAAGAACAGCCACGAGCGAGTATGGAACAGCAAGGCTAATTGGTGTTGCAACAACATCACCGGCGTATTGTTGGGGTTCAATGAATAGTAGCCCCGCATTTCGGCATTGTTAGGATCGAATAACGCCTGATGCAACGCTCCAGCATCGAAACCAATCGCTGGATGGACGTTCAACATAAAGATCAGCTGCCAAATAATCGTCAAGCCAAAAATGATCAATGAAGTTTTCAGACGATTATCGATAAAGATGAATTTCAAAAAATCCATAAACGACTCGTAAGTGAAAAAACAGATAAAAATCACCACTGCAGTAATGATAAATACGGTCGTATACATCGTCGTTCCAGCTCCGGTGACACTATTATCGCCAAGAATCAGATTAGGCGACGTGATGGCATAGTAAAACGTCAATAGAAACAAGAAGTAGAACAAATACTTTACTATCCGGCTGCCGATCGTAAAAAGTTTCTCTCTCATTGGCCGCTCCACTGATCCAAGGTCATACAGTAAAATCTAGTTGGCGATTCACCGATTTCCAAACGTGTCAAAACAGCATTGCTCTTGCGTAAAATATTGGAAATGACTTCAAAGAAATAAGTCGTCAAATTTTCCAAAGTTGGATTTATCCGGTCAAATGGCGGTACTTCATTCAAAAACTTGCCAGAAACTCGAGCGGAAACTTCCTTCAATTCAGCTTCAATAGCGTTGAATGGCACCATGCAGTCATTGTTGACGTGGATCTCACAAATAACGGCCCACGTATGCATATGTTCCTTACCGATACCACCTTCCCAACGGACAGCGTGACTGGCATTAATATATGAAGTTAATTTGTAAGTATTATAAGTGCGATAAGTAGGTTGAAAATTTTCTGGATTTAATGCTTTTCTCCTTTTAAATTATGAATATCTCTGCGAACGATTTCTTGGGCGTTTTCCGATTCCTTCTTGAAACTCAAAGAGTTCCACTGTTTGTCAGCATTAGAAATATTGATCGAACCGATCAGACGGAACCATGAACAAATGAAGTTGTACATTGGCAATGTAAAAGCCACCCAACCCATTTTTGCATAGAAACGTCCTTCATTCTCGAACTTATCCAGCAACATTCTGACGCACAAGAAATTGACCGCCGAAACGGAAATGTAGAGAAAATAAATAATGACATACGATAATCCTAAAATAACTGGCGAATAACGTAGAAACAGCAAGACGAAACTGGCGAACAGCCAAATCATCTTTGGAAAAATAAACGTGTGGTCGATCATCATTCGTCTGACTAAAAAGTTACTGAAGAAATCTTTGATACTCGAACTATTGCGCATATACTCTTGAGCAACTTCCAACTCCCCACGTTACCAACGTTGTCTCTGACGATACAATTCATCCAGATTGCTGATGGGATCAATGTAAAAAATAGCGTCGCTGCAGATCAAGACTTTTTGCTTCAAACGGTCTCTGATCTGAAAAGTCATTTCGGTATCTTCACCCAATGTCTGAGTGTCGTACATGAACGTCTTCATCAAAGTAGATTTGCGAAAAGCTGAGAAAGCTCCCGACATAGTAAAGATTTGATCATTATAAGACTCGATCACTCTTCCGGACAAAAAAGCTTGAGCATACTCAAAGTATTCATTTTGACGCAACAATTTTAACATTGGCTTTTTAGTTCGCTTGATCATATCTTTTCGAAGCAAGATCGTACCGGTCATTGCGGAAATATCGAGGTGATTTTCGAATTTCAAAACCATATTCATCAAAGCATCTTGCTGCAACGTTCCGTCACTGTCGATATTAATAATATAAGTTCCAATCGACTGATAGATAGCGGCATTCAAAGCATTAGCTTTCCCCTTTTTCGTCCGCATCAACTGCATGTTGAGACCAAAGTCCGTCTGAGCTCGGGCAAATTCGCCAAAACTATTATCAGTACTCTGATTATCAGAAATAATAACTTGGATCAAATTGCTCGGATAATTGGAATCTTTGATCGACTTTACGCAGTTATAAAGTGTCTTCTCCGAATTATAAACGGGGACGATCACGGTAATAAACGGTAATTTCATTGGTATTTTTTCGACTTCTGGATGTCGATTTCTGAGCATCAAAATAAACGCTGAAACAAACGCTGGGATTATTTCAACGACAATTGGAATTAAGATCCACGTTAACCAGAAGCCCATTTGCCGAACAGTCAAATACCAAAAATATTTCATGCCCGTTTTACCCTTTCCTTAAAGTTTTTATACATTCCTCGAGACAATCGAGAATAAGTAAAGACGTTGTAATATAGCGCAATAACTAAGATGTAGAACACGATGCGGCCAATAATCGTATGAGCCAAGTAAAACATTGAAGCCCCACCGACATGCACCATTATGATAACGATCATTAGTCGGATCACATTTGATAAATAGATCCACAACAATCCTAAAATCAAATAGAAGACTTTTTCCTTACGAGAATACATCGGATAAAATGCTAACAAACTAGCAAAGGCGGTCGTTTCAATAATTCCTGAACATTCATAGTCAATCGTCATCATGACCGGATTCAAATTATTATTGATGTATACCAAACCATACTTTGCATAGGTCGTTGCCATGTGTGTCACTCCACTCAAAAGGGAGACCCCATTGATCACGGCGTGCGTAAAAAACCAGATCCAATACGGCGTACTGACAGCCATTAAAATAAAAAACATTCCGACACTACCGACGATAAAAGAAAATGCTGTCAGTTTTGCTCTTTTTAAGACTGACAGCATATATATCCAAATGATAATGCCCAAAAGTAAGTAGCTATTCATGTAGAGATTTCCTCAATTCACTTATCTTTGGTATTTTAATGATTCCAAACATTGCAATCGCTAAACCACTAATTGCTAAAATAACCGGTCCGGTACTGCCACCTTCAGTAGTCAAAGTTTGATTACCCAAATTACCATTGTGCATAGTTACCTTTTGACTAGTTGTACTGACAGCTTTTAAGTCAGAGAAAGGAATCTCAAATTCCATTTTGTCAGTACTTCCATTATTAATGGTAGGATCGTCATTATTTCTGACTCTAGAAATATAAGCTTTGGCGTTTGGCAAAATCTCGTTGACTCCGCCGCCCGTATTATCTTGTTCATAGGCCCAAATTTTCACAGCCCGTTTTTCATTTATCTGCAAATTATAGGGATCTTGAATGGTTAGCCAAAATAGTTTGTCACCAACTCTCAGTTCATAGCCAGCAGGTTGTAAATTTTTGTAACCATTACCATGATTAGGAGACATATTCAGATAAAAATAAATATTCTTACCATCTGCTAACAATGCTTCATGCTTGATGTTGTATCTGTCATCATTCGATTGAATATCGGTCTTCTTCTTGTCAGCCCAATCAGAAAAATTACCATCGATCTTGATACCATAATCATTATCAGCTGCTTGCACGGTCGTAGTTCCACCGAAGATAGTCAAACCAATTAAAAACATCAATAAACAATATAATTTACGCATGATATCCCCCCAATTAAGATTGTCTTATACATATACCATTATAGTTCAAAATGTATATTCTAATCTAAATAAGTCAGATTTCAGCAATAAATTAATACTTTTCATATTTAATGACATTAATTTTTCATTAATTTGATTTTTTCCTTTTGGTAATGCCAAAAACTGCTAATGAGGCAATGACTAGACCAATTACTGCCAAAATGATTGGTCCCGTGCTGCCACCTTCAGTTGTCACTGTTTGGTTACCTAATAATGGTGTATACATAGTTATTTTTTGTTCCGTAGTTGGTGACAGACCTAAGTCCGAGAACGGAATTCGACATTCCATTTTGGCATACTCTTTACCGTTTTTGACATAGCGATGGATTATTGCCGGTGAATGGGTCAAATTTTTACCATGAGATGTATTCTGCAACAGAACTTTTTTACTGCCATTAGCTGGAATATTATCTGCTTCCTTAATATAAATAACCGATCTAACATTACCGACGATCAATTCATAATCATTCACTTGCATCGGATAATTGTCCTTGCCACTTAGAGACATCGTTATGTAGTAGTAGATATTTTTTCTATCAGCTAACAAAACCTCACCTTTTACAACATCGGTTGGCCAATCGTTTTGGATCGGTGTCTTTTTGAATTGCTTCCAATCATCAAATTTTCCGTCGATTTTAATGCCGAATTGATTATTAACATCGTTGGTAGCTGCCTTGACCGTCGTCGACATCCCACAATCAACTAATCCTAAAACAACTAAAATTGCGACAAATAATTTACGCATAGTTCCCCCATAATTGATAAATATTCGATTTTTACTAAAATTTATCTATACCATTCAAACGTACTCTCTATAAATTATTTAGTCAATATTATTAGTAGATTTATATTATATTGTGACAACTTACTTTGTTTAAAACAAACCTGTACTTGATTATTTATTTGTTTATTAAACATGCCGTCTTCCATGAAATTTCGATAGACGCTGGAACGCTGTGAGAGCAACTTAGATCCAATTACGGTTCAAATTGTCTCTAATCTCTAACCTGGCAAGGTACCGCTAGCTAAGAGACTTCCACGGCTGAGCATCTATCGAAATTTCATTCCAGACTAAACGGTCCTTTTTCTTTGAGGATTAGTAGATTAATAATTATCTAAAAATATTCAGTTCAATCTGATTTTCTTAATTAGTCCATTTAATAACGAAAATTAAAAAAGGATTTAACTTCTGATTATCAAAATCAAAAATTAAATCCCATTATATTTAAATATTTACTATTAAAACCATGTATCATATGTAATTTCAGCAAATACTTCATTTTTAATTTGGATTGAAATCCGGATTTCATGGAAAGCAGCAGTGAACATATATATTAATGTCCAATAAAACTGCCTATATTAATATCTCAAAAACCAAAATCCTTAAACCCTCTAGTCTGGAATGAAGTTCTGGTGGATGCTCAGCCGTGGTAGTATCTTAGCTGGCGTTCTTTGCCAGCTTAGATACAGACAAGCTTCAAAACAATTCGCAGAATTGGTTCAAAGTTGCTCTCACTGCGTTCCAGCATCCACCAAAACTTCATGGAAGGCGGCAGTGAACACATATCAAATCATATTTACTGATGTTCAATAAAACTGCCTATATCAATATCTCGAAAACCAAAATCCTTAAACCCTCTAGTCTGGAATGAAGTTCTGGTGGATGCTCAGCCGTGGTAGTATCTTAGCTGGCGTTCTTTGCCAGCTTAGATACAGACAAGCTTCAAAACAGGTCGTAGAGCTGGTTCGAAGTTGCTCTCACTGCGTTCCAGCCTCCACCAGAACTTCATGGAAGACGGCAGTGAACCAATCCAATCCAATTCAATTCAATTTAATCAATCATCATCAATCGATCAGCATTCAGAATTTTGAACTCATTGTTGCTTATTTTTTGAATCATTCCTTGTTTAGCCAAAGAAGTCAGCTTGCGACTAATCGTCTCCGGCGTTGTTCCCAAATAAGTAGCAATATCTTTTTTCTTCAAAGGTAAAGTAAAGACCGTCTTATCTAAACCTGCGCTAGTCTCCAATAAATAGTTGGCCAAACGACTTTCAACACTAGAAGTCGTAACTTCAGTTGTCTGTTGTTCCAATTGAGCGACCCGACGTCCCAAGGCATTGACCATGTTCACAGCCAACTCCGGAGTCTCTTGCATCAACTTTTGGAAATCTTGACGAGATATTTGGCAAACATCTGTATCCATTAAGGCTTGAGCAAAACTGTTGTGATCAGAATTGGCGAACAAAGCAGCTTCGCCATCGAAATCACCTGTTTGTAAAATCCGTAGCATTTGTTCTTTGCCATTGGCTGCCATTTGAAATACTTTCGCTTGTCCGTGAGCTAAAATCAGCAAGGAGTCAGCAGCATCACCAGCTGTGAAGAGATATTCACCACTCTTATAATGGTGATCCGTTACTAAAGTTGCCACGGTCTCTAAATCTGTTTCGGATAAGTTTTGAAAGATCGTTACTAATTCTACACAATCCTCAGCTGTGTGGTCATGCGCTAACTTTGCCATTCTATTACTCCTTAGTCGAAATCTTCGTCATCTTCCTCTTCAAAACCTTCACGAGCACTCTTACCTAGCAAGGCCTGATAGATTCTGATTTGGTGGTTATTGAAACCTAATAGTTGGACTAAAACTTGCGCCATGAAAGGACGATCTTCGTTCTCAGCCAACTTGATGGCCCGTGTAACGAACATGTTGTCAGTGTTGAAATCATTAACGACGGTTTGAAGCATATCTTCAGCACTCATGTACTTGTTCTTACCATCTTCTTCGATCATGGCATAGTCAGTATATTCCTTCATTGTTGATGGTGGCAATTCGCCTTCGTCCAACAATTCATCGGCAATTTTATCATACCAAGCATTGTTTTCGTCAATTGTTTGATTCAAAACTGCCTTGTAGTTTTCAGCGTTAGCACCTTTAACGAACCACTTGATTTGATGCAACTTGATGTTCAAAAGGAAATGATTGGAAACGATGTGGCCAGTCATTGCTCCTGCGGTTGGTTTGTGGTGGTCGGCATCGGCTTGTTTTTGTTCTGCCGCAAATTTTTCATCGATTGTTAATTCTGTCATTAGGCAATCTCCTTAACTTTTGTCTTTAATACTTCATATCCTAGATCTGTAATTACAGCGCTCAATTTATCAGCTGATGTTTTGCTTTCATCAATATCTGCTCTAACTTTACCAGCATTGAAGAGAACCTTGACGTTTGAAACGCCGTCTTGATTTTCAACGGCCTTTTGAATTTTTGTCATACATGATGGGCATGTGAGTGCTCCTAATTGTAAAATAACTTTTGCCATAATTGATTCCTCCATATTTCTTAAAACATTGCTAGTGAAGTCTCGGAATACTCACGAGCTATAAATGTTTCAAACTTGAAGCACTTATAGCTCGCAAGTAATCCTTTGAGATCACTTGCTCAACTAACTTACAAATACTATCTTACTTAGTTTGCTGTTTTAAGAACTTGATCTGTATCAAGTTTTTGCGATTTATTTCCAATTAATCTCATTGCGTTGAAAATAACTACTAGAATACTTATTTCGTGAACGAACATTCCACTACCCATGTGGATAACGCCTACGATCAAACCGAGTAATAGTAAAGCTACGGTACCAACGGCAATGATGATATTTTCTTTAGTATTCGCAACTGTCTTCTTAGCCAAAACATACGCGTGTGCCAAAGCGTCGAAACTTGATTTAACAAGAATAATATCGGCTGTTTCAATCGCAACGTCGGTTCCGGTACCCATTCCGATACCAATATCAGCTGTGGCAAGTGAAGGACTATCATTGATACCATCACCAACGAAAGCTACGGTACTGCCTTGTTCTTGGAACTTCTTAACGTAAGTAACTTTATCTTCGGGTAATAGTTCAGCGTGAACTTCATCGATCGGTAGACGGTCGGCCACACGTTGAGCGGCAACTTTGTTGTCACCAGTCAACATAACGATTCGTTTCAAACCAGCGTCTTTCAAAGCTTGCAAACCTTCTCTGGCATCGGATCTCAGTTGATCATTGACACCAACGACTAGACGAAGTTCTTGATCGACTGCCATGAGAACGACTGAATCACCATCGTTCATACGTTTGTTGATGGCAGCTTTTTGTTCTGCAGAAATTTTTACATTGTTAGCTTTCATTAAACGTTCATTACCAACTAAAATCTTGAAGTCGTCATTTTGGCCCATCAATCCTTGGCCTTTAACAGTATCTAATTCTGGTAAAGCAGGTGTCTCTGTAATATTTTGGTCGGCAACATATTTAACGATTGCTTGACCGAGTGGATGATCAGAAGTTTTTTCCACAGCGGATAACATTGCTAAGTTTTCTGTTTTATCGCCAAAGTTATCCACATCCGTAACGCTCATTTTACCGGTCGTTAATGTACCTGTTTTATCAAGCACTAAAGTATCCACATGTGAAAAACTATTTACGGCATTTCCACCTTTCATCAAAATACCGTTTTTAGCACCATTACCGATTCCGGCAACGTTTGAAACTGGTGCACCGATAACCAAAGCACCAGGGCATCCTAAAACTAGAACGGTGATAGCTAATGGGAAGTCACGAGTGATAGCCCAAACTAAAATACCAATGACCAAAACTGCAGGTGTATAGTATGTCGCAAATTTATCAATAAAACGGGCGGCAGGTGATTGACTGTCTTGAGCTTCTTCAACTAATTCGATAATTTTACCGAAAGTTGTATCTTCACCAACTGAAGTTGTTTCAACGGTAATTGTTCCGTTATCAGTTAGTGAACCCGCGAAGACCTTGTCGCCAATACCTTTTTTAACTGGAGTCGATTCACCAGTGATTGAAGCTTCATTCATATAACCTGTTCCGGAAATGATTTTGCCATCGACAGGAATTTGGCCACCTGGTTTAACTAAAACGCGGTCCCCTTCGTCCAAATCATCAACGTCTACTGTTTCAGTCGTTCCATCTTCATTGACTAATTCAGCGGTTGTTGGAGCCATTTTGGTCAAACTTTTAACAGAAGAACGAGTCTTTTCCAAAGTCTTTTGTTCCAAGAAATTACCGAACAAGAATAGGAATGTTACTACGGCTGATTCTTCATATTCACCGATGATGAAAGCACCAATAACAGCGATCGTTACTAATAGTTCAATACTAATAACTTTATTCTTCAAAGCTGAAATAGCGTGCAGTGCCACCGGAATGGCACCGATAATACTAGCAATGATCATCGCCCCAGTCGCTACTATGGGAGCTTTGATCAGATAATCACTGACTAGACTTAATGCAATCAAGACGGCGATGGCAGCCGTCATTTTATTTTGATGTTTAGAAATCCATATATTTAATTTAATCATCTGTTTTACCTCGCTTCGTTTACAAGACATATTCTAGCGGGATACCCCATTTTAAAAATTGATGTGCATCAAGTTTTGGGGATTAATTCATTATTCTTATAAAGAATTGCTAAAACATATTAAATTTCAAAAAAAAACAGAAACCACAAATTTATGGTTTCTGTTTTTCATTTTCTATTTTTTCACGTTTATTCAAATATCTTTTTAACGGTGGATAAATCTTATTAGCGATTGCTTCAGCGATGATAAAGCCGATTGCCAACGACATCCCGACGGTCAAAGCTTTGATAAATCCATAGGCAGCTAAATTATCCATTCCCAAAGTGAACTTTTTCATACTGTCATAAATGATGGCTCCGGGCACTAATGAGACCAAACATGGGACGTAAAAAATATTAACTGGGGCGCGCACTAAAATTGCAAAAAGATTTCCCAACAGGCCGATGACGACTGCTCCCATCAAATTAGGCATGATCAAACCGTGATTATACCAACCTACGATGATGTAGACGATCCACGACAAAGCTCCCACCAGACCGGCTGGAATCAAAGTTCTTCGCGGATTATTGGTGATGATGCCGAATCCTACACTGGAAAGGAATCCGAATACAAATCCATAAATTAATTGCATTATCATAGATTCCACCTCCTAAAAGAACCATTGGGTAACGATTTCGCCGACAATCACGCCACTACCAATAGCAATCCCTGATATTACAGCATCAGTTGCCCGAACCAATCCTGAAATAGTATTTTTTTCGATAATTTCTCGCAATGAGTTGGTCATCGGAACCCCTGGTACCAAAGGCATCAAGGCTCCAATAATGACATTGTTAGCATCCGTCGCGATCCCTTGGGCTCCTGTGGTATGCGCCAAAATGCTGATCACAAAACTACCCACGGCAACCGCAATATAAGGAATTTTGGAATGATGACTGACGATTTGCGAAGCCAAATAGCCAGCAATACCAATTAAAAAAGCTAACACGAAATCTCCCCAAGTTTCCTTAAATAACAACATTGGCGGCATGGAGACTAAACCTGCACCGATACATTTGGTCACCCAAGTGAAATCTTTTTTCTCAAACTCCACTCGATCAACTTCATCTTTTAATTGATCATAAGTGATTTTCCGTTGGGAAAACTCCCTCGACAAGGTATTGATTTCATCAACTTTTTGCAAATTGAAATCACCAACTCGGACTTTAAAGATTCGCGTTCTCTTTTCTGAACTAACAAAAATACCAGTCATTGTAGCGTGACAAACGACTGGTAAATCCGCGGCCCTACCGATATATTCAACGGTATTTTCGACTCGAGAAGTCTCGGCTCCGTTTTCCAACAGAATTCTTCCCACACGGCCGCATAACGTAACGACATCTCGCTCACTGCTTTTCACCAAGGTGGCATTCCCCCAACAGCAAATTTTATTATTAGAATATTATTAACACATTTCTTAATGTAAAAAAACTAGAGAGTGAAACAAACTTGATCAGATTCTGAGCAATTGCCTAAACCTGAAAATTATCTGCCTGGTTTTGGTAGATAATTTTTAGGTTGTAGCAATGCACAGGAATCTAGTTTGTGGAACTCGTTTCAAACAACCTAAGATTAGTTCTAAGTAAAGATTAAACTCTTTACTTA
>NZ_AZEZ01000092.1:456-106943 GCF_001434275.1 Companilactobacillus mindensis DSM 14500 | reverse complement strand
CTCACAGTGGACTTTCGCCACCAAGTTAGCGCCCATGCCGGGCGCACTACAAAAAATAGGTCATCCGGCTGATTTTGGGATGGCCTATTAGTATATCTAAATAATTGTATATAACCAAAGTTGAAAAAGTACCCATATCGAATCAGAGGGTATTTTTATAAATGGGTTTTATTTAAGTGTTCCACGAGCACGTAATTGTTCGTCGATCAAATCCAAAACTTTTTGACGATCTTCTGGATTTTCAACAAAGTCATACTTGTCGCCATCGATCTTCATCTTAGGACTGTAATCATAGTCATCATACCAACCATCGTAACGAGCCAATAATTGTTGGTAGTATTCTGGAAGTGATGGATCTTGTTCTGGTTGTTCGTATGAACGGCCACGTTTTTCGATTCGGTGAAGCATAGTATCGTATGAAATATCCAAGTGAACCAATAGGTCTGGAGCTTTTTTAGCAGCGGCATATGGTAATTCTTGCATCATATTTGCTAATAATTCATCGTAAACCTTAACTTCTTGGGGAGTAGCTCTACCCATATCAGCATTCATGTGGAAGAATAATGAATCTTCATAGATTGAACGGTCCAAAACGTTGTTATCTTGTACCATAGCTTTCTTAATTGATTCAAAACGTTTGTTCAAGAAGTAGATTTGTAGCAAGAAAGCATACTTCTTAGGATCCTTATAAAATAGTGGCAATACGGGGTTATTATCAACCTGTTCATAGAAAGCTTCTGTCCCTAGGTGTTCTGATAAAATTGTTGCCAATGAACTTTTACCGGCTCCGATTGCGCCGCTCAATACGATCATCATTATTCTCCTCCAATATATATATGTGCTTTTAATTCTTTTCATGTGCGAAAAAACAACATTAATTATGATATCACTTCTACCATATATATGGTAGAAAATTCCCAATTTTCACAAGATATAGTATTCACAAAGCCGTGAAACTTCCTATTAATAGGCTTTCTTTCAAAAAATAAATTTATTCTAAATTAGTGGCCGACCCCTTTTTTCTCTATTTCAATAATCTTATAATTATATTTGTATCAAATATACAGGGGGTCCAGAAATGGGGAAAAAATTACGCAAATTTCTAACTGCCTTTGTAGCTGCTCTTGGCTTGGTCATTTTAATCTGTTCAAGTCAATTCACTTCTGCAAAAGCGGCGACGAACTACACGACAGATGATTTGTTGTGTGGAATGTCAATTGCACAAAAGAATTACGGTACGGGTTCTAATATCAATTTGACGCTCGATTGGAATACCGAAAATTTAGCTAATGACTTGCAAAATGGCGATACTTGGACAATCCAATTGCCTGAGATCTTAAAAGTCACTAAACCCGGCACTTCTATTCCACTAACCGACAAGGATACCGGTGAAACAATTGGTACAGCTGTTGTCAATGCTGACAACACTATAACGGTTACTTTTACTAATGTTGATGGCAAAACAGATTACAGTGGTCAATTACAAATCGGTAATGCTATCGGAGTCGGTAAGGGCTATATTATCGGCGACAACGATGTTCAAATCGGTAACCAAAACGATAATATGACGATTGTTAATCCTGAGTTAGACTTCTCTAAAAAAGGTGTCCTTGGCGAGGATGAAAATGGCGACGCTATTATTACTTGGTCAGTTCTTTTGAACCGAAACAGCGTCAATATGGCTAACTTAGTTGCCAATGAAACAATCAACCCTGACCAAACATTCATCCCTGACTCAATCAATGTTTATACAGCTCGCTGGTCCGAATCGCGACCAGGTATTTACTATAAACAAGATCCAGTCACTGGCTACACAGTTACACCTAACGAAGAAGACATTACTGATCACTTCTCGATCACCGACTTTCCTAAGGATGATCAATTCTATGTGGTCACTTTCCAAACACGGATCAATGATCAAGACAATGTCAACAGCAACTCGGTTTACAAAAACAACGCTACGTTCAACTGGGGAAATGGTGGAACCGGCAACAACAGTTCCTCAAATGACGACAAAGCTTCAGCTAGTGTCAGACCTGGTTCCAACTCTGGTAGCGGTAGTGGTAATAACATCACCGGCTCTGTCATCTTGACTAAGAAAAATACTGGCGATGAAAATATGTTTATTGAAGGAGCAACTTACAACTTATACAAAGCCGGTTCTACTACTCCTATCAACGACCAACCGCTAGTAACTGACGAAAATGGTATTGCTAATGTATATAACTTGCCAGTCGGTAAATACTCAATGAAGGAAGTAAAAGCTCCTAATGATGAATATTTGCTTTCAGACAAGATCTACGACTTTGAGATCACCAACGACAAATTAGCCATCATGATCCCAGTCGATAACTACAAGTCCGAAGTCTTAGACGACAGTTTCTTAGTTGAATTGCAAAAATTCGACAGTTCTAATATGACCAAAGTAGTGCCTAATGCTGAATATACGCTTTATGATGCTAATGGTACCGAGATCGAAACTAACGTTACTGACGAAAATGGTATGATCAGTATCGAAGGTTTGAAACCTGGCAAATACTACTTTAAAGAAACTAAAGCTCCTAATGGTTACGAATTAAATAACGAACCAATCGAATTTACGATCACCGATTCCGATGCCTCCGTCAATTACATTAAAACTTCCGAAACAACGGTAATGAAGGCAATACTTCCGAACCTGGCGATAACAACAATGGCAACGAAGGCAACACTTCTGAACCTGGCGACAATAACGGTGGCGTAATTGTTGATCCAGAAAATCCTGGCTCAAATAACAATAACAACAACACTACTGGTGGTGTAATTACTAACCCAACTAATACTAACAATACAAGTAATTCCAACAATGGTAATAACAGTACCAACACACTTCCACAAACCGGCGAAAAATCTGGTTTAGTTGCAAGTCTACTTGGCCTAGTATTACTTTCCAGCGTACTTTACATCAAACGTCGCAACGCTTAATCATTCAAATATATTAAAAGGTCATCCAAAAATTGGATGACCTTTTTTATATAACCTTTAAAAATCTCAAGTTCGACAATATAAAACAAAATAAATATTTTCGATTTAAAATGCTCCACCGCCAGAACCGCCACCAAAGCCACCAGACGATCCGCCACTGAAACCGCCCGATCCACCAGAAGTACTGCTGACTGCTCCACCGGCACTGATTGCTCCAACAAAGGCTGTTTGAAACCCTGCCGGACTCGTCCCTAAGAAACTAGCCGATCCCATATAGTATGGCAAAAATTCTGACTGTTTGATCGCTTCTTTACCAAAATTAACTTTCAGCGCCTTGATGACTTTATCCGAAACGCCAAAAGCAACTGCATATGGTAAAAATTGTTCCCAGAGAATTATATCGCCCACTTGAGCCAGCTTGATGTCGTCAATATCTTGCAACATGCTCTTGAAAGCTTTGATGCGATTGATTTCTTCTGCACCCTCATCAGTGTAGAGAACGATTTTTCTCTTGGCTATGAAGTAAAAACTCCAGATCAAGAGTCCCAGCATCAATGCGACAATACCTGTCAGTAAAATACTTTTGCCAAATATCACTGAAATGACAAACATAATTGCCAAAATAATATCCGTCGCAACTGCCGAAAACTTAAAATCATCGACGATACTAATATTATGTAGATCTAAATATTTGGCTCGGTTTTTGGCTGCAGCCTTTGACCAATCTGTAAAATGACGATTGACCTTCCGCCGTGTGTACATTGAAGTTGCTGCCTGCTTGATCTGTTTGACGGTGACTTTTTGACCATCCCCAATTTCTTCAATCAAATATTTAAAGAATTTATTCGTCGGTGGCACCAAAGCGGTGATCAAATAAGTTCTACCAGACGATTCGATTTTCATGCGACGTTTGTTGACCTCATAAAGTAGATCTGCCGTCAGCGACAAGCCATCAGCCTTAGTTAAACGATCCAAAAGTACCTTTGTAAAACTAGGCACAAATTTAGGTTCTTCAAATAAATGATACAGCGGTGTCGGTACAATATGCTGATTGATATTGTCCTTTCTAATCGCCACAATTCTAAATAAATGGATCACGCTAACCACCAAAAAGCCGACAGCCATCAAAACTCGATAAATATACTCTTTATTTCGTCGCTTGATATTAGCCTCAATTGCCAACTGTTTTTCAGCTGCCAAAATTTTACTCTTCATTTTTTTATTAACTACGTTTTGATTATTTGGCGTTACCGAGATTGGAAAGATGATATGACTCTCCACTGCTGTGTTAGCGGGATTATGTTTCAAGGTCATAATAACTCGACCATTCTTTCAATCGACTTTTGTATATCCCGTTGAAAAACCATGCGACCAAGCTTGTAATTGTGACACGTTATTTTTTGGCAACTGAACTGTCAGTTTGACGTTATTCAATTCCTTTTCCCAACCATTGCCAATGATCTTCCAATTCATTTCAGCCGTGTCCAAATAATTAGTGATGGCACCGTCGAGCCGATATTTATAAATAAAAGTTGCCGTTTCGTTTTGGACCGCATGATAAACTTTGATATCCATTCGATCATTGGTCTCATTAACTTTAAACGTATTGTCTTGTTCAGTCGTATTGTTTGTTAATGGTGTAGTTTTCTGACCAGTTTTGACCCAAACTTGTGGAGTCTCTGCACCCTTGATGCCTTTAAGATCTTGATTATAGTAAACCCCATGGGATTTTCCGTGGAAATGATATTCGATCTGCTGCGTCAAATCGATATCACCATTTTTTTGAATCTGTGCATTGACGTGATATTTTTCAATTTGAAAGCTTTTGGCTTGAACCGTTGTGGTTGTCTGAAAAGCCAAAAATATCCCTAGAAAAACAAATAACGCACCCCATAATTTTCTCATGCATACCCCCAAGATAATTTTTGCAATATGCCTATTTTACCATACAAAAAAAGCCATCCAGATTTCCTAGATGACCTATCTGTCTAAAATACTCCACCACCGGAGCCGCCGCCAAAACCACCTGACGAACCGCCCGAAAAGCCTCCGGAACCACCGGAAATGCTTGACGACCCACCAGCACTCAAAGCACCGATGAATGAAGTTTGGAATCCACCCTTAGTGGTATTAAAGAAACTATTGGCACCAATAAAGTAAGGAATGATAAAACTATCATTCAACTGCTCAGGTGTGAAATTGACCCGCAAAGCTTTGATGACTTTATCAGAGATACCAAAAACCATCGCGTAAGGAATGAATTTCTCCCACAAAATAATGTCGCCAACTTCAGCTAATTTGATATCGTCAATATCTTCCAACATTCTTCTAAAGGCTCTGATCTGATTAACTTCTTGTTCGCCCAAATCAGTATATGGCGTTACTCTTTTGCTAATCAAATACCAGATGACCCAAGCTAAAATTGCCACAGTGATCCAAATAATTGCTACCAACAATAAGCTTTTCGCAAAGAGCATCGTGATCACGATCATAATAAACGAAATAACATCAGTCGTAATTGCCGCTACTTTAAATTTGAAAACAATGGCCATATTGCTAAGGTCCAAATACCTTTCACGTCCACTAGCAGCTGATTCGGCCCAGTCGTCAAAATGATCATTCAAATTATCTTCATCACTATAATCAGCTGCCTGTGAGGCCCTTCTAATTTCCTTCAAGCTAACTGTTTGACCGTCACCTATGTCATTGATCAAATATTGGAAAAATGGATTTGTCGGTGGCGTTAAGGCCGTAATTTCATATGACGAACCGATCCAATCAATTTTCATATGTCTTTGACCAACTTCATTCATCAAATCGGCCATCAATGACTGACTGTCAGCTTTATCCAGCCGTTCCAAGATCACCTTCGTAAAACTAGGTAAAAACTTTGGTTCATCGAAGACGTGATAAAGTGGCGTGGGAATTTTGTGCTTCTGTCCAGAGTTTCGTTGAAACTCTCTAAAACGAATCAAATACAAAATTGCAATGACCAAACCACCAAGCACCATCAGTGATAAATAGATCCAGTCTTGATGTTGCCGCTGTCTGTTAGCTGCCAAAACTTTTTGTTTCTCAGCTTGCATAATTCGAGTTTTAGCATTCTTTTGGACGACATTTGGATTAGTTGCTGTAACTGATGTTGGAAAAATCAGATGACTCTCCACTGCCGTATTAGCCGGTACCCTTCTAACTGTCAAAATTACCCGACCATTTTTACGATCGACTTTTGTGTGGCCTTGCATAGGACCATGAGTCCAAGCCTTTAATTGGGGAACCTTCTTCTGTGGCAAACTAATAGTCAATTTGACATTGTTTAAATCATTATCCCAACCATTACCGATAATCTGCCAATTCATTTCGGCCGTATCTCGATAATTAGTAATGGCCCCGAGCAAGCGATATTTATAGATAAAGGTTTGGTTATCGTCTTCATCGATATTGTGATAAACCTTGAGACTGAATTTTTTTTTCGTCTTAGTGACTTTGAAGGTATTATTTTCCCCCGATTGACTCTGTTTCAAGTTCAGTTTCCGATAGCCCTCATCAACGCTGACCTCTGGCTGAGTCGCACCCTTAATACCAGTTAAATCCTGATTATAATAAACTCCATGTAAATCGGTATTAAATTGATAATTTACTCGTTGAGTCAATTCAATATCGCCATTCTTTTGAATCTGCGCCTCAACTTGATAATTTTGAACTTGCGCTTTATCCGCTGCTTTAACTATCGTCGGCGTTTGAAAGATCAGTAAGATCAAAAAAAATATTCCGAGTATACTCCAAAATTTTTTCATCCCGCACCCCTGTAAGCACTTTCTAGCCTTATTTTATCACATTCGAGACTGTGAAAAACTCACGCGCATAGACTTGGCATCCAAAGCTGCCAAAGGGCCAAGTGGCGTCGTTATCATTGGCACCGTATGAGCTGAATCGTAGTCATAAATGATCGGTACTTTTAAATCTCCCAAGACTTCCAAGAGAATATCGATTGGTTGCCGGTTTGTACCCAAATCATCAAAGAGAGCATGTTTACCTAAAATAATCCCCTTAACTTTATTAAAGGTTCCCAGGTTTTTGAGCATGGCAAAGTTCTTTTCGACGATAGCGGCATCTTTTTCAGCATCCTCAATCAGTAACAAATTTTCCTTAGTAAAAGTTGGAAAATATTTGGAGCCAATAATTCCTGACATCGTATCCAAGTTTCCACCCAATATTTTTCCCGACAAAACCGGCGTATCCGTATAATGCCATTGGTTGGGTACCATTTTCTTAGCATGTTCAAATTTCTGCCAATTAATTGACTCATCAGTCCAAGTTGTTGGTGCCGTTATAGTTACGTCTTTTTGTTTGAAAACTTCTTCAAAAACTTGCCACGTATAATCGACGATCGGTGCAAATTCCCCCAACGAAGCTACCAACGCTGGTCCATAAAATACTCGACAATTAGGTGCTTGAGTCGTTACCGCCAATAAAAAAGCTGTCGTATCGGAGTAACCGACTACTACCTTAGGATGTTGGTCGAGATACTCAAAATCCAAATATTCCAAAATAGCATTAGTATTCAATCCCCCAATAGTTGCCATCAAAACATCGATTGAATCATCGTGTATCAGTTGATTGATCTCCTCGGCTCTTTGCTTAATATTGCCGGCTCGATAAAAATCACTTTGACCTGTCAAATTTCCAGCAACTAATTCCACTCCTTTAGCCAATAAGAAGTTTTTGGCACGTTGAAATCGTTGTGGCGATATTTGTGTGATCGGTGTCGAACTTGAAAAGAAACCTATTTTCATCCTGTCATCCCCTGTGTTTGTATAGATGTAATTATACGCTTTATTAAGAAGATGACGCTGGACATACAAAAAACCGATACTCTTATGCTAAGCATCGGTTTACTATCTAAGTTATTACATTCTTTCCCACCAAGTCTTAGTGAGATAATCCTTCCAATAGACGCCTGACTGTTGCAACAAAGCATCATTTGACAAGACATATTTTCTAAACGGAACGTGAGTCTTCAAACTAGTTTTGCTATCCAAAAATCTTTCATCTTGAACTCGTGCCATATTGGCCTGATAATTCATTGTCATCTTAACGCCAACGTTGATTGCACAGAGTAACAAAACAGCTGCCAAAATAACTTTGACACTTCTCCGCGTCTTGAATGCATAAAAACTCAAAGCTTTTCTAACAAAGAGGATCATTGCTAGATACAAGAAAATATAAGCTGTGAAAAATTCTCGGGAATTGATTGGCGAAACAATCAGCAAGAATGGTGAAATCAAAGCAAAGTATGAGAACATACTAAAGTAAGTCACATAGTCTGTCTTGAAACGGAAAAACGACAAAGTCGCATAGATCAAGAAGATCCAAAATAAAACGGTAATCCCCCCATCTAACAAGGCTGCTTTTGAACCAGCTAATTGCTTGAACATGAAGAACTGGTCGTAAGTTTTGGTCTGAAGCCACAAATTGATAGCTATATAGTAGACTGCAAACAAACTTGCAATTATATTAGTCAGCCACTTACGCAGTGGATTTTTAAACATCTTAGAACTCAAAAGAACAATCGTTACACAAAGCACCACATTGACGACTACATTCAAAGTATTGAACCAAAAATGCGTAACGTTGAAGTAATTCTGGATCAATGCGGGAATATCCAAACTCGTATTGCGATAAGTCGAGTGTTCCCGATAAGCTGGATGGCTGAACATAATTGCCGCCGACATAACGGCTCCGATCAAGTAGCCACTCTCATACAGAGCGATACCTTTTTTGAAGATAAAGTGCCCTACGATCATGACTGCCAATCCGATAAAAATCTGATACAACGTCAAATGCTCAACGAACAGACCGCCGACTAAACTCATCAGAAACATTGCCCCTGTCAAAAACCAATTGCTATTCTTGAGTTGTCCTTGCCAATCTTTTTGAACAACGACCAAATACAACAAAATCAAAGACAATGGTGGCACGTAATTGATAAAACCAGCATTCCAAGCCAACACCGTACTCAAATAGCCATCTTGAAAGGTGAAAACGAACAGGCTGCTCAACAACAAACTGAGCTTAGTTTTGCCGGTCAAGCGCCACATACACCAGATCAACAAGGTCCAAAAGATACCGTACATCAACATTGCTGGCAGTAAATGATGGATCGTAAAAATTTCTAAAAAATTTCCGACATAGCGGCCATTGCTGCTACCGCCGTATATTGCCTGGGGACCGTAGAAACCGTGTTGCAATAAATACTTTCCTTGGGAACCGCCCCAAAAGAAATCATCCCCTGATGGAATAACCAAAAATCTCATAATAAAGAAATAAAGAAACACAATGGCAAAGTAAATCTTGGGCCATTTGCTTTTAACATTCTGATTCATGACGTTCCTCCTATAAATAGAACGTTTATATTATATCTTATATTTTGGGCAAAAAAAAAGCGATCAATCGAAAGATTAATACGCACTCTTTAAAGCACGTTGAATCTCTCGTTCTTGATCACGCTTTTTAATTGTCTCACGCTTGTCATATTGTTTCTTACCTTCGGCAACACCGATCAATACTTTGGCAAAACCATGCTTCAAGTAAACCTTCAAAGGTACTACAGTAATACCTTTTTCCTGAATACTAGCAGTGATTTTACGAATTTCTTTTTTATGTAAGAGCAATTTACGATTACGCAATGGATCGTGGTTAAAAATGTTTCCTTGGTCGTAAATGCTGATATTCACATTTTCCAACCAAAGTTCGCCATTTCTAGCTTGCACGAAACCATCTTTAATATTCATTTTACTGGCCCGAACTGATTTGATCTCAGTTCCAGTCAAGGAAATACCCGCCTCATACGTATCTAAGATATTGTAATCATGACGAGCTTTACGATTGTTAGCTACTTCATTAGCAGCCTTTGTATGATGTTTCTTCAACAGAATCACCGTCTTTCGTATTTACCACGTCTCTTATTATTATGGCTATTCTTATTGTTTCCATGGCCATTTTTACTATCATTGTGGCGGCCATGACCACCACGTCCGCGTCCATGTTGCATTGAACGTTTCTTCTTGAATTCAGCTTCACTTTTGTCAGCTTGTTCTTGTTCTTCTGGAGTCAATACTCGTTCGAAATCGATTTGACGATGTTCAACATCAGCTCTGATCAATTTAACTTGGATCGGTTGACCAACTTTGAAAATCTTACCAGTGCCACGTCCGTGCATGGACATGCTCTTTTCGTCAAATTCATAGTAGTCATCCTTCATATTCGAAATATGGATCAAACCTTCAACCGTATTGTCCAATTGAATGAACATTCCAAAACTCGTAACTGAACTGACAACGGCATCGAAAGTATTGCCTACTTGATCAGCCATGTATTCAGTCTTCTTGAGATCGTCGACAGCACGTTCAGCGTTGATAGAAATTCTTTCGCGACTTGAAGTGTGTTGAGCGATATCATCAAGTTTGTTAGCCCATTTCTTTTGTTCATCTTCAGTAAAGCCATTTTCAGCATAACTGTGGATCATACGGTGAACAGTAAGATCAGGGTAACGTCTGATTGGTGAAGTGAAGTGTGTGTAGTATTTAGCAGCTAAACCAAAGTGACCTAGTGGTTCGTCAGAATATCTAGCTTGTTGCAAACTTCTCAACAACATGATCGTAACAACTTGTTCCTCAGGTGTACCGACAACACTTTGTAAAACATTTTGGAACATCTTAGGAGTGATTTCTTTCAAATTACCCTTAACTTGCACACCCATAGCGGCTGCAAATTCGAAGAAGTTCTTGACCTTTTCTTCATCAGGTTTTTCGTGGACACGATAAAGGAATGGCACATGTTTAACATTGTAGTGTTCGGCAACTGTTTCGTTAGCAGCCAACATGAATGATTCGATCATCTTTTCGGATGTTCCACGTTCACGAAGTTTGATGTCGATTGGCTTACCGTTTTCGTCAACGATGATTTGTGCTTCAGTTTCTTCAAAGTCGATAGCACCACGTTCATGACGCTTGTTGAAGAGAATTTCGTGAAGCTCTGCCATTTGCTTGAGCATTGGCACTACTGGAGAATATTCTTCAGTTAATTCTTCATCGCCATCCAAAATTTGGTTAACGTTGTTATAAGTCATGCGATATTTAGATTGGATCACACTAGGATAAATTTCATGTTTAATAACATTACCTTGGTGATCAATTTCCATCTCACATGTCAAAGCTAAACGGTCTTCACCAGGGTTCAATGAACAGATACCATTTGATAATCTGAATGGCAACATTGGAATAACACGATCAACTAAATAAGTACTTGTCCCACGAGCGTAAGCTTCTTGGTCTAATGGTGAACCTTCTTTAACGTAGTGAGTTACATCGGCGATGTCGACTTCAAGATGGAAGTTACCATTTGGCAACATATCTAGTCCAACGGCATCATCGAAATCCTTTGAGTCATCCCCATCGATAGTAATGACCATATTCTTAGTCAAATCATGACGACCGACACGGTCTGATTCAAGTACGTGATCAGGAATGCTTTCGGCTTCTTTCAAAACTTCACTAGGGAACTCAGGATTGATATCATTATCGACCACGATCGACATAATATCGACACCAGGGTCATTTTTGTTACCGATGATCTCTAAAGCTGTACCTTCCATACTTTGTGGATGCTTAACGTTAGGGTATTCATCGATCGATACTTGAACCATATCGCCAATTTGGGGGTGAAGTCCCTTGTCAGAAATGAAGATCATATATGAAGCAATCTTCTTTTCATGACTTTGAACATAGCCATAGTGGCCGGTCTTTTCTACTTGAGCATCACTGTAAGCGTGGAATTCACCAACGGCCTTTGTCAAAGCTCTTTCAACGATTTTAACGATCTCGCCTTCTGGCCCTTTGTCGATCCAAGGGTTAGATGGCTTAGTGATCTTCACTTCAACTGTATCGCCATTAACGGCATACATAGTATTGCTCTTGGCAATGAAAGCATCAGGGTCGACTTCATCATATCTAACGAAGCCAAAGCCCTTGTCATTACCCTTAAAGACCCCTTCAACCACTGTTTCTGGTGAGGCCATCTTAAATTCATTTTTGTTGGTCAAAGTAATTTTACTTTCACCTTCAAGAACGGCTAGGGCTTGAACAACTCGTTTAAAAGCTGAAGCTCCGTGCATTCTTAAAATATCTTCAATTTGTTCAGATTTATAGCGGCGGTCAGGACTGTTTCTAAAGACCTCCAATATATCTGCAATTAATTTATTATCTTTATCTGGCATTTCTATCCTCAATTATTTTCTAAAAAATTCAACACATCGCTCTGAAGTTGTTCATGAGCTCCGTTGATAGTTAAAACATGCCCCGCATTATATAAATGTAGCTGTGATGTTTTAACGTCCAAAGCTACCTCTTGGGCAGATTTTGGATTGACTAATTTATCACTCGTACCTTGACCAATAAAATATGGTCTTTTTATTTCAGCTAAATTCTCAGTCACACCTAATGAAGTCTTGCGAATCTCGGTCAACATCAAATCTATTTTAGAACTGACAACTCTAACTCTTTGATCGATCTCAACTTCAGTCAGGTCCTGTTGAATAGAATACACCTTTTTAGCATAAGGCAGAAAGGCATTTCTAATTCCGGAAAAATTCTGATTGTACAACGGCGAACCGAAAACTCCACCGGCAATAACGTCTGATGATTCTTCCAAGGCTTTTGTGGCAAAGATTGCTCCCAATGATAAGCCAAAAATATATATTTTGTCTTTTTGTTGAGCCTTCAAAAATTCAATTGCTTTCAGACATTGTTGCCACCAGATTTCAGGCGAGCCCGCTTGTAAAATATCCAAAGGTTCGTTAGTTCCATGTCCTGCAAACATCGGAGCATAAACTGAATAACCATGTCTTTCTAAGAACCGTCCTAACAAGCGCATGTCGTTAGCGGTCCCCGAAAAGGAATGCAACAGTAAAACTGCACTGGATCCACTATCAAAATAGAATGGTTTAGGCGTTAAAATTTTCATCTATTTTGCTCCTTATATAAAAAAACCCCCTGAGTCAACTTCAGGAGGATAATTTACTTGTGAGATGATAAGTATACTAATACGATTGAACATACGAAAAATAATACTAGCAATACGTAGGTAACCTTAACCATGAAGGCTTCAAAACCACGCTTCTTCTGGTTGCTGAATAGGTCGCCACCACCACCGGACAATGCGTTCAAAGCATCTTGTTGCTTTGTTGGTTGCATTAGTACGGCAATGATTATCAATATAGAAACGATTATCAACACAGTTTCAATAATGTTATACACCTGTAAAACCTCCGTTCATGGTGTTAAAAAAAGCTGAAATCACTCCTAAAACAATAACATAAAAGTGGTCTAATTTCTAGTCTAATCCGTTAATCATATCCTTTAACTTCTTGGAAATCTTCGCTCTCTGACCAGCATTGACCATAAAGACGATCCGGTCGCCAGCTTTGATCAAAGTATCGCCACGTGGTATCAATTGACGTTCGCCACGATAGACCGCTACCACTAAAATTTCTTTGGGAAAAGGAATGTCTCGGATATATTTTCCATCGATCGAACTTCCTTCATAAATAGGTAATTCCAACCGGTCGTTGAATTTGCTGACTCGATTTAAGAAATCACTGTTGAGATTGAGTCGTTCTTTCATAGCTTCATAAATTGGTGCCCCATTCAACATGTCGACCACGATATAAGCTACCAATGACAAAACAGCCAGTGGCATCAAATGCTTGAGTGAACCGACCATCTCCGTTACCAAGATGATAGCTGTAAACGGCGCCTTACTGATACAGGCAAAGTATCCAGCCATCGCAAAGATGATCAAGTTACTTTCAAAATACAGTGGCAACAAACCTAATTGGTTCATAAAAACCGCATAGATAGCTCCAATAATGGCTCCCAAATTCAAGATAGGTAAGAAAATTCCACCAGGAACTCCAGAACCATAGGAGATCATTGAGAACACGAATCTCAACACCAACAATCCAAGTAAGAAAGCTAAACTAGGACCATATTTCGTCAAATCGAGAATAACTTCATTTCCGCCACCGATCAACTGGGGAACCATCATTCCTAATGGCACGATCATGATCAAAGGAATGATGCCTTGAATGTATCTTGGCAACCGCGTCTTTGCATAAAACGCCGGCATCGACAAAGTTAACACTTGGTACAAACGTCCCATTAAACCTAAGATGATGCCCAAAACTACCAGATGCCAATAATATTTTATCGGCAAACTGAATCGATAAGGTACTTGCAACACTGGCTGCAAACCAAAGACATACAGTGCAATCACATTGGCTGAAACAGCACTAGCCAAAGATGTGATCCACACTAATGGCGAAAAGTTATGATAAACCTCTTCCAAAACAAACATGGCCCCAGCGATCGGTGCACTAAATGCCGCTGCCAATCCAGCTGCCGCACCACTAGCAATCAAGACCCGCTGATTGACGCCATGATCGTCATGCGTTAGATCCCCTACACCTTGACCAATAGTAGCTCCTAATTGAATCGATGGACCTTCACGTCCTAAAAACAATCCTGGTCCGATACTCAAAATACCCCCGACAAACTTGCGCCACAAGACTGACCACCATTTGATCTGCATCTCGCCACCCAATTGAGCCTCAACTTGAGGGATACCTGAACCAGAAATATTAGGTTCTTGTTTAATCAAAATGCCAACGATGATTGCGACAATGACCATCAAAGCAACTAATCCTATTGTCAAAGCCACATTCGTTCTTGCAGCAACATAAAGTCCTTGGAATAATTTCAAAGAATGGGCGATAGTCCAGCGAAACATACTGACAACTACTCCGGAGATGATTCCTACTAATATCCCTTCTAGCGTCAGTCGTAATTTATCATTGTCTTTCAGTGCTATCTTCATTCTTTTTCCCCTATTAAATTTCTAATTTTGGTACATTGTAAATTGATGGTGATGGTTGATAGAAACCGGCTTCGAGTAATTCCATATCGGTCAAGATCTCTTCATCAGTCACCAATCTCTTTTGATGGTTGACGATAGTCTGGTATACAGAATCATAGTATAGACCATAATCACCCAATGGCGTTTTGATTTGCTTTTCGATCCAATCCCCATTGGCATTCTTATACTTGGCTAAACCATAATACATCGGACTGTCTTCACCAAAACCAGCTGTTCCCGGCACGATGCCGGCTTTGAGATCATTTTCCTGTTGATCAGCACCGTACTTAATAAAAGATCCGTTCATGCCGTGGACGATAAACCGGGGATACTCTTTAGCAACATCCGTACTTACTTTGACCTTAACTTTCATCTTGGTACCATAATGTAGGTCAACATCAAAATAATTATCCACTGCATCACTGACTTCGGTATTACGAATATCGTAAACAACTTGATCCGGACGACCAAACAAAGCTACCATTCGATCCATCAAGTGAATCCCTAAACCGTAAAACTCCCCTTGTTCTTTAGTGCCTGGTTGATTGACAGTATTAGGACGGTAATAATCAATGTGCGACTCAACTTCAACGATGTCACCGAGAAATCCTTGATCGATAACTTGTTTAGCCGCTAAGTAATCTCCATCGAAACGACGATTTTGGTAAGGCATAACTAAAACATGATTGTCCTTACCTAATTGAATCAACTCTTTAGCATGATCCAACGTGTCAACGAACGGTTTTTCTACGATAACTGACTTGTGTGCCTTAATAACACTCTTAGCCAATTCAAAATGGGTTTGCGCCGGCGTACAAATAGTTACTAAATCAATTTCTGGATCGTTTAAAATGTCATTCAGATCGTTGGTGAAATTGACGCCTTTAGCTCTATATGGTGCAGCTAATTTTTCATCAACAGCTTTTCTAGTATAAATTGTTTTAACTTGGAAATCTTTTCTGATATTAAGATATGGCAAATGATAGCGATTGGCTGATTTACCAAAACCGATAAATGCAATTTTTAATGTCATGTTTAGTTTCCTCCAATAGTTGATACTATTATTGTACAAAAAAAGTGCACAAAAAAAACAGCCCGAGGGCTGTTTTATTTAATTACATGTAGTAATTATTTGTTCAAGTTGTAGAAACTGTGAACACCTTTGTATTCAGCTTGGTCGCCAAGTTGATCTTCAATTCTCATCAATTGGTTGTACTTAGCAATACGGTCTGTACGGCTCATTGAACCAGTCTTGATTTGACCTGCGTTTGTAGCAACAACAAGGTCAGCAATTGTAGTGTCTTCTGTTTCACCTGAACGGTGAGAAACAACGGCTGTGAAGCCTGCTTCTTTAGCCATTTCGATAGCTTCGAATGTTTCTGTAAGTGTACCGATTTGGTTAAGCTTGATAAGGATTGAGTTTGAAACTCCCATTTCAATACCCTTCTTCAAGTAGTCTGTGTTTGTAACGAACAAGTCATCACCAACAAGTTGTACTTTCTTACCAAGTTTAGCAGTAACTTTTTGCCAGTCTTCCCATTCATTTTCATCGATAGGATCTTCGATTGTAATAACTGGGTACTTTTCAACGATATTGTCAAGTAAGTCGATAAATTCGTCTGTTGAAAGAACAGCACCATTTTCGCCTTCACCCTTCAATTCGTACTTGTGAGTGTCTTTGTTGTAGAATTCTGATGAGGCACAGTCAAAACCAATAGCAACGTCTTCGCCAGGTTTGTAACCAGCTTTTTCGATAGCTTCAACAAGGATCTTGAATGGTGCTTCGTTGTTTTCAAGGTCAGGAGCGAAACCACCTTCATCACCAACGGCTGTGTTCAAGCCACGGCCTTCAAGAACAGCTTTTAGTGAGTGGAATGTTTCTGCACCCATACGAACAGCTTCACGCATTGACTTTGCGCCAACAGGAACTATCATGAATTCTTGGAAGTCAACGTTGTTATCAGCATGCTTACCACCATTGATAACGTTCATCATAGGTGTTGGCAATACGTGAGCGTTAGGACCACCAAGGTATTCGTACAATGGAAGACCTAATTCGTCAGCAGCAGCACGAGCAGCAGCAAGTGAAACACCAAGAATAGCGTTAGCACCTAAAGTACCCTTGTTTGGTGTACCATCAAGGTCGATCATAGCTTGGTCAATGGCACGTTGGTCAGTAACGTCCATGCCGATAACCTTTTTAGCAATCTTGTCGTTTACGTTAGCAACGGCTTTAAGAACACCTTTACCACCGAAACGTGATTTGTCGCCATCACGCAATTCAACAGCTTCGTGTTCACCAGTTGAAGCACCTGAAGGAACAAGTGCGCGGCCAAAGCCACCTAGTTCAGTATATAGTTCAACTTCAACAGTTGGGTTACCACGTGAATCAAGAACTTCACGGCCTAAAATATCAGTAATTACAGACATATTTTAAAAATCTCCTTTTCGATTTTAATACAAACTAATTTTAACCTTTTTGACGCTTAAAATAAATAACTTATATATAAATTATTTGTTGAATGTTGCTAAGGCGATAAATGATTCTGGATCCATTGATGCACCACCAACAAGTCCACCATCAATATCTTCTTTAGCCATCAATTCTTTAACGTTAGCAGGTTTTACAGAACCACCATAAAGGATACGTACTTTATCAGCAGTATCAGCATCGTACAATGAAGCAATCTTTTCACGGATTACGTGAACCATTTCTTGTGCTTGGTCAGCAGTAGCAGTCTTACCAGTACCGATAGCCCAGATTGGTTCGTAAGCGATAACTGATTTAGCTAAGTCAGCTGCAGAAATGCCTTTAACAGCATTTTCGATTTGACCTGTAACCCAGTCTTCAGCCTTGCCAGCTTCACGTTGTTCTAGTGTTTCACCACAGCAGATGATTGGTAGCATGTTGTTCTTCAAGATAGCGTGAGCTTTCTTGTTGATGTCTTCATCAGTTTCACCGAAGTATTGTCTTCTTTCTGAGTGACCAATGATTACATAGTCGATGCCCATTTCATCAAGAGCTTTAGGTGAAGTTTCACCAGTAAATGCACCAGCATCTTCAAAGTATGAGTTTTCAGCAGCAGTCTTTAAAGGTGTACCTTCGGCACCAGCAACAAGAGTTGTTAGGTCAATGGCAGGAGCACCGATAATAGTTTCTACGCCAGATTCTGGCAATTTGCCTTTGATTCCGTCTAAGAATTCTTGGGTTTCCTTAGGATTTTTGTTCATCTTCCAGTTACCCGCAATAATAGGTGTACGCATAAAGTTAATTCTCCTCTAATGAAAAATCATTATTTGTTTGAAATTGAATCGATACCAGGTAATGTCTTACCTTCTAGATATTCAAGTGAAGCACCACCACCAGTTGAGATGTGTGTTAGCTTATCAGCAATACCAAGACTCTTAGCAGCAGCAGTTGAGTCACCACCACCAACGATAGTAATAGCATCTGTCAAGTTACCCATAGCACGTCCAACTTCTAGTGTACCTTCAGCAAACTTGCTCATTTCGAATGCACCCATTGGTCCATTCCATACAACAGTCTTTGCACCCTTTAGAGTATCTTGGAACAATTTAACTGTCTTAGGTCCGATATCAAGAGCCATTTCGTCATCAGGAATATCAACACCATCAGTAGTTGTAGCTTCGGCATCATTTGAGAATTCCTTAGCAACGATGTGGTCTACAGGAAGCACGATCTTGTCGCCAGCTTTTTGAAGGAGGTCTTTAGCTAATTCAACTTTGTCAGCTTCGAATAGTGACTTACCAATCTTGTGGCCTTGAGCAGCTAAGAATGTATAAGCCATACCACCACCGATTAAGATGTGGTCTGATTTTGGAATTAAGTTTTCAATAACACCGATCTTATCTGAAACCTTTGCACCACCAAGGATTGTTACGAATGGGTGTACAGGATTGTCAACAGCGTTACCTAAGAACTTGATTTCCTTTTCCATTAAGAAACCAGCAGCAACGGGTTTGCCAGCAGCCTTCATAGCTGTTGAGATACCAACGTTTGAAGCGTGGCTTCTGTGGGCTGTACCGAAAGCATCGTTGATAAATACGTCACCAAGTGATGCCCAGTATTCGCCAAGTTTAGGATCGTTCTTGCTTTCACGTTTGCCGAAGTCGTTATCGATATCTTGGAAACGAGTGTTTTCCATCAATAGGATTTGACCGTCTTTAAGATCGTTGATAGCATCTTCAAGTTCTTTACCTTCGTTTGTAGGTACGAACTCTACAGGCATACCGCTTAATTCTTGAAGTTTAGCAGCAACTGGCTTCAATGACAAAGCTTTCTTGTCTTCATCACTCTTAATACGACCCAAGTGAGATAGCAAGATAACCTTTCCACCATGTTCTGAAACATATTTGATTGTTGGGATAGCACCAACGATACGGTTAGTATCGCCGACAACACCATCTTTAATAGGAACGTTGAAATCAACACGCATCAAGACTTTTTTGCCTTTTACGTCAACGTCAGAAACAATAAGTTTAGCCATTGTAAATAAATCCTCCAATATTTTCTAAAAAAAAAGGGGAAGGAGTTATCCTCCCTCCGCCAATTTAAATCACACTAAATTAGGTTTTATCTTAAATTAGATCCTAGATAAACTAATAAATTAGTCTAAGCTAGCAAATTTTTCAAGTGTACGAACCATTTGTGCAGTAAATCCTGATTCGTTGTCATACCAAGCAACAGTCTTTACAACTTGGGCGTCACCTGAACCAACGATTTGTGTTTGTGTTGGGTCAAAGATTGAACCGAATGATGTACCGATAACGTCTGAAGATACGATTTCATCATCGTTGTAACCGAATGAAGGGTTGTTTTCTGTATACTTCTTAACAGCAGCATTTACTTCGTCAACTGTAACTTCTTTACCAAGAGTTGCAACTAATTCTGTAACTGAACCTGTGATAACTGGTACACGTTGTGCGTGGCCATCAAGCTTACCCTTCAATGCAGGAACAACTAGACCTAGGGCCTTAGCAGCACCAGTTGAGTGAGGGATGATGTTTGCAGCAGCAGCACGTGCAGCACGAACATTACCTTTACGTTCTGGACCATCTTGAAGTTTTTGAGTAGCTGTGTAAGCGTGGATAGTTGTCATTGTACCAGCTTTGATACCGAATTCTTCGTTTACGGCATTTGCTAGAGGTGCAAGACAGTTAGTTGTACATGAACCAGCTGAAGCAATCTTAACGTCGTTTGTTAGGATGTCATCGTTAACACCATAAACAACTGTAGGCATGTCACCTGATGGAGCTGAGATCAATACACGTTTTGCACCAGCATCGATGTGAGCTTGTGCTTTGTCTTGTGATGTGTAGAAACCAGTACATTCAAGAACGATATCAACACCGTCGTTAGCAACCCATTTAAGGTCTGCAGCGTTCATTTCAGCATATACAGGGATCTTCTTACCATCAACAACGATAGCTGAATCTTCAGCAGTGATCTTGTCGATTTCGAAGTTACCATGAGCAGTATCATACTTCAATAGGTGTGCAAGCATAGCAGGTGAAGTTAAATCGTTAATTGCAACAACTTCCAAATCTGTCTTGCCAGCTGCTTGAAGTGCAGCGATACGGCGGAATGCCAAACGACCGATACGGCCAAATCCATTAATACCAACTTTTGTAGTCATACAAAAATTCCTCCTTCAGGAAATCAAAAAAATATTATTTTAAAGGGTTATCCCTTAAAATCAGCTTTGAGGCACCTTCATCAGTAATCAATGCTGTATGATGCGGTGCATTTTTCATATATGACTGAATCGCTTGAGCCTTACTTTGACCTCCAGCAATCGCAATCACATGTTTCATTTTAACAAGGTCCCGGACATGAAGTCCAATCCTAGGTACCTTATATACAAGTTTACCACTTTGGTCAAAGAAATCACCGAAAGCTTCGGAAACTGCCTCGCCTTCATCGACGATCTTTTGTTCCTCAACTGACAAGTTTCTTCGATCAGCCATAATACTTGCTGTACCGATGCTGTGAATCACAACATCACTCCTATATATTAAATCAAGAACCGATTTAATTGAAGTCTCTTTTTGCAAAGATTCGAAACTTTTTTCACTTATATCTTCAGGAAGATACAAAGCCCGGTACTGACTTTGCGTTCTTAAAGCCATCTCTGCACAGACACTGTTAGCTTGAATCGTTACTGACTCACCCACTCCACCGCGAGCTGGTAAGAAAACCAGCTGACGATTTTTGGATAAATCTGGTGAAAGATTTCTCGCTACCCGTGCCAACGTACTACCACCAGTGACAGAAATCATTGCCCGTCCTGTTGGTAATATTGAACCTAATAACTGATTGAGTCTTCTACCGAATGAATCGATCACCCGATATTGCCGATCGGCATTACCAGGTAAAATGATACAACGACTAATACCAAGTTTTTTACTCAATTTTTTCTCTAAAAGAGCTGTTCCTTGATAATCAGCTAACACATCGGTCAACTTGACCACCGTGTCGCTACCAGTTTGGGTCAATGACATCCCCGACTTAGAAGAAACAAGTAAGCCTTGCTTCTTCAATAAATCAGTTTCAGTTCTCAGACCACGTTCGGTGATATTCAGATCATCAGCTAATACTCTGCGCCCAATCGGCTCCATTAATGAGATACTCTGAAGTATTTTAAATCGCTTTTCCAGAGTTTTAATGAAGTCTGGGGCAACCAAATCCAGCAATTCTAAATCTTCATTATTAGTCATTTGATATACTCCGTGGGGCAAATACTGTCCCTGTATGTCTGTTTACGACCCATGTACTCAAAAAATAAAAGCCCGGATGACTTTTCGTCATCTCTCAAGCACAGTTATTAGTATAAACTCTCTTGTGAAAATATCAAGGGATATGTTTACAAAACGACCATTTTTTTTGATAATTTACAATAATTGTAAAGTGCGCTAAAATTGAATGATAAGGCGCTGTTAGTGTAATGGATCGCACGCAGGATTCCGGTTCCTGAAATGCGGGTTCGACTCCCGCATGGCGCATAATGTTGTTATACCAGTCTTTTTCTAGCAACGCTTGATTCACATTAAGTCAGTTTTCTACTATCAATATACTTTGAACAATATTAATTCTTTTGTATAAGCTGTTTATAGATAGTAGTTATTACCTTTATCGCTGCAAAAATACTTACACCGATCAAACTTGGTCGGTGTTTTTTTATTTCACAAACTTTCCAAACAAAATCTGGGATTTAATGATTTAATGTACGTAGATAGAATCAATCTATACCTCTAAAAGGTTCTTTTTATGTTTCACAACGGATAAATCCTATTTAAACTTAAAACCATTTAATTTTAAGAGGAGAATATGAATGAATCGAAAAAGAAATTCTGCAAGTTTTACCGATATAGGCGACTACATGAAAGTTTTCGCCTGTACTGCCGTAATGATGCAGACTGTACTCAGTTTAGTTTTATCAACCAACCCCAGTTTTAATTATCAAACTCCCATCGGAATCATTTATAATCTAGTCAAATTCACTGCCCCGGCCTTTATTTTCGGTATTCTATACACGACAACGAGGACAACTAATCAAAATACATGGGGTAATTATGGTGGATATATGCGTAAACAGTGGTCTGCGCTTTTTGTTCCCACAATTTGGTGGACGTTAGCTTACCTTTTGATTTTTCCAAATATTCAACAAGTTAAACCTTTTAATAGTATCGGTACGTTCTGTTGGAATTTCATCAATGGTAATGCCGCCCCACACCTGTGGTACAACACGATGATGCTGCAATTCATCATTCTAATGCCATTCTTCTGGGCTTTAGCTCATTGGGTCAAAGACAGCACTAAACGCGGACTTTTAGCAATCATAATCACAGTTATTTTCTTTGCTGCTTGGATTTACTTCTACGATATGCAAGTCTTCCACGGTCCCCATGAACAAAGTTGGTACCTACTCGATCGAATCTTCATTAGTTTTGTTATTTATGGCATCTTTGGTGTCTTAGCCTGGATGTTTCGTGATAAATTTGAAACTCTCATTAAAAAAGCAGTTCCATTCCTAATTGTTATTTTTCTAGCTGTCTATTATTGGACTAATCGGGAGCTTTTCAATTTTGGTTATCCCGTCAAACTGGCCAATGCTCCGTACTACAAACCTTCAATGGCGCTTTATGCATTGACCGTAATTGGTTTAGTCGCTGCTTTAGCAATTCATCATATCAATACCAATTCCAAGGTTTTACCTATTTTCCACTTTTTGGCAACCTACGCTTATCGGGCCTATCTTTCTAACGTTTTCTGGTTACAGATCATTTGGCATCTAGGTGGAATAAATTTATCTAAGATCAATCCGCTTCTAAACATTATCATTTGCTATATTTTAACTTGGGGATTATCATTTACTTCCGCATATGGATTCCATATTGCCTGGTCAAAAATCAAATCTTCTATTAATAAGACAAATTCTGAAAAATCCTTAGAATAATTATTTTTATTTATTGAGCTTAGTTTGTTGACCCGATATTAATATTATGCTAAATTAGCACTGTGCTATTAAGAGTGCTAATTAAAAACATGGAGGCATTTTAATGTTAGTTCCTACAGTTATTGAACAAAGTTCTCGTGGCGAACGTGCCTACGATATTTACTCAAGATTATTAAAAGATAGAATCATCATGGTTTCTGGTGAAGTTAACAGTCAAATGGCTAACACAGTTATGGCTGAATTACTATTCCTTGACGCCCAAGATTCAGACAAAGATATTTCAATGTACATCAACTCACCCGGTGGTTCTGTTACCGACGGATTAGCTATCATGGATACAATGAACTTCGTTAAATCTGACGTTCAAACAATCGCAACAGGTATGGCTGCATCAATGGCCAGCATCCTTTTGTCATCAGGTACAAAGGGCAAACGTTTTGCTCTACCTAATTCAACTGTCCTCATTCACCAACCATTAGGTGGTGCTCAAGGTCAACAAACTGAAATTGAAATTGCTGCCCGCGAGATCTTGAAGACAAGAGAAAGATTGAATCACATTTTGGCTGACAACTCAGGTCAAACCTTTGAAAAACTTCAAAAGGATACTGATCGTGATAACTACATGACAGCCCAAGAAGCTAAGGATTATGGTTTAATTGACGACATCATGACAAACAAAGCTGGAGACTAATCAGCTACTTTAAACTAGGACAATAGTCCTAGTTTTTTTTATGGCCAGATTGTCTAGTTCCTATGATTAGCCAGGTGTATATACTGGCGATAGGAGAAAAATCATGCTAGAAACTAAACATTTTGACGAAGAATCGCCTGAAATAAAATACTTATGTCAAAAAGATAAACATCTAGCCAAGGCTATCAAAATGATTGGTCCCCTTGACTACCAAGTCAATCGCGATGGCTACGCTTTTTTAGTCAGTCAGATCATCGGGCAAATGCTGTCCAACAAAGTAGCGGATGTCCTTACTCAGAGATTGACCAATGATTGTCAAGGGCACATCTCGATTACTTCGATTAATTCTTTAAGTGACGAAGATATTAGAGCTATCGGTATTTCCCATTCAAAGGTAAACTACATCAGAAATTTGACTGAAGCCATTGTAAAAAAAGATATCGACTTTGCCCAATATCAAACGATGAACGATGTCGATATTATTAAGGATCTGACTACCGTCAAAGGAATCGGCAATTGGTCGGCTAAAATGTATCTGCTTTTCGTCTTAGATCGGCCTGATATTTTGCCTTTTGAAGATGTGGCTTTCTTGCAAGGATACGGTTGGATCTACAAAACCACTGATTATAAGGTCGAGTTGGTCAAAAAGAAATGTAAAAAATGGCATCCCTATTCATCCTTAGCTGCTCGCTATATGTATAAAGTCTTGGACAGTGGTTTGACCAAGGAAGAATTCCATTTATTTAAATGACTAGGTTCAGACGAATTGTCTGCAAAAATAATGATAATCAATTATCATCACTTATTTTTTTAAATATTTTTTAATCAATAACGTTTGTAAGCGTTGTCTCTCAAGCACTCTGCTAGACAGCTTTTTTATATTAGACTATCCTTAAATTGTTGTTAGACTAAACAAAGAAGGGATATATTTATGAATAAGGGTGAAATTCAAAATAGCCTTGCTCGAAAATTATTCATAATCACGTTGTTGTCCGGAACCTTCACAATGTCGATCAGTCAGTCGTCGCTTTCAACTGCTTACCCAACATTGATGAAATTCTTCGGCGTCACTGCGCCAACGATTCAATGGCTGACGACCGGTTTTATGTTAATAATGTGTATTATGATGCCTATTAGTCCATGGCTATTGAACAACTTTTCGTTTAAAAAAATCTTTTTGAGCGTTGTGGCAATTTTTGCCATTGGTACTTTCGTTATTATTATTGCCCCTAACTTTCCGATGGCTATGCTAGGCCGTGGTTTGGAAGCTATCGGTGTCGGGATATTGTTCCCATCGTTTCAATCTGTTTTGATGACCATCACACCTGAGTCCAAACGTGGCGCCACTATGGGTTACGCTGGATTGGTCATGGGATCAGCTTTGGCCAGTGGTCCAATTATCTCAGGAATCGTTTTGAACTTTTTACAATGGCAAGGATTATTCGTGATTTTTCTACTGATCATGATTGTTATCTTTATCAGTGGTTTGATCAATATCAAGGATGTCATGCCTCGTCACAAAGCCAGTCTCGATCTGATCTCCACAGTTTATTTACTTGGTCTGATCGGCTTGCTATACGTCGTCAATCAAGCCGGAGCTACTAAGAGTTTTGGTACTAATCTGATAATTCTCTTAGTTATCAGTTTGATTTTGACATTTTTATTCATTCATCGTCAGCTCACCAAACAAGAACCACTACTTGATCTCAAAGTTATGAAGAATTTCAATTTTGATCTGGCCGTTCTTTTGACTGGCTTTTCTTACATATCTTTGATCGTGGTGACAATTATTTATCCACTTTACTATCAAAATATTTTACATACTTCAGTTTTGATGTCCGGTTTAGCCCTAGTTCCACCAGCCATCGTGTTGAGTATTCTCAATCCGTTGACTGGACGTTTGGCTGATCGGATCGGTTTCAAATCAACCTTGATCACTGGTATGTCGATGATCGTAGTCGGTTGGTTCTTGCTATTCGTTATTCAGGCTAAGCTCAGTATCTGGCCTATGATCTTGATTGCTACTTTGATCGAAGGCGGCAATGCGTTCGTAATGATGCCGGCAACTACACTCGGTGGCAATGCGTTACCTGAAGATTTAATTCCCCACGGCACCGCAATCATTACGACAGTTAGACAGTTACTCGGTTCACTCGGCGTCAGCTTGGCAACTTTGATTCTAGTTACTACTAATCAAAATCACCACTTGCCAGCTAACAATGGTTTGATCGGTTACCAAAGAGTCTTTGCCTTCTTCTTCGGCATGTCAATTATCGGTTTCATTTTTGCATTATTGATCAAAAACAATAAAAAAACTAATTAATTACTAACATTAAAAAAATTTAGTTCACAGCCATAATCGACCGTGAGCTATTTTTTTGTCTTAGTCAAATGAAGTATAATTAAAGCCTGGATTATTTATTTTTTATAGGAGTGTATGTTTTGAATTTTAAAAATAAACCCGCATTACGCACTATTTCAGTCGCTCTACTTTTCTTCTTGGCCTTATTCGTTTGGACTCTTTGGCAGTTTCACTTCAATTACATGATTGCTTCCAACGATACTTTCTTCCATTCTGAAAGGATTGCCGAAATTCGCTTGGCTTTTTTGAACCATTCACTGCCTAGCTGGGTCAACTTTAATTCCTTTTTTTATACTGGCCAAGCTATCAATGGCATGTATCCCGATTTCACTTTGTGGCCTTTGGTGTTAGTTACGAACTTTTTAACGCCGATCCACCAGATTATTGCTATTAAATCACTGATTTTTGGTTTGACTTTTATCGTTTCATTCTTGTCCTTAAACAAACGCTTTGACAGTCAAAATGCCATTTTAGCGGCGTCAGTTTTTACATTATCTGGTTCAGCTTTAAGAGATTTAGTCACTGAAATGCAAACGGGCTCTGCCATCGTAATGATCTTTGCCTTTCCAATTATTTTCACGCTCAAAGAAGCCGTCGAAAGCAAACAAATAAACCCACGGCTCATCATTAAAACCGCTCTATTGATGACGATCGTGATCAATTCCCACCTCCTGAGTGCCGTCGCCATTACTTTGATTGCTGGTATTTTCTTAGTCATTGAATCAATTATCAAAAAAACTTACATCCCTTGGATCAATTTGACAGTTGCAGCTCTTTTGACAGTCATTTTATGTTTACCGATAATTTATCGATTAGTGACTATTTCCAAAACTGGTTTGCTGTCACCCTTTGGTAAAGGCCATATTCTAAGCGACCCCATCTGGACTCTGTTCATAAAGTCACGTTGGAACTCCAAATCAGCTATTTCACTAGCATCGATTTTGCTGTTGGTGGCAACTTTTATCGGTATCAAAAAAGATAAACTCAAGCAGCTGTTGCCTTGGTTGTATATCGAATTGGCGTTGATACTATTTTCAACTAATATTATTCCTTGGGGATTTTTGGGACACGTTCCCATCATTAATAATTTTCAAGTTGCTAACTGGCGCTTTGCTCCATTCTTAGGCATGGTACCGATCATCTTCGTTCTAATCAATTTTAGTCAAAAAACGGCTCGCATCATAATGTTGGCAATGACTGTCATCGCTTATCCCTTCGCCTTAAAAGTTGCTTTGACCAGTCAATATCACAAAAAAGCTAATCTTCCCATCGTTACCGAAAACACTCAAAAGTTTGTCCCTCAAAATACCGATGCTAAACTGACTTCAACTGGTATCACTAGCGACAAACTGATTCGAACTTTAATTCCGGACTACTCACCTGACACGACTAAACTTCAAAAAGATAGTGGCGGTCTGAACCTTGATCCACAACTAGTTTACTTATTGGCTGATCACTTGGGTACGATCAAAGGACGTGATGTTCTTTTGCAACATACCAGTACCGTCAACAGCCTTACTTTAACTGGCGAAAATGTACCTAAAGGTAAAATCACTTTGCCAGTCTTCGGTTATTCCTCGTTAAATTATCGAATCACTCTCAATAATAAACCAGCCGACTGGTCGATAAATAACAGTTTTATCACGGTTAACTCGCCTAAAAATTTAAAAACGGCTACTTACTCGATCACTCAAATCCAACCACGTTTCTATCCTTCGATTATTTGGATGTCGTTTGTTTTATTCATCGCTTTACTAGGAATTTTGATTACTCCAACAGTTAAGAAAATTTGGGCAAAATAAAAAAGTTTGAGAAATTAATTTTCTCAAGCTTTTTTGATTGGTTTGTTCCGTTTTCTAGACTTTCGCTGTTTCAGCCAGTTCATTCAATTTTCTTAAACGGTGATTGATACCTGATTTAGAAATTGGACCACTAGGGACCATATCTCCTAGTTCCTTCAATGAAACTTCAGGGTTCTCTAATCGTAAAACAGCGATCTCTTGTAATTTATCTGGCAACGAATCCAAACCTACAGTCGCTTGCAGATGCTTGATATTTTCGATCTGGCGTTCTGCGGCAGCTACTGTCTTGTTGATATTAGCATTTTCACAGTTGACCAAACGGTTAACTGAGTTTCGCATATCGCGGACGATCCGGATATCTTCAAACTGCAACATTGAATTAGTTGCACCGATCAACTGCAAGAAATCAGCAATTTTTTCTGCTTCTTTCAAATAGACGATATAACCATTGCGACGCTTGGTTGTTCTGGCGTTTAAATGAAAATAATTCATCATTTGGGCAATACCTTCATTATGATCTTCGTATAATGAGTAGATCTCCAAATGGTATCTGGAAGTCTCAGGGTTATTGACACTACCAGTTGCTAAAAAAGCTCCTCTTAAATACGAGCGCATCCGTTGATCTTCATTGAGAACTTCTTCAGGTACATCAGTGTTGATCGATAGACCTGATTCATCCAAAATATCCAAATCAGTTAAAACTTCATTCGTATGACGTTTTAAACGAACTAGATATTGATTATTCTTCTTCAATTTCATCTTCTTACGCACGAGTAATTCTGATTCCATACCATACTTTTGCTTTATCAAAGAAAAAATTCTTCTGGCAATTGCAGCGTTCTCAGTCTGTGCGGTTAAGACAAAGTGATGATTTTGTAAACTTAATGAGCCATTCATCCGCATCAAAGCTGACAATTCAACTCGAGCGTGCTCTGGATGAACGACTAATTTTGTGAGTTCTTGTTTAACCTCACTTGCATAAGAAACCACTAACGTCTCACCTCATTTTTTCTATTTCCCGATTGCAAAGACAGATTCAAAATCTCATTTGCAACCTTTTTACCATCATGGTAAGCTCCGTTATCGTGCAATGATAAGAAGTCATCTTGGATAACTTTGCAGCCCATTTCTCTTAAACCTTTAAAGTCGGTTTTAACTTGATTGACATATTCGTCGTATTTCTTCTTATCGACATAGCCATCCGGAATTTTACGCGTGTTGACTAGGACTGTATCAATATAGTTGCCACCTAAGTGACGGTTCAGAACTCGAACGTGATCCGCATCCGTAAAGCCTTCTGTTTCACCGATCTGAGTCATAATATTACAAATATAAACCACTTCAGCTGAAGTCTGTCTAAGAGCTTCACCGATATCGCTGACCATTAAATTAGGCAAGATACTGGTGAATAAACTACCAGGGCCCAAAACAACTACGTCAGCCTGCATAATTGAAGCAATAACGGAAATCACTGACTTAGGTTCCTTTTCAGGTTCATCCGAATTAGTGACCCAAACTCGTTTGACATGTTTACCTGAGTGGGTAATTTCGTGTTCCCCAGCTAATTTGGTCCCATCAGTAAATTCAGCGTGCAAAGTCAACTTAGTATTGCTAGCTGGATAAACGTGGCCATCAACGTGCATCATCTTAGAAAGCACTTGAACGGCATCAAAAATATTAGGTGACATTTCCGTCAAAGCCGCAATGATCAAATTACCGATCGCATGACCGGAGAAGAAATCATCGTTAGTTTTGAATCGATATTGAAACACATCCAAATCAACTTGTGGCAAGTCAGATAGTGAAGCCAAAACGTTTCTGATATCCCCAGGAGGGACAACGTTGATATAATCACGAATGATACCTGATGATCCCCCATCATCGGCAACCGTTACAATAGCCGTAATATTGGCATCCATGTTTCTTAAACTATTTAATACAACTGGTAAACCAGTACCCCCACCTATAACAACAACTCTTGGGCGACGTCCTTTGACGACCCGAACTATTCTATTTGTTGCCATGTTCGATTACCTTCTTTTGAGATTTTTCCATGTCACGATGAGTAATGTCTACGTAATAGTCCAACTTTTTCAAGTCAGTCCCTAAACGCTGGGCAATTGCCACTGAACGGTGTTGACCACCAGTACAGCCGATAGCAATTGTTAAACTTGTCTTACCTTCTTTTTCATATCCAGGAATAATACTCTTCAATAAATCGTACAGTTTTTTATAAAAGTCTTGAGTTTCGGTATCGTCCATTACATAATCGTAAACAGGCTTATCGACCCCAGTCTTTGTCTTTAATTCTTTAACATAGAAAGGATTTCTTAAAAATCTGACATCCATAACAATATCAGCATCAATTGGCAAACCATACTTAAAGCCAAATGACATCACTTCAATGTGAAAGGTTGGTACTTCCGAGCTCTCTTGGAAATTAGCAAAAATTTCTTCACGGAGTTGGCGTGGCGTCAAATCAGTCGTATCGATCTCAACTGATGCTCGACCTTTGATTTCATTGAGAAGTTCTCGTTCTTTATGAATTCCGTCCAACAGACGGCCTTCCATAGCTAGCGGATGGCTGCGACGAGTTTCCTTGTAGCGGGAAACCAACTCAGCATCGGAAGCATTCAAGAAGAGAATCTTCATGTCAACTTTTTGGTGTTTCTCTTGTTCATCTTCGTCCATTTTAGAGAGCATTGAGAAAATCTCATCGTAAAATGACCGCGATCTAATATCTACAACTAAAGCTACCTTGTTGATTTTGCCAGATTCATGAACCAACTCCCAAAATTTTGGAAGCAAGTTTGGTGGCATGTTATCAATACAGAAATATCCTAAATCTTCAAACGACTGCATGGCAACAGTTTTACCTGCACCACTCATTCCGGTAACGATAACTAAACTAAGCATATCTTCTGCCATATTGCACCTCACATTCGGATATAAGCATAACACAACGACCCGGGCGTGTCACTTTACGTGAATGATTGCTAGACATATTTTTTAGAGTGTTTTTGCGATAAAATTAAACTAATCAAGGGGGGGACCTTTTATGGACACCGTATTCTTAGTGCTCTTATTGATTGCGGCAGTCGTAGCTGCCAATGTCATCTCATGGGAGTTCAAAAAAATTCCCGTAGCGTTCATTCAAATCGCTGTCGGGCTAATCTTTTCATTCTTTCCGATCTACAAACATTTCGAACTAGAACCAGAAATTTTTCTACTGGTCATTATTTCCGTTCTGATGTTCAATGATGGTCAAAATACCAGCCTATCTCGTTTGACCCATCAGTTCGGAACGACCTTTTCACTGGCCGTGGAACTGGCTATCATTTCAATCTTAATTGTTGGTTTCGTAACGCATCTGATCATCCCTAGCATGCCGTTAGCCTTGGCCTTTGCGTTAGGAGCCATCATTACGCCAACGGACGCAGTTGCCGTCAGTTCGATAACCAACAATATGTTAGTACCCACTAACGTCATGGGTACGCTGGAAAACGAATCCTTATTCAACGATGCTTCCGGTATTGTAGCTTTAAACTTGGCTATTGCTGCTGCAATTACCGGAAAATTTTCACTGTTGAACGGTATCGGCAACTTCTTTTATGTCTTCTTTGGTGGAATCATTTTGGGTGCCATTTTAGGAGCCTTTATCGTGGCGATCCGTTTGCGTTTGATCAATATGCACGTTGATGCCCCTTCAGTTATCGTACCTTTTACCTTATTGACACCTTTTGCCGTCTACTTAATCGCTGAAGCTGTCGGCGTCTCCGGTATCTTGGCTGTCGTTGTCACTGGTTTGATCCACGGTATTCAACAAAACCGGTTACGTTTGACCAGTTCACGGTTACAGATCGTTATGACCAGTACTTGGTCAATTTTTTCCAGTATTCTAAATGGTATCGTCTTTGTCCTTTTGGGACTATCATTGCCAAGCGTTATTATCAACTTGCGCAAGCATGACGCCAGTTCCGTCTATATTCTCGTCGGCGTCGGTATCTTGCTCTACATTATTATGACGGTCATGCGCTACTTCTGGACTAATTGGGACTTTGCTAGAATTCGAGCTTGGGATAAACATGAAAAACATGCCAACAGTATCGTTATGGCTTACAGTGGCGTTCATAGAACAATCACCTTAGCAATGGCCTTCTCATTGCCACTAACTTTAAATGGTCAGCCGTTCCCATACCGAAATGACATTATCTTTATAGCGACCGTAGTTATTTTGACCAGTTTATTAGTGCCAACTTTGATCTTGCCATTATTGTTGCCACAACAAGTTTCCAAATACAGTGAAGCCGAATTGGCCGATGCTAAAACTAAAATGGTCGACAACGCCATCGTCTCACTGCAAACCCGTCACGGTGACTCTATTAGTATCAGTCAAGTCGTTAATATTTTGGACGGTCAAAGAACCGTTGAAGGTCACATCGATAAGTCAAAACTAACGATTGTTTTTGACAACTGTTTTGAACTTGAACAACAGACTATTGAAGATATGCTACGCAACAAGGAGATCTCCAGTCTCAACGCTGACCTTTACATGCGGGTCGCTAAGCGAACTATCTTGCAATATCAGCAGAGTAATTTTCAAAGATTAAATCTCTTCTTAAAGTTCAATCTCGTCGACCGTTTATCCCTGTCTTCCAAAGCTCGCAAGCGTCGCAAATTATTCCACAATATGAAACATCATCAACACGTCAATCGAGCTGAAATGATCGAACGCAACCGTAAATTATGGCAACAAATGGCTGTGGTTGAAAAAAAGCCTTACGAAAAAATCGTTAGCTATCTCAATCAAAGTTTGGTGAATGATTCTTCCAGCCACCGAGAAATAAATATTGCCCGCAAAGCTTATGACGAAAGACACCGCCGCCTAACAGCTAACTTTGCTAGTCACGAAGAATTTGAACAAAATCAAAACGAATTATTGATTGAAGCCTTTCAACAAGAAAATACTTATATTCAAACTAAAGTCAGTTCTAAAGAATTTACTCCAGAACTCGGGGGTGCCTTATATGAACAAATTTCTACCGATCAGTTAGTTTATCTACAATCCATTAATGAAGAATAATTATTTAAAGCAGCTGTCCTAATTGGGCAGCTGCTTTTTTTCTAAAAAAGGTCTTTGATTCAAAAATTGATTATTCACTGCCGTCTTCCATGAAATCCCGGTAGATTCTAATGATTCAACATTTTATTTAAAACAATACTAAAAAGGTCATCCAGTTTTGGATGGCCTATTAGAATATCTAAATAATTGTGTGTAACCAAAGTTGAAAAAGAACTAAAAATTTGAATCAAAAGTCTTTTTGAATTAATGTTCAAAAATTAAATAGATCTTATTTTTCAGCATCTTTCGTACGTTTAGTATCACGTTCTAAAACTGGTTTCAAATATTGACCAGTGTAACTCTTCTTGATTTTACTGATGTCTTCAGGGGTACCAGTACCAACGATCGTACCGCCACCTTCGCCACCTTCTGGACCAAGGTCGATCAACCAATCAGCTGATTTGACCACATCCAAATTGTGTTCGATAACAAGGACCGTATTGCCCTCATCGACTAAGCGTTGCAATACTTCCAAAAGCCGTTTGATATCATCCGTATGCAAACCAGTTGTAGGTTCATCTAGGATGTAGAAGTTCTTGCCGTTAGACTTCTTATAAAGTTCTGAGGCTAGCTTCATCCGTTGCGCTTCACCACCAGATAATTGTGTAGCGGATTGACCCAACGAAACGTACCCTAGACCAACGTCAACGATCGTTTGTAACTTCCGTTTGATCTTAGGAATGTTGCTAAAGAATTCAAGGGCCTCTTTAACTTTCATATCAAGCACTTGGGCAATGTTCTTACCCTTATAAGTTACTTCCAAAGTCTCGGAATTGTAACGCGTACCATGACAAACTTCACACGGAACGTAAACGTCGGGCAAGAAATTCATCTCAATTTTGATGATCCCGTCACCACGACAATTTTCACAGCGACCGCCTTTAACGTTGAAGGAGAATCTGCCCTTCTTGTAGCCACGCAATTTAGCCTCATTCGTCTGCGCAAATAAATCCCGTACGTCATCAAAAACTCCAGTATATGTAGCTGGATTACTTCTGGGCGTCCGTCCGATTGGACTTTGATCAATGGCAATCATTTTTTCAAGGTTCTCGTAGCCAGTAATTTTCTTGTATTTACCAGGCTTTTCTGAATTGTGATTCATCTTCTGAGCTAAAGCTCGCTTCAAGATCATATTGACCAAAGTTGATTTACCAGAACCAGAAACCCCAGTTACAACAATGAATTCGCCTAAAGGAAACTTCACGTTCAACTTTTTGAGATTATTTTCAGCTGCGCCGTAAACTTCAACGAATTCTCCATTGCCTGGACGGCGTTTGAGTGGCACTGGTACAAATTTCTTACCGGATAAATATTGACCCGTCAATGACTTGGGATTCTTTTCAACTTCTTCAGGCGTCCCTGCAGCCACGATCTGACCACCTGCTTCACCAGCACCCGGACCAACATCGATCAAATAGTCAGCCGCACGCATAGTATCTTCATCGTGCTCAACTACGATCAACGTATTGCCTAGGTCACGCATCTTCTTCAAGGAACTGATCAAGCGATCATTATCACGCTGATGCAAACCGATCGATGGCTCATCAAGAATGTACATCACCCCCGACAAATTAGAACCGATCTGCGTAGCCAAACGAATTCGTTGTGCTTCGCCACCAGAGAGCGTTCCCGCTGATCTAGATAGTGACAAGTATTCCAAACCAACATTGATCAAGAAACTCAAGCGATCCTTGACCTCTTTCAAAATCGGTTTAGCAATCACCGTATCTTGTTCGCCAAAAGTAACTTGCTTGAAGAATGGAAGTTCATCTTTGATCGACATGTCAGATACTTCAGCGATATCATGGCCACTGATTTTCACAGCCAAGGCTTGACGATTCAAGCGTTTACCGTGACAAACTGGACATTTCAATTCAGTCATATATTTACGCATGACTTCCCGAGTAAAGTCACTGTTAGTTTCCTTGTAGCGGCGATTGATGTTAGGAATGACACCTTCAAATGGCACATCAACATCACGCACGCCACCAAAATCATTCTCATAGTGGAAGTGGAAATTCTTGCCATCAGAACCGTTCAGAATAATCTCTTGATCCTTAGCTGGCAATTTCTCAAATGGTGTATTCATGTCGATGCCAAATTCTTTACAAGCTTGCGCCAACATCTCCGGATAATACTGTGAACTGATAGGGTTCCAAGGTTGGATAGCTCCTTGGGCCAAAGTTTTACTTGGATCAGGAATAACCAGATCCATATCGACTTCTAGCTTGACGCCCAAACCATCACAGTTCTCACAGGCACCAAAGGGTGCATTGAATGAGAACAAACGAGGTTCTAGTTCGCCAACAGTGAAGCCACAGAGCGGACAAGCATTCTTTTCAGAGAAAACCATCATGTCAGATCCAATGACGTCAACGTTCATATAGCCATCCGACAAGCGCAAAGCCGCTTCAACTGAATCGAACAAACGTGACTTGATATGGTCGTTGATCACGATACGGTCAACGACAACATCGATATCATGTTTTTTATTCTTATCCAATTCAATATCTTCACTGATATCACGAGTTTCGCCATCAACTCTGATTCTGACGTAACCTTGTTTCTTGATTTGATTCAAGGCTTTTTTGTGTTGGCCACGTTTAGCTCTGATGACAGGTGACAAAATTTGTAATTTTGTACCATCTTCCAAGGCCAAAATAGCATCAACCATTTGTTGCGCTGATTGGCTAGTGATCTTGGTTCCGTCATTAGGACAAATTGAAGTCCCAACACGTGCCCATAACAGACGCAAATAGTCATTGATCTCCGTAACGGTTCCGACAGTTGAACGTGGGTTCTTGGAAGTCGTCTTTTGGTCGATCGAGATGGCTGGACTCAATCCATCGATCGAATCGACATCTGGCTTATCCATCTGCCCTAAAAATTGTCGAGCGTACGAAGATAGACTTTCAACGTAACGTCTTTGGCCTTCAGCATACAGCGTATCAAAAGCTAATGAACTCTTACCAGAGCCTGACAGACCAGTCATGACGACTAATTTGTCACGTGGTATCGTTACATCAATATTTTTTAAATTATGTGCCCGCGCACCATGAATAACAATCTTATCATTTAACATATTTATTTCATTTCCGCCTTTAATTCCAAAATCGTATCACGCAGATTGGCTGCAGCTTCGAAGTCTAACTTCTTAGCAGCTGATTCCATCTGTTCATTCAGATTGGCAAGTAACTCTTCACGTTCTTTCTTGCTCATATCCTTAAAGTCGATATCGTCGTCGATCTTTTCAGTCTCAGATGAGGTGTTGTCGACCTTCTGGAACATAGAAATGGCATCTCGAATCGGTTTAACGATCGTCTTTGGTGTCACGCCGTGTTCCTCATTGAATTTTTCTTGTAGCTTACGTCGACGTGCAGTCGCATCTATTGCGCCCCGCATTGAATCAGTAATCTCGTCGGCATACATGATAACTTTACCATGTTCATTCCGAGATGCACGTCCAATGATCTGTACGAGTGAACGTTCTGAACGCAAAAAGCCTTCCTTGTCAGCATCCAAAATTGCAATCAGTGAAACTTCTGGCACATCGATACCTTCACGTAGCAAATTGATACCGATCAAGACGTCGAATTTGCCCAAACGTAAGTCACGAATGATCTTCGTTCTTTCCAAAGTTTTAATATCACTGTGCAAATAACGTACCTTAATACCTAAATCTTTGAAATAATCGGTCAGATCTTCGGCCATCTTCTTAGTCAAAGTCGTTACGAAGACACGCTCGTGCTTTTCAACTCGGTCGTTGATCTCAGCTACTAAGTCGTCGATCTGTCCCATAATTGGACGGACTTCGATCTTTGGATCCAATAAACCAGTAGGACGGATGATCTGTTCGGCCAAGTGATCCGTGCGGTTCATTTCGTAAGGACCCGGCGTAGCTGAAACATAAAGGATCCGATTGACGTGTTTTTCAAACTCATCCAACTTCAAAGGACGGTTGTCCAATGCACTAGGTAAACGAAAACCATAATCGACCAATTGCTGCTTTCTAGCACGATCTCCATTATACATACCTCGAATCTGTGGCATTGTTACGTGAGATTCATCGATCATAATGTTGAAATCTTTGGGGAAGAAATCAAGCAAGGTAAATGGTGGTTCCCCTTCAGCTCTTCCTTCCATGTGACGTGAATAGTTCTCGATACCTGAGGTGTAGCCCATTTCACGCATCATTTCAATATCGTATTCGGTCCGTTGCTTGATTCGTTGTGCTTCTAGCAACTTACCTTCTTTAGTAAATTTATCGATTTGCACATCCATTTCATTTTTGATGCGGTCCAAAGCTTGTTCCATCTTGGAATCGCTGATCATAAAGTGAGTGGCTGGGAAAATGCCAATGTGGTCCATCGCACCCTTAACCTCACCAGTCAAAGCATCCATTTCGATAATTCGATCGATCTCATCACCGAAAAATTCAACTCGGATAGCATTGTCGTCACGTGAAGCTGGGAAAATATCCACAACATCCCCACGAACTCTAAAACGACCACGTTGGAAATCGATGTCGTTTCTTTCGAATTGATTGTCGACTAATTCTTCCAATAATTTGTCACGAGCAATCGTTTGGCCGACCCGCAAAGAAATTATACTGTCAGCGTATTCTCTTGGATCACCTAAACCGAAGATACATGACACTGAAGCTACGACGATCACATCATTACGCTCCAAAAGTGAGCTGGTTGCCGAGTGACGCAATTTATCGATTTCATCATTGATACTGGAATCTTTTTCGATATAAGTATCACTAGAAGGCACATAGGCTTCTGGTTGGTAATAATCATAATAACTGACAAAATACTCCACGGCATTATTAGGGAAAAATTCTTTGAATTCACCGTAAAGTTGACCAGCTAAAGTCTTATTGTGAGAAATAATCAACGTTGGTTTGTTGAGATTCTTGATGACATTAGCCATGGTGAATGTTTTACCAGTACCAGTTGCCCCTTCGAGCACGACTTCCTTGTCGCCAGCTTGAAAATCTTTAGTTATTTTATCGATGGCTTGGGCTTGATCTCCAGCAGGAGAATATTTTGAAACTAGATCAAATTTATTATCATTTACTCTATCTATCACGGACTCATTTACCCCCTCATGAGCTAAAAAATACACCTAACTCTTGCATGAATTAGATGTAATCTTTGTTAGTCTGATTTCGCTGTTTCAATAATAACATAGCGAACATATTTTCGCCATCTATTTACTTATCAGTTGTTAAGCGTGGCAACATTAAGAAAATCACCAAACCAATCAAGAACAAAATACTCAATGATGCGGCCCCAATCGTTGATTTACCAGTCATTTGTGTCACTATTCCTACTAAGACTGGACCCATTACAGCGGAAAATTTACCTAAAATATTATAAAATCCGAAGAATTCACTACCAGATTTTTTAGGGATCAATTTACCAAAGTAAGACCGACTCAAGGCTTGAATTCCACCTTGGCTAGTTCCAACCAATACGGCTAAGATCCAGAAATCCGTTGTGGTGTGTAGTTTCAAAGCATAAAGACAAATACCAAAGTAAAGTACGATGGCTAATAAAATACCCTTGCGAGTTGAAATTTGATTGGCAATCCAACCGTACAAAATGGAAAATGGAAAAGCTACTAATTGAACAACTAATAAAACTAGCATCAAAGTCGTAGTAGTAATTCCCATGTCCATACCGATCGAAGTCGCCATCGTAAAGATCGTATCGACCCCATCGATGTAAAAGAAGTACGCTACTAAAAACCAAGCGGCCACTTTATATTGGCGCAAGTGCGTAATAGTTTCCCAAACTCGCTTGAAACTGGACGTGACTGGGTGAGGATTTTCTGGCAACGAATAAACTTGTTTAACATTTTTCAAAAGTGGAATAAAGAAGATGATCCACCAAATTGCTGCCAACAAGAAACTCCAACGAGCCACGCCATAGCTCGACAACAATCCAAAGCCACTAGTCAACTGTAAGACTAAGAACAAAATAAAAGCGATGACGCCACCTAAATATCCGTACGCATAGCCGTTAGACGACAAAGCATCCATTTGCGCATTGTCAGCCACATCGGTCAGAAAACTGTCATAAAATAAATTTCCCGCCGAATAGCCGATGATCGATAGTATATAAACGCCCAGTAACAGTTGCCATTGATTTGACGGCACGATGGCTAATCCAAACGTCATAATGATACCTAAAAAAGAAAAGAAACTTAACAAGCGTTTCTTATGGTGCGGATAATCCGCTAAAGCACCCAATACTGGCGCCAAAATTGAAACTATTAAAGTCCCAAAACTATTGGCATAACCCCAAAAAGCCGTGGCATTAGCTTGTGTGACCCCAGAGTTTTGCGCTACTGATTTGAAGTAGACTGGCAAAACGGCTGTGGTAACAATGATGCCATAGCCTGAGTTGGCCCAATCGTAAAAGATCCAACTCCATTGTTTTTTATTAAATCTCATAAATTCCCTCTATTCTAATCGCGAAATACATCCTCGAGCACAGTTCCAGCCAATGGTTCAGGGAACTTTAAGCCTAATAATTTAGCGAAAGTTGGTGCCTCATCAACTAAATTAGCTTGATCGATAGTTTGATTCTCTTTGACCATTGGGCCATTGAAAATTAGCGTAGTTTTGTAGCCTGGCTTATCAGGGGCGTAACCGTGGACGCCTTGATAGCGATCAGCATCCCCCATCATCTCCGGCATGACCTTTTCAACAACTTGCGCACGTTCGCTTTCGTCAGTGAAATAATACCCCGCCTTAGCTTCTACCATCAGCGTACATTCGGGGTCTGCACCACGGGCGATAGCTTCTTGTTGCGAATAGATGCGTTCGATTCCTTCGACTCCACTCAACAAATCTCGCAAACGTTCCAATTGATCAAAGTTTCTCGTATAAATGTACGTGCAGCCGTCACAAGTCTTAGCCATCACGCGCCAATCATTTTTGAATGTCTGGTCCGGTCTAGGCGTTACCCAACCACGTTTGGCAAACAAAGTATTCAGATGGATCATCTTATCGACGTTGATCTGATAATGATCGCCTAAGATCACAAAATTAGTATCTTCAAAAGTACCTGCTGCTTTAGTAGCCGCAATTACTTTTGCCACATGGTTATCAAGTCGATGCAAAGCCTCCATGGCCTCATCGGAACGTACGCCATAACGGTGACGCATACTGTCCATATCTACTAAGTGCAACAACGTTAAATTAGGCTTCTTATTCTTGATCGTATCGACTGCGCAAGTGGTAATAAATTCGTCCAACTGTGGTTGATGAATTCCATTGCGTAATTTGCCGTACTTTTGGTTCATTTCCAAAATAAACAGTGGTGAACTAGCTTTCAAGGATACTAAAACTTGATTAGTCCAAATCCTGTTAGGAAAAATCTCCGCCAAATTATAGTTGATTTTGCTTCCGGCTGTGACTGGCCACAAAAAAGCTGCCGTCTTCAAGTTTTGTTTACGTGCTAAATCATATAATGTCGGTACTTTAACATCTTTTTGATACCAGAACCAATCTGGCGACCGGCGTTGCGTTTGAATTTTGGTATTATTCACAATTCCGTGAACATTGGGATATTGTCCCGTAATAATCGTGGTATGCGATGGATAGGTCAAAGTCGGATAAATTCCCTTAACTTCTTTGACCCAAGTTCCACCATTGACCAATTTATTTAAAGTTGGCAATTCGGATCGATGCTCGTTGATATCTCTAAATCCTAAAGAATCAAGCGAAATAATAACTAAATGTTGATTTGTAGACAATATGTTCTCCCCTTTTCACAAACTACATGAAAATATTATATCGCAGTTGTGAAAGGCTTGTAACGTACAAAAAAAGGATAGAAACAAATTTGAACTTTTGTTTCTATCCTTTAGTCTTTAAATTTTTATTCCCAGCCTTCGACTTCTTTACTGAAATCGGCTAATTTTTGAGCGGCACCAGCTTCGGTATCGCTCTTAACACCAATGTAGAATTTCATCTTTGGTTCTGTACCAGAAGGTCTAGCAGCGACCCAAGTGTCATCAGCTAAGACGTACTTCAAAACGTTAGCTTTTGGCAAGCCAGTTTCTTTAGTACCGTCCGCAGTAACATCAGTATCGTTTAAATAATCGATTGTTTCAACGACTTTAACGCCATTGATCTGTTCGATTCCTTCTGTACGTAGTGTCTTCATGATCTTAGCCATCTTATCCTTACCTGAGATTCCGGCAAAAGTCTTTGAGACAGTCTTTTCACGATAATAGCCAAATTCTGAATAAAGATCTTCTAAGGCATCGTAAATAGTTTTATTCTTTGATTCATAATAAGCAGCGGCTTCAGCAAGCAACAAGGTCGATTGCATAGCATCCTTATCACGAACAAATGGCTTTACAAGATAACCATAACTTTCTTCGAATCCGAAGAGGAATTCGTTGCTACCTGTTTCTTCAAATTGTTCGATCTTTTCAGCAATATACTTGAATCCTGTTAAAACATCGAACATCTTAATATCATATTTGTTAGCAATCGCCGTAGCCAATTCAGAAGAAACGATCGACTTAACGACTGCACCGTTAGCTGGCAAAGTATTCAAGTTCTTTTTGGCTTGCAACAAGTAATTCAAAAGAACTGAAGCAATTTGATTACCAGTCATTAATTTATACGAGCCATCTGGTTGTCTAACCGCAGCCCCTAATCTATCAGCATCAGGATCAGTTGCAATCAAGATGTTGGCACCGATCTTTTGACCACGCTTAATTGCAAGGTCAAAGGTTTGGGCAAATTCAGGGTTAGGGAAAGGCGTTGTAGCAAATTCGGGATCTAAGATGGCTTGTTCAGTTACCATGTCAAAATTCTTGAATCCTAATTTTTGGAAGATTCTTGGAGCAATCATCTTCCCGGTACCATGTAATGGCGAATAAACGAATTTCATCGTATCGCCGATATCGTGGATCAACTTAGGATTAACGATAACTGTCTCTAGATTTTTCATGTAATCTAAATCGACGTCTTCACCGATTAATGTCAATAATTTTTGTTCGCGTAACTTCATTACTGACATGACTTTAATACTGAAGAGGTCGCTAGCCTTTCTAGCAAAGCTAGTAATATTGTCTGATTCCTTAGGTGGCATTTGTCCACCATCGGGACCATAGATTTTGAAACCATTGTATTGTTTAGGATTATGACTAGCTGTAATCATGATTCCGGCATACGTGTGCAGGCTTCTTACAGCAAAAGATAATTCTGGCGTTGGTCTCAAACTGTCGAATACATAACTGTGAATTCCGTGAACACCTAGAACTTTAGCTGATTCATAGGCAAAGTCTTGTGAATAGTAACGTGAGTCGTAACTTATCGCTACACCTTGCTCTTTGACCTTGTCGTCCAAAGTATCCATAAATGAAGCCAAACCTTCAGTAGCTTGACGAACAGTATATATATTCATCCGATTGATACCAGGTCCAATCAACCCACGCATACCAGCTGTACCAAACTCCATAGGTTCATAAAATGCTTCTTCGGCTACTTTATCATCCTGTTTCATTTCGTCCAGTTGTTCTTTCATATCTGGATCTAAATCTTTATAGTCGAGCCATTGTTGCATGTTATCTTGCCAAGACATTAACGTTGTCCTCCTAATTTGTAAGTACTTACAGTCATTATATCAATCCTTCAGTACTATTAAAATTTGATTTACACAACTTTAACAATAAATCTTTAAAATATACTTAAAATTGTGCGCTCAAATTTTCAAATTAGTGGAATTCGCTACTAATAATGCGGTTGATATCCGTATCATAGTATCTTGCTAGAGCAATCAAAGTATCGATATCAGGCATTCTGATACCTGTTTCATAGTGAGATAAAGTTGTGACGTCGATATTAAGATTTTGAGCAACTTCTTTTTGAGTTACATTCTTTTCTCTTCTGAGTAATTTCAAATTCTTGGCAATGTTAAAACCTGATTCGTGCATTAATCTATTCAAGTTTTTGTCTACTACTTCACGCATAAAAATCACTTCCTGTCTTTTTATTTAATTATATGTTTAAACATGTACGAAGTGGAATCAATTTTAGATAATTTAATTTTCAATATTTAAACAATTACTATTAAATTAAGACATGAAAAAAGGACCATGAAAATGGATAATTTACCCACTTTCATAATCCTCAAGTTAAATTTTATTAATTATGTTTATTTAGCAGCAACTTTGTCATCAGAAAGTTCTTGGATGTAATTGTATGCTTGTTGACCGGCAATACCACCCTCACCAACAGCTGTAGCAATTTGACGCAAGTCTTTCTTTCTAACATCACCAACCGCAAAGATTCCGGGAACTTTAGTTTCCATGTGGTCGTTGGTATCGATCCAACCGTCTTCATCAAGTACGCCTAAGCCCTTGAATGAAGCAGTCATTGGTTTGATACCAACATAGATGAAGGCCCCTTTAGAAGGAACAACGTGTTCTTCGCCAGTCTTCTTATCTACATATTTAACGCCCGCAACTTTGTCATCTTCACTCATGATCTCTTTAACATCAGCGTTCCAGACGAACTTGATCTTGTCATTCTTGAAAGCACGATCTTGTAAAATCTTTTGAGCACGTAGTTGATCACGACGGTGAATAATAGTTACCGATTTAGCTAATTGTGTTAAATAAATACCTTCTTCAACGGCAGAATCGCCACCACCAATAACGGCAACGTCCATTCCTTTAAAGAATGCTCCATCACAGACAGCACAGTAAGAAACCCCACGGCCTGATAATTCTTCCTCACCAGGTACGCCAATCTTCTTATATTGTGAACCAGTCGCAATGATCAAAGCTTTAGTTTCGTAGTCGCCATCATCAGTATGGATGATTTTAACATTTCCCTTATCCTCCACTGATTCAACGGCACCATAGCCAAAGTCAGCTCCAAATTGAGTTGATGATTTATACATCTTCTCACTCAAGTCTGGTCCCAAGATTGAATCAAATCCGGGATAATTCTCGATTGCGGCGGTGTTATTCATTTGTCCACCATAGATACCACGATCAAGGATCATTACTGATAAGTTAGCTCTTGAAGCATACAAAGCTGCGGTTAAGCCACCAGGTCCCGCTCCAATAACTACTACATCATATGTTTTCATCGTCGATTACCTCCTATTACTCAACAAATATTACCATTTATTTTCAACTTAGCAATTAAATTGCTCACAATTCATTATACCAAGGTTCTTTTAAATTCCGTCGACGATAAATGAACAAACCAATCGCAACGACGAATAAGACCAACGATAACACTTGTGAAACTCTAATACCAGGCATGATGTACAAACTATCCGTCCGCATCCCTTCAACAAAGAATCTGACTGCTGGATACCAGATCAGATAAGTCAAGAATACTTCGCCTCGTTTAAAGAGATGGGTCTTATTACGTAAAACTAAAATTAAAATCAAGCCGATCAAATTACCAACTGATTCATATAAGAATGTTGGTTGCCGATAAGCTCCGTTGATGTACATCTGTTCGATGATAAAATGTGGCAAATGTAGTGACTGCAAGAAGTCTAAACTAGTTTTAGCTCCAAAAGCCTCTTGGTTCATAAAATTGCCCCAGCGACCGACGATCTGACCTAACAGAACTGAAGGTGCAGCAATATCTAGCATCAACCAAGGAGAAATCTTACGTTTGTGACACAAGACCAGCAAAACGACAAAAGCGGCAATCAACCCACCATAAATAGCGATCCCACCATGCCAGATCTTGATGATCTCACCCGGATTAGCTAGATAGAATGGTAATTCAAAGATCACGTAGTAAAGTCTCGCTCCAACTAAGGCAATCGGCACGCCGTATAAAACTAAATCCAAAATATTGTCTGGATCCATGTGTCTTCTTTTGGCCTCACGCATCGCCATAACGACCCCAACTAAGGCACCCATTGCAATAATAATACCGTACCAGTGGATCTCTAATCCAAACAAATTAAACGCTATTGGATTCAATGCTAATAAATCAAAACTCATTACTTGCCCTCTTTATCGTCGTTAGTTTTTGTCTCATTTTCCTTGATCAATTCGCCTAGATTTTCTTCAAACTTCTTTGTGGCGTCATAACCCATATTTTTAGCCCGATAATTCATCGCTGCAACTTCAATGATAATAGAAATATTACGACCAACTTTAACTGGCACTGTAATTTGAGGAACATCCACATCGAAGAAGGTTCTTTTATCTTCCAAAGTTCCGATTCGATCGTAGTTCTTATCAGCAGACCAATTTTCCAAATTAATGATCAATTGGATCTCACTGTTTGAACGCACGGCTCCAGCACCAAAGAGATTCATTACGTCAATAATACCGATACCACGAATTTCCAACAAGTGATTCAAGATCTTAGGTGCTTCACCGACGATAGTCTTTTCATCACGTTGATAGACATCCACACGATCGTCCGCAATCAAACGGTGACCACGCTTAACAAGTTCCAAAGCTGTTTCACTTTTACCAATTCCAGAGTGACCAGTCAAAAGGATTCCAATACCATAGACATCCACCAAGACACCGTGGATCGACTCTCTAGGAGCGAGCTTTTCGTCCAAATACTCAGTAATCATACTTGAGAGACGTGTCGTTGGCAATTCCGAACCGATTACAGGCACATTGTGTTCACTGGCGGCCTTGAGCAATTCTTTACTAGGCTGAATGTTGCGAGAAATAAGCAGTGCTGGGGTATCTTCTCGACATAATTCCAACATGACCTTGTAACGGTTGTTAGCAGTCATTGAACGTGAATATGCTGATTCAGTCTGTCCAAATAATTGAATTCGTTCACTTGGGTAATAATCAAAATAGCCTGTCAATTCGATTCCTGGACGTGAGATATCACTCGTTGTAACTTTCTTGTCGCCTAAGAGATCTTCACCGTTATAAACTTTTAATTCATTATCTTTTACCATTTGTGATACAGTAACAAAATTTGTCATAACCAACCCTCTAATTCTATTTTTATAACAATTTTATCATTAATGAGACAAAAAAAACGCGTTCTTAAACGCGTCTTTGAAAATTATCCATTGTATAGTTGTCGATGATCGAGTTGCAGATTGCCAAAATGACGGCAACTAACAGTGCTGCACCAAAACTACTAAAACCAAAATACTTTGATCCAACCAATGTTGAAGTTAATTCCAAGGTAATTGCATTTATTACGAAGGAGAACAGACCAAAGGTAATAAAAGTAATCGGTAGTGAAATGATATGCAATATTGGCTTGATGGTCCAATTCAAGATCACCAAAACGAAACTAGCTAAAATAGCTGTCACTAGACTATCAATATAGAACATACCAGATGGTAAAACTCGCGCTATCGCTAAAAACAATAACGTTTGTACAACCAATTTGATTAATAACTTCATTTTATACCCTCATTTAACTCTCTTTTGAATCAGTAATATTTCTTTGATCCTCTAGGAAGATGACGCTTTTTCCTAAAATCAGTCTCTTGAATATTACGTTTCTCAGGAAATGAGAACACGCAAATTATATAAACTAAGATCGTCAAAAAGTATGTCAATGGCGTTAAAAAGATAAACGCCAAGCGGATCCAAGTCGAGTCAATCCCAAAGTACTCACCTAATCCTCCGCAAACACCTGCAAGTAGACGATCAGTACTAGATCTAGTAATTTTATTTTTCATAAAATTTCACCTCAACTTGTTCAAAAAAATATACTACACATTAACAGATTTATCAATTATGACTTAGGATAATTCTCGTCTGCAATATGCTTCTGATTCAGTTCTACCACATGTCCGGTATTCAAGTAAACAACCCATTCACAAATATTGGTTGCATAATCGCCGGCACGTTCCAAATAACTGTCGACCAACATGTACGATGTACCGCTCAAGACGTTTTCGGAAGTTTTTTCCATATCTTCGATACATGACTTATTGATCTTTTCACTGATGTAGTGCACTTTAACATCGCGGCTCGCTACTTCTTCAGCCATCTTACTGTCTCGTTTGAGATAAGCTTCCAAAGAATCTTCAACGATACTTGTAGTCATATCACCCATTTCGGCAATTAATTTTTCGATTTCGGGGATTCTTGTTTCTCCTTTTAATCTAATTGTCTCTTGCGCAATACTGACCGCGTGATCGCCCATTCTTTCCAAATCAGAACTTGCTTTCAAAACTGTTACGATCATTCTAAGATCGGAAGTCACTGGTTGTTGCAAAGCAATCATTTCAAATGATTCTTTTTCCAAATCGACTTCACGCTTGTTGATAATGTGATCGTTATTGATGACCTCTTTAGCCAAAGCTTTGTCGTGTTCAACGTAAGCTTTAACTGATTTCATAATGGCTTCGCTAGCCATCATACCCATTTCTGAGAACCGCAAATGTAAACTATTTAGTTGTTCTTCAAATGTAGTACGCATCTTTTCTCTCCTAACCGAATTTTCCTGAAATATAATCTTCAGTTTGTTTTTCTTTTGGATTTAAGAAAATGTTTTTCGTCTTATCTGCTTCAATTAGCTCCCCATTGAGGAAGAAGGCGGTTTGATCAGATATTCTTGATGCTTGTTGCATATTATGTGTGACTGTAATGATGGTGTAATCCTCACGCAGAGCCAACATAGTATCTTCAACCTTGGCCGATGAAATTGGATCCAAAGCAGAAGTTGGTTCGTCTAATAAAATAATATCAGGTTTCACCGCTAAAACTCTAGCAATACATACTCTTTGTTGTTGGCCACCAGATAATGACAATGCACTTTGATGCAATTTGTCCTTCACGTCGTCCCAAACGGCAGCATTTTGCAAACTCGTTTCAACTGCTTCATCAAGCGTCGCCTTATCTTTAACGCCAGCTAATCTTAATCCATATACTACATTATCATAAATCGAAAAAGGAAATGGGTTAGGTTGTTGAAAAACCATCCCAACTTGTTTTCGCAATTCAACCGTATCAATATTGGGTGCATAGATATTCTTGCCATTCAAAGAGATGGTTCCTGTTATCGTTACATTCGGAATCAAGTCGTTCATCCGATTCAAACATCTGAGATAAGTTGATTTCCCACATCCAGAAGGTCCGATCAATGCGGTAATCTCATTCTTATTGAAATCCAGATTGATACCTTTCAATGCTTCTTTTTTTCCGTAAAATAAATGTACATCTGAAGATGTTAAAATTTTTTCTGCCAAGTTTAGCGCTCCTATCCAAAGTGTCCAGAAACATAATCTTCAGTCGTCTTGATATGTGGACGTGTGAAGATCTTTCTAGTTTCGTTAAATTCAACAGCATGTCCCATATGGAAAAATGCTGTGTAATCACTGATTCTGGCTGCTTGCTGCATGTTATGCGTCACGATAATGATGGTAAATTTATCCTTCAAACTTAACATTGTTTCTTCAACATTAGACGTTGAGATTGGATCCAAAGCACTCGCAGGTTCATCCATCAAAAGAATATCCGGTTTCATTGCGATTGCTCGGGCAATACATAAACGTTGTTGTTGACCCCCAGAGAGCGCTAATGCACTTTTGCCAAGATTGTCTTTGACTTGGTCCCAAAGTGAGGCCTGTTTCAAAGTCGTCTCGACAATTTCATCTAATTGTTTCTTATCATGTAAACCATGACGTTTTAAAGCAAAAGTAATATTGTCATAAATTGATTTAGAAAATGGATTTGGTCTTTGAAAAACCATTCCGATATGCTTTCTAACTTCATAAATATCAACATTATCCTTATTGATATCCAAGCCACGATACATTATTTGACCTTTGACCGTAGCTCCTGGAACATTGTCGTTCATTCGATTCAAAGAACGTAAGTACGTTGATTTACCTGAACCAGATGCTCCAATCAAAGATGTGATCTTATATCTTTCAAATTGCAACGATGCCTTATGCATGGCTTCTTTTTCACCATAGAAAACTTGTAGATCTTTTGTTTCCATAGCAATTTCATGTTCATCCTCATTTAAATGAAGGATGTATTGTTGGTTTGCTTGTTCATCCATAATATTACTCACCCGTCATCTTTTTATAAACTAAATTGCCAATATATCTAGAAAGCAAGTTGAACAGCAACACAGCGATGATCAAAACTGCTGAAGCCCCAGCTGAAACTTGGACTGCATCAGGGATCAATCCTTCTGAGTTAACTTTCCAAATATGAACTGCCAAAGTTTCCGCAGGTCGCATCAAATTCAAAGGACTGGTAATACTGAAGACATTGAAATTAGTAAAGTCCAATGGTGGTGCACTCTGACCGGCTGTATAGATCAAGGCAGCTGCTTCACCGAACACTCTACCAGCACCGATGATCATTCCGGTAATAATACCAGGCAAACCATCAGGAATAATAACGTGGATAACTGTTTCCCACTTGGACAAACCCAAAGCAAGCCCAGCTTCACGTTGTGATTGTGAGACTGATCGAAGTGAATCTTCAACATTCCTTGTCAAAATTGGTAAGTTGAATACCGTCAAAGTCAAAGCTCCCGAAAGAATCGAGAAACCAAACTTGAAACTAATCACGAAGATCAAGAATCCGAATAGACCAACAACGATTGAAGGCAACGAACTCAAAACTTCGATTGAAACTCGGATCAATTCAACGAATTTATTTTTACCAGCGTATTCTGACAAATAGATTCCCGCACAAATCGAAATAGGAATCGAAATCAACATTGAAAGAATCAACAGGAAGAACGAATTGAACAATTGGATTCCTACACCACTGCCGGCTTGGAAAGCTTTTGAACCTGAAGTTAAGAAGTGCCAGTTTACGTAGCGCAAACCACTTCCTAAAATGTAAACTAATAATCCTGCTAGGATCAACACGATGATACCAGACATTAAATAAATAATAGCGGTGGCAATCTTGTCTTTAACTTTTTCATTAAACACTAGAATTCACCTCGCTTAGCAATTTTTCTGATAACAAAGTTGAACAACAGCGACATTAACAATAGTAGTAAAGCTAATGACCACAAGGCATTGTTAGCAGTCGATCCCATAATAGTGTTACCCATGTTCATTGTTAGAACACTGGTCAAAGTTGATGATGGTGAGACTAAATTCTGTGGCAACAACATTGCGTTACCAATAACCATTTGTACCGCTAAAGCTTCACCGAAGGCTCTGGCCATTCCAAAGACCACTGCCGTCAATAAACCAGGCGTTGCAGCTCTTAAAATGACTTTGGAAATAGTTTGCCATCTCGTAGCCCCCAAAGCTAAAGAAGCTTCACGATAATAACGAGGAACGGCTCTCAAAGCATCGACTGACATTGACGTAATAGTTGGCAAGATCATAACGAAAAGCACGAATGAACCAGCCAAAATACCAAAACCACTGCCGCCAGCGATCTTTCTCACGAATGGTACAACGATCGTTAAGCCGATGAATCCATAAACAACTGAAGGAATACCAACCAATAATTCAATAACTGGTTGTAAAATCTTTCGACCCCATTTAGGCGATATTTCGGTCATGAAAATAGCCGCCGCAATCGCAAATGGCGTACCAATCAAAGCCGCAATCAAGGTAACAGCAAATGAACCAACGATCATTGGTGCTGCTCCAACAATTGGATGCCCTGCACTATCTAATTTATTAGGTGACCAAACTGAATGCGTCAAAAAGTCGATAGGGTTAACTCCATCTTTGATAAAAATTATCAACCCACGTGATGCGATAAAACCAATAATTGTGACCACTAACAGCACAATAATAGCCGTAAAACTAAAGGAAATAATTTTACCGCGAGTTTCACGTTTGGCTGAGACGGATTTCTTGGTTAAACTTTCTCTAATTGGATCTTTCAAATTAGTTTACCCCCTTCGATACGGGCGTAACATTGCCCTTATAATCTTTTTGATACTTCATTTCTTTAATTGGCACATAATTCATTTTTCTGACGACGTTAGTTTGAACTTTGTCAGTCATAATAAAGTCGAGAAATTTTTTAGTCATGCCGGTTGGTTGACCATTAGTATATAAATGCTCATATGACCAAATTTCCCACTTATTGTTTTCAATATTTTCGATAGTTGGCTTGACGCCATTAACATTGACCGTCTTAACCGTATCGTTCAAATAAGGCATCGCCAAGTAACTAATAGCACCTTGAGTGTTATAAACAATTTGGCGAACCATCCCACTAGAATCTTGTTCTTGCGCACGAACAAACGGCGTGCCATTCATAACATCACTCTCAAACGATGCACGAGTACCACTACCGTCAGCACGATTAATGATCGTTATTGGCAAATCTTGACCACCAACTTGTTTCCAATTCGTTACTTGACCCGAAAAAATCTGTCTCAATTGCTTAATAGTCAAAGATTTTACTTTAACATCTTTATTGACGACGGGAATCATTCCAACTGCAGCGATACGATGATCGACAAGTTTGCTAGCGTTGATATCTTTTTTCTGTTCAGCGTACAAATCAGAATTACCGATATTAACGGCACCTTGTTGGATCTGGCTGAGTCCTGTACCGGTTCCGCCCCCTTGGACGTTGACGTATTCATTCGGATTATCCTTAGTAAATTCTTCCCCGGCAAGTTCTACTAAGGGTTGAGCAGCTGACGATCCAACTGCTGTAATAGTTTCTTGGCTCCCGCTGCCTTTGCAACCACTCAAAACAAAGATCATGGGAATCATAATTGCAAACAATGCGACAAGTCTTTTTTTCAATGTTCTCACCTCTATCCACCTAGGATATTACAACATTGTATATTTTTTGTATAAAAAAAAGCCGCAACAAAATTAAATATTTTTGTTGCAGCAATTTTTTTATAATGGTATGTCAACGATAAATTTCGTTCCTAGTCCCATGTGTGATTCGACCCTGATGTCACCGTCTAAAGTATCCAAAGTTTCCTTAACAATGGCCAGTCCTAAACCAGTTCCACCAGTTTCTAAACTTCTGGAACGATCGACACGATAAAATCTTTCAAAGACTCGACTCTGATCAGTTTCTGAAATACCGATACCGGTATCTTTGATAATGAACTTGATCCGGTTTTCGATCTCATCATGATGAACTTCAATATCAATCTCACCATTTTCTTTATTATATGAAATAGCATTCTTTATCAAGTTACGGAAAATCAAGTTGACCTTCTCTTTATTGACAGTTACTTCAGAATTACCAGTATATTCCTGTTTAACGGTTAAATTATGTTTCTTGATTGCCAATTCTTGATGGTCCAAAATGTGACCGATGTCTTCTTTCAAATTGATCATATCGGTCTTTGCATTTTCCTTCTTAACTTTCGACAAGGATAAAATATCTTGAATCAATTCAGACAAGCGAACACTCTCGCTGTGAATGATATCTAAGAAGTGATCCAGTTTCTTAGGATCATCTTTGGCACCATTCAACAGTGTCTCTGAGAACCCTTCGATCGACGTTACTGGCGTCTTCAACTCGTGGCTGACATTATTGACGAAGTCGACTTGAACTTGTTCGAATTGCCGACTCTCCGTTAGATCGTACAAGATCACCAAGACTTGTTGATCAAAGTCTTCTTGTGAATGGATCAAACGAATCACATTAGCGTCGACGTACTTCTGTGAATTACCGACCAACTGAACTTCACGATGATGGTTCTTGTTCTTACGCAAAGTATGTTCGATCATTCGACTCAAACTATAAGTTTTAATATCTTCAATAAATGGATGAATATCATTGGAAATATTTACGTCCAAGAGACTTGCCATCGCTTGGTTGTGCATCAAGACATCCCCTTGTGAATTCAAGAGCATGACCCCGATTGGCAAATGTCCGACCAACCCTTTGAAACGTCTCTCACGTAATCTGACGTCGTCTCGCAATTCGTTGATATCCATACTGATCTTGTTAGTTTGTTCTACTAGGCCATACAATTCATCGTCTGGTGCCAAAATCAATGAAGCAATTTCCTTATTCTTACGTACTCGACGCAAGTTCTCAGTTACGCTTTGAATGTCTTTGCTCAAAAGTTGGCGCTTGCGATAGTAAAATAAAATCACTGAATCAGTAATAATAAAGTACACTAAAGCAATCAAAATGAACGTCATTGGCGCTTGACTCCAAAGACGGTTGTAACGTTTAGCAACAATGTTACGATTGGAACCTGACATATAATACATGATCCGCGTATTGAATGTCGTGTCAGTTACATAGTTTTTGCCCGGTGTACTGCGGCCACGATGAAACATATCGTAGGCCTTTTTTTGCATAGCCGTGTTTTCCTTGCGACTGTCGACATAACTCAAACCTGCAATTTTGGCTGCTTCAGCAGGTTCGTGATTTTTCTTTAATTCTTGATAAGAAATAGTTTCTTCGGTAAACATATCATTTTGTGAATCTCCCAAAATGCTATCTGAGAAAAATGCAAAAACGACAAAGATAATTATCGAAATCAAAATAGCAATGATAGGTCCTAATTTTCTTTTCATTATCATACCTCTAAAATATAACCGAAACCGTGCACGGTCTTTATTATTTGTGGATTCTTTGTATCTTTTTCAATTTTATCACGGAGATGACTAATTTGGATATCGACCATACGCATTTGTGAATTGGAATTTATTCCCCAAACGTTATCAAATATCTGTTCTCTAGAAACCACGATTCCTTTGTTTCTAATCAAAAACTCCAGTAATTCGTATTCCTTTTTGGTTAAACTTATTTCTTTATCATTAATAATTAAACTTTTAATATCGGTATTGAGCTGAAATTGGTTCTCTCGCTCCTGTTTAGAAGTCCGACGCAAAACTACCTTGATTCTAGCTAAAAGCTCCTTGATACTGAATGGCTTAGTAATATAATCATCCGCCCCGCTGATCAAGCCTTCAATCTTGTTATCCTCAGAATCTACTGCCGTCAAGAATATAACTGGCGTTAAATTGCCTGATTTTCGCATCTTTTTAAGTACTTCGATACCACTCAATTTAGGCAACATTTGGTCCAAAAGCATCAGATCAAATACGTCGGAATTTACTTTGTCAAAAGCCATCTGACCATCAGTAGCCGTTGTTACTTGATAGTCATTGCTTTCCAAATTATATTCAATCAACTCTAAAATCGTAGGTTCATCATCAACAACTAAGATTTTCTTTTTCATTGTTTGACTCCTTGTAATTTCCATTGGAGATAAGCATAAATAAATGGATCCAAATCGCCATCCATTACTCCTTGACCATTACTTGTCGAGTAATTTGAGCGATGATCTTTGACCATTGTGTATGGATGGAAGACGTACGAACGGATTTGTGAGCCCCAGCCAATATCCAACTGTTCCCCTTGAATTTCGGCATGTTTCTTGGCTTGTTCATCTTGTTCACGTTGGTAGAGTTTAGCTTTCAACATGTTCATTGCGGTTTCACGGTTTTGCAACTGTGAACGTTGGGCTTGAGAACTAACGACGATACCAGTTGGTAAATGTGTGATTCTGACCGCTGATGAGGTCTTGTTGATATGTTGACCACCAGCACCAGATGAACGGAAGACATCAACCCGCAAATCATCATCATTAATTTTGATGTTGATACTGTCATCAAGTTCAGGCATCACATCAATCGACGCAAATGACGTGTGGCGACGGCCGGCAGAATCAAATGGTGAAATTCTAACCAACCGATGAACTCCACGCTCCGAGCGCAAAAGTCCATAAGCGTTTTTACCCCGGATCATCATTGAAACACTCTTGATACCAGCTTCTTCACCTGGTTGATAATCTTCAATTTCTACGGTGAAGTTGTGTTGGTCGGCCCAACGTTGATACATTCTAAGCAGCATCGAACCCCAGTCCTGAGATTCAGTCCCACCGGCTCCTGGATGAATTTCTAGAATGGCATTGTGTGAATCGTAAGGTTCCGACAATAACATCATCAATTCATACGAACGCAATTTTTCAGCCAATGACTCAGCATCATCTTCCAATTGTTGCATCAATTCATCTTCAGGGTCTTCTTGATAAAGTTCTGCTAGTACTTTCAGATCTTCCAAACCATCACTGAGTTTTTTGAAATTATCATATTTATCTTTGAGACTATTTGTTTCATCGATCAACTTTTGGGCTTTTTCATGATCATCCCAAAAGCCATCCTCAGTCATTCTAGCTTCATTTTCGGCGATACTCTCTTCAAGGTTTTCTAAGTCAAAGAGACCCCCTAAATTGAGTTATTTTGTTTTCCATGTCAGAAATCTTGTTCTTGATCTCTCCGAATTCCATGTAATCACCCTTATAAAAAAAGCAGGCTCTAGGCCCGCTTTTTATCTTTCCATATTTTGTCTAATTTCGGCCTTCATGAATAATCTTGTAACATCATATTCAATATCAGAAATCATTTCTTCAAACATACGATATCCTTCTTCTTGGTACTCAACCAAAGGATTCAATTGTCCATAACCACGGAGACCAATTGATTGACGTAATTGATCCATTGCATCAATGTGATCAGTCCAGTGTTCATCTACAACTCTTAGTATAACAACCTTTTCAAATTCTAGCATTTGTGAAGGGTCGCCAAGTTGATCTTTCTTTTGATCGTAATTCTTCTTAACGAAGTCCATCAAGAACTTAACGATTTCATCAGCACTCTTGAGTTGAAGGTCAACAACTGTCATTTGATCTTCACTGACCAAGGCAGCTTTGGCAAAGTCAGCAATAGCATCTAATTCCCAATCCTCTTGCTTGCCTTGCGTGTGAACGGCAACTTGGGCCTTGATAGTACGTTCGATCATTGGAAGCAAGACACGGTCAAGATCCTTGTCTTCATTAATAACTTCCATTCTTTCTTTATAGATAACTTCACGTTGTTCACGCATAACATCATCATATTGAAGAGTATTCTTACGAGTATCGTAGTTATTACCTTCAACACGTTTTTGAGCGGATTCAACTTGACGAGTCATCATACGACTTTGGATAACAGCATCGTCATCTTCGATCTTCAAGGCCTTGAGAACACGCTTGATACGATCTGAACCAAAACGCTTCATCAAGTCATCTTCTAGTGACATGTAGAATTGAGTCACACCAGGATCACCTTGACGACCTGAACGTCCACGAAGTTGGTTATCGATACGACGTGATTCGTGACGTTCTGTACCTAGAACACACAAACCACCAAGTTCTCTAACACCAGGTCCAAGCTTGATATCAGTACCACGACCAGCCATATTAGTAGCGATAGTTACGGCGCCACGTTGACCGGCGTTCATAACGATTTCAGCTTCCTTAGCATGGTTCTTAGCGTTCAAGACAGCGTGAGGAATACCTTCTTTATCAAGTAATTTAGATAGGTATTCTGAAGATTCAACCGCAACAGTACCGACCAATAGAGGTTGACCCTTGGCATGACGGCGTTTGATATCTTCAACAACTGCCGCAAACTTACTCTTCAATGTTGGGTAAAGAACATCTTCTTTATCAACACGAATAACTGGCTTGTTAGTAGGAATTGAGATAACTTCCATGTTGTAGATTTCTCTAAATTCTTCAGCTTCAGTCTTGGCAGTACCTGTCATACCTGAAAGCTTGTCATACATACGGAAGAAGTTTTGGTAAGTGATGTTAGCCATAGTCTTAGTTTCGTCTTGGATCTCTACACCTTCCTTAGCTTCAATAGCTTGGTGTAGTCCATCAGAATAACGACGACCATCCATAACACGACCAGTAAATTGATCAACGATCTTAACTTCGCCTTCTTGTACCACATAATCAATATTCAAACTCATGATGTAGTTAGCACGTAAAGCTTGATCCAAATGGTGGTTCAAAACTGTGTTGTCAATATCGTAAAGGTTATCAAGGCCAAAGTAATCTTCAGCCTTTCTGATACCAGTTTCAGTTAAACTGATTGATTTTGTAGGCCAATCGATCTTGTAGTCATCTTTTTCAAGCGTCTTAGCAAAACGGTCAGCACGGACATACATAGCAGTTGACTTTTCAGCCGCTCCAGAAATGATCAAAGGCGTTCTAGCCTCATCGATCAAAATGGAGTCAACTTCATCGACAATTGCATAGTGCAATGGACGTTGAACCATTTGTTCTTTGTAAACAACCATGTTGTCACGCAAATAATCAAAGCCAAGTTCACTATTAGTTGAATATGTAATGTCACAGTTGTAGGCTGCACGTTTTTCTTCGGCATCCATACTGTTGACGTTCAAGCCAACTGTAAGACCTAACCAGTTATATAGTTCACCCATTTGCTTAGCATCACGGCCAGATAGATATTCGTTAACGGTAACAACGTGAACACCCTTGCCGGCCAAAGCATTTAGATAAACTGGTAATGTAGCTGTCAAAGTTTTACCTTCACCAGTTTTCATTTCCGCAATATTACCTTCATGCAAAGTAATACCACCGATCAATTGCACTCTAAATGGGTATAGTCCTAGAACTCTTTTAGCACCCTCACGGGCTGTAGCGAATGCTTCAGGCAAAATATCATCTAATGTTTCGCCTTTTGCTAGTCTTTCTTTAAATTCAGGAGTCTTAGCTTGAAGTTCTTCGTCAGAAAGTTTGCTGTAACTATCAGCATAGCTTTCAATCTTATCGGCAATCTTGCCCATACGTTTAACTTCTCTTTTATCGCTTTCGACCCATCTTCTTAGTGGATTTGCCATATTAATATATCTCTCCTAAGTGTTATAAACATACTCTTAATAGTAGCATTTTTTTTTATACTTTTAAACTTAATATCAATTAAACAGACTTTCAGAGTTACAATGATACACCATTTTTCATTTCTTTGTGTTAAGAATGCTTTACAAAGGCACAAAAAAAGCTGAGACCTAAAGTCTCAGCTTAGTTTAATTATTTTTTATTCGTTTGTTTCGATCAAGCCATATCTGCCATCATTACGTTTATAAACGATGCTTGCGCCATTTGTTTCTGAATCTTCAAAGATAAAGAATTCGTGGCCGAGCATTTCCATTTGTAGAACAGCTTCTTGGGCATCCATTGGTTTCAATGAAAGGCGTTTTGTTCTAACAATTTCTGATTTGTCTTCCTCAGTGTCTTTAGGTGTTACGTCATCCAAAGGAATATCCTTTAGACTGCCACCTTCACGGCTCTTACGGTTTACACGTGTCTTGAATTTCTTAACTTGTCTTTCAAGCTTATCAACTACAAGATCAATTCCGGCATACAAGTCATCGTTGACCTCTTCAGCTCTAAGTGTGATATATGGCAATGGAATTGTTACTTCAACCTTTGTACCTTTTGAAGGGTATGTTTTCAAGTTTACATGGGCAATTGGATTGCTTTCTTCACTAAAGTATTTCTCCATTTTAGAAAGTCTTTTTTCGACATATTCGCGAATTGATGAAGTTACCTCGATATTTTCACCACGTACATTAATAGTTAACATAATAATCTCTCCTTCCGACGATAGGAAATTAAAGAGCGTTCTCGCATCTCTTTAATGCAATTATAATATTTTTATGCCAATATGACAGCGTTTCCATTACCTAGATAATGAAAACGTAGTTATTTTTTTAAAGTTTGCCTTAAAAAATATATCATGAGCATGCATCAACGTTCGTCCAGTTGTGTAAATATCATCTAATATCAAAATACTTTGATTTTTTTGAATTTGAGCCATTGCCGGCAGCGGTGAAAATGTCTGGGGCGTACGTAATCTTTCCAAACGATTCTTCTGCGCCTGTGGTTTATCTGAATCCACCTTCGTTAACAGTGGCTGCAAATCAAAAATATCAGCATATAATTCATACACTGGATCAAAACCCCGAATTTGCAAGTGACTCTGACTGGCAGGAATATACGTAACTACATCAAAGTGATTCTTCAAAGACCAGTTCTTTATGTCTTGATAAAACAGCTTGGCTAACAAGACATCTCCATATCTCTTATACAACTTGAAGTAGTTGTGTATGAACTGATTATACTCAAACAAAGCCTGATGACAATTAATAATCTGATATTTTTGCTCCCACATCTTACAATCGTCACAGATACCATTAATCTCGGGCTTGAAACAACGCGGACAATTATTGCGATTAGCCAGTGGTGCCAGCTGACTGCGGCATAAATTGCAAATATAATTTTCGGGGATCTCATTAAATAAAAATATTTCTTTCACTTGCAAATTATTCGCTATGTCGTTGCCACAATTAAGACATTTCATTTGCGTGCCTGCCGATTCAATTCATGTATCTCAGCACAAGCTTGCTTGATCTGTCGATTGTAATATTGATAATAAAAATGAACTTCATCATCAAAAGAATCCTTGCCCCGTCCGGCTCTTCCGGCAATTTGTATCAAGGACGTCTTCGAAAACTCAACTGCGTCGGCGTTCAAAACAATTACCGTAATTTTTTTAAATGTCACGCCCCGTTCCAAAATGGTCGTAGTTAAAATAGCTTGGACTTTCTTTTCACGAAATCGTTGGACCTTTGCTAAACGCTGTTCATCCTTAGAACTGACATCGACGAACGTTAATGTCGGATATAATTTTGTTAATTGTTTAGCGAATGATTTCATTGTTGGAATTTGTGGAAAAAAGAGCATAAATCGTTGCTTGTGTCTGATCATCTGATTGATTTTTAACCGTAATCGCGGATTGATACCGAAAAAATTCAAATTTTTGAACAACAGATGGCACTGTGGTTCCGGTAACGGATGACCGTGAAATCTCTGGTACAATTTAGTCAGGGTCAATTCCCCTTTTTTGACCGCCGTCAGTAATTCTTGTGGCGGTGTCGCTGATAAATAGACTGTCATTCCTTTAGTCTTAGGAGCCTTTTTTATTGCCTTATGCAGCATTTCGTTACCTGCTAAGGGATAAGAGTCCACCTCATCGATTATCAAGACGTCAAAAGCCTTCTCAAAGCGGATCAATTGATGGACCGTTGCCAAAACAATCTGCGTCTGATGATATGATTCTTCACTTTTTCCGTGAAACAATCCTACCGTCGTATTAGGAAATACATCTTGGATCCGCGGGAAAAGTTCGATGCAGACATCGACTCTTGGCGAACAAATCGCTACACGTTGATGATCTTCTAATGCCGCTTCAATTAATGGAAAGATCATTTCCGTTTTACCAGCACCAGTTACGGCCCAGATCAAATGATCTTGGTGTTTCTTAAAAGCCATTAAAAGCTCTCTGACGCCATTAGCTTGATTGGTAGTCAGTTGACCCTGCCATTGTAAATATTGGTCCTGAGTTGGATATTTGATGTCTGTCGGGGTAATTATCAACTGATTGTTAACGCTTATCTTGCCTAGATTGATACAGTTGCGACAATATTGATAGGGAATTGGCAATTTAGTGATTTCCATTAGGCAACGCCGACAAAATAGTTTATTATTTTTCTTAACCGTTGCCTCTAACAAACGACTACCATTTTTAATCAAATAGTTTAATTGTGAAGGAGTAAAATCTTTCACGTTAAAAATACGTCCACCATATAATTCATTTATTTTTTCCATACTAAAAAATACGTAAAGGAGCTTCGCTTTTTGCAAAATTATAAAACTATTGCCGAAACTGGCAGTCATGAAAAAATCATCAAAAAATCTCGTTTTATCGCCCACGTTGCACAAACCTTTTCCGAAGATGAGGCTAAGGCCTTTATTCAACAGATCCGTGAACAAGAATCCGGTGCAACCCACAATTGTACTGCCTTTATCGTTATGGAAAACGTCTTGATCGAACGTATGTCTGATGACGGCGAACCCAGTGGTACAGCTGGTTCACCGATTTTAAATGTCTTACAGCAACAAGAGATGCAAAACGTGACTGTTGTCGTCACTAGATACTTCGGTGGCATCAAACTCGGTGCTGGTGGCTTGATCAGAGCTTATTCGTCCACTACCGCTGAAGCCATCAAGGAAATCGGTCTCGTTGAAAATCGGATCCAACAAGGGTTTGAATTGACGATTCCTTATCATCTTTTCGATAAATTCGAGAATTATGCCCAAAATGAAAAAATTATTTTGGAAGACAAACAATTTGCCGCCGATATTAAATGTCAGATCTATTTGGACCTCGATATTGTTGACGAAGCAGTCCAAAATATCCGTGACCTCTTTCAAAATCAAATTACGTTAAAAGAGACTAAAAAGTTATACAAACAAGTTCCTATTGCCGCCAATTAAAATAGCAATCAGAAAAGCCAACTTCAAAATGGCTCTTTTTCAAGTTTGGTTATATACAATTATTTAGATACATTAATAGGTCATCCAAAAATCAGCTGGATGACCTATTTTAGTATTGTTTTAAATAAAATATCGAATCATTAGATTTAAAGTTTTAATACTACTAATGTAAAACAAATAAAAAACCGTTTAGTCTGGAATGGAATCCCGGCGGATGCTCAGCCGTGGTAGTCTCTTGGCTGGCGTACCTTGCCAGGTTAGAGACAGACAAGCTTGGAGACAATTTGAACCATAATTGGCTCTAAGTTGCTCTCACAGCGTTCCAGCAATCCGCCGGGATTTCATGGAAGACGGCAGTGAACAACCAAACTTGAAAAAAGAACCCAAAGATTGGATTTCTGATTGCTATTTTTTATTACCCTAATTATTAATATTTGCCAGTTCGCATCATGAAACCATCTCTGATATCAGGATGATAACTGCCCTTTAATTTTTTATTGGCTTCAGCAGTATCCTGATACATTCCTCGATAATCAGAATAATTTTTAAACATATTATTTCGGATCGACTTTGGAATGGTCTCCCAAGAAACAAAGTTGATGCGGGAAACATAGCCACCTTTATGTTCGACCATCGCATACGGTTTATCTTCTGGTGGCAGTCCCCCATAAAAACTCAAAAAATGTGAATTACCCCAAGCATCGTCGGTAACCACCATATGTTTAAATGGTGATCCCAATAACTTGGTTGCTTTACCTTTATTATCGGCTTTTATCGTCGTATAATCTGCTGCCACCGCCGTTTTTTCAGTTGGCAAGGCAGCATAGCCTATTTTGGTTGGCAACAACGGATTGAAGCGGTCTACCAAATCATTACGATATTGATACGTATGCAAAAATACCGTGCTCCCACCGATAGCCACTAACACTATTAGTAGCGCTATCAACCAATACTTGTAAACTTTCTTCAACTTCAAATCTTTGTCAATTTTTTCCACCGTTTTGATATCTCCTCTTAAAAATTCATCTAAGGAAACTTTCAAAACAGAACTGAGATTCAATAATAACGAAATATCCGGATAAGTCCGTCCCGTCTCCCAACTCGAAATAGTTTTATCAGAGACATTTAATTTCATTGCTAATTCTTTTTGCGTCAAACGTTCTTGTTTACGATACTTCTTTAATTGTTCACTCAGTTCCATCTTGTTGCTCCTTGGATTTAATTTAAAAGGGGTTGCTTATTTTATACTACCTACGAACCAAAGAGCTCAAGAGATTCTTTGTCTAGGTATTGTGGAATCGACTCTAGAGACAAAAAAACAGGCGTCATAACGGCGTCTGCTTCTAATCTTTCTTTTCTAATCGTTTAACGAATTTTTGAATTGCTTTGAGTAGTGGCTGGCGATCATCACCTAACAAACCGATCGATTCGATAAAGAGTTCCAAACCGATCAATACGCCAATCGTCAACAACATGCTGCCCCAAAGAGTTGACAGTGGATAGAGCATGGCGATAAAAGCGAAGACCAATGACAATCCATAAATAACCAAAACTGTTTGTCGATGCGATAAGCCAAGTTGCATCAATCTGTGGTGCAAGTGATGCTTATCTGCTTGCATGATTGGCTTTTTGTTCAAAAGTCGACGCAAAATCGCATAGACAGTATCAGTAATTGGCACACCCATAATCACAACTGGCATGATCATAGTAATAAAAGTAACGTTTTTCAAACCTTTCAATGAGAAAACCGCCATCATAAACCCGATGAACAGTGATCCGGTATCCCCTAAGAATATACTGGCCGGATGGAAGTTATGTGGCAAGAAACCAATCAAAGCCGCTACCAATGTAAAGATCCAGATAGTAACGTAAACGTTAGTCATGTTCAAGAAGAAGTAGGCCATGACTCCCATGGTAAATAAGGCAATGATCGAAACACCGGTTGCCAAGCCATCCAACCCATCGATCAAGTTGACCGCGTTAGTAATGGCAATGATCCAAATGATCGTGATCGGCAAACTCCACCAGCCCAAATGAAATGAACCAATAAAAGGCAAGGTGACTTCATTCATTCTGATTCCTGCCAAAAAGTAAACAACCAAAGCAGCTGCCAAAATACCAGCTAATTTGGATTTGGGCGATAATTCTCGAATATCATCAATAATACCAGTAAGAATGATAATACATTCCGCTAAGAACACACTGAATAACTCATGTGTAGGGAATTGTTCACGTAATAACACAAACGTTGAGAAATTAAACGCTAAAAAAATGGCCAATCCACCCATTGTAGGCATCGGCTTAACATTAACCCGTCGAGCATTGGGTTTATCAACCGCCCCGAGAATATAAGCTAACTTCACTACAAAAGGAGTCACTGCAGCCGACAAGATCATCGTTAAAAATAATTTTACTATTACACTAAACATACCCGACATTTTAGAAAAACTCACTTTCCATTAATAGAATAATTATACAATAATAAGTGGCCATTCCAAAAAGAAATTAAAAAAGAGTGCATCCATAGACGCACCCCTCAATAATTATTATTTTGCTAATTCAACTTTTCTAATTTCACGAACCACCGTGACTTTAATATGACCAGGATATTCAAGATTCTCTTCGATCTCGCCTTTGATATCACGAGCCAAAATTGCAGCTTGATCGTCAGAGACCTCTTCTGGCTTAACCATGACACGAATTTCGTGCCCTGCTTGAATTGCATAACAATGATCAACACCCTCATGCTTGTTGGCAATCTCTTCTAGCTTTTCAAGACGATGGATATAATTCTCCATTGACTCTGATCTAGCGCCTGGACGTGATGCTGAAATTGCATCCGCTGCAGCAACGATTGTAGCAATTAATGATGTTGGTTCTACATCCCCATGATGTGAAGCAATCGTGTTAATGACTACTTCTGGTTCTTTATACTTAGTGGCGATATCAACACCTATTTCTACGTGTGATCCGTCAACTTCACGATCGATAGCTTTACCGATATCGTGCAATAAACCTGCTCGTTTTGCTAACATAACATTTTCACCCATCTCAGAAGCCATTACTGCGGATAATTTAGCTACTTCAATCGAGTGATCTAAAACATTTTGACCGTAACTCGTACGATATTCCATGCGTCCAATGATCTTGATCAAATCAGGATTCATCGAACTGATGCCTAAGCTATAGACAGTCTGTTCGCCGACTTCACGAATATGATCGTCCATTTCTTTTCTGGCCTTATCAACCATCTCTTCAATACGTGCTGGATGGATACGACCATCCTCAATTAATTTCTCCAAAGCCATCCGAGCGATTTCTCTTCTGACTGGATCATAAGCACTCAAAGCGACCGCTTCTGGTGTATCATCAATAATCAAATCAACGCCTGTAAGCGCTTCAATCGTACGAATATTTCTACCCTCACGACCAATGATACGACCTTTCATGTCTTCATTAGGTAAAGTAACAGTTGTGACAGTTGATTCTGAAACAGTATCAGCTGCACTTCTTTGAATAGCTGCAACAATCAAAGCTTTAGCATCTTTTTCGGCACTTTGTCTAGCTTGTTCGTCACTTTCTTTGATCATCTTGGCACGTTCATGAACTAATTCCCCGTTCAATTTATCAAGAATGATCTTTCTACCTTGTTCACGAGTTAAGTTACTTACTCTTACCAGCTCCGCTTGCTGTTCATTAAGAGTATCAGTCAATTGTTTATTCTTTTCATCAAGTTTATGTTGTTGTGCCGAAATGTTGTTCTCGTTATTTTCGATATTTTCCTCACGTTTTTCAAGCGATTGGTCCTTTTTATCCAAAATATCTTGTCGTTCGAGAACTCGATTTTCTTGTTTCTGGATATCTTTACGACGTTCCTTTAATTCATCCTCTTGTTTTTCACGATAACGATGAACCTCATCTTTAGCCTCAAGTAGTGTTTCCTTTTTCAAGGATTTAGCGGCCTTTTTAGCGTCTGAAACAATATCTTCAGCAGTTTGTTTAGCTTGTGAAAGTTTTTTCTCATAAGCATCCTTACAGAGAGCATATCCGAAGAGGATACCTACGATTAATGTTACTAGAGCGAAAGAGAAGGTTATGATAGCAGGATACATGCCATCACCTCCATATTTGCTTTTTAAAAAGTTTGTTTGTAAAAAATTCATATGTTACAGGTTATTTACATACAACTTAATATTATAGAATAAATACGCCCTGTCAACCAACTAAAAAGAAAAAAAGAGACCTATTTAGTCTCTTTTTCGTCTGAATCAGGAATTAAATCGATACTTCCATCATCTTTTTTGTCTGTTTTTTCGGATTTGTCTTTTTGGTCAGTTGCAGAATCATCTGTCTGATCCTCTTCAGGCTTGCCATCCATTCCGTAAGCGTCACGGACTTTTTGTCTGATCTCAGCCATTTTGTCAGGATTTGCAGCTAAGTATGCCTTAGCGTTCTCACGACCTTGACCGATTCGTTCATCGCCATATGAGTACCATGAACCAGACTTGTCGATAATGTCCTTTTCGACTGCCATATCAACTAATTCACCAGTTTGTGAAATGCCATGACCATACATGATATCAACCAAAGCAACCTTAAATGGTGGAGCAACTTTGTTCTTAACAACTTTGATCTTAGTACGGTTACCGATAACGTCAGAACCGTCTTTGATCTGTTCAGCACGACGTACTTCAAGTCTGATCGTTGAATAGAACTTCAAAGCACGGCCACCAGGAGTTGTTTCAGGGTTACCAAACATGATACCAACTTTTTCACGAATTTGATTAATAAACAAAGCAATCGTCTTAGTCTTGTTGATCGAGCCAGAAAGCTTACGTAAAGCTTGTGACATCAATCGGGCTTGCAAACCAACGTGAGCATCGCCCATTTCGCCTTCGATTTCGGCACGTGGTACTAAGGCAGCAACAGAATCGACAACAACGATGTCGACCGCACCACTAGATACCAAGGCATCAGCAATTTCTAGACCTTGTTCACCAGTATCAGGCTGTGATAACAGCAAGTCGTCAATATTTACACCTAAGGCTGTGGCATATGCAGGATCCATGGCATTTTCGGCATCGATATATGCAGCCGTACCGCCTTCTTTTTGAACTTCAGCAACAGCATGTAAAGCTACAGTAGTTTTACCAGATGATTCAGGTCCATAAATTTCAACGATTCTTCCACGTGGAAAGCCACCGACGCCCAAAGCGTTGTCGAGAGCTAATGAACCAGTAGATACGGTTGAAATTTGGGTGTTGAGATCATCGCCCATTCTCATAATGGCACCCTTACCAAAGTCCTTTTCAATCTTTTTTAAGGCTACATCCAAAGCCTTTTGTCGTTCATCTTTAGCCAAATTGCTTTCCTCCTAATGCATTCATCACTAGATATATTATTAGTAATTTACCAAAAAAGCAAGAAAAAAGCGAACAAATGTTTGTTCGTTATATTATTTCTTGAACAAGAGCAAATCCACAAAGCACTGATTTATTTCGGATAGCTTGACGTGAACCTGTAAAGTGAAATTCTTTGACGATCTCCTGGTTGTTCTTACGGTTAGCTGTGCCAATGAAGACTGTTCCAACAGGGTTTCCCTCCAGTGGATCTGGACCAGCGACACCAGTAAAACCGACTCCGATATCAGCTGAAAGTTTTTGAGCTGACAATTTGGCCATTGACTGAGCGACTGGTGCACTGACGACTGTGAATTGTTTTATCAATTGAGGATCCATACCTAATAGTTGGACCTTAACTTCGTCAGCATAAGTAACAAAGCCACCGTCAAAAACATTCGAGGCACCGGGAACTTGGGCAATCGTCGACTGAAACATCCCTGCCGTCAAACTTTCAGCCGCAGTGATCTTCAACTGATCTTTTTTCAAATAATTTACTATTTGAAGTGGATAATCGACAAATTCATTAGGCCAACCTTTTTCAAAATCAGCTTGTTCGACTATTTTAAAAATTTCAGCTACTTTCTCTTTCATTGCTCTACCTTTCAAAATACGTATTTATGATTTAAAAACATCTCTACTTTGAATAAAGTAATCTGCACCAGAGTAAATTGTGAAGATCAAACAAATGTACAAGAAGATCTCACCAATAGGAATACCAATAGCAGAGAAGAAAATATTGTGCATCAACAAGAAAATAATGGCCAACATCTGAGTAGTAGTTTTGATTTTACCAGGCATTTGGGCAGCCATAACTTTACCACCAAATTCCAAGACGATCGTTCTCAATCCAGTAACTGCTAACTCACGACAAACGATAATAGCAACGACCCATGCTGGGGCCATTTTGAAACTAACGAGAAAAATGAAGGCCGTCATAACGAGCATTTTGTCAGCCAACGTGTCAGCAAATTTACCAAAGTTAGACACTAGATGATATTTGCGGGCAATTTTACCATCAAGTAAATCTGTCAACGAAGCAATGATGAAGACGACGGTTGCCAAAACATGATTCATTGGGATCAAGTCGTTAGCAACATAAATATCGCCTAAGCCACTCCAATTAAATGCCAATAAAATAATAAATACAGGAATCAAGATAATACGAAACATGGTTAATTTGTTCGGTACATTCCAAACCATTAAAATATCCTCCAAAATAAATAATTAATTTAACAAAATAATGGTGCCTACCTTTAAAAGATTAGACACCATTATGTTATTTTTCAATATTAAATGTCAAAGTCTTGACGATTGTATCGCCGCTTTGTGATTTTGATAAGTCAACTGCTTTACCGTCGATCGTGATGGTTGTGTTGTTAACATTACCAGTTTGAACCGTAAAGGTTGTTGTATCGCTTGGTACAGTTGTTGACTTCTTTTCACCAGACGCCAAAGCTTGTTGCCAAGTAGTGTTGTCGCCTTCGCTAAATTGAATCCAAGCTTGACCACCCTTACCAGCGACTTCGACTTTTAGACCATCTGAAGGAACGTTTGTAACGGTGTAAGTACCAGTTGTATCGCTTTCTTTAACTGTGGCACCAGTTGCTTCAGTTGTCTTCTTAGTCGTTTTTTTAGCGGCCTTTTTAGTCTTAGTAGCTGATTTCTTGGTTGTTTGCGTTGTATTGTCTTTAGGGATCGTAACGCTTGAAGCGCTTTGATTACGGTGAACCATACCAAAGGCAATTACCCCGATAATAACTAAAATTACGATACCAACGACAATTTGAGGAATATAGTTACCCAAATTGGAGAAGAATGAATTTGATTCTTCTTTAATGGTCCGAGTTTTAGTTTCTTCAGGTGCTGACTCTTGTGTTGGTTGAGAATTAGGGATCTCTGCCTTATACTCTTCCAACAATTCATCGCTAGAGATACCGACAGCATCGGAATATTGCTTGATAAAGGCTCTAACATAAAAATCGCCCGGAAGATGGTCGAATTGACCTTCTTCGATTGCAATTAAATATCTCTTTTGAATTTTTGTGATTTGTTGTAAATCATCAATTGTGTATCCTTTTTTGATACGTGCATTTCTTAACTTTTGGCCAATTTCGTCCATTATTTACCACCGATTAACTAATTTTTCTAAGTATAACATACATTTTTATACAACTACTAACGTAGCTTATAGTAACCATCCACCAGCAAAATAAATCGTTTGGCCGGTCAAATAGTTGGATTTGATATTAACAAGATAACTGACTAAATCGGCTATCTCATCTGGATTTGCCAGTCTGTCAGCAGGTATCTCGTCACGGACACTTTCGAGATCCTCACTGGAGAACTCTTGAGTGTTCATTTTGGTATTCACAGCTCCTGGAGCTACGACGTTGACCGAAATACCTAAGGAAGCTACTTCTTTAGCATAAGCGTCTGCAAATGAAGACATGGCCCCTTTGACAGTACTGTAAACCACTTCCATTGCCGAACCAATTTTGCCATAGATCGAACCAATGAAGACTACTCGACCGTGATGCGTATTGGCTAATTTATCTTGTAATTGCTTCAAGATCAAAATCGGCAATTTAACGTGAATATTCCACAACGAATCGATTTCTTTTTCAGAAATATCGACTAGCAACTTATAATAAGTATTCCCTTGTGCAAAGACGATTGCATCCAAGGCAAAGATCTGTTTGGTCAAATCTTCCACATTGTCATTTTCCATATCAAATTTAATTGGTATGAAGTCTTGTTTGGGATATTTTTCTACAAGTTCCGTACGCAATTCTTCAATTCGATCCCGATTGCGATTGTAATGTAAGTAAAGCGACCATCCTTTGGCAGCTAGATTTTTGGCTGTACTTGTTCCGATATCGCCGGAACTACCCATAACTAATGCATACATATCTTACTTCCTATTTGGTAAAAGATTGTAGTAGGTGCAATTATCACCCTTTAAAAATTTCTGAGCAATATTTAAAACGTCATCTTGCTTGATCGAGTCGATCATGTGAATCAACTGCAAATAGTCGACATCGTAGAAATACAATTCAGCCATCTGATTGGCAATTGCTTCAGGTGAATTTTGAGCAAACAGATACGAGCCAATAGCATCGCGCTTGATTCGTTCAAATTTAGCATCGGTCAAGACATTTTTCAATGATTTATAAGAAAGATGATTACGTAAATATTCTTGAAATTGTTTTGGATTATTAGTTGACCCACTAATAATGATAAAACAATAGTTGTTTTCTGCAACAACATTATAAGAAAAACTATCATCAATCAAATTTAATTTACTCATTTCTTGATAATTAGTAGACGATTCGCCAATCAGAGTTTCCATGATCATATTCAATTCGAACTGTTTCTTAACGAGATCATAGCCTGTCATATCAGTATCGATTCGAATTCCGTACGCTGAACGAGCTTGACTGATATCCATCTCTTCAGAGCCACCAGCTCCGATCGGTGCAAATTGATTGAAAACTTTTTTCAGCGGTTTCTCAACTGTATGGAAATTAGAATTCTCAACAATACTTACAACTTTTTCAAAATCGACGTCACCAACTAGAACAAGGTCCATATTATCAGGACGGTAGTTTTGGCGATACGTTTCTAAAAGATTCTCGTGATTTATCTCTTGAAGCGATTTACTCGACCCTGCGATGTCTTCAGCAATTGGGTCATTAGGATACAACTGTCCGAGAATTCTTTGTTCTAAGACCCATTCAGGCATATCTAAGTACATTTGGATCTCTTGATCAATGATGCCTCGTTCGGAAGCAACGTTTTCAGCTGTGAAATTAGGATTCTGCACTAGATCCAATAGAATTCTCAAATTATCGTAAGGATTTTCTAAAGTTTGGAAGAGATAGGCCGTCTTAGTGTAACTTGTATAAGCATTAGAGTTAGCACCGTATTCTGCAAATTTTTCTGAGACATCATACCCTGGTTTAGCAAACAATTTATGTTCGATGAAGTGAGCTATCCCTGATGGTAAAGTTCCCTTTTCAGTTTTGGTATCGACTGAGCCAAAGTTTGCCATCGCCAAACCATAGACTTGATTGAAGCCGCTCATTGGTACGACGCTGACTTGTAAGCCATTGGCTAGTCTTTTTGTCTGTTTTTCTAAGTTTTCTGTCATACTAATCTCCAATCAATTGATACTGAGCGATTGCGTGCATGTGATCCGCTACGCTGGCAATGTGTTTTCTGTCTAAACTCTGCAATTCTGCTTCAAATTGTTGGTCAGTCAGCAGCGTTTTAGGATAAACTGTCTGCCAAATACTGCGCATAATATAATACTGAATCGAATCGGTGGCAATTTTACGACGTGTCAGCATAACTTTTTGGGCGTGTTGAATTTGACTGTCAGTAAATTTACCATCACGGATAAATTCGATCTGTTGCTGAATCAAATTCAAAGCTTTATCGACGGAGTCAGCATCTAACCCAGCCTGGATCGTTACTAAATGACTGAGCGGCTGATAAGTGCTTGAAACTGAATAGGCCAAGCTGTTCTTCTCTCTGACTTGTTGGAACAACTGTGACTGATCGTCGCCACCCAAAATTAAGTTCATAATTTGCGGAGCCATGCGGTTGAAGTCCTTTGACACACCTTCAGTTGCATAGGCCAAAGCAATGCGACTCTGGTTCAAATGTTTGTGTTCGATTTGAACTGCCGGTTTTTCGATCAATTTATCAAACTTATCGAATTCAATCTTCAAAGCGTTATGACGGTCATTCAATTGAGTATAAAAATCACTAGCAAGCAATTGTTGAAGAAATTCATCTTCATCCAAATTTCCAACCACGTTGATCACAACCGTATCGTTTTTGATAACGTCACGATATGTTTCCATCAATTTCTCATTTGTCAGTTCGTTCAACTGGTCGATATTTCCAAAAATAGGCATTTGCCGATCAGGGTTATTTTGATAGATCAGCTTAGCTAATCCCAATGAACTCACGAGATCTTGATTGTCTTGAATTGAAACTAAATTGGACATCAAATTGCGTTTTTCAGTCTCATAGGCCGTCTGATTGAATTGCCCCTTCTCCAAATTAGGTTTAAAGATGATCTCACCTAGTAGGTCAAGATTGTCTTTGATCTGAGTTTGCCCATCGATCAAAAACTTAGGATCAGCGAATTCAACACTGAAGGCTAAGTCGTTAAAATTCAACAGATTGCGAGTAAAGACATTTATTTCCGAACCATAAAGTTCCATCTCTCGGTCATTTATCGCTTGAAAACTGGGATAATCTTCAGTTGAATTTGACATCACATTTGCCAACAAGCGTCGACTAGTCGTTTCTTCCTTTGCCAATGGTCTTAAAAAATCCATTTGAATTTTGATGGTGCGGAATTTTTTGATTGGATTAATATTTAAGAAAATATTTTTTGCTAATGTTTTTCTCAATTTTTCACCTGATTTTTTTTGATTATTTCTAATTGTTCTGGCGTTATCAGAACCTTTCGAGGTTTGCTACCCTCTGAAGCTCCTACGATTCCTTTATTTTCCATTTCATCGACCATTCTAGCAGCACGGTTGTAACCAATACTGAAACGGCGTTGTAGCATTGAGACACTGGCGGACTGTTTTTCAACGATCATTTCGACCGCGTCATCCCAATACTCATCATCTGGCTTGTCATCACTGGAACCACCTTCATCCACATCTGTTGGAATCATATCTTCATCATAGTCAGCCTCTTGCTGGTTGCTTACAAATTTGACGACATTTTCAACTTCAGACTCCGAAATATAAGCCCCTTGCAAACGAACCGGCTTACTCTTACCGATTGGTTGGAACAACATATCACCACGTCCCAATAGTTTTTCAGCTCCGACCGCATCCAAAATGGTTCTGGAATCGACCCCACTGGAAACTGCGAAGGCAATTCGAGATGGAATATTGGCTTTGATCAAACCAGTAATAACATCGACTGATGGACGCTGAGTGGCAATGATAATATGCAATCCAGCGGCACGTGCCATCTGAGCTAAACGGACGATTGCCGCTTCAACTTCATGTCCGGCAACCATCATTAAATCAGACAACTCATCAACGATAACAACGATATAAGGTAAACGTTCCATCTTTTGGTCATCTTCAGCGGTCTCATTGAACTTATCGACATCGGCATTGTACTCGCCAATATTACGATGACTCGTTTCAGCAAACAATTTGTAACGGCGTTCCATTTCCTTAACAGCTTTTTGTAAAGCCCCAGCAGCTCGACGTGCATCGGTAACAACTGGAATCAATAGCTGCGGTATACCGTTATAAACATTCAATTCAACCATCTTAGGATCGATCAAGATCAACTTGACTTCACTTGGTTTAGCTTTCATCAAAATACCTGTAATGATCGTATTGATAGCGACTGACTTACCACTACCTGTTGAACCGGCAATCAATAAATGCGGCATCTTCGTGATATCTGCTTCGATAATATTACCCGAAACATCTTTTCCCAAAGGCACGATCAGAGGATGCGTCTTATCTTTTTGATTCTCAGTAATATCTCTAAATGAAACGGTTGAGATCGTCTTATTAGGAACTTCTATCCCAACGAAAGGCTTACCGGGAATCGGTGCTTCGATACGGATGTCTTTAGCAGCTAACGCCAAAGCCAAATCATCAGCCAAATTGACGATTTTACTTACTTTGACCCCGACAGCTGGTTGTACTTCATACTTGGTGATTGTTGGCCCTAAGCTGGCCTTTTTAACTTCCACATCGACTCCAAAACTTTTGAAAGTCTGACGCAGTTTGTCCTTATTCTCATCGATCAACTTAACTTCTGAAGTTTGGTCAGTCTGAGGAACTTGTTTCAAAAGATCAGACGATGGCAACTGATAGTCACTGTCGTCGGTTGCTTCACTCTGCTTGTAACTGACTGGATCTGGCAAGTCTTTATCTTCCGTACCATCAATTCCATAGGGCTTTGAAACGATTTTCCCATCGCCAGATTCTGGTTCTGATTTTTCGGTTGGCGTAGAAGATTGGGGTAGATCGATATGAAATTCAGAATCCTCCGGTTGCTCTTTGGGCGCTGGTTCTTCCTTATGGGCAAAAGGATTGATATCTTTGAATTCTCGTTCGATCGCCGGTTCTGTTTTTTTCTTTTCGACTGTCGGCTGAGTTTGAGCAGCTTGCTTCTTGTCAGCGGCTCTTTGATCGACATAATTACTATAGTGACCGGAAATAATTTCCTTCAGCTTGAGTCCAGCGTGTTTGATTTTTACTAAAATATTGGTCGTTACGATTGAAACTTGTTTCATAGTGACATTGAATAACATTAGTATTCCAATAAAAATCATCAGCGCCGTAACAAAATAAGTTCCCGTACTAGAAAACATTGGCATGAAGAAGCTGTACAAGTACGAGCCAATCATTCCTCCACCAACTGATCCATCGACAGAAACTTGAGTCATATCGGCAGCTAAAGTATTCCATGTAACGAGGTTATAATTGTGATATAACGACATGCTCGAGAAAAATATCCCGTGTAAAATAATTAATGTTCCTAAGTATACGAAGAGAAATCCGAAGTTTCTCTTTGGCGTCATGACGGGTATCCGCCCGGTCGCAATAATAAAGGCGCCAACAAAAATACTGATGATCAATAAAACTGGATAACTATCCCCGACAAAGATTCGATAAATATTGTCGAAAGTCTTACCCACAATACCGAATTTGAACAATCCCAGAATGGATAAAATAATCCAAACTAAACTGACCAAAGAACGAATCAAACGTGAATTATTGACTGTATTTTTTCTCTTTCTAGGCGTAGAACTAGCCCTTTTTTTTACCATAAGTACCTCACATGAATTTAAAAAGTAATCATCTAAAATTATACCTTTTTTGATGGGTAAAAAAAACAGCCCCAAGGGACTGTTTATTTATCTTCTTTGTTATCTTCTTTGTTATTTTCTTCAGCTCTTAATTTTTTGACTTCTTCATTAGGTGTAAATTGGGGATTATCGTTAAAGTTTAACGAAACGCCGTGGTTCAACGTAACGCTAGTTACTTGATAGGTCAATGTTTCGATGTATTCGATCACTGGACGTGATAACTGTTGTACTTGTTTAGCATCCAAGTCTTGAATTTCACCGTGAAAACCGACCGGTTGAACTACTTGACCAATCAAACCAGAAACTTTGAAGGGGGCATTTTCCATATGAATGTCGAATGGAACGACCACTTGTAAAATTTTTCCCTTTTCTTCGTTGAGCGGTTGGCCATCTTCACCCTTTAAATCAGGATGCTCAATACTGATATTCAAATTAGTTTTGGCATCAGCTTTGGGTGATTCAACGTCGTAATGGAATGCTTGAACTGAAACTTCACCTTTAATAATCTTCATAATATCTTCTCCTAATCTAGTTTGTCATGTTCATAATGATGACTTAATTCTAATCCAGCAAAATTTTGTTGACGGACGGCTTCATAAATTACCAAAGCAGCACTATTGGACAAATTCAAAGCTCGAATATTATCACTCATTGGAATTCGAAGACATTTTTCAGGATTCTCACGCATGAAATCTTCGGGTAATCCGGTCGTTTCCTTACCAAATAAGAAATAGTGATCAACTGAAGTATCGCTGAAATCTTGATCACTGTAAACCTTATCGGAGAATTTAGTAATTAAATATAAATACTTTTGGTCAGGAATTGATTCCAAAAAAGCATTCAAATCATCGTGATAAGTAATATCTACTTTGTTCCAATAGTCGAGTCCCGCACGTTTCATGTGAGCGTCGTCAGTACTAAAACCTAGTGGACGGATCAAATGCAACTTAGTGTTAGTACCCGCACAAGTTCTAGCAATATTTCCAGTATTAGCTGGCATCAATGGTTCATAGAGTGCAATGTGATTTGTCATTATATAAAATTTCTCCTTCTTACAAAAAAAGCGCATCTCCTCGGTGAAAACCACGGCAAGGACATGCGCTAGTATAGCCTCTCGTTTACTTGCTTTTGTCAAAATCACTTCTGAGAAAAACAAATAATACCCAAAACTCAATAGATATTATATACGATATGTCCGGTCTATACAATCATTTTTGAATTATTTATGAATTTTCTTCGAATTATCTGTGTCCTTAAGTACATCTGGTTTAGGGGAATTCTCTATCAATTCCTCAGTACTATACCAATTTGAATTCCGTTTGAACCAGTTGAAGAAACGCGTGAAGATTATCTTTAGAATGGCAAAGATTGGAATTCCGGCGATCATTCCGACTAAGCCATACATTCCCGCTGAAACTAATAAGACCAAAATAGTTGTAACTGGATGCATCTGCATTTTGTTTCCCACAATGATTGGTGAAATAACACGCGTCTCGACGGTCTGTTCAACTGCAAAGACGATCAATACTTTCAAGACCATGCCTGGGGCAATAAAGGCCGCAATAACTAACGATGGAATCAACGCTAAGGTTGAACCGATATAAGGAATCAAATTCAAGATACCCGCTACGATACCCAAAACGAGCGCATAACGCTGCCCGATGATCAAATAGCCGATGAAAAACATCACCGCTACCCAGAACGCCACGGTCAACTGCCCAGTGATGTAAGAACTCAAGGCTTGACTGATCTCTGATAGCATATCGCCAACTGATTGCTTGATACGATCAGGCATGAACTTGATAACCGATTCTTTGAACTTCTTATCGTCCTTTAGCATAAAGAACAAAATAAACGGTGCCGTCAATAAAATCACAAGCACGTTAGTCAATATGCTGACGGCTGAGCTAAGATTGTTCATTGTCTGTGGCAAGATCTGATCCATCGACTTTTCAAAGCTCTTCGTCACGCTAGTATTAGTAGCTGCCAAACGTTCTTTGGCTAAATGCAATCGTGGATCTGAAAACATATTTTGCAGACTTTTATTCAATGAATTCCAATACTGTGGCCAATTCTTGATCAAAGAATCCAATTGGCTTTGGACAAATGGAATTAGGGACATAACGCCCCAGATCAATAATGCCAAAATAATAATAAAAACAAAGATAATTGAAATAATCCGATTAACGTGAAACTTACTTTCTAAGACATTGATCAACGGATTGATCAGATAATACAATACCAACGCTAAAATCACTGGTGGCATCGTAATTCCCAAAATCTGGCCGATTGGTTGAAAGACGAAACTGACTTTTGAAAACAAGTAGATGATCAAAAATACTAAGAAAACATTGATCAAAATCACCGTCAATTGGTTGTTCAAAAACCATTTATAAAACCAACTGTTCTTTCTTTCCGGTGTTTCTTTCATAGATTGCTCCCCAAAAATTTTCTACAAAGATTATACTGTATATTATAATACTATACATTGTTTGGAGGAATTAGTAATGCTCGAAAAGGTTCTCTTTAGTGGTTACACAAAAAAGGCTGGCAAAGGCGTCTATGCTGCACAATTTAACTCAGATAACGGCGAATTGTCGACCCCAGAAGTATTGGTTGAATTAAATGGCCCTACTTATATTGACGTTACAAACGACCTAAAATTGATTGCTTTAGCTAAAAGCGGCGACAAAGGCGGCATCGTTGTTTATGATATCAGCGGTGATAAACCAAAGATGTTGGATGAAGATTTTTCCGAAGAAACTTCACCTTCATACGTCAAATTCGATGCCAGTCGCAATTTGATCTTCAGTGCTTACTTCCACTTGAGTAAAGTTAAGATCGATCATTTAACTGACGATGGCAAGATCGAACACTATTCAGAAGTTAAATTTGAAGGTCACGGTCCCCGTACGGAACAAGATCAATCCAAGCCCCACTTCAGTGCTTTAACACCTGATGGCAAACTTATCATCTGTGATTACGGTGCTGACCGTATTTATATTTACGATATTGAAGATCCAAAACAACCAAGATTGATGAACAATTACATCGCCCCAGCCGGCTATGCTCCTAGACACTTGGTTTTCCACCCTACTAAGCCTTACGTTTATGTAGCTTGTGAATTATCTTCTAAGATCTTAGTAATGGAATACGACGCTCAAACAGCTGGTTTGACATTGGTTGACGAAGTTTCCGCTGCTAAAGACGAACAGAAGAACACTACTGCTGCTATTCGTATCAGTAAAGACGGCAAGTTCCTATACGCTTCAACTCGTGGTGCTGATACGATTGCTGCCTTCACAGTTGACCCCAACGGCGACCGTTTAAAGAAACTCGACACCGTTTCAACTAAAGGTAACGGACCTCGGGATTTCGATTTGGATCCATCTGACAAATATGTCATCGCTGCTAACCAAGATTCAGATGACCTTGCCATTTTCAAACGCAACGTTAACAAAGGCATGTTGTCAAAATTGGGAAATAATATTTCCATTCCTGAGTGTACTTGTGTACACTTTATCTAGTTTCAAATTTAATTCAGGAGAATAATTATTTATTATGTTCATTGAAATTATTAAAACCATCATCTTAGGTATCATTGAAGGTTTTACTGAATTTCTACCTATCAGTTCTACTGGACACTTGTATTTGGCCGATGAATTCGTCAAGTTAAACGAACCTACGGCTTTTATCAATATGTTCATGGTAGTTATTCAATTCGGGGCGATCTTAGCCGTTATCCTAATTTACTTTCACAAGTTGAATCCTTTCTCACCTAAAAAGACTCACATTGAGAAACGTCAAACTTGGAGTATTTGGTTCAAGGTTATCTTGGCTATCATTCCTTCAGTAGTTATCGGTCTTCCTTTAAGCGACTGGATGGATGCTCATCTCACTAGCTGGCAAGTTATCTCAGCTACCCTATTGATCTATGGTATCTTGTTCATCGTTGTTGAAAATTGGCTCAAGAACAAGCAGCCACAAACAGCTGATCTGGACAGTCTTTCTTATAAGACAGCTTTCCAAATTGGACTCTTCCAAGTGCTTTCATTGGTTCCTGGTACTTCACGTTCCGGTGCTACGATCCTTGGTGGTATGACTGTTGGTACATCTAGATTCGTTGCCACTGAATTTTCATTCTTCTTGGCTATCCCAACCATGTTTGGTGCCAGTCTTTTGAAGATCGGTAAGTATTTTGCTCATGGCAATACTTTTACTGGTGATCAAACAATCATTCTTCTCGTAGGTACTTTGGTATCATTCATCGTCGCCTACGCCTCAATCAAGTTCTTGTTGAATTACATCAAACGTAATGACTTCAAGGCCTTTGGTTGGTATCGTATTATTTTAGCAATCATCGTTATTGCTTACTTTGGTTTCAAATCATTTGCATAATTAAGTTAAAGAGCGTCGTTTGACGTTCTTTTTTTTGTCATAATTGTTAGAATATAAATACATTATATAAAGAGAGGCTGATCATTATTTATAAAGAAGTTGCTTTAGAAAACTTTACTAAGATCCCCACTGCTGTCTTAAAGGGTGCCAACCGTATCGAATTGAACGACAATCTAGCTGTTGGTGGCACAACTCCTAGTCACGGAGTGCTTCAAGAAGCCACTAAGTACTTACAAGAGAAATCGATTCCCCTCGTTGAAATGATTCGTCCCCGGAGTGGAAATTTCGTCTACAACGACCTTGAGATCAAAATGATGGAAGCTGACTTGTTTGAAGCCCAAAAAATGGGTGTCGACGGCGTGGCTTTCGGTGCTTTGACTGAAGATGGCGATTTGGACACTGATACGATGGAACAATTGATTGCTGCATCCTCTGGAATGCAAGTCGTTTTCCACATGGCTTTCGATGCTTTGGCTGATGACAACAAGAAATCAGCTATCGATTGGCTAGTCGATCATGAAGTCGACCGCATCTTGACTCATGGTGGTCCACTCACAACGCCGATCGATCAAACTCTTGATAATATCAAAGAATATATCGACTATGCTGATGGCCGAATCACTATTTTACCTGGTGGCGGTGTCAACTTCAAAAATGCCGATACGATTGCTGAAAAACTTGGCGTTAAAGAATTGCACGGTACTAAGATCATCGATGGAGTCAACAACTAATCATCTTTAGCAACACAAAAATAGCGTCAGTTTTACTAGGAAAACTCTTAGTAAAACTGGCGCTATTTTATTTTTATTATTTCGTCAAGCGTGAACAAAGTATTGCATGAACATTCCAGCAATACTGAAGTAGATCAAGACTGAGGTCAAATCACTCAAGGTAGAAATAAATGGTCCTGACGCCACCGCTGGATCGAATCCAAAACTAGACATCAGCATTGGAATCAAACTACCAGCCAAGTTAGCTACCGTTATAGCGGCACACATAGCCAAGCCAATAACCATTCCTAAAACGAAGTTGTGTTTCCAAATCCCGACCAATAAGAAAACTGATACACCGGTAACTAAGCCGGTAACAAAACCAGTCACCAATTCTTTACCAATCAGTTTCAAAAATTCATGACGATTGATCTCTTCAACCGCCAACCGTCTGACCGCCACGGCCAAACTTTGAGTTCCGGCATTACCAGCCGTACCAGTAATGGTCGAGATAAAGACGGCTAAAATACTAGCTTCAGCCAATAACCCTTCAAAGTGATTGATCAAAGTCGCTGTGATCATCGAAAGCAGTAGCAAAGTGATCAACCAAGGCAACCGCTTTGAAGCTGACTTGAAAGGTCCATCGTTGTTAGTTTCGTCCATACTAACACCGGCCAAACCAGAGTAATCTTGTTGAGCTTCGTCATCAATAACTTCAATAACATCATCAACTGTAACGATTCCGACCATTTGATTAGAATGGTCGACCACCGGAACGGCTAAGAATTCATAATCTCTGAAGACTTGAGCAACTTCAGCTTGTTCGGCATCAACGTTGACAGTAATAATATCGCTATTCATTTTTTCACTTAAAGTATCATTGTCATCTAACATGATCAAGTCACGCAAAGACATTACCCCGACAAGGTCATCGTGGCTATCTAAGACGTACAAGTAATAAATCGTTTCGGCAGTCTTGGCAAACTGTTTCAAAGCTCTGATAGCCTCAGAAGCAGTCTCCTCCTCATGAAATCTGACATAGTCAGTCGTCATGATACCACCGGCGGTCTCGGTATCGTAGTGCAACAAGCCCCGCAAATTATTGGCATCGGACTTTGGCATCTGCCCTAACAGGCGCTCAACGTCAACTTTATCCAAGTGCTCCAAAACATCGGCCGCATTATCATCGTACATATCGTTCAGCATTTGTGCAGCGTATTTTAGATCCATTTCTCTCAAAAGATCAGGAATTTCAGGTGTTTCATCCTCGATCGTATCGAACATGTCACCCATTTCGTCTGGTTCCAAGATCGAATACAAAGTCATCCGTTCGGACTTATTTAACGTAAGGTAGAAAGTACTTTGATCATAAAAATGCATATCCAAATATGTTTTTCGGAAACGCTTCTTATCATCGTTATCAAGATATTCTTTCAGTTGCGTGAATTTATCCTGTAGCCTCTTCTCATTTTCATCCATTGCTCTCACCCCTCAACACACTTTTTAACAGTACCATATCTGGTGGCAAAGGTGCTTCTAAATTCAATAATTCTTTTGTAACTGGGTGGACGATGTTCAATCTAAAGCAATGCAATGCCTGGCGCTTCATTCGTGGATCGATTTTTTTACTATACATATCGTCTCCAATGATTGGATGGCCGATAGCTGTCAAATGGACCCGGATCTGATGTGTCCGCCCTGTCAATAATTTTAATTTCAATAAACTAGCATTTTTAAAAGTTTCGATTGTTTCATAAATTGTTCGTGAAGGCTTACCTTTTTGGTGGTCGATATTGCGCATATAAAATGCCATTGGATCAATGCCAATTGGCAAATCGATCAGTCCTGATTTTGGTTCAACCTGACCATAGACCATCGCCAAATAAAACTTCTGAAAATCTTCCGTATGCAAAATTTGGTCCAATAAGGAATGGGCATAGGAAGTTTTAGCAAAGACCATCAATCCCGAAGTATTGCGATCCAAGCGCGTCACCAAGTGGATCGAACTATTCTCATTATGCTCTAACAAGTAGTTCTTGACTAAATTAGCCATCGTCTTCCCATCACGGGCTTTGGCTGGCAAACTAGCTATCCCTGGTGGCTTATTGACGACTAAGAGATATTCATCCTCAAAAATAACATCGATAGCTCCCTTCATTGGTGCTATCAAATCGGACGGCTCCTCGGTATTCAAAACCACTAACATCTGGTCGCCGGTTTTCATTGCGTAATCAAAATGACGTTGTTTGTGATTGACGAAGATTAGGCCGCCCTTATTTTTTAGATTGTGCAATTGACTAGAAGAAAATTTGTGCTGGACTAAAAATTTACGAATCTTCTTCTTGTCGTCTTTGCCAATCGTGAATTTTAAAAAGCGATTAGTTTTGGTCATCTTGGGCTAAAAAGGCCGTTTCTACTCTAGTCCAGAAGTGACGGTGACGGTATTGGGCGAATTGCGCACGTTGATAATTCAATTTAATGGTAATTTTACGAACATTTTTTAGTTTGGTCGTGATCCCATCGCAACTGATAACATAATCGTCAGCTGTTTGAGGATAAAGGTCGACTTGTTGATTGTGCGGAATGATAATTGGTGATGAAATGGTTCGGTAGACACGGTTGTTGATCGAAGCAATCTCAATCATTTGGAAAACACTGATCTTAGGATGGATCAAAGCCCCACCGACTGATTTCGAGTAAGCTGTCGATCCAGTTGGCGTTGAAAAACAGAGTCCATCCCCACGGAAACTTTCAAAAAACTCTTTATCCAAGTCAACCCGCGTTTTCATTGTCAATGACGACAATCGCCGAACAACGGTTTCGTTGATAGCAATTCCGTGGAACAATGAACCTTCCTTGTTTTCGACCATGACATCCAACAAAGGATAACTGGTTGAAGGGATGTTATCTTTACATTCGATGATTCGTTTGGCCAAGTCATCGATCTCTTCATCGGTCCAATCAGAATAAAAGCCTAAGTGACCAGTGTGCAAGGCTAAGAATTTAACTTTATCCAAGTGGGCAGCGTAAGCGTGAAAAGTACTCAAAAGCGTTCCATCGCCACCGACACTGATTACTAATTGGGGATCACGTCGATCCAATATCAAACCAGCATCCAACAACATGCTGCGTAATTTATTCGCTGCTGCAACTGATTTTTCTTTACTATTATTATTAATCCATAATTTCATTATTTATTGTGCTCCGTTGGGTTATTTAAGTCACGTTTTCGATCAGTAAAATACTTCTGGGCATCCTGAATTTCTTCCCGGATCTTTGACATCTCTTCATCTAGCATGAATGAAGCCTCCGCCGCACGTTTTAGACGCTCGTTGATTTCTTCCGGGAAATCGCCTTGATATTTGTAGTTAAGAGAGTGTTCGATCGTTGACCAAAAGTTCATGGCTAAAGTCCGAATCTGGATTTCGGCGAGAATATTTATTTGACCGTGAGCTGTTTGAATGGGATACTCTATCACAACATGATAAGAACGATAACCGCTGGGCTTACTGTTAGCGATATAATCGCGTTCCTCAATAACTCGCATATCTTCACGGATATGCAGCAATTTGGCAACTTCGTAAATGTCTTCCACGAATTGACATTGGATTCTGATACCAGCAATATCCTGCATATCTTGTTCCAATAAATCAGTGGTAATAAAGCGTCGGCGCATCTTCTCCTTGATACTATCGACTGTCTTGACCCGGCCAGTCACAAATTCAATTGGCGAGTGTTCGTTCTTTTCTAAAAATTCTTTACGTAAGTTTCTAAATTTGATTTTTAATTCATCAACCGCTTGGGAATATGGTATCAAAAATTCGTTCCATTTAATTTCTGCCATAGTAACCTCTCTTTACTTATTTAATATATCGTATATTTATGAAAGATTCATCCAATTAAGGATATTATGTCCGCGAGTTTATAATTTTACCTTTTTGATGAAAGTTGGTAGAATGACAATGCAATATAGAGATGGAGGGAAAACATAATGTGGGAAATATTCTTATATATTAATCCCTTATGTTCGTATTGTTTAAAAGTGGAGCAAGCAATGATCGATTTCACTAGAAAACATGACATTGATACACAGTATCATTTCGTAACGAACTATAATATGGCGACAATTAATGATTATATGCATTTAAAAGGTTTCAAGATCACCGATATTGAGGGACGTACTAAGACTTCTCAGGATATAGTTGAAGCGGCCAAGCTTTACAAAGCAGCATCGTGTCAAGGTAACAAAAAGGCTCGTAACTTTTTAATGAATCTTCAAGAACAGATCAACGTTCTGAACAATCCCTTTGATGATACCACTATCAAACGTACTATTAACAACAGTGGGCTCGACTATAAGTCAATTATGGCCGACAAAGATAGTGAATGCGTCGTTCAAGGTCTCAAACGTGATCAACAACTTTCAATGGAGATGCACGTTCAAAAAGCACCTGCTGCCGTAGTCTTCGACTGTGAAGATGAGACAAAGCCCGGTGTAATGATCAGCGACTTTGGCCCTTCAGAAACTCAAGAAAGTATCAACAGTACTGTCAATGCCTTGCTAGAACAAGAACTTCCTCAAGCTGCCAACTATAACGATCCGTGTACCGTTATCAGCTTAGACAAGTTCAGAAGATAACATTTTAATAGAACATAAGAAAAAGCCTTCACATTTGTGGGGGCTTTTTGTGTGGCTTGTTTTTCAACAAGGGCTGATTCAAATAGATTTTTTCACCCGATGCGTACATTTTCCATGCGGGATAGCGATAAATCGGTGGCTGGGATCTGAATGAACGTCCTTTTAGTTCTTCCTCGATCGTCAGTTGATGTTTTTGAAAAAAATCCATTTTGATTTTTTGTGAACGGTCATCGTTTTTACTTCGTAATTTTCTGAGCAATCTATAATTAATTCGGCTGAGTTTATCTGCTTTAACAATTGGTTTAAAATCAAAAATCTTAATCAAATTATATCTAGTAAAGACCTTTTTCTGAGCTGTAAGTTTGCTAAAGGGACCTACAAATTTGATATGATGAAAAATAATCAGCCGGATCCTTTGCGAATCAAATAATAACAAGTAATATTTCCATTCAGCATTGTATGCCAAAAATTTTAGATGTTCTGAAGTAAGTTTTTCACTCAAATAATTGCCCCCAAGGATCCAAATGTTGGCGAGCTGTTTATTATCATAGCCCCGAACTCTTTGGGCCAACTCTTTCACATCGATTTTGGCACACTGATACTCAAACACTATTTTATTATCAACTAAAATATCGGGACGCTGCTGAATATCAGCTAAAAAGACTTCCAATTCCACCGGTACTTGCCAGCGACTTTGTAAAACTTGAGCAATTATTGCTTTGCCCTGTTGATGGATCAAACGTTCATGAACCGAATTATGCTTGAGATTTTCGTGTCGAAAAAACGGTTTGGCCGACCCCACGATCAATTTGACCGGCTTGAGACACTGACTACAAAAATAAACGTCAGTTGGAATGGCATTGCAAGCATTAGTTAGAGTTCCTTGTTTGTTCAGTGCTGCATACATGAACCTCACCTCCAACTAAAAATACGCAAAAAAAAGACCAACCCAAAGGTTGATCAATTATTTTCCAAAATAATATCTTGTTAATTCCAATGCCGTCTTAGTCATGATCTGTTTACCATATTCTGATAAAACAGCTGCCGTAACTTTAGTCTTAAAACTATATTCACTAAGCAGTGCTTGAACATCACTGTAAGACATTTCGTGCATCTCATCTGTGAACAAAATGAGTTGTAAATAATACTTATCATTGTATTCCCAAAGATTCGAGATGCCACTTTCTAAGTGTAACAAATTAGCCAATTGGACATAATCTTCAAAGTCTTTAAATTCAACAATAATTGTCTTCGTAGGTGTATCTGGATCATTCAAATATGGTGCTGTATCGCTATCATATTCGGCAGTTCCAATCTTAGATTCATCCAAATTATTATTTTCATCATCGTTACCGACTGAATTTTGTAGCCCATTTAATGGCAATGAACCTGTACCCTCAGAATCATCACTCTTACTGATCAGTAATTCCAAACCTTGTTTGTTTGGCATTATTTGGAAAGTAACAGGTTCATTATTCGTAAAGACATGATCCTTATCAACTTCATCCAAAATACTATAGAAGAACGATTCAATCTGTTTCTTATTGCCAAGCAAATCCAAAACAGTAACCCCTCGCTCTTGTAAATCTTCTGTACTAAGAATGACTCTGATTGTATTCTCATTAAGTCGATCCATTTCCATCATAGTCACCTCAATTCTGTATCTACATTTTAACAGTCTCAAAAACTATTTCAACTATCTCATATCGATATTTAAAGTCATTCAAATAATATACTAGACGTGGCAAAAGTAGTCAAAAATAACGACTTTTTAAACGCTGTTTGTCATCGTCCACTTGAGAGTCGTGGAATAGTGGCCACTTGTTGCAAATTTATCATTATTCATATTCAGCAATAATCCATGATCATCATCCCAAGATAAGGTATTAGACCCATTGGCTATATCTCCTGAATAAATTGTTGTATCGGTTGCAGACAAAATTTGTTCTTGATTGTCATTGCCTTTAAAAATCAAAACGTCATTCAAAGTTTTTGAGCTATCTGACGAATCGGTTAACGGCTGATTCATTGAAACTGTAATTGTAGACGGTATTGGAGTAGTTGGATAATTCTTGTTGATGACCGTGATGTCAAAGTTATTTTTACGTTTAACCAATCCCGAAACATTCGTCGTCGTTCCAAAATCCACATCAGGGACTGTCAAACTCATATCAATTTTATACTGTTGCTGCCAAACATACGTCGTCACTGGGTTACCAGTAACTGAAAATTTATCCATAATTTCATCGGCAGAGATCAAATCACCGACTGGATTATGGTCAGTTCCACCACTACTTGCGGCGACTTCTTGCCACTTATCACTGATAGCCTTATAAGTTTGATCTGATGAATCATCTGAAATAACTGTTCCTGCAACTGGATCTAGTAACCTAGCATTCATCGGATTGGTACCCCCTTTTAGATTGGTCAGCACCGATTTGGGGCCCAAAGTGATTTTCCAAAGCTTTTTATCTCCACCGAACATATATTGAACGTCAGTCGCATTCGTCGTATCAAAATTTGATATATCCAGTCTCTCCAAACTATCCATTGAATTAAAAATGGCATAAAAACTCGTGACTTGTGAAGTATCCCACTTATTGATATCTAATGTCTTCATCGATGATGTTTTGAAAAACATCCCATTCATATCCGTTGCCTTAGAAACGTTCCAATTTGCTAAAGGCAAACTAGTAAATCCTGAAGCATTATAAAAAGTTTGATAAAAACTAGTTACATTGGAGACATCCCAATTTTCTACTGGTACAGTCTTAGCGACGGTCATACCTGCAAAAGTATTCTTCATGCTCGTTACGCTGGAAACGTCCCAATTTTTAATGAAATCATAATTGGTCCCTTTGGCAGAAGCAAAAGTGGAATTTAACGTTTCAACTTTGGAAGTATCCCAGTTAGCAACATTAGAACCACTTGCATCATCAAAAGTTGAACTACTGAACATATTACTCATATTAATTACTTGACTAGTATCAAGCGAGCCGATAAATTTTTTTAATTTAGAAGTTCCACTAAACGCATATGACATATCAGTAACATTTGAAGTATCAGCTTTTGAGAAATCTATCTCGGTAAAACCTGTACTAGCAAACATCCAACTTATTGAAGTTACTCTATTAGTTATTAAGGTTTGATAACCCTTTAAATTGTCTTCATTTAATAATTTATCTAAATTAAACATTTTAGTAAGCCAAACCAAGCTCTTAGTATTCCAATTGGACAAATCTAATGATTCCAAGTTTACGCAATTTTCAAACATTGAAGTCATATTCGTAACGTTAGAAACATCCCAATTTTCAACCACAGATAAACTGCTATCCTTTACGCCTGAAAACATCGATTGCATGTCGGTTACGTTGCTAACATCCCAATCAGCAATGTTTTTGACTTGATCAATATTTTCATCGGATGCAAACATCGAAGTCATAGTCGTGACACTTTTTAGATTCCATTTGCTCAAATCAAGACTCGAAAATTTACAGTTTTGAAATAGACTCGACATAGTCGTGACATTCGAAACATCCCAATCCTTAATGTCATCTGGATTAGTTTTAGTAAAGTCAGTTCCATTAAAGGTGCCACTCAAAGTCGTTACCTTGCTAGTATCAAAGTCGTTTAAACCAATTATTTTCCCTGATACATTAACAAACATCTGTCCCATATTGGTTAAATTCGAAGTATCAAAGTTAGAGACATCCAGTTGCTCCAATGAACTACAATATTCAAACATCTCTCTAGCGTTCTTTAAATTCGCAGTATTAAAATTAGTCAAATCCAAGCTAGTTAATGCCGTATTCGATTTGAACATATCTTCTGTCGTCTCGCACTTAGAAGTATCCCACTTATCCAGTCCAATTATTTGCGTCAATTTGCGATCTTCCTCAAAAAATGATGATAGAACTCTAACTTTAGAAACATCCAAATTAGTTACATCAATCGTTACAACATTAGGGAGATTCGAAAAAACTCCATTACTTTCCTTTGCTGAAAAATATTCAGAATACGGCGCCACTCCTGGTTCAACATAGACGCTGGTAATCGAATCAGCATATGGACTCCAATTACCCTGTCCATAATTCAAAACCCCAGCATGGATAGTCAATTTGCCATTACTGTCAATATCCCAATCGGCTGTTCCATCAGTCCCACTGTGCGTGATTGAAGAATTTGACACTGCTAAAGGCATGATTGTATTAGAGTTGGCAGTCAAACTACTTTTCATAGTATTAACTGCGTTTTGATTCAGCATCTGTTGAGCATCATCGACTATTTCTGCTTTGACGGTTGTCGTCTTTAATGATGCGAGCACGTTGACCGTAAAAATCAGACTTAGGATCAAACAGATTAATTTTTTATTCTTACTACTCGGGCCACTTCTAGTAGATGTCATATGTAAGCCTCTTCAAAGAAATATTATGAAAAAAATTATAATATATAATTCCAATATGCTTATTTCTATTTAGATAAAAATATTTTAAAAAAAGTGAACCATTGATCAAGCAATTTTCACTTACTATACAAAATCACTAAATATGCCTATTAAGCGACAAAAAGTACCTACCGTCCTAAAAAACGATAGATACTTTCCTGTATACAAAAAAAGACCACTTTCGTGAGAAAGTGATCTGGTAAATTTTATAAGCCAGCCATTAATTGAGCCTTTTGAAGTTCCATAGTTCTGACACTTCTTGGCAAGAATCTTCTGATTTCGTCTTCGTTGAAGCCAACTTGAAGACGTTTGTCATCCATGATAATAGGACGTTTTAACAAGCCTGGGTTTGTTTGAACCAAATCTAGCAATTGATCGATTGTCAAATCATCAAGATCAACTTTAAGATTTTGGAATGCCTTTGAACGAGTAGAGATAATTTCCTCTGTACCGTTTTCAGTCATTTGAAGTACTTGTTTGATTTCTTGCTTATTTAAAGGTTCTGAGTAAATGTTTCTTTCTTTGTAAGGAATGTCATGATCTTCGAGCCAAGCCTTGGCCTTACGACATGATGTGCAACTTGGAGATGTATAAATGGTTACCATATATAATCTCTCCTTTCCTGTGTAGTATCAAACTCTTTAAACACATTAGTATTGTAACTTACTATAAATATAAAATCCATAGTTTTTCAATAAAAAGTTACGAATACTTGTTCTACTTTTGATAAATTGTGAAAACATGTACCCAATAAATAGCCACCTATGTAATTTTTTCACAAATTGCATAAATATTAGTTTATTTATTGTATTAGTTATAATTAATGCTATTTTTATTGTAAATAAATGGTTGGCCCACTCTATTTACACGTTGATCTCAAGTCCTTGGAAAGCATGAACGACTGGAATATCGCCGGCATACTTTTGTGATTGACTTAACATAGTTTCAGCATCGACTGTCTGTGGCAAATGACTGATCATTAATCGTTTGACATTAGCATCCTTAGCTAAAGTCCCGGCTTCCTTAGTATTTAAGTGAGCCTTTCTGCCAGTTACATCTTCGGGGAAATTAGTATCAGCAATCAATAGATCAGCATCTTTAGCAAAATCGACTAAACCATCAAAGTAAGTTGTATCAGCAGTATAGACGATAACTTTGCCATTTTTGTCCGTGATCCGCATTGCATAAGCTGGAACTGGGTGAACGGTACGTAAGAATTCAAACTTCATTCCATCGATTTCACTAGGTTCGTAGTCATTGTAGGCAATACCCTTAGTTGCATTATCAACTGACAATTGCGCAAAGTTGACAAAATCCTGAGTATGACCATAAATAGGAAGTAGTTTTTCTTTCTTAGCTGCAAGCCATTCATACTGTAAAACACCAATATCTGCTGTATGATCGTGGTGATAGTGAGATAATATAACTGCATCCAAATCAGTTGGGTTCATGTAGTTAGCCAAGGCATTCAAAACGCCACTTCCACAATCTACCAACATCTTCTTACCATCATTTTGCAACAGATAACCGGACGTTCCAATTCCGTTGTGTGGATAACCACCATAAAAACCTAAAACTGTAACTAACATAGAAAACCTCCAAAAATTTTTAAGTTGAAAGGATTTCAATAATTATGAACATAACATTAAAGCTAGGCACATATCTTTTTTTAAAGGACCAGCAAACATCTGCTGATACCTTATTAAAACCCTTATTTCATGCTAATGCGGACCATCTTTTAATAAAAAATTTGTCGACATTTGCACAATATCGCAGTATTACAGGTATCTACGAGCCTAAAAACACCTTTTATTCTTTAACTTATTTAAAACTAAACGCTGATCAAGCTAAATTATTCGAAGATAAATTGTTCAGTACTCGTTCATACTCTTTTAATTCTAACGCAACTGCTGTTCTGCAAAAAAGGGAAAGTCCACGAGAATATTTAATTATTAAAACTTTCCCTGAAGTAACCCAAATTAAAGCTTGGCAAAAACTATTGCAAGAAGAGATTCAACAACAGATCCAAGGAACAACTGAAGAAGACTTCGGTTTCTTCTCAAAGGCTTATTCGGTCATAGACTAAATTTCTGCTTAACGCCTCGCCAAGAGATTTTGAAACTGATTAGTCCAAACAAACCGTAAAGGATCACGTAGCCGCCGTAGATCAGAATGATATTTTTGGATATGTGATGCCCAAAATCAAACATTGCAATGGCCGCATAAGCTTGTAAGGATGCAAAGACGATCGGTATCAAGAAGGTCAAGGTATTTTCTCTTCTGATGATGCCTTTGATTTCACTTTCTTCCACGCCGATTTTTTGCAGCGTTCGTAATTGCCGTGATTGATAGTCGTCTCTTAAAAGAATCCGCAAGGTTAAAACACTGCCTAAAGCTACTAAAAGAGCCACACTGAACAAAGCTACAATAAAGAGGTAAAAACCTCCACCCTGCTTCAAACGTTTTTTAATACTGCCTTGACGCAAGAACCCTGACTGAGTATAGATTGCCGCTTCATACTTGTTGGGTTCTTTTTTCATGACTTCAATATTAGATTTCTCCAGTGAAGACTTGAAATTGACCTTCATATAGTAAGCGTCACGATAGCTATTCAATTTCTGCAACTGCTTGCGACTCAAGCGGTCACCTTTTTTAAAGTCCCAACCATAGAACGTATCGGTCACTTCAGCGGGCATCTTTTGATAATACTTATCTGGTACGATCATCATCGGTCCAAAGTGCATCGAACTTCCGTATGGGAAAGAATAGCCCCACTTGGCAGTTTGGATCATCGGCGCATTTTTTACTTCAATATCATGCTCATTAGTATGGTTACTGTACATGAGTGATGAATTATAGTCGATCTTCAAAAATTGATGCGAATTAATTTTGCTATTTCCCTTGCGCATCCGTTTTGGCAAAGATTTGTACGCTGAATAAGACATAAATGTCATCGGTTGCCGAGTGTAAGTCTGATTCGACTTGCTATAATAAGAAACTAAATTGATCTTAACTTCTGTTTTATAGCTGCCTTTTACTTTAGCTTTATTCTTATGCAATTCATCACGAATGACCTTAACGGTATCTTTATTGGCCGCCAATTCAAACGGATATGCACTGTTATAGTTTTGGTGCACCGCTTGGTAGCCGAAGTAACAAAACGTCAACAGTGCTAAAGCTAACGCTGATAATTCGGTTACGAACCATAAAATCGAAATATTTTGAAATAACCGTTCTTTCATGTATTTGAACGAAAAAATATTGACGCCCGAATAAGCCACCGAATGGATTCGTTCCATGATATCTAAAATCGAAGGCAAAAATCCATAATAAACCAAATAGGTCCCGACAATATCATCCATCATAATGTAGAAAATTTCAGCCAACGGTTTACCCGAATACGAAATCATTCGCATATCTTTAAAAAGATAAGCCGTACATATCTGTGCCGACAATAACAAAATAATTCCAAATGCTCCGGCTGGAATTCTAAGCCACCAACGAGTCTTAACTAATGGCTTAGTTTTCTTCTTTTGCAAGATCCGCATTGTCTTGATGGCGTTGATCAAACTCAATATCAACGTTGAAACCGCAAAAACTTCTAACAGTATGTATAGATTATCCCAGCCAAGATACATCTCAAAATTGAAACGAACTTGCATCAAGAAGAATAATAGCATCCCCATGAATTTCTGAAAGATCAGCAACAAGCTCAAACCAATGATCCAGGCCACAGCTTGAACGATAGCGGTTTGAAAGAAACTCAATGTGACGATGATCCAACGCTGCATGCCTAATTTTTCAAAGGTCAAAAATTCATTGCGCTGCTGTTTGATAAAGAACCCATCAACATAGGCCATATATATAAAGGCAAAGAAGGCAAACAGGCCACTCATGATCGACGAAATATCGTAAATAAAGTTATCCCACCAATGCAAAGCCAAGTGCACCGAGGGATTGTCTCCCATGGAAAGCAAGATTCCAAAAATACCAATAGCAAAACTACAAGCCAAAATATAGATCACATAGCTGTCCCGCATATTGGAAAGACTGCGTTTAATAATTTTGCGATACATTGAAATAGTCACCCCCACCAATAGTCCGTTGCATGTTGATGATCTGTTCAAAGAACTTGTCTCGATTGCCCGGATTGACGATTTCTGAGAAGACTACGCCATCTTTGATGAAGATGACCCGACTGCAATAGCTAGCCGTAAAAGCATCGTGAGTGGCCATCAGAATAGTCGTCTGTTCCTTTTTGTTGATCATCTGCATATAATTGAGCAAGATCGTCGCCGACTTAGAATCCAAACTGCCAGTTGGTTCGTCAGCAAATAAGATTTCTGGACGATTGATCATTGCTCTAGCAGCAGCGACGATTTGGCGTTGTCCCAAAGACAATTCATCGATAGCTCGGGCTGATAAGTTTTCAATGTTCAACAGCTGCATCATGTAATTGAAGCGTTCCTCAATCAATTTTTTATTGGACCGGTTCAAAGCTAATGGCAAAATAACATTTTCTTTAACATTCAAGGAATCTAGCAATTCAAAGCTTTGGTAAATAAAGCCCATCTTGTTGCGACGATATTTAGCCTGGTCACGGTCATGTAGCTGTGTCAAATCCAAGCCGTCGATAATTATTTGACCGTGGTCAGGCCGGTCGTTAGTCGAGATCATATTCAAAAGCGTTGTTTTTCCTGCTCCCGATGGACCCATGATTCCTAAAAATTCGCCATGTTCCACTTCGAGACTGATGTCTTTGATGGCATGGACCGCCGTTTTATTTTTTCCAAAATCTTTCGAAATATTCTTTACAGCAATTTGCACAGTAATTTCTCCATAATTAATTAATTATTGTTATCATATTGTATAGTGTCTTTATTCTAGCACGGAGGGAATTTTATCATGACTAAAATTATGATTATTGAGGACGATTTATCAATCTCCAAATTGATCAGTGAAAATCTTGAAAAGTGGCAAATGAATTCTTACATTACTAAAGATTTCAATAACATCATCGAACAGTTCAACGACTACCAACCTGACTTAGTCTTACTTGATATCAACTTGCCTGTTTATGATGGTTATTATTGGAACCAAGAGATCCGCAAAATTTCTAAAACGCCGATCATTATTATTTCTTCACGTAATTCTAATATGGATCAGATCATGTCGATGAACATGGGGGCTGACGATTTTGTCGAAAAACCCTTCTCAATCGATATTTTGATTGCTAAAATCAATGCTTTATTGCGCCGAACTTATGATTTCACTAAGAGTACCAGTGACGTAATCGAACACAACGGTTTGAAGCTAAATCTTTCCAGCGGTACGGTTGAGATCGACGACAACAAGATCGACCTTTCCAAAAATGAATATAAATTGCTGCAACGCTTACTCAAAGACCAAGGCAAGATCGTCACTCGCGAACAATTACTCAATTTCATGTGGGATGACGAACGTTTCGTCGATGACAATACTTTGACTGTCAATATCAACCGTTTGCGTGGCAAGATCGAGAAATTTGGTCTCAAGAATTATATTGTAACCAAAGTCGGCCAAGGATACATTATTCCTTAATGAGGTAAATTATGACATTCTTAAAATATTTACGAGACCACATATATTCGATTTTAATCGTGCTCTTCGGGATGACTTTCGTAGAATTGGTACTCTTCTTGGACCCTCGCGTCAATTTTCACATGGGAACGTTGATCTACACTTGGATCTTAGCAATGATCTTTTTGATCGTTAATCTGATTGTTTCTTACACCCACCAAAAAAATTGGTACCATCAACTCGAAAACTATCAAGAAGATCTCTCCAAGGAACTCTTCGGTGCCCGCAACAATGAACAACGATTCATTCAAGAAAAGATCAATAATATATCCTTAGAATACCGCAATGAGTTGACTGAATTATATCAAAATCAAAAAGATCAGCGCGAATACACTGAATCTTGGGTCCATGATATCAAAGTTCCTTTAGCCGCCTTAAAACTATCACAAGATGATGATCTAGACCCTTACTTAATTGCTGAAGAATTGGATCAGATTGACTATTTAGTTGACCAAGCGCTCTACTTTGCCCGTCTGAACAATTTCTCCAACGATTATCTGATCCAAGAACAAGACCTCAACGACATCGTCAAAGCTTGCATCCGAACTAATAAGCGTCTGTTCATCAGCAAACGGATCGGTATCAGCCTTGATGTGACTGATAAAAAAGTTTTGACTGACGAAAAATGGCTCAGTTTCATTATCAATCAAATCATTTCTAATAGTTTGAAATACACCGACCAAGGTGGCAAGATCGATATCTTCACTACAACGGCCGATAACAATATTGAATTGCACATCAAAGACAATGGTATCGGTATTTCTAATCAAGATATCAGTCGAATATTCAACAAAGGCTTCACCGGTACTAATGGCCGCAAGTCTGGCAGCAAATCTACCGGTATGGGCTTGTATTTGGTCAAGAAGATGTCTGACAAATTAGGCCATGTCGTCAACGTCAAGTCCAAACCAGATCAAGGAACGGAAACTATCATCACCTTCCTAGATCTACCATATTATAAGTAAAACAATACCCGTAAGCTTAAAAGCTTACGGGTATTTATCTTTTATCATCATCGCGTTTACTTAATAGCAATAGTTGTTCAACTCTTTTCGCATTTCATCCAATGAGACATCTTGCGGATTGCATTTAAATTCACGCTCTGCCTTCTCACAAAGCCGGTCATCAATTTCGTCTTCAATTCGATCCATAACTGCTGAATGTAGAAAAGACGAGACACTCATGTGCTTTGATTTGGCATAATTTCTGATGAGTTTTTCATCGTGGTCGCTCACATAAATTGAAATCGTTGTCATTGCTCGTCGCCTACCTTATTTAGCTACATTTTATTCTGTTAAGGAATAATTATCAATAGTTAGGCCCTTCACAATATCAAATTATATAAATATTATTCTATAATTTGATTATTTTTTATTTATAATAAAATTCAAAATTCATATATTCCTTATCTACCATGTGATAGACCAACTGATTAAAAAAACATTGACAAATAAACGTTTTATTTAGTCGTACAAAAAAGGCCACCCAGTTTTCCTAGATGACCCATGTATTTAAATAATTAGATATGACCAAAGTTAAGAAAGGACTGATGCTTGATTTTTCGTTCTTTCAAGTCAAAATATACTAAATTGTATTTCTAATTTTTACTACATTTTCAACGTCAAAGCATTCAAAGCTACAACGACTGTTGAAAGTGACATCACAATAGCTCCGACAGCAGGACTGAGAATAAAACCAATTCCAGCTAAGATACCAGCAGCTAATGGAATGGCAATGATATTGTATCCAGCACCCCACCAGAGGTTTTCAACGGTCTTTTTATAAGTATTGTGCGATAACTTCAAGAACTTGATAATATCTTCAGGATCACTGTTGTAGAGCACTACGTCAGCTGAATCGATAGCTACATCAGTTCCGGCACCAATAGCAACACCAATAGTAGCTGCAGCTAAACTTGGTGCATCGTTGATCCCATCACCGACCATCAAAACATGGTGGCCTTCTAATTCAAGTTGTTTGATGACTTCATGCTTATCTTCTGGCAACAATTCAGCCCGATATTCATCGATACCCATCTGTTTAGCCATAATGGCTGCGGCTTCCTTGTTATCACCAGTCAACATGATCGGCGTGATATTTCTAGCTTTCAATTCTTTGATAAATTCAATCGTATTGGCCTTGATCCGGTCACCTAGAGCAATGAATCCTAATACCTTTTTATCAACGACTAAATAACTTATCGTATTGCCTTGATCTAGATATGTCTGTATCTGTTGTTTATCAAGTGAAATTTTGTGCTCATTCAAATATTTCATATTAACTAAATAATATGTTTTATCGGCTTGGGTAGCACTCATTCCGTAGCCCTTGATAGCTTGAATATTTTCCATTGCTTCAGGAGCCACTTTTTGGTCCTTAGCATATGAAACAATACTGCTGGCGATTGGGTGACTGGAACCATTTTCGATGCCAGCAACAATAGCTAATAATTTTTTACTGTCAAACGCTTTGTCAGTGCTCTTTAATCCATTGACAGTGAACTTGCCTTCAGTCAACGTACCTGTTTTATCCATGGCAATGTAGTCGATCTTGCGGCTGTTTTCCATAGCTTGGTTGTCACGGATGATCAAGCCATTCGTCGCCGCAATTGAGGTGCTACGTGACATAACAAGTGGAATTGCCAAACCTAAAGCATGGGGACAAGCGATTACCAAAACGGTGACCAATCTATTCAAAGCCGTATTCATGTCACCAAAGATCAACCAGTAAATAAAGGCAATGATTCCAACCGTCATAGCAGCGTAGAACAACCAACCCGAAACACGGTCAGCTAGCATTTGAGTTTTGGAACGATTATTTTGGGCATCGGAAACTAACTTACTGATCTGTGACAAATAGCCTTCATCAGTAGTCTTATCGACTTGAACTCTGATAGTTCCTTCACCATTGATCGAACCACCAACGACTTTGTCGCCCAAAGTTTTTTTAACTGATTTTGATTCACCAGTGATCAATGATTCGTTGATATAGCTTTCGCCACTAATGACATGTCCATCAAGCGGTACTGATTCACCAGCACGTACCTCAACTACATCATTTTGTTTGACCATGGAAATATCATGATCCATTAATTTGTTATCGTGAACCATGTGGACTTTATTAGGAACGAGTGAAGCAATCTTTTGCAAAGCATTGCCGGCACTCATCGTCGATTTCATTTCGATCCAGTGACCTAAAAGCATAATGACAATCAAGGATGCCAATTCCCAGAAGAAGTCCATGATGTGATTGTTGGAGTGCAACAGATCATTCATGACAAAGGCGTAGAGACTATATACATAAGCGACGCTGATACCCATTGTGATCAAAGTCATCATGGCCGGTTTTCTCTCAGCTAATTCACCGCGGGCTCCAGTCAGAAATGGTCTCCCACCGTAGAAATAAAGTGCCGTAGACAAAATTAAAACAATCCAATCAGAACCAGGAAATTGAAACTGGAATGGCAAATGCAAACCCATGAATGGCGAAAGAATGAAGACTGGAATCGCCATAACTAAAGAGATCCAAAACTTCTGCTTCAAGTCCCCCATATCCATCATGTGACCACCGTGCATCATCATGTCATGTCCACTCGACATATTCATTTTCATATCATCGTGGTTCATATTTTTCATATCCATATCTTTCATTTCAAATCGGCCTCCAAACAGTTACAGTCAACCATCTCTGGTGCGGTCAATTGCTTTTTAGTTAATGTAGCAATCATTTGCGAAATATCGCTTTGAGAAATCTCGGAATTCTCGATCAAATCATTGATTGCTTGACCCTTTTTCATACAACAGAGATCATCGAACAAGTTGTTGACGCTTTGGTGAATCGCTTGGTCTTCGGCAATCAGTGGCTGATAAATATAGGGACGTGTGGCTTCGTCCGCTTTTAAGAAATGTTTCTTCTGCAACCGAATGATCAGCGTTTTAATCGTGGCAGCTTTCCAATCGGTCTTTTTAACTAAAATATCAATAACTTGTTTGCTAGTAGCTTCGCCCAAAGTCCAAATAATTCTCATCACTTGCCATTCAGCTTTACTCATTGTTTCTACTTCAGTCATGGTAGTTCCTCCTTCTCAGTTTACAACTGTAATCTTCTATTCGAATATAGTTTACGTCTGTAAACTTGATATGTAAAGTATAATATTTGCGAAATTATTATAATCTTTACAGAAACTAAATATTCAAGTGTTATATTTTTATCAAAATGCTTGGGAGACTTATTAATGTCACGTACTAAAAATAATTTTATTAGAGATTTTTTAGGTCCACTGGGAATGATATTTTTTCCTTTCTTGGTGCTTTTCATTTTCTTGGTGCTCCCCGAAATCGTTGCTACCAATCAAACCAAGCATCAGACTCAATGGCTTCTGAATACTCACCAAGCCTACAAGTTGGGTTACGATGCTTTCAGCGTAAAGTATCTAAAACAACATCCTACCCTCAAATTGACTGATGTTTCTGACAATCAAGGCAGTTACGACAACTGGGAGTATCATTTAGGACAAACCGCTAATGACCAAAAATTAGGACTCATTATTATCAAAAAATACCCTGGCGTACCTTATTCAAAAATCACTATTCACAGTATCCGAGTTTGGCATAATCATCCTTTATAATTATGATATTCTGTGATTGTTATTTAAGGAGAGGATATTATGATTCCACCATTTGTTACAGCACTTATTTTGATTTATTTTATTTACGATCAATTCGAATTCAGTTCGATCAGTCGAATCAGTTTTTGGATAATCCCAATTTTGACCATGTATCAATTTTTCAATACCGTCAAATGGTCAAAAGTTAATCTAGTGATCATCCTAATCCTAATTTTATTTGCTATCGCCGTTGGTTATTATCAAGCCGATCACACTAAAATCAGATTGGAAGAAACTTCGAGCACCTTTTTCCGTGATCAAAACGGTCAAGAAGTTCCCATCTATCGAAAAGTTGTTACTGCCCAAGGTGGCCGCCATTATTTGTACGGTTGGTTGATCATCTTAATAGTTCAAATCCTACTGGAAGTTGTTTACTTGCACGAAAAATTTATACCGCTGAAAATTTGGGATGTCTTCGTCGAAGAAGTCATTGCCGATATTTTTAGTTTCACTCGTTTCGTCGGCAGTGAGCACACTAGCTGGATCATCTGGGCTTTGATTTCTTTCACCAGTTTCAGTTATACCTTGTGGATTGCCCAAATGTCACCGATTGCCCGCCGTAAATTATTCAAACAGGATAAATTCGTTCGTGTGGCTGAAGAAGATAAGCGTAAATAACTCATAAAAAAGAAGAGACTGTGACACAACTATGTTTTTCATTAAATATGCAGCATAAACGTGCAACAGAACTCAACTTCTTCCACATAATAGCAAAAGCCTCAATATTCATAATGCGAATATTGAGGCTTTTCAATTATTGCTCGGAAGTTAACCGAGTTCTGTCATACTCTGAAACAAACTACACAAACCGGTTTGCTCCGCTTTCTAGTTTATTATCTAATTGGACATGCACCACTGGCACAGTCGGATTGATCGACTAATTCGATATCTTTCTTATCGTGGTTATCATTTTGCTTGGCGAATACGGCGGCAACATTTTCGTTGACCTCTGATTCACGTTCTTGATAAACCTTTTTGTCGATTGGTTCCTTAGGTGCTTGTTTAAAGTCGGCTCCACTGTATGGTAGAAGTGAAGTTGATTTAGTAATGTGTCTGTATTGATACATCAACGGTGCAATTTGATCAGCTTCCTTAGGTTGGAAAGTGATCGTACAACTGACCGCATTATCTGACCAGTATGTTTGTAAGAAGGCTTGCGTAGCAAATTGTTCAGCGATTGAAACTGAACCAGCTGAGGCAAAGTTAGGATTGTCAGCGTTAGCAGCCTTTACAGGGAACTCAACGCACATCGTGTGCTTTGTATAAACGTCTGGTTCGATCTTGTAGCCACAAGCTTTCAAAGCAGGCAACAGTGGATCAGAATCTTGGAATCTGATTCTTTGGATCAAATAACCGGCATAGTGGAAGTGCATCCCTTCAGAAACCCCAGCTAATTTAGCTACAGTACCTGATGGTTTAACAGTTGTATGCTTGATTGAAGGCTTGCAACCAAGAGCCTTAGAGTACTCCTTGTCAGCTTTTACAACGGCGTGATAAAGGTTATCAAATTCCTTAACTACACGCTGATCGTAGATAGGTTTTTGAATAGTCTCGCCGGTCTCTTTATCTGTGGTAGGTTCAAAGCCAGTTACTACACGGTTTCCAAAAGTCGTCAAGATCCAGTCTTGAATTCCTGACATGGAAACTCCAATACGACGGTTCTTTTGAATAACATCACGCGAAACTTCCCAGTCATAATTACTGAAAGTAACTCGTTTTGTATAACGGGCAGCCAAACTAAAGGCTTCTTCCAAAGTCCAGCCTTGATCAGTGGCAATCAATGGGAAGACTTCAAACAAGTTACATGGTTCACCGTTACTCAAAGAAATTTCCCCACAAGGGTTAGTTCCTTCAACGCCATCGTCGATACCAGGTTGATATCCATCGATGCCACGGCCATAATTGCGTGATAGTTCCAAATTAACAATACCAGGTTCACCATTGTGAGTGATCGAATCAGCAATCGGTGCATAACGGTTGAACTCTGAATCGACAGCTACACTATTATTTGAAGCCCAACGGTGGTGGTAAAGTTTCTTTTGATCTTGCTTCATAGTGATAAAGTCATCATCAGTTGAACCGCCCAAAGCCAATTCAGCTGAACGACGAACGTTACCAGCAACGACAGTTTTACCGATCAAGTTACCCATATCAGTACAGTCGACAGAAGTTAGTTTACGACCAACGGCGTTATTCAAAACTTCGTTGATATCAAAGAACATTTCGATCAAAGGAACAGGACCAGAAGCAGTACCACCAAAGCCCTTGATTTTTTCACCCTTGGCACGGATGGCAGTGATATCAAGAACAACATCTTGGAAACCACTGTTAGTATCGTTGAAGTGAGTGTCGATCATTTCGGCATTACCAACGACCCAGCCTTCACGTGTATCTGGGATTTCATAGTGACGAGTCTTAGTTAAATCATTTTGAGTCAACCATTCGTCACGGTCGATAGCTCCAGCAGCGATGGAATCTTTATATGATGCACTTTCTTTGCCGATCAAAACGGTTAAGTTTACTTTGTTGTCGACAACTGGCATCAACTTCATATTGCTTGGCACAACGGAGAAACCAACCCCGCCACCCTTCATTAATTGATCAAACATGAAGGAAAATGGCATTGAAACAGCTAATTGATCTTTTTGAAGATAGTCTGGCAAAATGTGACTGTCTCCGTATTTTTGTGGTCTAACGGCGATAAACCAACAATTGTTCAAAGCATCACCATTGCGATGTTGATATTCAGTTCCCGAGATCCACAAGTTACGTCCTGAAGGAGTTGCTGCTAATCCGTAGATCAACTTGTACAATGATTGAGCTTCTTTAACTAATCCGGCATATTGATCATCAGTCAAAGTTTCACTCTTCAAACGAGGGTCCAGATTGATGTTTCCTTCAACCACTCGTTTGACCGTCTCAGACCAGTTTTCAGTCCGGCCTAATTCTGGGATCCAGCGAGCATAAGTCCGTTTATATGTGACCCAGCCTAATTCACCCCAGTGAGGTTTAATTGTTTTTTTAACTTCATCTACAAAGTCATTTGATAAAATGATTTTATTAATAACGTCCATTAATAATCACTCCACACTTTTTAAATAACACAGTATATAGTACCCTCAAATAAAAATAATAACAATATCTAGTGTTCAACTATTACTATTGACATTTGAAAATGATATTTGCGTATTGTCGTTTAGGCAATTCAAAATTAAAAAAATATTCAATTTGTCTGGACTTGAATTTGGCTGATCCAAGTCGCTAATTTTAAAGCCGCAAATACTATTCTAATATCGCATCTGGAAAGTTAGCAATGATTATTTTAATTTAAATTTGCATGTGAAATTCAAGTAGTTAGCTCGAAATTTTGGGCTTGACACGAACATATGGTTGTCATATCAGTTGTTTTATCGATAAATTTATTTACCTTATAAATCAACTATTCCGAATAACCTTTTTAATTCAGCAAAAAAGTTCTTCCAATTCACAAACCGAATTAGAAGAACTTTTAAATCAGACTTAGTTAAGCCTGTGGATTATAAACCTGATTCCCTGAAGACTTGTATTGCGACAAAAGATTGATGCCATGATCTTTGCGATATCGATTCCAGTCCATGTTTCTGACCCAAAGCTTCGTATCCTTATCCCCAATATCAGACACCAAAACTTTGGAGTGGCTGAATGGATAAACAACGATCAATAACGCTGAAAGGAACACTCCTTCTTTGAAGAATAGCAATCCTATGATCATGAAAAGTACGATGATATCCAGTTTGGTGATTCTCCGATAATATGATCTGGTCGTATCTAATGTTTGCATCTTAAAGTCCCCTTTTTGATGAATATCTTTATACACCATCACTATAAAACCAAAAATCCATTTTGAATCACGATTATAAAATTCGTAAACAATTGTTTGAGATTCCTTATAAAATTAATTTCTTGATTAATTTAAATAATATCAGCGTTTAATTTATTATTCATATATTCATCCTTAATATCTACAACTTGTCTCTTGGTTTTGTCCGTATTTAATTACAAAAAATATTATGATACTATGAAGTCTAGTGTTTCCCTATTAAATTATGGAAACCAATTTTTAATTAAATCATCAGTAGTATAAAGGGGAAAATTATCGATAAACTGCAATCTTTTATAAGTAAAGCTATTTTAGTTTGCGTTGCTATTTTCACCACCGCAGCGTTTTTATTAATGCTCTTGTATTATTACAATAACATTCTCTTTCAAAGTCCACTTTGCAACACGATTCTTCTATTAATATTCTTAGCTTTTGTTACGCTCATGGGAATCGTCTTGACGCGGATCCGAACTGACAGTCAAAAAATCAATTGGATCGTCTTGGGGACGATGATCGGATTGTTTATGATTGTTGCTACGGTCTGGATTTTGAACGTTCCTAACAATCAGATCAGTGACTTTGGGAATTTCTGGACTCGTGTACCAGGATTTTTAGTCGGCGACAAATTATACGAAACTGACAATGATTACTTTTCCAAATATGCTTATCAAACTGGCTTCATGATTTACGTTACTAGCGTAGTGCGCATCTTTGGCTACAAGATCTTTGCCATTCAATTCTTAAACGTGATTTATCAAGGTTTGATTTTACTTTTCACTTATCTTTTAGTTATGAAAATTTTCAACAACGTTAAAATTGCCCGCCTATCAGTTTTCTTGTTGCTCATCGATCTCGATTGGTTTGCACTCAACAGTCAGGCCAGCAACCAGTACTTAGGCTCATTATTATACCTGATAACCTTCTATCTTTTAATGAGTAACAAATTAAGCCACTATATCCTAGCAGGAATAACTTTGACAGCTGGCTGTTTGATTCGACCTATTGGACCAGTTATTATCGCTGGTATCGTTGTTTTTGCGCTCTGCTACGTCTTATTAAAGGACTTGGATTATCACCGGGCTTTGAAGATCTTGTTGTCACTGGCCATTTACTTTGTGCTCTTCAGTCTCGCTGGCTGGGGTATCAAAGCATCGGGAATGAATGCTTATGGCCTTTCAAACAATGACCCTGAGTGGAAATTTGTCACTGGTCTCAATTACAAGGCTAGTGGAACATATTCACCTGACATGGACAAATTGATTGATGCTACTAAGACTCGTGCTCAGATGCGTCCGGTCGAAACCAAACGCCTTCACGAGGAGATCAACCATCTCAACCGTACTCACAGCTGGCTCAAGTTGTTCATTGATAAAACGCAAGTTCTCTGGTCTTCACGAACTATGGCGACTGACTTCACCAGTTACGGCTTGAATCATTCGGCCAAAACCGTGGCAATCATCAACTTTTTAGCCTATGTTGGTTCAATCTTTTTGATCGTCTTTTCTTGGATCGGTTCGTTGCATTTGTTCAAAACGAAATTCAATAATAACTTCTATTTACTGATCCTGCCACTGATGGCCTTTGCGGTCGTGCAGCTGATCATCGAAGTTCAAGGACGCTATCGCATCGAATTTTTGCCAGTTATCGCTATGATGGCTGGATTGGGACTTTATAAAGTTTTGGAATTTTTCAAGGGAAAACAGAGATTGAAACAAGCTGGGTAACTTATTTCAATCAGAAAATAGGACAAAACATATTCAATTTTGAAACATTAACGTAAAGTCACCTTTGATTCCTATATTTGGAATCAAAGGTGACTTTTTCATATTCGAATTAATAAAATCCTATAACTTTTTCCTTACCTTCATAAATATTCTTATGTCATTAAACTGTCACTCAACTGACGGTCCTCCGTAAAATCATTGGTCTATACACATGGTATATTTAACCAATAATATTAAGGGGGAATCTATTATCAAAAAGAAAAATATCTTTGCATTAGTATCTTTAATAATTTTAACGACTATTTCCAGCTTACAGACACAAACTGTCAAAGCTGATTCACAGATCAATAACTACATCATTCAAAATAAATTTCAACCAGCTTCGATCGAATATCACGCTGGGACTTTCAATGTTTGGCAAGGATATCGCAACGGAGTCGGCAAACCAGAAGGTGTCATCGTTCACGAAACAGCTACACCCAACGTCAATGCTGCTCAATTCGTCAAAAGTTTCGACAACAATTGGCCCAGACTTCAAACCTATGTCCACGCCTTTGTCGATGATCAACGTGCCATCAACATTCACAGCACTGACTACTTAGTTTGGGGTGCCGGTCCTTCAGCCAATTCTCGTTATATTCAAGTCGAATTATGCCGCGTAAATAACCGTGATGCCTTCGCCCGTTCACTGGCAAATGATGCCAACTATGTAGCCAGAAAACTGATCCAATACAACTTGCCTGACATTCCACACAAGACCGTCTTATCCCACAAAGAGACTTGGCCAATGTTTTGGGAAACTAACCACCAAGATCCCGACAGTTACTTTGCCGCTTGGGGTTATGACATGAACCAGTTCCACGCACTGATCTCAATGTATTACAACAACTTAAAAAACAGTGGCAACGTCTACGGTACAAAACCAACTCCAGCTCCACAACCTAACAACGACCACGTGATCACCGTCAACAATCCGAAGGCTACATACGTTCCTTTAGTAACTTTTAAAGCTGACGGTACACTTGAACAAGTCGGAAACCGAGCTCTAGCGAATAATACCCCTTGGTTCACCGATCAAAGCAAGACCGTCAATGGCGTTGTTTATCATCGTGTAGCAACTAATGAATGGGTCGCTGAAACTTACAAGGTATAGAGAGTGAAACAAGCTGGGTAACTCGTTTCAATCGAAATAAGTTAACTAGATTTACCATATACATTTATTAAGGCAAAACAGGTCATCCAAAAGAATGGATGGCCTATTTCAATGCAGTCCTTAATGTTATCAATACAAAAGTAAATAAAAAGTTCATTAGTCTGGAATGAAATTTCGATAGATGCTCAGCCGTGGCAGTCTCTTAGCTGGCGGCTCTTTGCCAGGTTAGAGAACAGACAAGCTTAGAGACAATTTGAACTGTAATTGGCTCTAAGTTGCTCTCACAGCGTTCCAGCATCTACCGAAATTTCATGGGAGACGAGAATAAAGAATACCCCCGCCGTCAACTACCATGGACTAAAGTCCATGGCTTGTAAGTAATAAACACACTAACTGTTTATTAGTCACAATTTGCATAGATATAGCACTGCATACCATCCGAAGATGCTATGTCTTACACGCTAATTACCAATGCCTTTC
>NZ_AZEZ01000092.1:0-446 GCF_001434275.1 Companilactobacillus mindensis DSM 14500 | reverse complement strand
CAAACGGACTTTATATTTTACTGTTTTGCCAATCCTTTATTTAGGATATTGATAGCCGCATTATGATCTCTAAAGTGATATTTATGACAAATTGGACAAGTCCATTTTCTGTCAGCTAGAGTCAATTTGTTAGCACCGCTCAAGATATGTCCGCAATTGGAACATGTTTGGGTGGTGTTTTTTGGATCTATAGTCAAAAATTTTCTACCATATAAATCAGCTTTATAAGCTAACATGTTTAGAAATGTTCTCCACCCAACGTCGGAGATTGACATTGCCAGAGCATGATTTTTCAACATATTTGAACTTCTCAATTCTTCAGCTACTATCAAATCGTGGCTATTGATAAGTTTAGTAGATAAAATATTCAAGAAGTTATTATGTTGATTGCGTATCTTTGTATTTAGTTTCGACACTAAAAGTCGTTGTTTTTGGTAGTTCTTTGA